>JAKAZQ010000023.1 GCA_021815805.1 Pseudomonadota bacterium | reverse complement strand
CAAGTGCGTGTTCCCGGTGCAGTGGGTGAATCGCCCGCATGCCGATTTCCGCGGCTACAGCGGCAGCCTGGCGAGCGGGCGCCTGCGCGTGGGTGATGCGCTGCGGGTGAGCGCTTCCGGCGAGCTCACGCGGGTGGCCGAAATCGTGACCTTGGACGAGTCGCTGGCCGAGGCCGGCGCGGGAGACGCCGTCACGCTGCGCCTGGACCGAGCCATCGACGTCTCACGCGGCGACGTGCTCACGCGCGACGACGCCCCCGTGGAGTGCAGCGACCAGTTCGAGGCCATGGTGGTGTGGATGCACGCCGAGCCGGGGCTGGTCGGGCGCCATTACGAAATCCGCCTGGCCACGCAGCAGGCGACGGCTTCGCTCACCGGAATCGACTACCGGGTGGAGGTGAACACCCTGGCCCACGAGCCGGCGCGAAGCCTGGAGATGAACGACATCGCGCGCTGCAAGATCGCCGTCGGCCGGCCGCTGGCCTTCGAGCCCTACGCGAACTCGCGCACCCTGGGCGGCTTCATCCTGATCGACCGTTTCAGCAACGCCACGGTGGCCGCGGGCATGATCACCCACTCGATGCGCCGCGCCAGCAACGTGCACCGCCAGGCGCTGAGCATCACGCCGCAGCAGCGCGAGCGCCTCAACGGGCACGCCGGGTGCGTGATCTGGTTCACCGGGCTGTCGGGTTCGGGCAAGTCGACCCTGGCCAACGCGCTGGAAGTGGCGCTGCACGAACGCGGCCTGCGCACCTTTCTGCTGGACGGCGACAACCTGCGCCACGGCCTGAACCGCGACCTCGGCTTCACCGAGGCGGACCGCGTGGAGAACATCCGGCGCGTGGCCGAAGTGGCGCGCCTGATGGCCGATGCGGGGCTGGTGGTGCTGACCGCCTTCATCTCGCCTTATGCGCGGGACCGCGCGATGGCGCGGGACATCGTGGGGGCCCAGCGTTTCCTGGAGGTGTACGTGGACACCCCGCTGGAGGTCTGCGAGGCGCGCGACGTGAAGGGCCTGTACCGCAAGGCGCGCAGGGGGGAGATTCCCAACATGACCGGGATCCAAAGTCCCTACGAAGCGCCAGAGAACGCCGAGTTTCGGCTAAGCGGCACGGGCGTAGTTCCACAAGACGCAGTGCGACCCTTGCTGGACATATTTCTGGGCGACGCGTGACTGACGGAAAGTCCGGATGCGTCTCGTCGCGCAGCAAGGCGGTACGCCGCTTTGCCCGTGCGGCGGCCTCCTCACCGATGCCGATCCGCCGCGAACGACGCGCCCAAGAGCGCTTCCAGTTCGAGCCATGAAGACCGCCTTGCGGTGGCTACATCGGCGCGGATCGCAGTGCGGCGCGCAGTGCGGCGATTCTTGGAAGCTGGAAATTGATCGGTGCGTCACAACGTGTCCGCGATCGACAGATCCACGAACCAGCGAAACAGAAGGTCAGAGGACAGAAGGTCAAAGGAGATCTGCTCGACGAGCCGATTCTTCACGACGAGAGGGCCTGTGACACAAGCCCCTACAGCTTCACCGGGATGAAACGCACCTCGTTGCATGCGCATGACGCTTGCGGGCGCAGCGTCATGCGCCTTGTGAGGCCAGTCGTTGTCTGCTCGCGACGAGCCTACGTCGTCCCACGCTGGAAGCGCAGGAAAAGGCGTAGCAGTACTGCTGCGCAGTACAGCAGCAGCAGCGTGCCGAGGAGGTCGCCCAGGAACATGGGCCAGACATCCAGCCAAGGGGACACGGTTCGGCCCTCCGCCCAGAAGAACAGGTTGCTTGGAAGGGCGTTCAAGGCGGCCTCGGCGAAAGAGATGATGGCCATCTGCCGCGGCGTGATCCCTGCCAGATCGTCACGAAGGCGCATGGATCGGGTCGCGACGGTCACCGCTACTGCTGGAGCCATGGCAGAGATGGCTGCGGGCACGAACGCGGCAGGCAGATGCCAGTTGGGGATGGCCACGATGACCACGCCGACGAACAGCCCCAGTACAGCAGGCCAGCCGAGCAGTAGCACCGAGAGAACGCGAACTCCCGCGGGCAGAAAGATGAGGCTGACGAAGCTCGAGAGCTCTGCTCGGGCGAACAACCAGTCGTTGAGGTGAAAGGCAGCGATCCAGGCCAGGGCCGTGGCAGCCACCGCGCCCAGGTCACTTGCAACGGCGCGACGGTGCATCGAGGCCAGGTAACGGATCAGATGCGCTGGCCCCCTTGTGCAGCTTTCATCAGCTGGTCCAAGCGTGCGAAGTATTGCTCGGCCAGCTTGGTGGGGGCGATGCGCTTGACACGCTGATCGGTGAGATCGTTTTGGTATTCAATTATACCTTTGACCAGAAGGCCTTCAATGCGCCGTTGAACGGTGCGCGGCGAGATCCCCTCATCGATGCGAAGGGTTTCGAGCACGGTCGGATGGTGCTCGTTGGCCCACACTGCAGCCAACTGCGCGAGCAGGCGCTCCTCTACCGGGTCCAGCGCTGGCAGGCCGGGCAGCTTGCTGGCCATGCGGGCGAGGCTGAGGAATCGAAGGTACGTGGATCTCATGAAATCCCAGTGCGTGCACGTTGTGCGAATTGCGCTGCTTCTTGCTTGAACAATGACTCCAGCGGCTTTCGCTTCCCCGAACTTTACCGGGCTGACGCAGCCGGGCGTGCAGTGCTGGCATGTCGTGTTGTTCAACCGCACTATGCGATGTCTGCCGACACCTCGTAGCTGGGCTGTTTGCGCGCGGGCGACCTGGTGTCCTGTCCCGCTGGCGGATCCATCGCAGTTTGCCCCTCGTGCTGTACGCAGCGCCAGCGTCGGCGCGCACGCAGCAGCCCAAACCAGTACGCGGAGTTCGTCCGGGACCAGGCGGTGGCCACCTGGCTGGGCCGCCACCGCCGCGCCTTCGAGTGGTTCGCGTCGGCACCTGCGCGGGTCATCATGGACAACCGCAGGCGTGCGATCAGCATGGCGTGTAGCCAACACCCGCTGGTCCAGCGTGCCTACGCCGAGTGCACGGCAGGGTCTGGCTGTCGCACCGAGGGCTGCCCGCCTCATGATCCACCGAGGAAGCGACCATCGGGAAGTCCATGGGCTGGCCGTGGCTACACTCGGGTGGCAAAGACGCCCGGACAAACCCTCAACCAGTTCGCTCCCATGATCTCCCGGCCGACCCTTGGCGTGCCTGTCGACAACCGCCTGGAGGTTTGCAATGGCCAGGCCTGATCCTCGGCGCGACGAACCTGCCTCGCGAGCGCTGTACGTCCACGCCTTCCCGTGGTGGAAACACCGCTTCGTGCGCCGCTGCTTTCCCGGACGTGAGGTGGTGTTCCTGCGTGAGGGCGCTGCGCTGCCCGCGCGGGGCACGCTGGTGCTGTGGGGCACGAAGCCGCCGCCCGAGGGCCAGGCGCCGGGGATGCGGGTACTGCGCATGGAGGATGGCTTCCTGCGCTCGGTGGGCCTGGGCGCGGAACTTGCGCGGCCGCTGTCGTGGGTGGTGGATACCCACGGCATGTACTACGACGCCACCCGACCGTCGGGCCTGGAGCGCCTGCTGGCCGAGACGGAATTCACGCCCGAATTGCTGGCGCGGGCGCGTGCGCTGCGCGAGCGCGTGGTGCGCGAGGGCCTGAGCAAGTACAACGTGGGCAGCCAGGATTGGCATCGCCCGCCGGGAGTGCGCCACGTGGTGCTGGTGCCCGGCCAGGTGGAAAGCGACGCTTCGCTGGCCTTTGGGGCGCCGGGGCTGCGTACCAACCTGGAGTTGCTGCGCACGGTGCGCCGCGAACGCCCCGACAGCTACGTGGTGTACAAGCCCCATCCCGACGTGCTGGCCGGCCTGCGTCGGCGCGGCGCCGGCGAGTCAGATGCCCTGCAGGCCTGCGACGAGGTGGTGGGAGACGTGCCGATGGCAGCCATGCTGGCGCAGGTCGACGAACTGCAAGTGCTGACCTCGCTGGCCGGCTTCGAGGCGCTGCTGCGCGGCCTTCCGGTGGTGTGCCACGGCCAGCCCTTCTACAGCGGCTGGGGGCTCACCGAGGACCGCCTCCCGCTGGCGCGACGCCAGCGCCGGCTGCAACTCGACCAACTGGTGGCCGGAGCGCTGCTCTTGTACCCCCTCTATCTGGGCCCGCACGGTCCGGTGGAGCCGGAGCAGGCGCTGGACGAACTGGCGGCCTGGAAGGCGCGCAGCGCGGGCCCGCGGCCCTGGTGGTGGGAGGGCTGGCGCTTTTTGCTGCGACGCTTCATCGGGGTACGCTGAGCGTGCGCAGGCGCTGCGTCGACGCCACGGCCCCACGCGATGAAGCCATAGCCCCAGCGGTCGGGCGCCGTCGAAGGCGTGAGCGCGATGCAGCGTGCGGTCGAGCAGCCCGCTCACCGCCCAGTTGTTGCTCGGCCATGACGTGGCCCCATCAAACCATCATCTGGCCAAGGTGGACTGCCATGCAGGTCACTATCACCGCACCTGGCGACGCCAAGCGCCCATGGCTGCCGCGAGCCATGGACGGCGAATGATCGCCCGCAGCGCGCGGCAGGCTCGCCGGCCCGCGACGTGCCGGCTCCCCCGACTGCCGCGGCGCCCCGGGCAACCACCCTGCCGTCACGCCGGCATGACGACCAAGAGCTCAATCTTTTTTCGGAACCCGGCGGATTTCTGAAAGAAATGCCCGAATACCAAAGAGATCTGCCCGAGCTTGCAGCGTCGGGGATTTGGCGCGGCAAGGCGGTTTTCTTGAAAATTTCGGCCAAGATGTCTGGATTCTGAATCTTTTTTCAAGCACCTCAAGCTTCAGCCATGGTCAAGTCGGGCATCCCGTCGCCGCGCCGCTGACGCGTCTGTTGCGCGGACTACGGCAGAGCCGATCGGCTACGCCTGGCTCGTGGAGCGACTCGGCCTTGCGCGCCTCATGCCGACGCCCTCGGCGCGCATCGGGGCGGTGCAATCCGTGCAGCGCCTGGGCGAGAGGGTCATGCGCGTGCCGGCGCGCATCGCGCCGGAGCAGCGGGTTCCCCGATGGCCCCCTCGCGGCCATCGAGGCCATCGAGGCCAAGGTACAGCAGTGCCTGCAAGAACGTGTTCGAGAAGCGTCGCAACGCGGAACATCGGACGGCCGGGCGTCCCCGGGCGCGTGAGCACGCCGGGCCGTGCAGGCCCCGGGCCTGCGCCGACTCACCCCGGCCTGCCCACCGTGCCGTCGAGCAGACGCCCCACCGCCTGCTGCACCGCGTGCCCCAGTCCGGGCTCGCGGAAGAACACGCCGCGGATCTGGATACTGCCGGCGATGGCGCGCAGCAGATCCTGCACAAGCTCCGGGTCGGGCGTTGTCGCCTGGGTCCAGAAGGCGTCGAGCTCACCCTGGAAGCTCAGGCCGGGCACGTCGTACACAGCCTGGCCCAGCACCTTGAGCTTGCATCCGAGCTGCAGCGCGCGCAGCCCGCTGGTGCTGTTGACGGTGACCACGCCGGCGCTGCCGCGCATCAGGGTGTCGAGGGTTCCACCGCGCAGGTAGCGCACGCGCGAGGCCAGTCCCAAGCCCTGCGCCAGGCGCGCCGAAACGCGCTGCCAGTCGCGAAGCGCCGGATCCCAGGGATGCTCCTTGAGCACCAGCAGCGCGTCGCGCGGGGCGTGCAGCTGGAACGAGCGCAGCACCTGCTCGATGGCGTGCTCGATGCCGGTGTAGGGGGAGTAGGCGACGATCTGGAAGTCGTGGTCGAGCTGCAGCGGGAACACGTAATAGGGGCGGCCAGCCGACTCGATGTCACGCACCAGCGCGTGCATGCGCTCGCGCAGCAGTCGGTTGCCGAGCAGGCGCCGCGCGCTGGCCAGCGTGTAGGCCATGGTGGGGGGCCGGCGGTCGCTGCGGCGGTAGCGGGCGTAGCGCGACAGCGGCAGCAGGTTGGCGAAGTTGTACAGCAGATCGGCGGCGGCCATGCGCAGCGCGTCGTCGTGAAAGCGCGGTGCGAAATCGGGACTCGGGCTCGCCGCCGCCAGCTGGCGGATGGCCTCGGGCTTGCGCGGGAACAGCGAGGCGCCGCTCATGCCGTTGCGCTCGAAGGTGATCCAGTCGGGGCGGATGTAGCCGAAATCGTGCACGGTGACCGCCACGCCCTGTGCCAGTGCGGCCTGCACGGCCTCGCGGTGGTAGTAGCGCTGCTCGCCCAGCAGCAGCAGGTCGCTGACCTGCTGCTGGCGCAGGAAGGCCTGGATGAACGCGGGCCATTCGGCATGGCTGCCGCGCCAGTCGAGCACCTCGCCACCACGCCGCCAGAACAGGTGGTCGCCCAGGCACAGGTTGATGCGGGTGGTGCGATGCCCGTGCTCGCGCAAGGCCTGCGCGATGCGCGGAAAGAACGGGGAAGGCATGCCCTGCAGGAACAGGAAATGCCGCGTCGGTCCCGCCGGCTTCATGCTTCGGACTGCCGTTGCAGGAACCATTCCCTGCTGCGCTGCATGGCCTGCTCGTAGGGCACCGCGCCCAGCGGCGCGCCGGCCTGCCGCAGCCGCGCGATGTCGTGCCCGCAGGTGCGCCCGAACATGCGCACCAGCAGCGGGTGCAGCAGCGGCTCGCCGCGCAGGCGCAGCAGCCGGTGCGCGCCCTGCAGCAGTTGCGCGCCAGCCTCGGCCAGCACCTGCGGCAGCACCAGCACATGGCCCTGTCCGTCGATGCCGCTGCGCAGATCGTGCACGAAGCGCCGCCAGCTCACGCTCGCCGGGTCGCGCACGTTGAACACCGCCTGGTGCGCCTCGGGCGATGTCTCGGCCCACAGCATGCAGTCCACCAGATTGTCGACGTACAGGAAGCCGCAGTCGGCGCGCCCGCCGTCGACCAGCAGCATCAACCCCCGCTGCAGTTCGGCGCCGATGCGTTCGATGAAGGGGCTGTGCGGGCCCATGACATTGGTCGGGCGCAACACGCACCAGGACAGCCCCATAGCGCTGGCCCGCTCGCGCAGCAAGGCCTCGCCCTGCGCCTTGCTGCGCCCGTAGCCGAAGGCGCCGCCATCGCAAGGCGCGCGCTCGTCCGCGGGCCGCCGCGGGTAGCCGTAGACGTCGACCGTGGACAGGTGCACGATCCGCGCGGGCGCGGCGCCGCCGGCCGTCGCAACGGCCCGCAGCAGGTTGGCCACACCGTCGACGTTGGCCTCGCGATATGCGGGCCAGCGATCCCAGGTGGCCACGTTGCCGGCACAGTGAAACAGCGCCGCGCAGTCGCGCACGGCGGGCGCCAGGCTGGCGGGGTCGCGCAGGTCGCCGTGCAGCACCTCGGCACCTCCCCGCAGTTCGGGATCAAGACGTTGCGCATCGCGCACGAGCAGGCGCAGCGGGCGCCCCTGGCGCAGCAGGCGCAACGCCAGGTGTCGCCCGATGAACCCGCTGGCGCCGGTCACCAGCACCGGCGCGGCGACAGCCGCGGCAGGTGACACGAGCATGGCTCAGCTCCGCGCCTTGAATACCTGGCGCGCCCCCGGCGACGGCACCTTGTTGAGCAGCTGGTAGCCGAGGCCGACGAAGGGGTTGATCAGGCCCCATGCGGCGCGCAGCGCGACACGCACGGGTACCGCCTCGGCACCCAGGTCGAGCTTGATGTCGTAGGTGGTCAGCCCCATCTCCAGGCGCCTGGCACCCAGCTCGATGGCCGTCTGCACCACGCTGAAGGCCACGTACAGGTACAGGCTGTCGTGCGCCGACACCTCGCGACCGACATACAACCAGCGCAGCATGTCGCCGTCGCGCAGCAGCAGAGCGTGCCCGACGAGCTGCTCGCCGCGGTGGAACAGCAGCACCATGGCATCGCCCGACAACTCCTCGGCGAGTCCGGCATACAGCGCCGGGGTCAGCACCTCGCGCTGGAATTCCTTGGCATGCTCGTGCACCACCATCCACTGCGCCTGCAGCACCGGGGCGAGCGCGGCGAAATCACGCACCAGTTCGTGACGCACGCCGGCCTCGCGATTTCGCTTGAGGTGTTTGAGCACCTTGCTGCGGTAGTAGCTGCGCATGGAGCCGAGGTAGTCGTCCACGCTGCGCCAGCGCAGCTCCAGGTAGGTGTTCGGCAGGCTGTCGGTCCAGTGGTAGCCCAGGCGTGCGAAACGCCCGCGCAGGCCCTGCTGCGAAGGCTCGAAATCACGCACCACCAGCAGCAGCTGGCCCTGCCTGCGCGCGGTGCCGCGCAGCACCTCGTGCATGGCCTCGATGACTTCGTCGTCGCGCACCGAGTCGTCACGCGCGAACGGGGGGCTGCTCAGAGTGATCGGGGTACCCCACTCGAGCATGCGCAGCTTGAAAAAACCGGGCCACACGCGGCGCACCGCGCCCAGCAGCATGCGCAGCGGCGCCGGCGCGAAAATCGCGATGTCCGTGGTGATGGAGTAGAAGCTGGCCACGGCCACGGGGCGTGCGTCGGCGTTGCGAAACACCACGTGGAAATAGCGAAAATCGTTCATGCGCGCAGCCTCGACCACGCGCCAGAACTCCCAGGACATGGCGCGCGACTGGCGCAGCGCCAGTGCGTTCCAGGCATCGCGCGGCACCTGCTCGATGCTGTCGAACACTTCCGGGGTCAGCACCTCGGCTCCTTACCCGCCTTCGCGATGGGCTCGCGCGCCCCGTACCATGCGCCCAGCGCATCGGCCGGCGACGTGTTCAGGCCACGGCTGTGCGCGCCACCCCCGACACCTTGTGATTTTCTCGCTCGCATGGCCGAAATCTTAATCGTGGGCAAGGGCGGCTTCGGCGATGTCCTGCCGCTGCTGGCGATCGGCCGCGAACTGCGTCGCCGCGGCCATCAGGTAGCCGTGGCCGGCGAGGCGCACCACGCGCAGGCCTGTGCCCTCGCCGACCTGCCCCTGCACCCGCTGGCCCTGGCACCGCAGGCCGCGGCGCGGCGCGGCGTGGCCTGGACCGCGTCCGGTCGGGCCCTGCGCGACACGCTGTCGCCCGCATCGCTGCGAGCCGAGGTCGACGCGCTGCTGCCGCTGGCCGCGCGTGCCGACCTGCTGCTGGGCAACCAGCTGGCCTACGCCGGCTCGCTGGTGCGGCGCGCGCTGCGCAAACCCTGGGTGTTCTGTGCCGCGTCGCCGCTGGCCATCCCGTCGCGCCACGACGCCCCGCTGTGGCCCTACCTGCACGGCCTGCAGCAGCTGGCCGGGCGCGTCGGCCTGCCGCAGCGCTGGTTCATCGCGCCGGCGCGTGGCGCCACGCGCGGACTCATGCTGGCGCATGCACTGCCGCGCCGTGCCCTCGGGCTGGGCAGCCCCGGGCACCCGCGATTCGAGGCCATGTACTCCGAACGGCTGAACCTGCTGGCCACCTCGCAGTGGCTGGCACCGCCCCAACCGGACTGGCCGAGGGCTACACGAGTCACCGGCTTTGCCTGGTTCGCGCCGCAGTTCCTGGGCGATGCCCGGCAGGCGCAGGCGCTGGCGGAGTTCGCGCAGCAAGGCAGTCCACCGGTGGTCTTCGCGCCCGGTGGCAGCCTGCGCGGGCATCCGCAGGAATTCCTGGCGCGCGCAGTAGCGGTGTGCCGGCATCTGGGGCGCCGCGGCATCGTCGTCGCGGCACCTCGCTTCCACGACGCGCTGCCGACCGGTGCGGACATCGCCGTTACCAGCTACCTGCCCTACGAACAGCTGTTCCCGCTGGCCGCGGCAGTGGTGCATTCGGGAGGCATCGGCAGCATCGGCTGGGCCATGCGCGCCGCGGTGCCGCAACTGCTCGTACCTGCGGAGTGGGATCAGTTCGACAACGCCCGGCGCGCGCAGCGTGCCGGCGTGGCCCATACCCTGACGGCTCGGCAGGCCGACGCGCGTGCCATGGCGCACGCGCTCGGCGAAGTGCTCGACGATGCCGCACTCCATCGACGCGCAGCACAGGCCGCGTGCGCCATGCAGACCGAGGACGGTGCGATGGCCGCCTGCAGCGCCATCGAGGCGCTGCTCGCCGGCACCTGAGCGTCGGCGCAGCGGGGTGCTGCGCCCGATCAATGGATCACGCCCAGGTTCTGCAGGCTGGCAAACGGATAGACGATGGAGCCGACCACGCCGAGCACGCGCTGCAGGTCGGTCGACGGCGAATCGGAAACGTAGATCAGATCGTGATTCTGCACGGCGAAGGTCTGCGCCACGAAAAATGTCGCCGGGTCGCGCAAGTTGAACTGGAAAATGGTCGGCACCTTGCCGTCGACCAGTGTCGTCGGCTTGCGTGGCCAGTGCAGCGCAGCCGGAGCCTCGAAACGGAACAGGAACACGCCGGACGGGTTGGAGCGATTGCCGTCGATTCCGCCCGCACGCGCCAGCGCCTGCGCCAGGGTGATGCCGCTGGCCTCGAAATCGATCTCGGCATCGCGCCCGACGGCGCCCAGCACGGTGAAGCTCGACGGCTGGTACAGCGCCGTGACCACGTCGCCGGCACGCAGCGCGATGTTCTGGCGCGGATCGCGCAGGATGGTCTGCAGCGGCAGGGTCATGACCCGGCCGTCGCGCGACAACTGGATGGAGGTCTTTTCCACCGGCCGCGTGACCCCGCCGGCCAGCGCGAGCGCGCGCAGCAAGCGCAGGCCACCGGGGTTGAGGGGCAGTTCCATGCTGTGCTGGACATTGCCCACCACGGTAACGTTCTGAGTGTTGTTCTGCGCCAGCGCGACCAGAACCTGGGGGTGGTTGGCCATGCCTTTCAGGCGCTGCGTGATGATCGATTCGATCTGCGCCAGGGTACGGCCCGCCGCCGGGATGCGCCCGGCGAACGGCACCGCGATGTTCCCGGCGTTGTCCACGGTCTGCGGCGGCAGGCTGACCATGCCGCTTCCGCCCAGGCTCAGCCCGGCCGACGCGACCGCCTGCGCCGTGAACAGCATCGCGGGAGGTGCCTCCCAGATGTACACCCGCAGCACGTCGCCCGCGCCCACCCGGTGCGCGGGGTGCTCGGCACCGCGGAACACGCTGGAAAAGCGCTGCTTCATCCGATCGCGCTCGAGTTCCCGCGCCACCGCGTAGTTCACCGGCACGACTTCGATACCCCGGAGCGACGCTTCGTCCGGCGCCTGCCGCACGGTGTGCTCGGAGGGGCCGGTGCCCGGCAGGAAGTGGGCGCATCCGCCCAGCAGTAAAGCGAGCGCCAAGAATGGCGCGATCACAAGTCGTCGGAAATTCATGCGCGGCACAGCGACGAGTCGCCGAAGGTCGAGAGGTATGGCGTAGTTCGCACAAGCTTGGTGCGAACTTGAACAGTTTAAACAAGGCATGTGAAAGCAGGGTCTGAGCGCAGCCCTCTCGCCTCCGGCGCATGCTATGCGCCGCCGCTGTCTGCGCGCGCCGCGCGTCTCGCCGCGGCCGCTCCTCCTCTCTACCGCCCGGCCCCCCAGGCCGGGCGCAGGTACAGCACGCGCAGCGATGCGGCATCCGACTTGCGCCGCCCCGACCGCGAAGCGTTCACGCAAAAGCGCACGATCCTGCCATTCATGCCGATGTGGAAGGCATCCCCCACGCGCCATAGGTCGTCGTGTAGCAAGGCAACGATGCCGCGCTCTGATCGCATGAGCACCGCATCGATCGCATAGCGCCCCGCCGAGTCGGAGAATGCCCTGAACGGCAAGGCGCAGGCCGTGCCGCGCAGCTCGAGCTTTTCCTTGTCGATCTCGGCCAGCAGCCTGCGCAGCCCGTCGACATCGACCGCGTCCCGAGCGAACTGCTGCTCCTCGACCCAGACATCGTGGCGTGCGACGAGCGCTGACATATCGGCCTCCTGCAGGTTGGTGATCGGCGTACCTACGTCGTGGTAGCGAGGCGACACGGCGCGCGCAACGCCACCGTGTGCCCACAAGCCGGAGCACGACACTCTGGATACGACGATACACCCGGGGGGATGCTTTCGATACCCCCATTTGCAGAGGATTTGCGCCATCGCCGGGAAGTCCGTCGCGAGGCGGCTTGCGCCGGTGGCACGGCGACCTCGCGGCCCGGAACAGGCCGGGCCGCCGGCGGCCGACGCGGTCGCAGCGTCGAAGCCTGCGCGCACAGCCTGGGCGCACGACGCGTGACTGCTGCGCTACGCGCCTGCGACCGCGTCGGCGAGATCGGGCGGGTGCCGCCCCGACCACGGATCCGTTGCCTCGAGCTGCGCGGCCAGGCGCAGCAGCAGGTCCTCGCGCCCCCATGGCGCGATGAACTGCACACCCACCGGCAGACCGGCGGCGCCGTGGTGCAGCGGCACGCTCCTCGCAGGCACCCCGGACGCCCGCAAATCCACGCTGGCCTACGCGCGGGAGGTGGAACTGCAGCAGCGCGGGCTGCGCACCTACCTGCTCGACGGCGACTACGTACGCGACGGCCGGAACCGGGACCTCGGACTCACGGAAGCCGATCGCGTCAAGAACATCCGCCGCTTGGCCGAAGTGGCCCTCCTGACGGCCGACGCAGGGCTTGTCGTGCTGACGGCTTTCATATCGCCCTACGCGCGCGACCGCGCGATGGCCCGGGAGATCGTCGCCCCGAAGCGCTGTGTCGAGGTGTACCTGCAAACGCCACTCCAGGTGTGCAAAGCACGCGATGTCAAGGGCCTGTACCGCAAGGCGCGCAGCGGGCAAACCCCCTGCATGACGTGCATCCAGAGCCCCTACGAAGCGCCCGAGAACCCGGACATGCGCCTTTCGGGTTCGGGGGGCAGCCCCCGGTAGGCCGTCCGCCCCCTGCTGGAGCGGCTTGCCGGAGGCCGGTAGCGGGCTGCATGCAGGCCCTGCCGCAGTCAGCACGCGGCCACCGCCGCGTTGGCAGCGGGCCGTCCGCGGACCGTTGCATGAGTGCGCGGAAATCGGCTCAGTCGTCGTCGCCGGCGGCCATCAGGCTCGACAGCGGGCGATGCTCGTCGCGGCCGAGCCGGCGCACGTGGGCAAGCATGCGCGCGTAGGCCTGGGGTCCCCGGCTGGCCAGCCAGATCTGGCGCATCTGCTCGGGCCCGTCGACCTTGAGCAAGGTGGTGGTGCCAAAGCGCTGGTCGACGCGCAGCGCAAGCTGGGCGTCGGCGGCAGCCACCGGCAGATCGCGAAACGGAGAGCCGGGCTTGCAGGTACCCGGGTTGCGCAGCGCGCGCTGGCGCAGCGGCCGCGGCTCGAAGCGCGCGGGATCGGCATGCTTGCGCCAGATGCCGTCGAGCACGTGCGCCCCCTGATCCCATTGGGACATCGGCGGCACGCCGGCCACGGCCTCGATGGTGCGCAGCAGGTCGACCTGTGACAGGTGCGAGCCCACCAGCAGGCCAGGCGCCACCCACGGTCCGTAGGCCAGCGCGAAGGTGCGGTGCGCGTCGACGTGGTCGGCGCCGGACTGGGCGTCGTCCTCCGTGAGCAGCACCAGGGTGCTGCTCCATTGCGGGGTCCTCGACAGCGCACGGATCACGCGGGCCGTGGCCTGGTCGTTGTCGGCCACGTAGGTGTCGGGGCTGGGCATGCACGGCGCGCTGCCGGCGGTGTGGTCGTCGGGCAGCCAGAGGTAGGTGACGGTGGGCAGGGCATGTCCTTTCAGCCAGTGCGCGAACAGGCGTACGCGCACGGTGTCGAACACCGCGCGATCCCAGGCCGGGTAGTCCACCGCCATGTGCGCGCGCATGGCCGCAGCGATGCTGCCGGAGCGGTCGCGCGACGCGAACTCGCCGAAGTCCTCGAAGGACACGCCGTGGGCCAGCAACTGGTCGAACAGGAAGCGCCGGCTCGGGTAGCCGACCCATGGGTTGCTCCAGTGCGCCAGTTGCGACAGGTCGGTGTAGATGGCGAAGGGGTCGTGGGCGTCGCGCGCGTCGGGCGCCAGCGACTGGGTCCAGCCGGAGTTGGCGACGTAGCCGCGGTTGGAGTAGTACAGCGGCCAGGTCCGCTCGATGAAGTCGGAGTCGGCGCCGGCGGTGGTCCACTGGTGGCCTTGCGACGTGACTTCGCCATCGGCGTAGAAGTCGGTGAACAGCGCGCCGCCGCGTGCCAGCGCGAACAGGTTGGGCAGCTGGCGCGGACCGTACAGGGCCAGCTTCGGATCGGCCTTCGCGCCTGCTGCGGCATAGCGCCCGAGTTCCTCGTCGAAGGTCTTGTTCTCGCGCAGGATGAACACCACGTGACGGATGTGCGCGCGCAGCCAGCGCGTGGCGAGCCGGTTGGCCCGCCGCAGGCGCGCGCGCTGCGCGGGCGCCATGCCGGCATCGGCCAGGGCCTGCGCGGTCCATGGCACGGCGTGCACATCGAGCGCGGACAGCGGCACGCGCTGCAGCAGGCCGTGCATGAAGCTGCCCACCCACTGGCGTCGCAGGTTGGGGCCGCTGCCCAGACCCTTGCTGCTGACGATGTCGAGCATGCCGTCGTGCACGGCGAGGCCTGCGGGCGACCACCCGGTGGGAATCAGCGCCACGCGCTTGCCGCCGGGCAACTGGTAGACGGCCACGTCGTTGTCGCCGGCGTTGGCCACGAACAGGCGCGAGCCGGCGAGAGCCAGCGCGTCGGGCATCGATCCGGGGGCGGCGCCGGCGAAGGGGCTGTCGTCGATCACGCGCAACGCGCGCAGCGAGCGCGTGTCGATGGCGACGATGCGGTCGACATTGGTGTCGGCGACCCACACGCGGGCGCTGCCGGGCTCGGCCACCATGGCCGTGGGGTGCACGCCGGCAGCGCTGCTGCGCGGACCGAGCGCGGGCCCGGTGGCGATGCTGCCGAGCACCTTCCAGGACTTGGGGTCGACCACGGTGACGCCGTTGCCGCCCCAGTTGCTGACCACCAGCCTGCGCCCGCCGTCGGCCAGCACCACGCCGTAGGGATAGCTGCCCACGCGCAGGTAGCGCACCTTGCCGCTGGCGAGGTCGATGCGGGCCAGGCTGTTGGACAACATGCCGGTGACGTAGGCATGGCGCCCGGCCGGGCCGAGCGCCACGCCGTCGGGGTAGAAGTGGCGCGCCTGCTGCCAGTTGCCGGCGTATTGATACGGATACTCGCTGGACGCGAAAGCCTGCCAGCGCAGCGGGTAGCGGCGCTGCAGGCGCAGTTGTGCGCCGACGTGGCGCAGGGCCAGCAGGTCGTCGCTGTCGCCGCCGGCGACGAACAGCGTGCGTCCGTCGGCTGAAGCCGCCATGCCCTGGAACAGGCTTTGCCGCTCCACGCCGTCGGCGCCCTGCCCGCTTGCGGCAGCGCGTCTGCCCTGGGCGATGGTGGCTCCGGGGCTGGCCGGGCGGGCCTGCGCGAAGGCGTCGAAACGGGCGACCCGGCGCAACTGCGGTGCCTGCTGGAACAACTCGATGTGCTGCACGCGGCCGGCGCCGCTGTCCAGCACGGCCAGCGAATCGCCGAGCGGCAGCACCCGCACCGGGAAATTGTCGGTGCCGGCGAGCGCGCCCACCGGGGTGAGGGCGCGCCCGCTGGGCAGCAGCGCGCTGTGGCCGACGGACGCTGCGGCGGCCGCCGCCGGCACGGCGGCGCCGAGCAGGCCGGCAAGCAGGGTGAGTCCCAAGCGGCGGAAACGGGCGTTCATGGCGGGATGTCGGCAGTCGCGGAAGTTGCTCGGAGCTTGCACGCTACCCCAGCCTTGCAACAGGGGTATGACAGTGGCTCAGCGGAAGGTGCCAGCCGCCGATCTTTCGAGCCGTTCACACGCACGCGACGACGTGGCGAGATGCGAAGCCCAGCGTGCTCCCGCTGTCGGCTGCGCCCGCCGGCGCGGCGCCAGCGCCGGCTGCAAGTCGAAGAACCGGTTTGCGGCGTGCAAGCCCGCACGCCCAGACCCGGCGCACGAACCGCAACTGCGGGGCTAGGCGCGCACGACCGCGTCGGCGGGGTCGGGCGGGCGCCGCCCCGACCACGGATGCGCCGCCTCGAGCTGCGCGGCCAGGCGCAGCAGCAGGTCCTCGCGCCCCCATGACGCGATGAACTGCACACCCACCGGCAGGCCGGCGGCGCCGTGGTGCAGCGGCACGCTCATCGCCGGCACGCCGGTCAGATTGGCCAGTTGCGTGAACGGCGTGCGCGCCAGCGACACGCGGGCCAGGTCCTCGACCATGCCGCTGCGCCGCAGCAGGCCGCCGAGACCGAGGCCGAGCAGCGCGCGCAGCGCGTGCTGCTGCCACGCCGGCGCGTCGAGTTCGCCGATGCGTGCCGGTGGCTGCGCCGTGGTCGGCGTGAGCAGCAGGTCGTGGCGCGCATGGAACTCGGCCAGCGCGCGCGCGAAGCCGTTCCAGCGCTGGTGCAACTGCACGTAGGCGGCCGCCGGCATGCTCTCGCCGATGGCCGCCAGCGCGCGCGTGTCGAGTTCGAAATCGGTGTTGCGCGCGCCGAACTCGCGCCGGCAGCGCCGCACCTCGGCCGCCACCTGCCCGAAGTACATGCCGAGATAGCTCTGCGCCAGCGCCATGCCGTCGATGCACGGCGCCGCCGGTTCGACGTCGTGGCCGAGCTCGCGCAGCAGCGCGGCGGCCCGCTGCACCGCCTCGACATGGTCGGCATGCACCTCGCCGCCCAGTGGGGAATCGACGCTGAAGCCGATGCGCAGGCGCCCAGGCGGGGTGGCGATCTGCTGCGCGTAGGGCCGTGCCGGCGCGGCCACCGCGAACGGGTCGCCGGGCTCGGCGCCGGCGACGACATCCAGCGCGAGCGCGCTGTCGCGCACGCTGCGCGTCAGCACGTGGGTGGAACTGGCGCCCTCCCAGAATTCATCGGCCTGCGGGGCGTGGCTGACGCGCCCGCGCGACGGACGCAGCCCGAACAGGCCGCAGTAGGCCGCCGGGATGCGGATCGAGCCGCCGCCGTCGGAGGCGCCGGCCAGCGGCACGATACCGGCGGCCACCGCAGCACCCGAGCCGCCGGACGAGCCTCCGGGAGTGCGCTGCAGATCCCACGGGTTGCGACAGGGGCCGAACAGGGCCGGCTCGGTGACCGCCTTGAGCGCCAGCTCCGGCAGGTTGGTCTTGCCCAGTACCAGCAGCCCGCCGGCCTGCCAGCGCCGCACCACCGCCGAGGTGGCGGCGGCGCGCACGCCGCGGCGCGCCCGGCTGCCCCAGCTGGCGGGCAGGCCCCGCAGGTCCTGGCCGAGGTCCTTGAGCAGAAACGGCACGCCTGCGAACGGCGCGGCGCGGCGCGCATCGCCAGGCGCCAGCGCATCGAAGGCGCGTGCCTGCTCGAGCGCCTGCTCGCGCCAGTCGTACACCACGGCGTGGAGCTGCGGGTTGCAGACATCCAGGCGCGCCAGCGCGGCCCGCAGCAGTTCCACGCAGCACACCTCGCGCCGCGCGATGCGCGCGGCCAGCTCGGTGGCATCGAGGTGGGGGTAGTCGGACAGCATGCCGCCGGCCCTCAATGCGCGCGCGGCCGCGGCGCCCGGCGTGCGCTGCCGATGTGTCCGGCGGGGCCGCCGACGCGGCCGCCGCGGGCCGCTGTGGACAAGGGGTTCATCGCCTGGTGTGAGCTTCGCATGGGTGCCTGCCGGCCGCGGCGGGCGGCAGCCGGGTCGGCGCATCCGCGGCCGAGCGCGCGGCGCGGACGCGGGAATCCTGCCGCGGAAAACCGCGCGCATCCCGCCGTGACCTTAGCACCTGCGACGCCGCACCGTCGGCGCGGGCATGGCGCCGCACCGGCCGCGGCAGCCCGCAAGCCCGCCATCGCGCTCGGTCGACCCGGGTCGCAGCGCGCCCGCGCGCCAGCGCCGGAACGGCTGCGCGACCCGGCCCGGACGGTTCACGCCGAAGCGTCACAGGTGTCGATCACGTCGCGTTGCAGCGCTTGAGCGCTGCCGTGCGGCCTGTGCCGAGGTCCTCGCAGCCTCCCGCCGGGCAGGCATCGGCATGCGGCTCGGGCCGCGGCATCGGGCCCGGCGTGGTCGGGCACGCGTTGCGTCGAAGGCGCGCGGCTCAAGCGCCGGCGCATGGCGCCGGCGACGCGGCGTGAGCGCACCGGCGCGTGGCGAAATCCTGCGCCCACGCGGGCAGCGCGGGCCACGGCATGGGACGCGCGATGCCGAAACCCTGGGCGAAGCCGGCGCCGAGCTTGCGCGCGGCGGCCAGCGCAGCGCAATCCTCCACGCCCTCGACCACGACCTCGGCCGGCAGCCTGCGCAGCAGGCGCCGCAGGCGGGTGCGCGCACGCGGGGGCGGCGGTCCGGCGTCGGAGTCGCTGGCGAACAGGCGCGTCAGTTCCTGGTCGACCTTCAGCGCGTCGAAGGGTATCGCGGCAAGGCGCCGCAGATCGCTGTGCCCGCTGCCGAAGTCGTCCATCGCCAGGCTCACGCCGAGACCGCGCAGGCGATCCAGCGCGCGGCGCTCCACGAGCATCGCCGCGTGCTCGAACGGGTGCTCGAGCAGTTCGAGGCTGAGGCGCGACGCCGCCACGCCATGCCGGCGCAGCGCGTCGTCGACCCAGTCGACGCATGACTCCAGCGCGAGCAGCGACGGCGGCAGGTTGACGCACACGTCGAGCGGCAGGCCCAGCGCGTCCCAGGCGCGCAGGCTGCTCAGGGCCTGCTCGAGTCCCTGGCGGAACAGTTCGGCGAGTTCGCGGCGCGCGAAATGCGGCAGGAACTCGGACGGCCCGATGAGCCGACCGTCGCGCAGGCGCAGGCGCGCCAGCGCCTCGACCTTCGCCAGCGCGCCCGAGCGCAGGTCGACGATCGGCTGGTACAGCATTTCCAGGCCGCCCGCGTACAGCCGTTCGCGGCAGACGCGGCGAGCCGTGCCGGCGCGTGGCGAGCAGCCGGCTGGGTCGTGCGCGTGCGGCGGGCGTTGGGAACGTGACGGGGGCATGCGGGGCGATCGGCTTGCACACGAGGTGCAGGTTGCGGCCATCGCCGGGACGACGAAGCACCGAGCGCGGATTTTCCCGACGCGTCGGCGCCGGCGCCACTCCAATTTGGGGAGTATCGGGAGCATGCGCGGCGGCGGCCGCCGGCGCGCCGCGGGACGCCACCTACGAGCGCACGCGCGGCAGGCCCATCAGGAGTCGCACCAGATCGGGCTGGCCGCGGGTCGCCGTCTTGCCGAAGATCACCTTCAGGTAGGTGCGCGCCGTGGCCAGGGTGATGCCGCACATGCCGGCGGCGTCCTCCAGCGAGCCGGTGGTCGCCAGTGCATGGGCCAGCCGGCCCTCGGAAGGCGTCAGGCCGAGAAGCTTGGCCAGATGCCCCGGCGCCGGCGCCGGCCGGTTGCGCGCGTCCTGCACGTACAGCACCGCGCCGTCGCCCCAGGCCGTCAGCGCCAGCGCCACGACGCCCTTGCCGTCGACGCGTGGCAGCGCCAGCACATCATCGCGCCCGCTCAGCGCGACCGCGCGGATCGCCTGGTGCAGCGCCGCGGCCTGCGCACGGTCGCAGGCCGTCAGCCGGCCCTGCGCGTCGACCAGCAGGGCGGCCGCCGGATCGAGGTAGTCGGCTCCCGCCTGATTGGCGAACACCAGGCAGGAGTCGGCGTCCACCAGCAGCGCCGCCTGCGGCAGACGCTCGAACACGGCATGCATCGACGCACTCGCCAGCAAGGGCTCGAGCGAGGCCTGGATGGCCCCGATCAGGGTCTCGGCGCTGCAGGGCTTGCGCAGAAAGCGCAGGATGCCGGCGCGATTCACGGCATCCACCAGGACATCGAAGCGATCGGTGCCGGACAGCACGATGCTGCGCAGCCGGGGCGAGACCGCGCGCATGGCCTCGATCATCGTGATCCCGTCCATGCCCGGCATGCCGATGTCGGCCACGACGAGGTCGAAGCTGGCGTCGCGGCTCCAGTCCAGCGCCTGCCGCGGATCCTGCGAGAAGCGTATGTCCCAGACCTCGGACTGGGAGGCGAGGCCGTGGCGCAGCGCCGCGAGCAGTACCGGGTCGTCGTCCACGCACAGGATGTGCCGACGCCGAACCATGCCCGCAGGGTGTGCTTCTGGAAACTCGGCAATCGGCATGATCCGTGATGCTAACGACGACCCACCGCATTTGAAGAGGAAAACTTCCTGAATTCCTCGATTTTCCCGGCCCGCGCGCCATTCCACGGCTTCGGCGCTGCGCCTGCAGGCGAAAAAAAGCCGCCCGCGATGCGGGCGGCTGCAGGTGGCAACTGCAGGGGGCGGCTGCAGGCCGCGGCAGCGATGACGCGCCGGATCAGCGCGCCCGCGCCCAGGGCCCGAGCAGCAGGGATTCCCACTGCGCCACGCCGCGTTCGAAGCGGCCGGCGGCCAGCAGCGAGGCCGGAAGCACGCCGCTGCGCACCGCGCCGGCGTACTGCGCGCGCAAGGCGTCGAACGGGCAGGCGGCCATGCGCCGCAGCCACGGCTCCCACGACGCGTCGGTGGCCAGCCAGGCCGCGGCGGCCGGCGCGAAACTCGTGGCGCGCGCCATCACCAGTTGCCCGGCGCGGCATGCGCCAGGTGGTTCATGCGACGCTCGAGTTCGAAGATGTCGCGCGCTTGCGCCAGGTATTGTTCCGCGCGCTCGCGGGCCTCGTCCTGCGGCGGCAGGAAGGATCGGAACAGGTTCAGCAGCAGGGTCATGGCAGGCTCCCTTGTGGGGAAGATCAGGGTTACACCTTAGGTATAAACCCTAGTTTACTCGTGCCTGACAACCCTTGCACAAGCCATGCCGTGCCGCGGCACGGCGGCGCGAACGCCGCCGTGCCGCGCTGGATCACTTGGGCTGCGCCACCACGCGCAGGTACGGCTTGAGGGTCTTGAAACCCTGCGGGAAACGCTCGCGGGCGGCCTCGTCGCTGACCGAGGTCGGGATCACCACGTCGCCGCCCGGGCGCCAGTTGGCCGGGGTGGCCACGCCGTGGCGCGCGCTCAGTTGCAGCGCGTCGAGCAGGCGCAGGATTTCGTCGAAATCACGGCCGTTGCTCATCGGGTAGGTGAGCATGGCCTTGACCTTCTTGTCGGGACCGATGAAAAACACGCTGCGCACCGTGGCGTTGTCGTTCGCGGTGCGTCCGGTGGAGGAATCCGGCTCGGCCTCGGGCAGCATGTCGTACAGCTTGGACACGTTCAGGTCGGTGTCGCCGATGATCGGGTAGTTCGGCGCGGTGCCCTGGGTTTCCGCGATGTCCTGGGCCCAGCGACGGTGCTCCTCGACGGGGTCGACCGACAGCCCGATGAGCTTGCAGTCGCGCTTGTCGAATTCGGGCTTCATGCGCGCCACCGTGCCCAGTTCGGTGGTGCAGATCGGGGTGAAATCCTTCGGGTGCGAGAACAGCAGCGCCCAGTGGTTGCCGATCCAGTCGTGGAAACGGATCGTGCCTTCGGTGGTCTGGGCGGTGAAATCGGGAGCCGTGCTGCCGATACGCAAACTCATGGTGGGTCTCCGGGTCAGGGCATGCCGGACACGCCGGCATGCGGGGGGAACGAACAACGGGGCCTGGCTGGCGCCGGCCCGCTGCGCGGCGCGTCCCGCGCCCGTCGATGGGCCGGCAGCTGCCGGGATCGGGGGTCGCAAGCCCGCGCGCCACCTGGAACTTTAGCGGTATGTGAGCGTGTACGTTGCGGTCGCCGTGACGGCCCCGGCGCTGACCGCGCCGGTGGCCATGTACTGCGCCACGAACATCTGCGCGGCGACGCCGCCCGCGCTGTCGACGCTGCCGGCCAGGAAATCGGTGCCGGCGCCGCTGGTCACCGGCACGCCCGCCGCATCGGTGATCTGCACCCCGACATTGCGCGCACCATGTCCGGCCGAGTTGCGGATCACGGATGGATGGCCCGTCACCGCGGCGAAGCTCCAGCTCGCGTACACCGAGTACGCCGTCGCCGTGATCGCCTGGCAGCTTTGCAGGGGAATGCGAAACAGCGTCGCACCGGCCGTCTGACCCGGCGTCGCCAGCGCGCTCACCGATACCTGCGGCAGGCTCACCGTCTGCAGCGTCGGCGACACCGTGCAGCCGCCGCCGGACAGCAGCGGCACCGGCGCCGGCAGCCCGAGCGGGCTCGTGGCATTCACGGCCCGCGTCGGGAAGCTCACCCACGCGGCGCCGCCCGTGCCCAGCGGGTTCGACGCCGCGATGTCGGTGCCGAGAGCGCCGCCGGCGCGCACCAACTCCAGCGGCGCGACCAGGGTTCCGGAACAGGTTCCGGCTGCCGTCGAGACCATGGCGAAGCTCCAGGCTGTCGCGGATTCGCGCAGCGAGCGCAGCGCGCAACCGGGCGAGCTCAGGCTCAGCGCCGGCGTGCCGGCGGAGACGATCGACACGCCGTCGGCGCCGCCGCCCGAGGCGGCGAGCGTGGCCTGGCTGCTGCCGCCGAGCACGCTGCCGGCGCCCAGCGTGGCGCCGGATCCGCTGCTGGTGCAGCTGAAACCGACGCTGAGCGAGCCGCCCCACAACGCCGCTCCGGTGCCGCGGGCCGCCGGCACGATGATGCGCCCGGGAGATGGCACCAGCTGCGCGTAACTGGCGGGAGTGCAGTTCATGCTGGCGCCGCGCGGCCGCGGTGCCGCGTGCGCCGCGGCCATGGCGCATGCCAGCGCGCCCCAGGCGGCCAGGCGCCGCAGCCGCCGCCCGGCGCTCATGGCGCGGCGCTCCGTGCCGGCGTGGCGCACACCGCGCCGCGCAGCCGCAGCGGCCGCGCGCCGACGCGCGCCGCCGGCAGCCGGTAACCCAGTTCGCAGGCCTGCGTGTCCGCACGGCCCCAGCGCACGAGCAGGCGGCCGCTTTCGTGGCGCAGGTGGGCGTCGATGCGGCTGCCCTGTCCGACATAGCCGACAAGCCGCCCGGCCCGGCCCAGCACCTGCGCCGCGAACGGCAGTGGCGCACCACCGGCGCGCCGCCCCGAGATCAGCACCCAGCGGCCGCGCCGCCTGCGCAGCGGCACGGCGACGATCGCACCGGCGCGCGGCACGACCCTCGCCGACCCCTGCTGCAACAGCGCGGCGCGGGCGAGGTCGATGCCCACGGTGTCGTACTGATAGGGGGTGAGGTAGGTGGCGACGCCATAGCCGTGCGCGTCGATGCGCGACGCATCGCCGAGCACGGCGGCGCCGCGCGCCGCCGGGGCCTCGATCAGCGCAATGGTGTTGCCCAGGTACGGCGTGAACGTGACACCGCCGTCGAAGGCCACGACGCCGCCGCTGGCGTCCAGCGAAAGCGCGCGAATCGTGCCGCGCGCGCCCTCCGATTGCGTGGCGGCGGCGGCGAAACTGCCCCCCGCACTGCGCCAGCTGGCGTTCACACCGAGGTTTCGCGTGCCCTGCCCGGCGCCGGCCTGCAGCCCGTAGCCGAGGCCGTCCGGAGTATCGCTGCCGCCCGACAGATCCCATTGCGCGCTGCTGCGACCGCCGCCGTCGCGCTGCACGCCGAAGCGCATGGTCGGCGCGCTCGACACGGAGCCCAGCGGCAGCGACAGGCTGAGGCTCAGGGCATTGCCCGCCCCGCCGCCGGCACTGCCGATCTGACGGCTGAAAGCCAGCGTGAGCTGCGCCGCGCCGAAACTGCGCGTCCAGCCGAACTGCAGCGTGGTCTGGCGCGGCCAGGCATTCCAATAGCGCGTGCGCGCGCCGCTCAGATAGGCCTCGCCGGCCGCGCCGAGCGCTTGCGTGAACTGCACCTGCAGGTCATCGCGCGCGCGCCCCGGCGGGCTCGGCGCGGCGGCGCCGGGGCCGCTGTCCAGCGCGTCCTGCGCCCCGTAGTAGCCGACCGAGCGATAGGTCGCGCGCAGGTTCAGGTCGAGCCGGCCGCGCGCCAGGCTCCAGGTGCCGCGCAGGCGCAGCCCGCGCCGTCGCCGGCCGGCCGGAAGGTCGAAGCGCGAGCGCGCCAGTTCCAGCGCCAGCGCGCCGACGCTCGTATTGAAGGCCGCGCCCAGCGCGGTGTCGGCGTAGCCGCGCGCGGCCAGCACCCCGAACTCCCCGGTCAGGACATTGTCGAAGCCGTACAGCAGGCTGCCGAGCAGCACCGGCCAGTCCGCCGCGCCGAGCGCCGGGCGCATGCGCCCGGCCAGCAACTGGTAGCTGGCATGGCCCGGGCGCTGCAGTTGCGGCAGCAGCGACACCGGCACGCTGAACCCGGAGACGGCGCCGTCGAGCTGGCGCACGCTGACCTGCAGCGGCGCCCCCGCCGCCGGCGGGTAGAGGTCGTCGATGCGAAAGCTGCCGGCCGGCACGCTGGTCTGGTACAGCAGCACGCCGCTCTGGCGTACGCGCACGATCGCCGGCGCGGCGGCGAAGCCGCGGATCACCGGCGCGAAGCCGCGCTCGGAAGGCGGTTGCATGCGCGGATCGCTGGCCAGCAGCACGCCGCGATAGGCCACGCTGTCGAACAGCCGGCCGTCGCTGTGCCCCTGCCCGAGCTGCACGTAGCCGCCCAGCCCGGCGACGTCGTGGCGCAGGTCGCTGGCGATGCCGAGGTAGTGCAGACCGGTCACGCCGGCGCCCGAAAGGGTGCCGCGATGCCGGAATTGCCAGGCGCCGAGGTTGAAGCCGGCGCTCAGCCCGAGAAAGATCTGGGTCTGGCCGGATGCGGCACCGGCACGCCGGCTGCGCACGGCGTTGAGCTGGTAGTTCAGGCGAGCGGCGTCGATGCCGTTGTTCCATGCCGCCGGCGAAACCCAGCCGAGCGGCCGGTGCTGCAGGATGCGCTGCGGCGCCGTGATGTCGACGCGCAGCCGCGTCAGGTCGAACGCGGCATGCAGGCCCGGCGCGATCCGCGGCGCCGCCTCGCAGTCCGGCGCGTCGTGGGTGCCGAGCCAGGCCCTGGCGGCGGCGTGCAGGCGCCGGGGATCGAGGTCGAGACGACGCAACAGGTCGCGGTCGAGGCAGACCTGGGTCACCGGTGCGGCGCCGGCGACGCGCAGTTTCACCACGCGCGTTCCCAGCGACGCGCCGTTCAGGAACACCCGGCTGCGATAGTTTCCGCAGGGCACCGGATTGCCGCGATCGAACTGCGACACGTCACGTGCCTCGGCCGCGCCGCCGAACACCAGCCGCGGGTTGAAGCGCACCGTCTGCTGCGCCGCGGCGCGACTCGCCATCGCCGCGCCGAGCAGCAGCACTGCGCAGTGCCCGAGCCGCCGCTTCACGGCGTATGCGCAGGATCCGCAGAGCCATGGACGAAGCCACCGTCATCGTCGATCACGTCGTAGCGCACCGATCGCACCGGGCGCGCACCCGGCACCGCCCAGCGCCTGGACGCGAAGGGTCGTACGGTGCCTTGCAGGGGGCGTGGCGCGGCGCCGCCCTGCCCCGCCGGGCGCAGCTCGACGATCGGCATGTCGTAGGGCGTCGGGTTGTGCACCTCGAGCACGCAGCGCCCGGAGCCGCAGCGCTCCGACCAGCGCAGCCAGCGCATCGCCTGCGCCGGACTGGCGTGCAGCGCGGAAGGCCGGTACACCAGCTTGATGCGCGTGCGCACCGCGAACTGGATGTAGTCGGCGCCGGCCCGCCGCGTCGGCTCGGGCGGAATGTCCAGCACGTTCAGCCAGAACAGGCTTTCGCGCCGGCGCGGCAGCGCCGTGTCGCCCGTGAACACCACGCTCAGGGTCTGGCTCTGCGCCGGATCGATGCGCGCCATCGGCGGCGTGACCACGAACGGCACATGCATGTCCTGCGGCTTCGCCTGCGCGTTGCCGTCGTCGATCCAGGCCTGCATCAGCGCCGGCTGCGTGCCCACGTTGCGCACGCCGATACGTGCATCGAGCGCGGCGGCGTGGTAGATCAGGCGCGTTGCGGTGAGCACGAGTTCGGCATGCGCGGCGGGCGGCACTGCGCACCAGGCCAGCAGCATGGCCGGCAGCAAGGCCGGCAGCAAGGCCGGCAGCAGACCGCGGCGCCGGCGCGAATCGGGCATGTGGCGCGCCCCGCTCGCCTACTGGTAGACGACCGAGTAGGTGAGCTGGGAGCTGAAGGCGCCGGCGGTGGCGGCGCCCTTGGGCGCGTAGTAGGACACCAGGAAGGTCTGCGAACCGGCGCCCCCGGTGAGCGCCGCGGCGGGCACGCCCTGCGATCCGCTGGGCTTGCCGAGAAAGGCCAGCGTGCCGTCGAGTTTCGTGACGCAGGCCTCGACGTTGCTCGCGCCGGTGGTGGCGGTATTGGTCAGGCAGCCGGTGTTGAAATCCTGCGTGCCGCTGGCCTCGAAGTACACGGTGGCGCTGGTCAGGCCACTGGAGCAGCCCGAGTAGCTGAAGGTCAGCGGGGTCGCGCCGGCGACCGAGCCGACCGCGGGCAGCGCCGACGTGGACACCGTCGGCAGCAGCACCGTGGTGTTGGCGGCGCCCGCGTCGAGACTGATCGCGCAGGTGCTGGCGGTGACCTGACCGGTCACCGTGATGGTGCCGTCGCTGGCCTGCGCCGCGGGCGACAGCAGGTACAGCACTGCGAACAGCGCCGCCGGCAGCCGGCAGCGCAGCGCCACGCGGCAGTTGCCGATGCACAGCATGTTCATGGTCGAGCCCTCCCCATCGAAGAGCGCCGCGGATCGCGGCGAACGGACCGCACATGGGCCCCGGGGCGACCGCGCCAGCACGCACGGGCGTCGGGCCTTCGCCCCGTGCGATCGACTATAGGAGCGGGTGCGTTAGCAGGCTGTTGAAATACCCCAGGGGGCCGCGTTGGTGCAGCATCGGGATGCTGGGCGTGCGCCGGATCGCAGCGCGGGCTGGGCGCCCGCGCAAGATGCGGGGTGCGGCCAGCGCCCGATTCCGCACCAAGCCTTCGGGCGCAGGCGCGATCCGGCGCACGGGCGCACGGGCGGGCGTGGCGTGGTACGGCGCCGGCCGTCGGGCCCGGCGGCGCGGTCCGCCGCGCCGCCGGACGGGCGCGGCCGCGCTCAGCCGGTGAAATCAGGCTGGCGCGACGGCGCGGCGGCCTGGAAGGCCGCGTGCTCGCGGCAATGCGCGACGATCGCGCGCAGCCGCGGGTACGGCTCGAGATCGCAGTGCATGCGCTCGGCGTTCGCCACCTGCGGCACCAGGCACACGTCGGCCAGGCTCGGCGCATCGCCGAAGCAATAGCTCGACGCCGCACCTGCATGGCGCTGCACAAGCGCCTCCGCCGCGCCCAGTCCCTCGGCGACCCAGTGCGCGTACCAGCGCTGGCGCGCGGCGTCGTCGACGCCGAGTTCGCGCTGCAGGTAACGCAGCACCCGCAGGTTGTTCAGCGGATGGATGTCGCAGGCAATGCCGTTGGCGAATTCCAGCACCCTGGCGCGCAGCCGCGGCTCGAGCGGGATGAGCCGCGGCTGCGGGTGCGTCTGGTCCAGGTAGTCGATGATCGCGAGGGATTGCGACAGACTGAAATCGTCGTCCTGCAGCAACGGCACGCCGCCCGACGGATTGCGCGCCAGGTACTCCGGATCGCGTTGCGCATCGGCGCGCAGGTTGACCGGCAGGATGTCGAAGGCAAGACCCTTCAGCGCCAGCGCGATGCGCACGCGATACGACGTGGAACTGTAGAAATAGCTGTACAGGCGCATGGCTCAGGTCCTCTCGATCACGCGCACCGACAGGCTGCCCAGCCCGGCGATGCTGCCCACCATGAGATCGCCCGGCACGACCGCGCCGACCCCCTCCGGAGTGCCGGTGAAGATCAGGTCGCCGGGGCGCAACTCGAAGTAGCGCGACAGATGGGCGATGGTCTCGGGCACCGACCAGATCAGCTGGTCCAGGCTGCTGCTCTGCCGCGTCTGGCCGTTCACGGTCAGCGCGATGGGCGCGCGCGCCAGGGCCTGCGCGAGGCCGCCGGCGGCGTGGATCGGCCCGATCGGCGCGCTCGCGTCGTAGGCCTTGCCGATCTCCCAGGGGCGTCCGGCCTGGCGCATGTCCGCCTGCAGGTCGCGCCGCGTCATGTCCAGGCCGACGGCGTAGCCGAACACATGCGCGGCGGCGTCGCCGGCGTCGATGTCGCGTCCCGCCTTGCCGATCGCCGCGACCAGTTCGACCTCGTGGTGCAGGTTCGCGGTCATGCCCGGATACGGCAGTTCCAGGGTCGTGCCGGGCGCCACCGGCAGCACGGCGTCCGCCGGCTTGCAGAAAAAGAACGGCGGCTCGCGCGTCGGGTCCGAGCCCATCTCGCGCGCATGCGCGGCGTAGTTGCGACCCACGCAGTACACCCGGCGCACCGGGAACAGCGCGCCGCTGCCGGCCACGGGCAGCGCCACCGGCGGCGGCGCAGCGAACACGAAGTCCATACGGTTCTCCTGTCGGTCGCGCATGCCGGGCGCGGCGCGCGCATGCGGGCCATTATTCACGCGCTCGCGGTCACGCCCGACCACGATGGCGACTCATGAAATATCCAGGCTCCTAGGATGCGCGCCCCGGCACCGGCAGGCTCCAGCGCCGGCGCATGGCCAGGAAGCGCAGGCACGCGCAGGCCGCGACAGCGCACCACAGCGTGGGCAGAGGGCTCCAGCCGCGGCGCTGTCCGAGCACCTGGATGCAGGCCCCGAGCAGCGCCGCGGTGGCGTAGATCTCGCGCTGCAGGATGGCCGGGACGCGATTCAGCAGGACGTCGCGCAACACCCCGCCGCCGACCGCGCTGACCACCCCGAGCACGATCGCGACCTCGGCATCGCCACCCAGCGCGAGCGCCTTGTGCGCGCCGGTGACGGCGAAGAAACCGAGCCCGATGGCGTCGAAGAACAGTACCGGGTGGCGCAGGCGGCGCACCAGCGAATGCGCCCAGGACGCGACGGCGGCGGCGCACAGCGCGACCGCCAGGTAGCGCCAGTCGGTGATGCCGGCGGGCGGCACGGCGCCGAGGCAGACATCACGCACGATGCCGCCGCCGCAGGCCGTGGCGTAGGCGACCACCAGCACGCCGAAGGCGTCGAGCCGGCGCTCGATGGACGCCGATGCGCCGCTCAGCGCGAAGGCGAAGGTTCCCAGCAGATCGAAGCAGACGAACCAACCATGCAGCATGCGGCAGACTCCGGCGCGGACACGGCGCCAGCATAAGGCCGGCATGATCCCGGCGTGAACCCGGCGCGCGCCCGGCGCCGGCGCGAGTCGCGCACAATGCAGGGCTGGCAGGCTGTGAACAGCCCGGGGGCGGTCGGACACAGACGCCGCGGCCGATGCCCCGCGCCGCCTCCACGGCCCTCCGAAATGCCCGGCGGCGCAGGCCGCGCGCGGCGCATACCGACCCGACGGCGATCACCTTGAACCATCCGGCAACACCGACCACCGGAGACTCCGCGCAACTCGACGCGGAGCTCGCCCGCCACACGCCGATGATGCAGCAGTACCTGCGCATCAAGGCCGAACACCCCGAGCACATGCTGCTGTACCGCATGGGGGATTTCTACGAGCTGTTCTACGCCGACGCCGAGAAGGCCGCGCGCCTGCTCGACCTGACCCTGACGCGACGCGGCCAGTCGGCGGGAGCGCCGATCGTCATGGCCGGCGTGCCCGTGCAGGCCCTCGACAACTACCTGGCCAAGCTGGTGCGCCTGGGTGAATCGGTGGCCATCTGCGAACAGATCGGCGACCCTGCGACGAGCAAGGGACCGGTGGAACGCCGCGTCGAGCGCGTGGTCACGCCCGGCACGCGGCTGCATGACGGCCTGCTCGATGAACGCAGCGACTGCGTGCTGCTGGCCGTCGCTGCGCCGGCATCGCGGCGCCAGCCCGAGTACGGTCTGGCCTGGCTGGTGCTGTCGAGCGGATCGGTACGCCTGGCCCAATGCCGGGGCGACGAGCTGGCGGCATGGCTGGCGCGCATCCAGCCGGCCGAAGCCCTGTGGCCGGCCGACCAGCCGGTGCCGCAGGCGCTGCAGGGTATTGCGCTGACCCCGCGCGCGCCGTGGCAGTTCGACGCCGACGCCGGCGCCCAGCTCCTGTGCCGCGGCCTCGGCGTGCTCGATCTCGGCGGCTTCGGCGCCGACGGCCTGGAGCGCGCGCACGCCGCTGCCGCGGCGGCGCTGGACTACGCGCGCCAGACGCAGGGGCGCGAACTGCAGCACCTGGCCGAGCTGCAGGTCGAGCGCTTCGAGGATTGCGTGCTGCTGGATGTCAACGCACGCCGCAACCTGGAACTGTTCAGCACGCTGCGCGGCGAGCCCGCGCCGACGCTGTTCTCGGTGCTCGACAGCTGCGCCACCGCGGCCGGCAGCCGGCTGCTGCGCGGCTGGCTGGCGGCGCCGCCGCGCGCGCAGGCGCTGGCGCGGGCCCGGCACGACGCCGTCGCCGCGCTGCTGCGCGACGGTGCCGACGCACTGCGCGACGCGCTGCGCGGGCTTGCCGATCTCGAGCGCATCGCCGCGCGCGTGGCGCTGCAGCAGGCGCGTCCGCGCGAACTCGCGGCGCTGCGCGAGAGCCTGCAGCGGCTGCCCCGGATCGCCGCCTGCGTGCCGTCGCACGAAACCACGCTGCAGGGCCTGCGCGCGGACCTGGAGCCCGGACAGGCCGGCCTGGACCTGCTGCAGCGCGCGCTGGCCGAGACGCCGGCGCTCAACCTGCGCGACGGCGGGGTGTTCGGCGAGGGCTTCGACCCCGAGCTCGACGAATTGCGCGCCATCGGTCGCGACTGCAGCTCGTTCCTGCTGGCCATGGAAGCGCGCGAGCGCGAACGCACCGGCATCGCCAACCTGCGCGTGCTGTACAACAAGGTGCACGGCTTCGCCATCGAGGTCACGCGCGGGCAGGCCGACAAGGTGCCGCCGGACTACCGCCGGCGCCAGACGCTGAAGGGCTCGGAGCGCTACATCACGCCCGAGCTGAAGGCCTTCGAGGACAAGGCGCTGTCGGCGCAGGAGCGCGCGCTGGCGCGCGAGCGCGCGTTGTGGAGCGAACTGCTGCAGGCGCTGCAGCCGGCGGTGGCGCCCTGGCAGCGCGCGGCCCGCGCACTGGCGCGGCTGGACGTGCTGGCGGCGCTGGCCGAGCGCGCGCGCACCTGGGACTGGGTGCGCCCGGAGCTGTCGGCAGTGCCCGGCATCGAGATCCGCGGCGGCCGCCATCCGGTGGTGCAGACCCAGGTCGAGCGCTTCGTGCCCAACGACTGCGTGCTGTCGCCCAACGCGCGCACCCAGATCATCACCGGGCCCAACATGGGGGGCAAGTCGACCTTCATGCGCCAGACCGCGCTGATCGCCCTGCTCGCCTGCATGGGCAGCTTCGTGCCCGCGGCGAGCGCGCGCATCGGGCCGCTGGATGCCATCCACACGCGCATCGGCGCCTCCGACGACGTCGCCGGCGGGCGCTCGACCTTCATGGTGGAAATGAGCGAGGCGGCATCGATCCTGCGCAGCGCCGGGCCCGACAGCCTGGTGCTGATGGACGAGATCGGGCGCGGCACCTCGACCTTCGACGGCCTGGCGCTGGCGCTGGCCATCGCCGCGCACCTGCACGAGCGCTGCCGCAGCCACACGCTGTTCGCGACCCACTATTTCGAGATCACCGATTTCCCGACGCATCATCCGCAGGCGCTGAACCTGCACGTCGGCGCCGTCGAGCACGACGCCGGCATCGTGTTCCTGCACGAGGTGCAGCCGGGCCCGGCAAGCCGCAGCTACGGCGTGCAGGTGGCGCAGCTCGCCGGCATGCCGACGCCGGTGCTGCGCGATGCGCGCCAGCGTCTGCAGGCGCTGCAGCAGGCGCAGGTGGAGCGCCTGGCGCAGCTCGACCTGTTCGGCGCGCCGGCCGCGAGCGACGCGCCGGCCCAGGCGTCGCCGCCCGACCCCGCCGTGGCGCAGCTGCTCGACAGCCTGGCCGCGCTGGACTGCGACGCGCTCTCGCCGCGCGAGGCGCTGCAGCACCTGTACCAGCTGCGCGACCAGGCACGCGCCGCCACCGGGGACGCGACATGAGCGCGTCGTCGACACGCCCGCTGCTGGTGTTCGCGCACGCCAACGGCTTTCCCGCGGGAAGCTATCGCGTGCTGCTGCAAGCGCTCGGCGAGCATTTCGAGGTGCTGGCCCCGGACATGCTCGGGCACGATCCGGCGCATCCGGTGAGCGACTGCTGGCCGCACCTGCTGCGCGAGCTCGACCAGTTCATCCAGCGCAGCTGCGGCGCGCGGCCGGTCATCCTGGTGGGGCATTCGCTGGGCGGACTGCTCGGGCTGATGCTGGCCGACAAGCACCCGCATCGCCTGCGCGCGCTGGTGCTGCTCGACGCGCCGGTGGTCGCGGGCTGGCGCGCGGCGCTGCTGTGGGCCTCCAAGCGCAGCGGGCTGGTGCGACGCTTCGCCCCGGTGGCGCCGGCGCTGCGTCGGCGCCAGCACTGGCCGGACCTGGCGGCGGTGCGCAGGCACTTCGGCGAAAAGTCCGTATTCCAGACATGGGATGAGCGCATGCTCGACGATTACGCGTCCGTGGGCACGCAGGACGGGGATGGCGGGCGGCAGCTGCGCTTCCGGCGCGACATCGAGGCGGCGATCTACGCCACGCTGCCGCACCATATGGGGGGCCTGGGCCGGCGGCTGCGGCGCGCCGGCGTGCGCGTGGGGTTCATCGGCGGCACCCGTTCGCGCGAGCTGGCGATGGCCGGCATGCACGCGACGCGTCGCCTGGTCGGCCGGCACCTGCACTGGATGCCCGGCGGCAGCCACCTGTTCCCGTTCGAGCAGCCGCAGGCCACCGCGGACGCCATCCGCGAGCTGTTGCGCGAACTGTTGCGCGGGCTCGGCGCACCGGCGCCGGACGCTGCGTTCCTATAATGCCAATTTCCCGGTCCGATACGGCGTCATGACCCAATACGTTTTCGTCACCGGTGGCGTGGTTTCCAGCCTGGGCAAGGGCATCGCGGCGGCCTCGCTGGCCGCGATTCTCGAGTCCCGGGGCATCAACGTCACCCTGATCAAGCTCGACCCCTACATCAACGTCGACCCGGGAACGATGTCGCCGTTCCAGCACGGCGAGGTGTTCGTCACCGACGACGGCGCCGAGACCGACCTCGATCTGGGTCACTACGAGCGCTTCATCCGCCGCTCCATGCGGCGCAGCAACAATTTCACCACCGGCCAGATCTACGAGAGCGTGATCCGCAAGGAACGCCGCGGCGAGTACCTGGGCAAGACGGTGCAGGTGATCCCGCACGTCACCAACGAGATCCAGGAGTTCGTCCGGCGCGGCGCCGGCGAGGGAACGGCCGACGAGGCCGAGGTCGCGATCGTCGAGATCGGCGGCACCGTGGGGGACATCGAATCCCTGCCGTTTCTCGAGGCGGTGCGCCAGATGAGCCTGCGCCTGCCGCGGCACCACAGCGCCTTCGTGCATCTCACGCTGGTGCCGTTCATCCCGGCGGCCGGCGAACTGAAGACCAAGCCGACCCAGCACAGCGTGCAGAAGCTGCGCGAGATCGGCATCACCGCGGACGCGCTGCTGTGCCGCGCCGACCGCCCGATTCCCGACGACGAGCGCGAGAAGATCTCGCTGTTCGCCAACCTGCCGCAGGACGCGGTGATCTCGGTGTGGGACGCCGACAGCATCTACAAGATCCCGCGCATGCTGCACGAGCAGGGCCTCGACACGCTGATCTGCGACAAGCTGCGGCTCAGCCCGCGCGCCGCCGACCTGTCGGCCTGGGACGCGCTGGTGCAGGTCGAGGCGCACCCGCGGCACCACGTGCGCATCGCGATGGTCGGCAAGTACACCGACCTGTCGGACTCCTACAAGTCGCTCAACGAGGCGCTGCGCCACGCCGCGCTGAAAAACGCCGCGCGCGTCGACATCGGCTACCTCGACTCGGAGACCCTGGTCGAGGACAACATCGACCAGCTCGCCGGCTTCGACGCCATCCTGGTGCCGGGCGGCTTCGGCAAGCGCGGCGTGGAAGGCAAGATCCTGGCGGCGCGCTATGCGCGCGAGCACGCCATCCCCTATCTCGGCATCTGCCTGGGCATGCAGGTGGCGACCATCGAGTACGCGCGCAACATGGCCGGGCTGACCGGCGCCAACAGCACCGAGTTCGACCCCGCCACGCCGCATCCGGTGATCGCGCTGATCAGCGAGTGGAAGGACCACAGCGGCGTGGTGCACGAGCGCAGCGCCGACTCCGACCTCGGCGGCACCATGCGCCTGGGCGCGCAGCAGGCGCAGGTGCGCGCCGGCACGCTGGCCCACAGCATCTACGGCGACGTGGTCAACGAGCGCCACCGCCACCGCTACGAGGCCAACGTCGACTACCTCGATGCGCTGCAGCGCGCCGGCCTGGTGATCTCGGCCTACACCACGCGCGAGCACCTGACCGAGATCGTCGAGCTGCCGCAGTCGGTGCACCCCTGGTTCATCGGCGTGCAGTTCCACCCGGAATTCAAGTCCACGCCGCGCGACGCGCACCCGCTGTTCGACGCCTACGTGCGCGCCGCGCTGAACCGCCACCTGGCCGCAGCCGCCACGCCCAGCGCGGCGAACGCCTGAACCGCGGAGCCCTCGCATGCAACTGTGCGGATTCGAGGTCGGTGCGCGCCGGCCGCTGTTCCTGATCGCCGGCCCCTGCGTGATCGAGAGCCGGCAGCTCGCGCTGGACACCGCCGGCGAGCTCAAGCAACTGTGCGCCGAACTCGGCGTGCCGTTCATCTACAAATCGTCGTTCGACAAAGCCAACCGCTCGTCGGCGGCCTCGTTCCGCGGCCCCGGCCTCGAGCAGGGGCTGCAGGTGCTCGACGAGGTGCGGCGCCAGATCGGCGTGCCGGTGCTGACCGACGTGCACGAGGACACGCCGCTGCAGGAGGTGGCGTCGGTGGTCGACGTGCTGCAGACCCCGGCGTTCCTGTGCCGGCAGACCAATTTCATCCAGAACGTGGCGCGCCAGGGGCGCCCGGTGAACATCAAGAAGGGCCAGTTTCTCGCGCCCTGGGACATGCGCAACGTGGTCGACAAGGCGCGCGCCGTCGGCAACCAGCAGGTCATGGTGTGCGAACGCGGCGTTAGCTTCGGCTACAACACGCTGGTGTCCGACATGCGCGGCCTGGCCATCATGCGCGACACCGGTTGCCCGGTGGTGTTCGACGCCACGCACTCGGTGCAGCAACCCGGCGGCCTCGGCGAGCGCTCCGGCGGGCAGCGCGAGTTCGTGCCGGTGCTGGCGCGCGCCGCGGTCGCCGCCGGCGTCGCCGGCGTGTTCGCGGAGACCCACCCCGACCCCGAGCGGGCGTTGTCCGACGGGCCCAACGCGCTGCCGCTGCGCCTTATGCGCGCGCTGCTCGAGGATCTGTGCGCCATCGATGCGGTGGTCAAGCGCCGCGACTATCTGGAGGACCAGCTGCGCTGAACCGGCGCCGCGGCCCCCGCAACCAAGACCAAGGACTGGAACAAGCTCATGAGCGCAATCGTCGATCTCAACGCCCGCGAAATCCTCGACAGCCGCGGCAATCCCACGGTGGAATGCGACGTCGTGCTGGAAACCGGCTTTCTCGGCCGTGCCGCGGTGCCGTCGGGGGCCTCCACCGGCACGCGCGAGGCCGTGGAACTGCGCGACGCCAATCCGCAGCGCTTCGGCGGCAAGGGCGTGCTGCGCGCCGTCGAGCACATCAACACCGAGATCACCGAGGCCGTGATGGGCCTGGACGCCTCCGAGCAGGCCTTCCTCGACCGCACCCTGATCGATCTCGACGGCACCGCCAACAAGTCGCGCCTCGGCGCGAATGCGCTGCTCGCGGTGAGCATGGCGGTGGCGAAGGCCGCCGCCGAGGAGGCCGGGGTGCCGCTGTACCAGTACCTCGGCGGCTTCTCCGCCTGCGAACTTCCGGTGCCGATGATGAACGTGATCAACGGCGGCGCGCATGCCAACAACACGCTGGACATGCAGGAGTTCATGATCATGCCGGTGGGGGCGCCCAGCTTCCGCGAGGCCCTGCGCTACGGCACCGAGGTGTTCCACGCGCTCAAGGGCATCCTGCACGACCGCGGCATGCCGACCACGGTCGGCGACGAGGGCGGCTTCGCGCCCAACGTGGCCAGCCACGAGGCGGCGCTGCAACTGGTGGTCGAGGCCATCGAGAAGGCCGGCTACAAGCCCGGCGAGCAGATCGCCATCGCGCTCGACCCGGCGTCCAGCGAGTTCTACCGCGACGGCAAGTACCACCTCGACGGAGAGGGCCAGGTGCTGAGCTCCGACGAGATGATCGCGATGTACGCGTCGTGGCTCGACAAGTACCCGATCGTGTCCATCGAGGACGGGCTCGCCGAACAGGACTGGGACGGCTGGAAGAAGCTCACGGCGCAGCTCGGGCGCAAGGTGCAGCTGGTCGGCGACGACGTGTTCGTGACCAACACCGAGATCCTGCGCCGCGGCATCGACGACGGCGTCGGCAACTCGATCCTGATCAAGGTCAACCAGATCGGCACCCTGACCGAGACCTTCGCCGCCATCGAGATGGCCAAGCGCGCCGGCTACACCGCGGTGGTCTCGCACCGCTCCGGCGAAACCGAGGACACCACCATCGCCGACATCGCGGTGGCCACCAACGCCGGCCAGATCAAGACCGGCTCGCTGTCGCGCTCGGATCGCATCGCCAAGTACAACCAGCTGCTGCGCATCGAGGAAAACCTCGGCGACGTGGCGCGCTTCAGCGGGCGCGCCACCTTCTACAACCTGCGTTGAGCGGGCAGCCGCCGCAAACGCCGCGTACGGGGCTCCGCGATGCGTTCGCTGCGCTGGGTCACCGTCGTGCTGCTGCTCGCGCTGGTGCTGCTGCAATGGCCGCTGTGGTTCGGGCAACGCGGCTGGCCGGCGGTGCAGCGCCTGCGCCGCCAGTTGCACGCGCAGCTGCTCGCCAACCAGCAGGCGAGCCAGCGCAACGCCGCGCTGTCGGCGCAGGCGCATGACCTGCGTTCCGGCACGCAGGCGGTGCAGGAGCGCGCGCGCAGCGAGATGGGCATGATCGCGCCCGACGAGATCTACGTGCAGGTGCTGCCGGCGTCGAGCCCGCTGCCCCCGCTGGCGCCGCCGTCGGCGCCGGCGCGCTGAGCCGCCGCGCCGGCTACTGGCTGCGCGACGATCCTGGCGGCTGGTCGACCGGCTCGCGGAACAACTGCGCCGCATCGACGAGGTCGAAGGCATAGCCGGCGCCGCAGAACTCGCAGCGCACGTCGACCTCGCCGCGCTCGGCCAGCACCGATTCCACTTCCTCGCGCCCGAGCATGCGCAGCATCTGCGTCACGCGCTGCTTCGAGCAGGTGCAATGGAACCGCGGCTGCGGCGGGGTGAACACGCGCGCCTGCTCCTCCCAGAACAGGCGTCGCAGCAGCTCCTGCGGTTCCAGACCGAGCAGTTCGTCGCGCTGCAGGGTCGAGGCCAGGTGCACGGCGCGCGCGAAATCCTCGTCGGCGCGCGCGGCCTCGCCGGAGCCCTGGCCGCCGGCGTCGGGCATGCGCTGCACGAGCAGCCCGCAGGCATGCTCCTGGTCGGCCGCGAGCATCAACCACGACGGAATCTGCTCGGACTGGTCGAGATACTGGCGCAGCACCGCCGACAGATCGCGCAGCGCATGCCCGTCAGCGTCGTTCAGCGCGACGATGCCCTGGTAGGGCTGCTGCCCGGGCTGGCGTGGATCCAGCGTGATGACGCAGCGCCCCGCGCCGTGGGGGTTGGCGAGCTGCGTGAAATCGGCCGCTGCGTCGGCCGGCGCATCGTCGTCGCCCGCGCCCGAGGTCGCGGTGGCGCGCAGGCCGAAATCCGGCTGGCATTCCGCCACCGCGAGGCGCAACGGGCCATCGCCATGGATCTGCAGCACCAGCGTGCCGTCGAACTTCAGGCTGCCGGCCAGCAGCACCGAGGCCGCGCTCATCTCGCCCAGCAGTTCCTGCACGCCGGCGCCATGGCGGCGGCGCCGACGCATTTCCTGCCAGCTGTCGTGCAGGCGCACCGCGACGCCGCGCACATGGCCGTCGCCGAGCATGAACTTGAGCAGGCTGTCGCTCATGCGCGCGCCCTCAGCGGCGCACCGCGTCGTCGTCGACCGGCTGCAGGCTGCTCAGGTACTCGGCGCCCTTGCGCACGTAGACCTCGGCGTTGCGCTGCATGCCCTCGATTTCCTCCGGGCGCAGCTCGCGCGCCACGCGCGCCGGGCTGCCGAGGATCAGGCTGCCGTCCGGGAAGCTCTTGCCCTCGGTGACCAGGGCGCCGGCGCCGACCAGGCAGTTGCGCCCGATGCGCGCGCCGTTGAGCACCACGGCCTGGATGCCGATCAGGCTGCCGTCGCCGACGCTGCAGCCGTGCAGCATGGCCTGGTGCCCGATGGTCACGCCGGCGCCGACCCGCAGCGCATAGCCAGGGTCGGTGTGCAGCACGGCGCATTCCTGCACGTTGCTGCGCTCGCCCACTTCCACGGGCTCGTTGTCGCCGCGCAGCACGGCGCCGAACCACACGCTGCTGTGGCGCGCCAGGCTGACGCGCCCGATGACGCGCGCGGTGTCGGCGACGAAGACGTCGGGCGCGACCTGGGGCTGCACATTGCCGAGTCGGAAAAGAGTCATGGCTCACGCGCGTGTCGGACGCGCCGTCGATGAAAGGGTTGCGGCGAGAATAACCCATGCGCGGCAAGGTTGCCGCCCCGGCAGCCGCCGCGACACCCGCCCCCGACGCCATGAACTGGACCCTCCCCCGACTGCGACCCGGCGAGCCGTTTCCGCCGCCCGAGGCCGCGCTGCCGGCGCAGGCGCCCTACCCCGGGCTGCTCGCCGCCGGCGGCAGCGTCGACGCGGCCACGCTGCGCCGCGCCTACGCCGACGGCATCTTTCCGTGGTTCGGCGCCGACGAGCCGCCGCTGTGGTGGAGCCCCGACCCACGCATGGTGCTGCTTCCCGAGGAACTGCGGGTGACGCGCTCGCTGCGCCGCGCCGCGCGCCGGTTTGCCGCGGATCCGCGCTTCGAGCTTGCGGTGGATCGCGATTTCGAACAGGTCATGGTGGCCTGCGCGGCGCCGCGCGGCGGCGTGGCGGGAACCTGGATCGGCCCGGCGATCGTGCGCGCCTACGTCGCCCTGCATCGCGACGGTCTGGCGCACAGCTTCGAGCTGCGGCGCGACGGCGAACTGATCGCCGGGCTGTACCTGGTGGCGCTCGGCGGCGCCGCCTTCGGCGAGTCCATGTTCACGCGCGTCGACGATGGCTCGAAGGTGCTGCTGATGGCGCTGTGCGGCTTCGCGCATGCCCGCGGGCTGCGCTTCATCGACTGCCAGCAGCAGACCGCGCACCTCGCCAGCCTGGGGGCGCGGCCGTGGCCGCGGCAGCGCTTCCTGCGGGAGCTGGAGCAGGCCCGCCGGCAGCCGGGGCCGGCGAGCTGGCAGTATGATTGGACGCACTTCGTCCAGCATTGCGCAGCCTGGCTGTGACCCACCCGAACGAGCTACCGTTCAGTGCGCTGCAGTTCTACTCGACCGCCGCGTACCCCTGCAGCTACCTGCCCGAACGCCTTGCGCGCTCGCAGGTGGTCACGCCGGCGCACCGCGTGCTGCCGGACGTGTACACCGACCTCGTGCAGGCCGGTTTCCGGCGCAGCGGCCTGTTCACCTACCGCCCGCAATGCGAGACCTGCCGGGCCTGCGTCGCGCTGCGCGTGCGGGCAAGCGCGTTCCAGCCCGACCGCAGCCAGCGCCGCGCCTGGAAGCGGCATGCCGGGCTGCGGGCGCGCGTGCTGGGGCCGCAGTTCGTGCCCGAGCATTACCAGTTGTACCTGCGCTACCAGGCGCGGCGCCATACCGGCGGCGGCATGGATCAGGACAGCATCGATCAGTACACGCAGTTCCTGCTGCAAAGCCGCGTGGACACCCGCGTTGTGGAATTCCGCGATCCGACGCAAGCCGATGCCCTGAAGATCGTCTCGGTCATCGACCTGTTGCGCGACGGCGTGTCGGCGGTGTACACCTTCTACGACCCCGACGAAGCGGGGGCCAGCCTCGGCACCTTCAGTGTGCTGTGGCAGATCATGCAGACCCGTGCGCTGGGTCTCGAGCACACCTACCTCGGCTACTGGATCGCCGAGAGCCCCAAGATGGCCTACAAGAGCCGCTTTCGTCCGTTCCAGGTGCTTCAGCCGGACGGTACCTGGCTCGACGGCCCGCCCGCTGCGCACGCTTGGTCCAGGCCCGCGGAAGATTTCGCATGACATACCGACATTTCGGCATCTAAAATGGGGGTGTGACCAAGCCCACACCTTCCAGCGCCGGCAAGCGCGAGCAACCCGCGATCCAGGTCATCGAACGCATGTTCGCGATTCTCGATGCGCTGGCCGAGCAGGCCGAGCCGGTTGCACTGAAGGCGATCGCCGAACGCTGCGGCCTGCACCCTTCCACGGCGCACCGCATCCTGAACGATCTCGCCACCGGCCATCTGGTGGATCGCTGCGAACCCGGCGTGTATCAACTGGGCATGCGCCTGCTCGAGCTCGGCAACCTCGTGAAGGCGCGCCTGAACGTGCGCGATGTCGCGCTCGGGCCGATGCGCGAACTGCATCGCCTGACCCACCAGCCGGTGAACCTGAGCGTGCGTCAGGGCGACGAGATCATCTACATCGAGCGCGCCTTCAGCGAACGCTCGGGCATGCAGGTGGTGCGCACGGTCGGCGGGCACGCCCCGCTGCACCTGACCTCGGTGGGCAAGCTCTTTCTCGCCGGCGAGGACGCGCAGAAGGTCAAGGCCTATGCGCTGCGCACCGGGCTTGCCGGACACACGCGCAACAGCATCACCGACCTGGCCCAGCTGGAGGCCGAACTCGTGCGCGTGCGCCAGCTCGGCTTCGCGCGCGACAACGAGGAACTGGAACTCGGCGTGCGCTGCATGGCCGCCGGCATTCTCGACGACTCGGGCCGCCTGGTGGCCGGGCTGTCGCTGTCGGCGCCGGCCGATCGCCTGCAGGAAGACTGGCTGGGCAAGGTCATCGACACCGCGGCACGCATCTCGGCGCTGCTCGGCCACCGCCCGAAGCCGGCGCGGGCCGTCGCGCGCCGCGACTGAGCGCGCCGCGACCGCGGCGCCAGCGCTTATTCGTCGACCGCGCCGGCGCTCGCGTCGGCCGCCCGCACCGGGTCGACGCGGGTCAGCAGCGTGCGGCCGGAGGTTTCCATCCAGTCGCGGATCCGCTCGGCATCCACGAAGTGGGCGTAGCGCCCCCACGCGTCGAGCAGCACCACGATGACGCGGCGCCCCTGCACCACGGTGTTCAGCACCAGGCAGTGCCCCGCCTCGTTGATGAATCCGGTCTTCTGCAGCAGGATGTCCCAGCCGCGATTGAAGATCAGGTGGTCGGTGTTGCGGAACTCGAGTTCGCGCCGCCCGGCCGTGACCATGCTTTGCGGGTGGGTCGAATATTCGCGAATCAACGGATAGGCGTAGACCGCACCCACCAGCTTGGCCAGGTCGCTGGCGGTGGACTCGTTCTGCGGCGACAACCCGGTCGGCTCCACGTAACGGGTGTGCAGCATGCCCAGACCCGCGGCCTTGCGGTTCATGGCCGCTACACAGGCCGCAAGGCCGCCCGGATAGTTGCGCGCCAGCGCGTGCGCGGCGCGGTTCTCGGAGGACATCAGCGCAAGCTTGAGCAGTTCCTGGCGCGTGAACACCATGCCGGGGCGCAGGCGCGAACTGCTCCATTTCAGGGTGTCGATGTCGGCATCGGTGATCTCGATGCGCTGGTCCATCGGCTGGTGCGCATCCAGCACCACAGCCGCCGTCATGAGCTTTGTCAGCGAGGCGATCGGGCGCACGTCGGTGGCGTCCTTGCTCAGCAGCACCTGGTGCGTGCGCGCATCGATGACCAGCGCGGAACCGGACGCCAGGCTCACCGGATCGGTGCCCAGGCGCAGCGCCGTGACGCGACGCGGCATGGCACGGCGCTCGGCCGCGTGTTGCACCACGGGCACACGAGGGGACGCGCCACGGTGAAGTAGCCGTACCGCGTGGCGCGCTGCCACAGGCTGCCGCTGCTCGGCGTGGTGGACAACGACATGGTGGGCGACGGCGTGGTGCCGCACCACATGACGGGCGACGTGGTGCGCGACGACGTGGCGCCTGACGACGTGGCGCGCGACGACGTGGTGCCGCACGACGTGGTGCCGCACGACGTGGTGCCGCACGACGTGGTGCCTGACGACGTGGTGCGCGACGATGCGGTGCCGCACGACGTGGTGCCGTACGACCTCGCGCCGACGCTTGGGGTGACGTACGACAGCGTGCCGCGCCGCGACGCGTGCCTCTGCGTGCTGCGCGCCGGGCCCGGGTAGCGAGGCCCGGGGGCCACTGGCACTGCCCGTGGCTGCCGCCGGCTCTGCGGCGCGCGCCGGCGACAGGACGAGCCCGACCAGCCAGGCAAGCGCCAGGGTGCGCAGGATGGGCAGCATGCCGGTGCCGTGCCGGAGGCGGGATCGAGGGGTGCGCATGATGGCTTGAAGAATTTGCAGCAAAGCGTATCAAATACAAAAAAAAGCGGCAAGATCAAAGTGTTGCAGCGCGCTTTTCATGCTTGTTTGAAACATCGCCATGCGCGATTCACGGCGTGGGCGTTCGAGCCGCGATGACCAAGCGCCCGAATTCTAAGGTGCGGGCTCGGGGTCGAGCGCGGCGGGCGCTTGCGCGCGCCGCAGATCGTCCGGGACTTTGTCGAATGAACCCGCCCGTTCCTCGCGAATACCCAGAGGAAGCGCAATTTTCGCCGGGCTTTACGCCCGGGGCCCCGACCTGGACGGGACATGCGCGGGAGCTCTGCGGGATATGGCCGGACCCAAGAAAAAGCCCCGCGAAGGCGGGGCGAGGTCGCTCGTGGCATCGACGCGGCGCGCATGCGGCGCCGCGTCGATGCTTGAACTCATTTTTCCACGGTGAAGATCGCGATGGCGTCGCCGTACGGGTAGGACATCTGGAAGTTGCCCCCCGCGGCCACGGCCACGTACTGCCGTCCATGCACGGTGTAGGTGATCGGCGGTGCGTTCACGCCAGCACCCAGGTTGAAGCGCCACAGCCGGTCGCCGGTCTTGGCGTCGAAGGCATCGAACCAGCCATTGCCCTCGCCGGTGAAGGCCAGGTTGCCGGCGGTCACCAGCGCGCCACCCATCATCGGCTGCGGCAGGGTCTTGTTCCACGCGATCTTGCCAGTGTTCACGTCGATGGCCGAGAAGGTTCCATCCTGGATGCCGCCCTTGACGTTCTTGAAGGTGCTGCCGAGACGGATCATGCCCGGCACCGGCGGCGAGTTGTCCTCCTTGGTGTAGGTCATGAGCTGGTTCATGCCCAGCACGTACACGTACTTGGTCAGCGGCGAGTAGGCCGGCGGCGACCATTCCGAGCCGCCGTTGGCGCCCGGCAGCATCTGCGTGCCGTGCGTGGTCGGTTGCGCGAACAGGTTTTGCTGCTCGTCGAAGGGCTCCGACATGCGGATCAGCTTGCCGGTTTCGCGGTTCACCACGTAGTAGAAGGCCGTCTTGCCGGCCTCGCCGGCCGCCGGGACCATCTTGCCGTGATCCATGGTGTCGAACAGGATCACCGGGCTGACGGCGTCCAGATCCCACACGTCATGCGGCACTTCCTGGTAGGCCCAGCGGAACTTGCCGGTCTTCACGTCCAGCGCGACGATGGAATCGGTGTACTTGTTGTCGCCCAGGCGCATCGCTCCGTTCAGGTCCGGGTTCGGGTTGCCGGTGGAGAAGATCAGCAACCCGCGCTTGGTGTCGATAGCCGGAGTGGTCCACACCGTGCCGCCGCCGTATTTCCAGGAATCTCCCGACCAGGTCGAGTGATCCGACGTGCTGTGCCAGCGCCAGATCTGCTTGCCGTTACGGGCATCGTAGGCGGCGACAAAGCCGGCCACCGGCCATTCCCCACCGGCGCTGCCGATGATCACCATGTTGTGATAGAAGGTCGGCGCCATGGTCTCCGAGTAGCCGGCCTGCGAGTTCGCGACCACGGTCGCCCACGCCTTCTTGCCGGTGCGCGCGTTGACCGCCACCAGGTGGTTGTCGATGCTCAGGAAATACACCATGCCGTCGCCGGCGGCGGCTCCGCGATTCACCGGACCGCAGCAGATCTGGTTGAAGCCGTTGGTGTACACGTAGGTCCACAGGGTCTGGCCGGTGGCGGCGTTGAGCGCCATCAGCGCCTGCTTCTTGTTGACCATCGGCGTGGTCGCGTACATCACGCCGTTGACCACCAGCGGAGTGGTCTCGAAGCTGGCCGTGTAGCCGGTCTGCACGATGGCCACCGGCTTCAGGTCCTTCACGTTGCGGGTGTCGATCTGGGTCAGCGGCGAAAAGCGCGTGTTGTCGTAGTTGCGCCCGTTGACCACCCAGTTGGCGCTGTCGTTCGCGGCGTTGTTCAGCATCGACTGGGTCACGCCCACGTCGTCCATGATGTTGTTCTGCATCTGCGCCTTCTGGCCCCCGGTCTCGGAGCCCTCGGCCTTCACGCCGACGGCATGCGCGCTGACGGCCAGCACGCTGCCGAACAGCACGGCTGCGGCCATCGCCGCCTTGCCGAAGCTTCGGCGTACCCGGTGGTGCATCTCAGTGTGTGTTGTCATGGTTCCCTCTTGGCTCTGACGTGGCGAACCGGCAGCCGGAATGCGCTGCGGCCCGCGCGCGGCGGTGAATGCGACTGCTTCTGTCGGCGGTGCTGCGACTACGTATGCGCGTATGCGGGGCTGCCTGCTGTCGAACCTGCGTCGCGGGTCGGCCCCTTTCGGCCCGCGCCGCGTGCGCGCCTACTGCTTGTCCCCCGGGTACGGGAGCATGGAGACACAGGCCACGTCGGCCGGCGTGAGTTCCTTGTCGCCGGCCTTGTAGCCATTGACCTGCAGGATGTACGCAAAGATCTTGGGGTAGTCGGCGGGCTTGAGACTTCCAGGCGCCTGGTACGGCATCTGCGCGGTCATGAACGCGAGCAGCTGGGCCGCGGAGATCTTGCTGAAGTGAAGATAGGAATCGAAATCCGCGCCGGCCAGTGCCGGCCCCGAATTGCCCTTCAGGTCGGCGCTGTGGCACGCGGCGCAATTGGCCATGAACAGCGTCTTGCCTTGCGCCGCCTGCGCGGAGCTGTAATCGCCCTGCCCGGCCGGGCAACTGGCGGCCTGCGCGAGCGCGGGCAGGCCAAACGCGAGGGCGGCGCTCAACAGCGCGCGGGCGGGAACGCAAAAGCGACGGCGGGGCACGGAAGATGGCATGCGGGATTCCTGGAGTCAACGGATCATGCCGGCACGCCTGCGGGCGGCGCGGCGCACGGACGCGCGCTGCGCACGGCGGGCGTCGGAACAGGCATCCCTGTGCGGGATCGGGCCGGGGTCGGCGAGCACCGCGGCGCGTCGGCCGCGGGGCCGGCTGGCGCCCCCGGGAACAAGGAGCGCAGGCCGCCGCGCGCGCTGCGCGCGTGGCTGGACGGCGGTGCTGCACGGCGTCGCGGAACACCGGGTTCGGGCATTGCGTCTCCTTCGGATCGGGCATTCCGGCCGTTCGGGTCGTGGCACCCGCGCCCGTGAACTTGGGCCCGATCAATGTTGTGACGTGTTTGTACGGCGGCCGGCTTGAGCTTGTACATTGATTTTTTCCACACGCTCATGCGCAATTTCCCAACGCCGGTCGCAGCCCTGCACGGTCGCGCAGGGCGCATGTACGCTGGCGTCGACGCTTCGTGGCACTCGACGGGGAGATCAGCGTGTTTTCGGGCTTTTCCAGGCTCTGGGTGATTCTTGCGCTCGCCCGGGACATCCGTGGCGACCGCCTGCGCTCGTACACCGTCGCCGGTGAGCGCATCGTCGTGTTCCGCGACGCCGACGGCCGCGTCGCCGCGCTGCTGGACCGCTGCCCGCACCGCGGCGCTGCGCTGTCGCTGGGGCGCGTGTGCGCGGGGGTCGTCGAATGCCCCTTCCATGGCTGGCGCTTCGCCGCCGACGGACGCAACTGCCACGTACCGTGGAACCCCGACGCGCGCCGCGAGCGCCTCGGCGCCACGCCGCTGGCGGTGCGGGAGGCGGCAGGCCTGGTCTGGCTGTACACCGGCGCCGCCGCCGAGGCCGAGGCCGATGCCGACAACCAGCCGATGCCCGGCGAGGCGCTGCTGCGCGACGATGTGCGGCTGTGCGCGCAAAGCGTGGCCTGGGACATCCACTGGACCCGCGTCATGGAGAACATGCTCGACAGCCCGCACCTGCCTTTCGTGCATCGCGCCAGCATCGGCCGCTCGCTGGTCGGGTGGAGCGATCGACGCATGGATCTGCGCTGGCAGGCCACGCGCTACGGTGCCGACATCCTGAGCCAGATCGACGGCGCACCGCGTGACGGCGCGCGGCTCAGCTACCGCTTTCCCAACGCCATGGAATTGCGCATCGACCCGCCCGGGCGCATCCTGCGCCTGCTCGCCGTGTGCACGCCGCAGTCGCCGGACCGAACCACGCTGAGCCTGTACACAGTGCGCAATTTCGCCCGCCTGCCCGCCTTCGATGCGCTGTTCCGGCGCATGAACGCTCGCATCGCGCGCGAGGACCGCGCGATCGTCGAGTCCTCGCAGCCTGCCGAAGTGCCGCACCCCGCGGCCGAGAAATCGGTGCGCACCGACGCGCCGACGCTGGCCTTCCGCAAGATCTACCTGCAGCGCATCCGCGGCGGCGACGACGCCTGAGCCGGCGCCGCCAGGCCCGCCGCGTCAGCCCTGGTAGAGCTTGAACAAGGCCTGCGTGCCGTCGCGCGCGAAGCCGCGCCCGGCCATCTTTTCGTACAGACTGCGCGCCAGCGTCAGCCCCGGCAACTCCAGGCCCATCTGCGCCGCCTCGCCCAGCGCGATGCCCAGGTCCTTCAGGAAGTGCTCGATGAAAAAGCCCGGCGCGACGTCCCCGGCGACGATGCGCGGGCCCAGCACGTTGAGCTGGAACCCGGCAGCGGCTCCGCCGCCGATGGCCTGCAGCACGGTCGTCGGGTCGAGCCCGGCGCGCTGCGCGTAGACCAGGCCCTCGGTCACGCCGACGATGGTCGACGCGATGACGATCTGGTTGCACATCTTGGTGTGCTGGCCGTTGCCGGGTCCGCCAAGCCGCACGATGTTCTTGCCCATGCACGAAAGCACCGGCAGCGCGCGCTGGAAGGCGGCCTCGTCGCCGCCCACCATGATCGACAGGCGGGCCTCGCGCGCGCCGACGTCGCCGCCCGACACCGGCGCATCCAGCGCGGCGCAATCCCGCGCCTGCGCGGCCTGTGCGATGCGCCGCGCCAGCGACGGACTCGAGGTCGTCATGTCCACCAGCAGCGTGCCCGGCGCGGCGCGCTCGACCAGGCCGCCGTCGCCCAGATAGACCTGCTCGACATCCGACGGATAGCCGACGATGGTGATCACCATGTCGCAGGCGGCGGCCAGCTCACCCGGGCTGTCGCACCAGCGGGCGCCACGCCCGATCAATTCGTCGGCCTTGTCGCGCGAGCGGTTGTAGACCCAGAGTTCATGTCCGGCCGCCAGCACGTGGCCGGCCATGCTGCGCCCCATGATGCCCAGGCCGATGAAACCGATGCGGCGGATCTGTCGATGCGTGTCCATGCGTGCGTCTCCCTCGTGGTGCGGACGCCGGCGCACAAGCGGCGGCGGCGACGTGAGCCGGCATCGTAGGGCCATTCGGCGCGGCGCCGGCAGACCGCCGGCGGCGTGGCGTGCCACGCCGCCCCGCGGCTATGTTCGCCACGTGTCGCTCAAGACCTCCATCCCCGAACCCCTGGCCGGCCTCGCCGCGTCGGGCGACACCCTGGCGCAGGAGTGGATCGCCGACCATTGCCGCGATCAGGGGCTGCCGGACCAGGCCATGGGCTGGTACCGCCAGGCGGCGGCGGGAGGCTCGGCGAGCGCCCAATACAAGCTCGGCTGGGCCTGTTTCCACGGACGTGGCGGGCCCATCGACTCCAAGCGCGCGCTGTACTGGTGGCGCAAGGCGGCCGCCCAGGGCATGAGCGGCGCGGTGGGCGCCATCGGAATCCTGCACGAGAACGGCCACGGCGTGCGGCGCGACGCCGCGCGCGCCGCGCAGTACTACCGCGAGGCCGCCGACGCCGGCGACGCCGCCGCGAGCTGGTTTCTCGGGCGACTCTACGAGCGCGGCGACGGCGTGCCGCGCGACCCGGCGCTGGCCCGGCTGTACCTGCGGCGCGCCGCCGAGCAGGGCCATCGCTCGGCGCAGTACAGCCTGGCCGCGCTGCCGCTGGCCGATGCCGGCGACGGCCCACCCGACGAGGCCGTGGCCTGGCTGCGCCGCCGGCTCACCAGGCGGCCTCGTAGATCGCGCGCGCGTCCTGCTGCGACACGCTGCGCGGGTTGTTGACCAGCAGCCGCGTCTGCAGCATCGCGTCGGCGGCCAGGTCGTCGAGGGCCTCGCGCGCGATGCCCACGTCGCGCAGCCGGGTCGGCAGTTCGCAGCGCCGCGCCAGCGCATCGAGCCGCTCGGCGAAGGCCGCGGCTCGCCCCTGCTCGGGCACCGCGGCCAGTTCGGGAAACGCGCATACCGCGGTCTCGGCGTAGGCCAGCGCCGCGGCCTCGGCGTTGAAGCGCAACACATGCGGCAACACCAGGGAGTTGGAAAGCCCGTGCGGCACGTGATAGCGGCCGCCGATCGGATAGGCCAGCGCGTGCACTGCAGCCACCGGGGAATTGGCGAAGGCCTGGCCCGCCAGCATCGCGCCGAGCAGGTTGTCGGCGCGCGCCTGGCGATCCTGGCCGTCGCGCACCGCGCGCTCCAGCGAGGCGCCGAGCAGGCGCAGCGCCTCGCGCGCGAGGCAGCGCGACAGCGGATTGTTGTTGGCGCTGGCCGACGCATGCGCCTCGATCGCGTGCACCATGGCGTCGATGCCGGTCATCGCCGTGATCGCCGGCGGCAGCGCGTAGGTCAGTTCCGGGTCGAGCAGCGCGATGTCGGGCAGGATCACCGGCGTGACCACGCCTTTTTTCTCGTTCGCTCCGGTGGTCACGATGGAAATCGGCGTGACCTCCGAGCCCGTGCCGGCGGTGGTTGGCACCAGCAGCAGCGGCAGGCGCGGCCCGCGCGCATTGCCGACGCCGTAGACCTCGTCCAGGCGCTGCAGGCCCGGCGCGAGCAACGCCACCAGCTTGGCCACGTCCATCGACGAGCCGCCGCCGAAGCCAACCACGGCGTCGCTGCCAAAGGCCACCGCCGCGGAGACGGCCGCCTGCACCACGGCCTCGGGCGGATCGGCGGCGACCTCGGAATACACCCGCACCTCGGCGCCCGCCTGGCGCAGCGACTGCAGCGCCGGCTCGATCAGCCCGCACGCGACCAGCCCGGGATCGGTGACGAACAGCATGCGCCGGCCCAGGCGCGGCGTGGCGATGCCGCCCAGCTTCGCCGCGCTGCCCTCGCCGAACACCACCTGGCCCACGGTGTTGAATGCAAAGCTCGCCATGTCACGCTTCCTTTCGCCGCTGCGGCGCACCCGGACGGCCGCCGCGGGTGCAGTGTCTCCGAACATCCGGAAAGCGCCCGCGCGACCCCATCGAGCCGTGCCGGCCGGCACTCCTGCGGCCATACTACCCAAGCGCCGAAGCCCCTGCGGCTGCGCGCATCGGCATGCGCGAAACCACGCATGCGCTTCGGCTGCCGCCGCGGTAAGGCCCGGCGCCCTACACGCCTGCACAAGCCAGGATCGCACGGTGTTGCGCGAGCGCGGGTGTCGCCTTCACGAACTTGGTGACATCGAACAGACCGCGGGAGCAACATGCCCGGCCGCGCGGAGACCGCGCGCTGCCGCGGCGCCGCGGACGACCCGGGGCGTCGAGTGCTGCAGCCGCGGCGCAGTTGCGTTCCCCGCGCTGCTTTCCGGGAATATCGGCCTGCGATCGCGCCATGAAGCCTCCGACATGCTGTCCCGAGGCGCGGGGGAGCGCGGCAGGATCGCCCGCTGCGCCGCGGCCGGACCACCGCCGGCCGGCAGCACGACACTCTCACGCGGCCGCACTCGACGCACAAAACAGCTGGTTCGCGAAATGGCCGGGAGGCAGCGCGAAGACAGCGAGGCGCAAGGAGAAATGATGGTTTTGCGACCCATCATCACAAGCCCTCACGGGCAGCGCTGCGATGGCAGAGGATACGGCTCGGCCCCCGTTCTGGGAGGGGTTCTGAACCTTCCCGCGCCGGGCCGGATGGACATCACGGCTTATGCCAGGATCGTCGCCATCGAGTTGCTCGACGCGAACAACCAAGCGAGTCTGCAGCATGTACGCAAGTAGAATCCCGGCGCCCACAACTGGGTGAAGCTCTGAGGCGAACCTGCGGTCAGCCGGTCAGCATTTGGCTGCACTGATGGATGTCGATCATTCGTCCGTTGAATGCATTTCGAATGAATCACCGCCTCGATCCGCACACGCGGAAGCGAACGATACCCCCAACACACACAGGGAGAGAGAAGTGAAGAACAACATGGTGGGTCCCACCAAGCTTTGGGCCGCGCTGGCGGTCGGCGCAGTGGCGCTGACCGCATGTGGCGGCGGTGGCGGCAGTGGCGGCAGTGGCGGCGGGAACAGCAACACCGTCGCCCAGACGGCGAGCGCCTGCACCATCTCCGGCGGGCCGTTCGTCGCCATCTCCCTGACCGGGCAGGTCGGACAGGCCCAGTTCAGCAACGGGGGCTCGACGCTGACCTACAGTTCCTATCCGTCCAGCTTCACGAACAACACACTCAGCGGGTCGCTCGACCTGGTACAAGACCCGAACAACACCGGTGTCTGCATGGACTCGGGCAGCGCGACGAACTCGATGCGCACCACGATCCAGAGCAGCGGCATCATCGGCATCTCCCATGCCAAGGTCAACGGAGCCGACGAGCCGGTGGTCCTGCTGGCGCAAAGCGCGCTGGTTTCCAACAGCCTCAGCAACCTCGCGGGGACCTACGACCTGCTCCGCTACCAGACCGACACCACCAATGGCGGACAGACGCGATCCTCGTACGCGACGATCAACGTCAGCAACGGCGGTGCCTGGAGCATGTGCAAGAACGCCCCCTCCTGCTCGTCGCCGACGGCAACCGGAAGCTTCGGCCCCCTGGCCGGAAGCAACGTCGAATTCGAGTTCGCCTCCGCCGGGCTGGTGCGTGGCGACTCGTTCGTCGTCAACGACGGCGCGAGCCAGATCCTGGTCACCGCCGAGCACGACACCGGCAGCGGGCTGGTCCAGGGTCTGCACTTCGGCTTGGCGCAAGCGCCCTGGAGCCCGCTGTCGGGCCCCTACGCGGTCAACACCACGGACGGCGTCGCGCAGCAGACCATCGTCTACGGCAGCTCCGCGGTCAGCGGCTCCGGCCCGACACCCGTGCCGCTGACGACCGACAGCCCGATTCAGGGGCTGGCCACGGCAACGGCGGCCGACGGCGTCACCCTCAACTACCTGATCGCATCTCCAAGCGGCCTGCTCGTCGACGTCAGCAACACCGGCAACAACTTCGGCAGCGGCCCCGGGTTCCTCGCCTTCGGCATCGTGCCGTCGACGCACTGACCCGCCGCGGCGGACCATCCCACCGCGGCGCGAGGGGCGCCGCGGGACTCCCTCGTTTGCGGCGGAGGGTCGGCGTTTCGCCAATCGCGCGGCCAAGCCATGCCGCCGCCAGGCGCATGAACTACGGCGTGCGCAGCCGTGTGCAAGCAGACTGTTGGCGCCGGTGCCGATTTGAGCCATGTGCCAGGCTTGCGGTAAGCCGGTTGGAACGCGCCGAAATTCCACCCAGGACGAAAAAAGGCCGCAAGTCCATGATTTCTCAGGGGCTTGCGGCCTTCGGCGCACTTGCGTGCACGCGCATCTGGTGGTGGTACAGCAACCGCGAATATTTCGCATGTTGTTGTTTTTATGACCACATAGGCATGCCCGATTGCATTTGTACCCTCATTTGTACCCGCATCGTTGCAACCCTGCGTCACCTCGTCCGCTAGGGATGGTGTCCGAAATTGCCCGATGGTTGCCGCGACGGCGTGATGAAGGCCACGGGATGATTTCCGTCAGCGACAGTGAACGACTTGTCGGCCGCGATGCGCGCCGCGGAGGGCGGTTTGAGG
>JAKAZQ010000022.1 GCA_021815805.1 Pseudomonadota bacterium | reverse complement strand
CGGTGCGGGCCGCCGGGCGCGCGCCGTCGCGACGCGCCTGGCCGTCACGGCGCGGCGCGTTGTTGTCGCGCCGCGGCTGGCCATCGCGCCGCGGCTGGCCCTGCGGCCGGGCCTCGGTGCGCGCGTGGCCGCCGCTGCCGCGCGGGGCGTCGCCGCGGCGCGAGCCGGAAGCCTTGCCGCCGCCGATCACCGTGCGACCGACACGGATGGGCTGCGCCCGCTCGTGCGGATCCGGCTCGAAGCCCGCCACCAGGCTGCGCTCGATGGAGCGTCCGATGAGGGTCTCGATGTCGCGCAGGAAACGCAGTTCATCGACGCAGACCAGCGAGATCGCGTGGCCTTCCGCGCCGGCACGCCCGGTACGGCCGATGCGGTGCACGTAATCCTCGGGGACGTTGGGCAATTCGAAATTCACCACCAGCGGAAGCTGGTCGATGTCGATGCCGCGCGCGGCGATGTCGGTGGCCACCAGCACCTGCAGCTTGCCGCTCTTGAAGTCCGCCAGCGCGCGCGTGCGCGCGCCCTGGCTCTTGTTGCCGTGGATGGCGTCGGCGCCGATGCCGTCGGTGCGCAATTGCTCGGCCAGCCGGTTGGCGCCGTGCTTGGTGCGCATGAACACCAGCACCTGCCACCAGTTGTGCTCGCGCACCAGGTGCGTGAGCAGCTCGCGCTTGCGGTCGCGGCCGACCGGATGCACCGTCTGCACCACGGTCGTCGCGGCGGTGTTGCGCCGCGCCACCTCGATCACCTTCGGGCGGTCGAGCAGGTTGTTGGCCAGGGCCTTGATCTCGTCCGAGAAGGTGGCCGAGAACAGCAGGTTCTGGCGCTTCGGCGGCAGCAACGCGAGCACCTTGCGGATGTCGTGGATGAAGCCCATGTCGAGCATGCGATCGGCCTCGTCCAGCACCAGGGTGTCGACCCCCGACAGGTCGAGGGTGCGCTGGCCGTGGTGGTCGAGCATGCGCCCGGGCGTGGCCACGACGATGTCGACGCCGCGGCGCAATGCGTCGATCTGGGGCTGCATGCCCACGCCGCCGTACATGACCATGCAGCGCAGCGCCAGGTGTTTGCCGTAGTCGCGCACGTTTTCGGCGACCTGCGCCGCCAGTTCGCGCGTCGGCACGAGCACGAGCAGGCGCGGGATGACCTGGCCGCGCGCATTGCGCGCGGGCTGCGCCTGGCTCAGGCGATGCAGCAGCGGCAGCGTGAACGCCGCGGTCTTGCCGGTGCCGGTCTGCGCGGCAGCCAGCAGGTCGCCCCCGGCGAGCACGGCGGGGATGGCCTGCGCCTGGATCGGCGTGGGCGTGGCATAGCCCTGCTCGCCCACGGCGCGCAGGATGGGCTCGCTGAGCCCGAGGGATGCAAAAGTCATGGAGTCTTTCGAAACCCGCGCGCCGCGCCTCATCGAGCGGCTTGCGGGAACCACGACGACCGTTTCGACCGTCCGGTGCGCTCGACCCGCAGGCCGCCGCGCCGGTTCCGCAATGTGCGGAGCGAAACGCCAGTTTGTGTCGTGGACAGGAGCCGGCGTGCTGCCGGCAGGCGTCGGATTCGACAGCCGGCGCTGCAAACTGTAAGCGCGCCGACAGGCCTTCAGTCTATCACGGCGCCCGCCCCGCCGCCCGGGACGCACGCCGGGGTGGTCGGGCGAAGCCCCGCGCCGGTCGGGTGCCGACGGCGCGCCGGCATCTCCGGCGCCGGGCTTTGGATATGCTGCATGGGCCGCGGCGCGGACGGCGGCCGACATCCGCCCGACACCCGGCCGACATGCGGCCGACATGCGGCCGACATGCGGCCGACATGCGCGCCACGCGCGCCGCCTTCCCGCCACCCTCCCCCTGGTCAACATCATGAGCATCTACAACACCCTGCAAAGCCTGGGCATCACGCTGCCCGAGGCCGCCGTGCCGGCGGCCGCCTACCTGCCCTTCGTGCAAAGCGGCGACCTGCTGTTCCTGTCCGGACACATCAGCAAGCGCGACGGCCAGGTGCTCGCCGGCCAGCTCGGACGCGACCTGAGCACCGAGCAGGGGCGCGCGGCGGCGCGCGCCGTGGCCATCGATCTGATGGGCACGCTGCATGCCGCCTGCGGCGATCTGCGCCGCGTGCGGCGCATCGTCAAGCTGCTCGGCCTGGTCAACTCGACCCCCGCCTACACCGAGCAGCACCTCGTGATCAACGGCGCCTCCGAACTGTTCGGCGAAGTGTTCGGCCCGGCCGGGCAACATGCGCGCAGCGCCTTCGGCGTGGCCCAGCTGCCGCTGGGCGCGGCGGTGGAGATCGAGCTGATCGCCCAGCTCCAGGACTGAAGCGCGTCAGGCCCGGCGCAGCGTCTCGGGCTTGAAGCCAACCGGCTTGCCGCGGCGCGCGCGGCGCCCCGTGAAGTCCTGCAGCGCGCGCGCCGACAGCGCCTGAGTGCGCAGCTTGCCGCCGCGCCCGGCGCCGGTGAGCTCGACGCCGTCGGCGTCGAACAGCGCCAGCGCCGCGCGCAGCGCGCCCCCCGGCGGCAGCGCCATGAGCTGCACACCGCGGCCGCCGCGCGGCAGTTCGCGCAGCTCGTCCGGCGCGAACAGCAGCAGGTGGCCATCGGCGTCGAGCACGGCCAGCCGATTCGCCCGCGCCACGGCCCCGTCGTCGGCCGTGCGACGCAGCGCCTGCATGCCGATCAGGCTCTCGCCCGGCTCGAGCGTGACGAAGGTCTTGCCGGCGCGCTGGCGGCTGCCGAGGCTTTCGGCCGGCGCGATGAAGCCGTAGCCACCGGAGCTGGCCAGCAGCAGCGGCGTGTCCGGCGCGCCGCACCAGTAATGCGCCGGCGTCGTGCCTGCCGGCGGATCGATGAAGCGCGTCACCGGCAGGCCGTCGCCGCGCCCGCCGGGCAGCTGCGACACCGCCAGGCTGTACGCGCGGCCGTCGCTGCCGAGCACCCACAAGGTGTCGGTGCTGCGGCACGCGAACACGTCGAGCAGCGCGTCGCCGGGCTTGAAGCCGAGGCTCGCGGCATCGAGGCCGTGGCCCTTGAGCGCGCGCAGCCAGCCCATGCGCGAGACCACCACGCTGACCGGCTCGTCGGGCACGCGCAGTTCCAGCGCCGCGCGGGTCTGCGCCTGCAGCAGGGTGCGTCGCGCGTCGCCGTGCTGGCGCGCATCGGACTCGATCTCCTTGATCACCCGCCGGCGCAGCGCCTTGTCGTCGTCGATCAGGGTCTGCAGCTCCTTGCGCTCATCCTGCAGGCGCTGGATCTCCTGTTCGATGCGCAGCGCCTCCAGGCGCGCCAGCTGGCGCAGGCGGATCTCGAGGATGTCCTCGGCCTGGCGCTCGCTCAGCGCGAAGTGCTGCATCAACGCCGGCTTCGGTTCGTCGCTTTCGCGAATGATGCGAATGACCTCGTCGATGTTCAGGAGCACGGCGCGGCGCCCCTCGAGGATGTGCAGCCGGTCGAGCACCTGCTGCAGTCGGTGCGCGCTGCGCCGGCGCACCGTATGCAGGCGGAAGGAGGTCCACTCGCCGAGGATCTCGACCAGGCCCTTCTGGCGCGGCTTGCCGTCGGCGCCGATCATCACGAGGTTCAGCGGCACGCTGAGCTCGAGGCTGGTGGTCGACAGCAGCACCGAGACCAGCTCCTGCACCGCGACGCGCGAGCTCTTCGGCTCGAACACCAGGCGCACCGCCTGCTCGCGCCCGGACTCGTCGCGCACGCCGTCCAGCACCGCCAGCACGGTCTGGCGCAATTGCTGCTGCTCGGCGCTCAGCGACTTCCTGCCCGCCTTGGGCTTCGGGTCGGTGAGTTCGTCGATCTCCTGCAGCACGCGCTGCGCCGAGCTGCCCGGCGGCAGTTCGCTGAACACGAGCTGCCATTGGCCGCGCGCCAGTTCCTCGATGGTCCAGCGCGCGCGCACCTTCAGGCTGCCACGCCCGCCGGCATACGCGGCGCGGATCTCGGCGGGGCTGCTGATCACCTGCGCCGCGGTGGCGAAATCCGGGCCCGGCATGATCTCCAGCAGTTCATCCAGGGTGATCGACGGCTTTTTCAGCACCGCCACGCAGGCCGCGGCGACCTCCTGCAGGTTGTGCGACGGAATCTCGGTAGCCATGCCCACCGCGATGCCGCTGGCGCCGTTCAGCAGCAGCATCGGCAGGCGCGCCGGCAGCAGCCGCGGCTCCTCCGTGGAACCGTCGTAATTGGGCTGGAAATCCACCGTGCCCTGGTCGATCTCCTCGAGCAGCAGGCGCGCGATCGGGGTCAGGCGGGCCTCGGTGTAGCGCATGGCGGCGGCCCCGTCGCCGTCGCGCGAGCCGAAGTTGCCCTGGCCGTCGATCAGCGGATAGCGCTGCGCGAAATCCTGCGCCAGGCGCACCAGCGCGTCGTACGCCGCCTGATCGCCGTGCGGATGGAACTTGCCCAGCACGTCGCCGACCACGCGCGCCGACTTCACGGGGCGCGCGCCGGCGCCCAGGCCCATGCGCTGCATGGCGTAGAGAATGCGCCGCTGCACCGGCTTGAGCCCGTCGCACACATCGGGCAGCGCGCGTCCCTTGACCACCGAGATGGCGTAGTCGAGATAGGCCTGGCGCGCGTAGTCGGCCAGCGCCAGCGCGTCGCCGTCGTCGACCGCGGCGGCGGCGAACAGGTCGGGGGTGTCGGCGGACGGCTGCGCGCCGGGCGCATCCGGGGGAGTTGCTGTCATCGGGAGAACCTCGGCATGCGCCGCAGCGCGAGAAGAAGGGGGGCGGCCGGCCGGGCCATCAGACGTCGACCTCGACGCGATCGCCGAAGGCCTCCAGCAGCTCGCGCCGCGCCTGCGCCTCGCCCTTGCCCATGAGGCGCGTGAACAGCTCGGCCGTGGCCTCGCTGCCGAAGGCGCCGAAGCCGACCTGCAGCAGGCGACGCGTGTCGGGGTTGAGGGTGGTCTCCCACAACTGCTCCGCGCTCATTTCGCCCAGGCCCTTGAAGCGCGAAACGCTCCATGCGCCATCGCGCACCCCGTCCTTGCGCAGGCGATCGCAGATCGCCTGCAACTCCCCGTCATCCAGCGCGTACAGCTTGGCCGCCGGCTTCTTGCCGCGCGCCGGCGCGTCCACGCGATACAGCGGCGGGCGCGCCACGTACACATGGCCGCGTTGCACGAGTTGCGGAAAATGGCGCAGGAACAGCGTGAGCAGCAGCACCTGGATGTGCGAGCCGTCGACATCGGCATCGCTGAGAATGCAGATCCTGCCGTAGCGCAGGCCCGACAGGTCGACCGCATCGGCGGCCCCGTGCGGGTCGAGCCCGATCGCCACCGCGATATCGTGGATCTCCTGATTGGCGAACAGCCGCTCGCGATCCACCTCCCAGGAATTGAGCACCTTGCCGCGCAGCGGAAGCACGGCCTGGAACTCCTTGTCGCGCCCCATCTTCGCCGAACCACCCGCTGAATCGCCCTCCACCAGGAACAGCTCGTTGCGCGACACGTCGCGGCTCTCGCAGTCGGTCAGCTTGCCGGGCAGCACCGCCATGCCCGAGCCCTTGCGGCGTTCCACGCGCTGCGCCGCGCGCTGACGTGTCTGCGCCTGCGTGATGACCAGTTCGGCGAGCGCCCGCGCCTGCTCCACATGCTGGCTCAGCCAGAGCTCGAGCGCCGGGCGCACGAAGCCGGACACCAGGCGCACCGCGTCGCGGCTGTTCAGGCGCTCCTTCATCTGGCCCTGGAACTGCGGATCCAGCACCTTCGCCGACAGCACGCACGAAGCGCGGGAGAACACGTCCTCGGGCAGCAGACGCAGGCCCTTGGGCGCCAGCGCGTGCAACTCGATGAAACCCTTGACGGCCTGGAACAGGCCCTCGCGCAGGCCCGCCTCGTGGGTGCCTCCGGCGGGCGTGGGAATCAGGTTCACGTACGACTCGCGCAGCACGCTGCCCTCGGCGCTGAAGGCCACGCACCACTGCGCGCCCTCGCCGGCAGCGAAGCCCTCGGTCTGTGACTCGGCCGCGCCCTGCCCCTCGAATTCGAGCAGCACCGGGGTGTCGCCCAGAGCCTGCCGCAGATAGCCGCGCAGGCCGTCGTCGTAGCGCCATTCGTGGGTCTCGCCGCTTTTTTCCACATGCAGGCGCACGCTCAGACCGGGCAGCAGCACGGCCTTGCTGCGCAACAGGTGCATGAGCTCGGCCAGCGGCAACTGCGCGGAATCGAAATAGCGCGCGTCGGGCCAGGCGCGCACCCGCGTGCCGTTGCGCGCCTCGCCGCGCGCCAGCGCACGCGTCTGCAAGCCCTGCTGCGGCGCGCCGTCGAGGAACACCAGGGTACTGGCCTGGCCGTCGCGATGCACCTCGACCTCGAGGCGGCTGCTCAGCGCGTTGGTCACGCTCACGCCGACGCCGTGCAGCCCGCCGGAAAAACGATACGCCGCCGATGCGTCGAGCTTGTCGAACTTGCCGCCCGCATGCAACTGGGTGAACACCAGTTCGACCACCGGCACGCCTTCGTCCGGGTGCATGCCGACGGGGATGCCGCGCCCGTCGTCCTGCACGGTCACGCTGGAGTCGGCATGCACGATCACGTCGATGCGCGCGGCGTGGCCGGCCAGCGCCTCGTCGGCGCTGTTGTCGATGACCTCCTGGATGATGTGCAGCGGGTTCGCCGTGGACGTGTACATGCCCGGTCGCTGCCTGACGGGCTCCAGGCCCTTGAGAACCCGGATCGATGCTTCGCTGTAGCTGGCGCTCTTGGAGGTGGCCATCGGCAATTGTGGATAAGGCTCGACGATTGTGGACAACATGGACACGCCGACCGCAGCGGCGCGCGTGCATGGAAATTATCCCCACCGACTGGGGATAGCCGACCCCGCGACGGGCGGCAAAGCCAGCGTTCATGCGGCCCGGCTCGGCCATGCCCAAAATTCGGGCAGGTCCTTGCGGGGTCGCGCCAGGCCTTGACAGGCCCGACGCGACGTGCAAAGGACAGCGCCGGCATTCTAGAAGGCGGATGGCCGCGCCCGCGCATCGGCCCCCGGGCCTGTGCTTGAATCGAGCCTGCACTTCATGCCCGCGCCATGCACACGAACCCCGACGCCGCCGCCAGGCACCGCCCGCAGGGGCTCCCGCCCTCGCCCTGGATCTTGCGTTTCGCCCCGCTGATTCCGCGCGGCGCGCCGGTGCTCGACCTCGCCTGCGGCGGCGGGCGCCACGCGCGCGCGCTGGCCGCGATGGGGCACCCCGTGCTCGGGCTCGACCGCGACACGCAGGCCCTGGCCAGCCTGCAGGGCGTGCCGGGCATCCACACGCTGCAGGCCGATCTGGAGGGCGCGCCATGGCCGCTGCCGGCACGCCGTTTCGGCGGCGTGATCGTCACGCGATACCTGTGGCGCGCGTTGCTGCCGAGCATCGTGCGGGCGGTCGACGACGGCGGCGTGCTGCTCTACGAGACCTTCGCGCTGGGCCAGCAGACCATCGGCCGACCGTCGACCCCCGATTTCCTGCTGCGCACCGGCGAATTGCTCGACACGGTGCGCGGGGAACTGCGCGTGGTGGCCTACGAGGACGGCTTCGAGCGCCATGCGGGCGGTGCCTTCGTGCAGCGCATCTGCGCCGTGCGCAGCCGCGACGTGCAGGCCGATGATCGCGACCCGCCCAAGTACAATCTCTAATTTTCCCGAGTGGCTGGCATGAACACCATCACTGGCAGCATCGTGGCCCTGGTCACGCCCATGCACGAGGACGGCAGCGTCGACTTCGAGGCGCTGCGTCGACTCATCGACTGGCATATCGGTGAGGGCACCGATTGCATCGGGGTCGTGGGCACCACCGGCGAGTCGCCCACGGTGAACGTCGAGGAGCACCACGAGATCATCCGCGTCGCCGTCGAGCAGGCGCGCGGCCGCGTGCCCATCATGGCCGGTGCCGGCGCCAACTCCACCGCCGAGGCGATCGAGCTTTCGCACTACTGCCAGGAGGTCGGCGCCGACTGCACGCTGCAGGTCGTGCCCTACTACAACAAGCCCACGCAGGAGGGCATGTACCGGCACTTCCGCGCGATCGCCGAAGCCACCGACATCCCGATGGTGCTGTACAACGTGCCGGGGCGCACGGTGGCCGACCTGCAGGCCCCGACCGCGCTGCGCCTGGCGCAGATCCCGAACATCGTGGGCATCAAGGAAGCCACCGGCAACCTCGACCGCGCGCTGCAGATCCTGCGCGGCGCGCCGGCGGATTTCGCCGTGTACTCGGGCGACGATTTCACCGCGCTGGCGCTGATGCTCGTCGGCGGGCGCGGCAATGTCAGCGTCACCGCCAACGTCGTGCCGCGCCTGATGCACGAGATGTGCATGGCGGCGGTCGACGGGCGCGCGCGCGAGGCCACCGAGATGCACATGCGCATGATGGATCTGAACACCCTGCTCATGTGCGAGCCGAACCCGACCGCGGTGAAGTGGGCCCTGGCCGCGATGGGACGCATCGAGGGCGGCATCCGGCTGCCTCTGGTTCCGCTGAGCAGCCACCACGACGAACTGCGCGCGGCGCTCGCCGCGCTGGGCATTTCCGTTCCCCACTGAGCCTGACACGTTATGCGCCGAAACCTTCCCCGCCACCTGCCCCACGCGCGTCGAACCTGCCTCGCCGCGGCCGTGGCAGCCACCGTCGCACTGGGCGGCTGCTCGTCGTTCAGCAATGCGGTGCAGGGACACGCCGTCGACTACGAGAGCGCCAAGCCTGGTCCGACCCTGGACATCCCGCCCGATCTGACGCAGCTGTCGAGCCGGCAGCGCTACGAGATCCCGGGTGGCACCACGCAGGGGCGTTCGGTGAGCGCGCTGAGCTACCAGAACTCGGTGCAGCACCAGCAACAGCAGCAACAGGCGAGCGGCGACGAACTGCTGCCGCGCTATCCCGGCATGCACATCGAACAATCGGGCACGCAGCGCTGGCTGGTGGTCGACGTTGCACCGCGCGCGCTGTGGGACAAGGTGCAGACCTTCTGGCAGCAGAACGGCTTCTACCTCACCGAGGCCGATCCCCAGCTCGGCGTCATGCAGACCGACTGGGCGGAGAATCGCGCCAAGCTGCCGCAGGACTTTCTACGCAAGTACCTGGGCAAGGTGCTCGACAGCGTGTACGACACCGGCGAGCGCGATCGCTATCGCACGGTGTTCGAGCGGACGCCGGACGGCAAGGGCACGCAGATCTTCATCAGCCACCAGACCATGGTGCAGGTCTATACCGACCCGCAGAAGATCCAGACCACATGGCAGCCCGGCACCCCGGATCCGACGCTGGACGAGATCTTCCTGCGCAAGCTGATGGTCAGCCTGGGCGCCAGCCAGCAGCAGGCCAGCGCGCAGCTCGCCGCGGCGCAGCAGCAGGCGCAGCAGGCGCCGCAGGCGACGCTGGTGGATCACGGCCAGGCGCTGCAGCTGCCCGACGACCTCGAGCACGCCTGGCGTCGCGTCAGCCTCGCGCTCAACACCGCGGGCTTCACCGTGACCGAGCGCGACCGCAGCGCCGGCCGCTTCGACGTGCGCTATCTCGATCCGCAGGCTGCGCTGCGCGCCGAGCGTGAAAGCGGCGGCTTCTTCGGCAAGCTGTTCGGCTCCAAGCCGACCATGCCGACGCCGCAGCACCTGAGCATTCTGGTGCAGGCGGCGGGAACGGGTGCGCGTGTCACCGTGCATTCGCTCGACGGCGGCGCCGATGCCGCGACCGCGCAGGCGAACATCCTCAAGGTGCTGCTGCAGCAGCTGCAGTAAGCGGCTGCGCCACCGTTCGACGGGCGCGGCATGGCCGCTCTCGCCGTCGGGCGCAGGCGGCGCGAAGCCGCCCCGGAACCGAGTTCAGGCGTAGCTGCGCATGCGCAGCGACAACGCCTGCAACGCGGCGATTCCGCTGTGCTCGGCGCGGTGGCACCAGTCCTGCAACTGCTGGCGCAGTTGCTCGGCCGACGCCGACGAGTGCTGCCATACACGGGCCAGTTCCTCGCGCATGCGCAGCAGCGTGAGCAGCATCGTATTGCCCTGCGCCGCCGCGTCGATCACCGCGCGCGACGTCGCGTCCAGCGTGTCGGGCTCGCGCGTCACGAGGCGCCGCGCCGCGCGCAGCGCGTGCAACCGCGACTTGGCGCCGCCGGCGGCGCGCGTGCGGCGCATCTCGGCCCGCAGCACGCGGCGCAGCTCGCGCGCATAGCGTGCCATCAGGTCGTAGCGGTTGGCGATCACCGTCTGCAGCAGGGCCGGATCGACCTGCGGCCGCGGCGCGCCGACGCGCGCCTTCGGCGGCAGCTTGCGCACCCGCGCCAGGCCGAGCCACGAGAACAGGCAGATGTAGCCCCAGCCGAGGTCGAACTCCCACCACTTGATCGACAGCTTGGCCGAGGTCGGGAAGGTATGGTGGTTGTTGTGCAACTCCTCGCCGCCGATGATCAGGCCCCAGGGCGAGACGTTGTGACTGGCATCGCGGCTGCTGAAGTTGCGATAGCCCCACCAGTGTCCCAGACCGTTGACCACGCCGGCGGCCCAGATCGGGATCCACAGCATCTGCACCGCCCACACGGTGGCCCCGATCGCGCCGAACAGCAGCAGGTCGAGCACCAGCATGGCGCCCACGCCCTGCCAGGCCAGGCGCGCGTAGACGCGGCGCTCCAGCCAGTCATCGGGCGTGCCGTGGCCGAAGCGCTCGAGGGTTTGCGCATTCGCCGCCTCGGCTCGATAGAGTTCGGCGCCGCGCAGCAGCACGGTACGAATGCCCTTGACCACCGGACTGTGCGGATCGTCGTCAGTCTCGCAGCGGGCATGGTGCTTGCGGTGCACGGCCACCCACTGGCGCGTCGACATGCCGGTGCTCAGCCACAGCCAGAGCCGGAAAAAATGGGCCAGTGCCGGATGCACGTCGAGCGCGCGATGCGCCTGCGAGCGATGCAGGTACACCGTCACCGCGACGATGGTCACGTGGGTGGTCAGGAGGGTGAAAAGCACCAGGGTCCCGACCCCGGCGTGCCATAGGCCGTGCGCGGCCCAGTTCTGCAAGACTTCCAGCATTGCGACTTCCATCGAGGTGCCGGCACGGGGGCCGGCACGAACCGGGCGGCCGAAACACCCGGTCGCCCGCGGCGTACCGCCGCCTGCCCCTGGGGGCGCGCGTGCGCCGCGTCTGCAGCATACAGCAGGCCGCCCGGCAGCGGCACCCCGCCGCGTACGACGGCGCGCCGGCGCTCAGGCCTGGCGCTCCAGCAGCGCGGCGAAAAAACCGTCGGTGGCGTGCACCTGCGGCAGCAGGCGCAACCAGGGCTGCGTCGGCGCCGAACCCGGCAACTGCTGGCGAACCCACCAATCGCGCACGTCGACGCTGCGGAATTGCGGGTGCCGATCGAGGAATTGCTGCACGATCTGCTGGTTTTCTGCGTCGAGCAGGCTGCAGGTCGCATACAGCAGGCGCCCGCCCGGCTTGAGCAGGCTGGCCGCCTGCGCCAGGATCGCCGCCTGCTGCGCTGCCAGGCGCGCGATGTCCGACTCCTGCAGGCGCCACTTCAGGTCCGGGTTGCGACGCAGCGTGCCGACGCCGCTGCACGGCGCGTCGACGAGTACGCGGTCGATCTTGCCGGCAAGGCGCTGCACCCGCTCGTCGCGCTCGCTGCGGATGGCCACCGGCACGACATTCGACAGTCCGCTGCGCGCCAGGCGCGGGCGCAGACGCTCCAGCCGCGCCTGGGAGACGTCGAAGGCGTACAGGCGCCCGCTGCCGCGCATCATCGCGCCCAGCGCAAGGGTCTTGCCGCCGGCGCCGGCGCAGAAGTCCACCACCATCTCGCCGCGCCGCGGCGCCAGCAGCCACGCCAGCAGCTGGCTGCCCTCGTCCTGCACCTCGACCACGCCCTGCTCGAACGCCGCGCTGTGCTGCAACGGCGGCTTGCCCTGCACGCGCAGGCCCCACGGCGACAGCGCGGTCGGCTCGCAGGCGATGCCGTCGTCGCGCAGCATCTGCCGCGCCTGCTCGCGCGTGGCCTTGAGCACATTGACCCTCAGGTCCAGCGGCGCCGGCTGCAGCAGCGCCGCGGCCAGCGCCTCGAAGCCCTGGTCGCCGGCATCGCGCAGCGCATGCCGCAAGGCCTCGGCCAGCCAGTCGGGAAGGCTGTGGCGCAGCGCCGGCGCGAGCGCTGCGACCGGCTGCGCCAGCGCGCGTGCGCGCCACTCCAGCAGCGCGGGATCGAAGCCGGCCGTCGCCGCGTCGCCCTGCCAGCCGAGCACCAGCAGGCGCAGTTCCTCGCTCGCCGCCGGCGCGGCCTGCGCGAGATGACGCCACAGGCGCAGGTTGCGCACGATCGCATAGACGCTCTCGGCCAGCACATGGCGATCGCGCTGGCCGAGCCGGGGATGCGCGCGAAAGTAGCGCGAGACCACGGCGTCCGCCGGGAACTCGAAGCCGAGCACGGCGCGCAGCAATTCCACCGCGGCGCCGAGCAGGGTGCTGCGCGGCGCCGCACGCCTGCCTGGAGCGCGACGCGTCATCGCTGCGGCTCCGCGCGCCCGAGCACGCGCACGCGCTGGCCCTGCACGCGCAGGCGCCGCTCGGCCAGCGCGCGCACGGCGGGTGGATAGATGCGATGCTCCTGCTCCAGCACGCGGGCGCGCAGGCTGGTCTCGGTATCGTCGTCGCGCACCGGGACCACCGCCTGATCGACGATCGGCCCGGCGTCGACCTCTGCGCTCACCAGATGCACCGTGGCGCCGTGCCACTTCACGCCGGCCTCGAGCGCGCGCCGATGCGTGTGCAGCCCGGCGAAGGCCGGCAGCAGCGAGGGGTGCACGTTGATCAGGCGCTCCCGGTAATGCTCCACGAACGGCGCACCGAGCACGCGCATGAACCCGGCCAGCACCACCGCGGTCGGGGCGTGGACGTCGATGCGCTGCGCCAGTCGCTGCTCGTAGGCCTCGCGCGCCTCGCCTTCGCGCGGTTGCAGCACCTCGGCCGGAATCCCGAACTCGGCGGCCACGCCCAACCCCGCGGCATCCGCGCGGTTGCTGAACACGGCGGCGATGCGCGCCTGCCAGGCCTGTTCCTGGCAGGCGCGCGCGATTGCGCGCAGGTTGCTTCCCGCGCCTGAAATCAGCACGACGATGGATCCGACGGAAGGGTTCATGGGAAAAGTGTAGTGGGGCACGCGACGCGCGCGCGCCGGGCGACGCACGGACACCGGATAATCCCGTTGTCGCAGCGTCCGCCGCGCCCGCCCCGTCCGCCATGAAATGTCCCTTTTGCCAGCACCCCGACACCCAGGTCGTGGAGACCCGCGAAGTCGAGGACGCCACCGCGCTGCGCCGTCGTCGGCGCTGCGCCGGCTGCGACAAGCGCTTCACCACCTACGAACGCGCCGAGGTCAGCTTTCCGGCGGTGGTCAAGAAGGACGGCCGGCGCGTCGAGTACTCGCGCGCCAAACTGGCCGACTCGCTGGCGCTGGCGCTGCGCAAGCGACCGGTGGCGGCCGAGGAGGTCGACGCCGCGATCGGACGCATCGAGCAGCACCTGCTGCAGACAGGGGCGCGCGAACTGGATTCGGCCCAGTTGGGCGAGTGGGTGATGGATGAACTCAAGCGTCTGGACGACGTCGCGTATGTGCGCTTCGCCTCCGTCTACCGCAGTTTCAAGGATCCGGCGCAGTTCGTGCAGATCCTCGAGGAGATGGCGCGCGGCGGGCAGCCGCGCGTCGCGAGCCGGCGCACGCCGCGTGGGGCGCGCAAGCCATGAGCGAGGCGCACCGTGACGTCGACGCACCCATGATGCGCCGCGCGCTGGCGCTCGCAGCCAGCGCGCTGTACCGCACCAGCCCGAACCCGCGCGTCGGCTGCGTGCTGGTGCGCGACGGCCGCGTGCTGGCGCAGGGCGCCACCGAGCCCGCCGGCGGACGCCACGCCGAGATCGTGGCGCTGCAGCAGGCGCGACAGCGCGGCATCGACGTGCGCGGGGCCACCGCCTATGTGACCCTGGAGCCCTGCTCGCACCACGGGCGCACGCCGCCGTGCACCGATGCGTTGATCGCCGCCGGCATCGCGCGTGTCGTCGCCGCGGCGCGGGATCCGAACCCGCTCGTCGACGGCGGCGGGCTGGCGCGGCTGCGCAGCGCCGGCATCGCCTGCGACTGCGGCCTGCTGGAGAACGCCGCACGCGAGATCAACCTGGGATTCTTCTCCCGTTTCGAGCGTGGGCGCCCCTGGCTGCGCCTGAAGGCCGCCGCGTCGCTGGACGGCATCACGGCGCTGCCCAACGGGGCAAGCCAATGGATCACCGGCGCCGCGGCACGCGCCGATACGCATCACTGGCGCGCGCGCGCCTGCGCCGTGCTCACCGGCATCGGGACCGTGCGCGACGACGACCCGACACTGAACGTGCGCCACGTGAGCACCACGCGCCAGCCGGCGTGCGTGATCGTCGACAGTCGGCTGGAGCTTGCGCCGCAGGCACGCGTGCTGCACGGCGACACGACGCGCCGGGTGATCGTGGCGCATGCGCTGGACGCCGCGCAGGCGGCGCAGCGCGGCGCCGCGCTGCGCGAGCTCGGCGTGGAACTGCTCGCGCTGCCGCCCGCCCCCGACAAGCCGGGCAAGGTCGATCTGCACGCACTGCTGCGCCGGCTGGCGCAAATGCACATCGGAGAGTTGCATGCCGAAGCCGGCGCGCGCCTGAACGCATCGCTGCTCGGCGCCGGCCTGGTCGACGAATTGCTTCTGTACCAGGCGCCGCTGCTGCTCGGCCAGGGCGCCGGCATCGGTCCGTTCGGGCCGCTGCAGCAGGTCGACCAGGGCCTGCGACTGCAGCACGTCGAAGTCGAGCCGATCGGTGCGGATTTCCGCTGGCGCGCGCGTCTGGCAGCCTGATGCGCGAGGGCCTCAGCCGCCGCGCGATCCGCGTCCGGGGCGCGGCGTCGGTCGCGGGCTGCGCGGCTTGACGCTGACCGGCACGGACGCCGAGCGCGGCGGTGCCGGCTCGGCGCGCGCCGCGGGCGCGCGCTGCTCGCGTTGCCCCGTCTCGGGCGCGCGCAGCAGCAGCGCCAACCGGTCGAGCACGCCGTTGACATACTTGAAACCGTCGGTGCCGCCGTACACCTTGGCCAGATCCACGGCCTCGTTGATGATCACCTTGTATGGCACCTCCGGCAGGAAGCGCATCTCGTAGGCGCCCAGCAGCAGCAGCGCATGTTCGACCGGCGAAAGCTCGCGGCTCGGCCGGTCGAGCAGCGGCTGCAGCAACTCGTCGAGCGCCGGGGCCTCGCGGATGCAGCCGTGCAGCAGCGCGTCGAACAGCTCGCGATCGAGCTTGATGGTCGGGTAGCGTTCGCGCAGGAACGCCTCGATGGCGCCCGAGTCGCTGCCCGCCAGCAGCCACTCGAACAGCCCCTGCAGCGCCAGCTCGCGGGCCTTGCGGCGTGCGCTTTTCGCCGGCGCGGACGATGCGGGGGGAGTAGTGCTCATCGCGACTCCTCGGCCGACGCGTGGGCTCGCACGGCGCGCGCCAGGTTGACCATCTCGACCACGACACGCGCGCATTCCGCACCCTTGTCGACGCGCGCGAGCGCCTGCTGCTGGTTCTCGACGGTGATGATGCCGTTGGCCACCGCGATGCCGTGGCGCAACGCCACCTCCTGCAGGCCGGCCGCCGAGATGTCGCAGACCAGCTCGAAATGGTAGGTCTCGCCACGGATCACGCAGCCGAGCGCGACCAGCCCGTCGACACCGCCGGCGCGCGCCAGCTGGTCGAGGGCCTGCGGCAGCTCGAGTGCGCCAGGCACCGTGAGCACGCGCACCGGCTCGGCCCCGAGCTCGCGCAGCTGCCGCAGGCAGGATTGCAGCAGCGCGTCGGTGATGTCGATGTTGAAGCGTGCCTGCACCAGCGCGATGCGCATTCCTCGGGCGTCGAGCAGCGCGGGGTCGTCCCGCAGTCGGGCGTCTTGCATGGGGGATCTCACGCGGTCTGGCGGTGCGGCGCGTCGGCGCCGGACTGCGGGGGAGGCTCGAAACCGTCGATCTCGAGGCCGAAGCCGGTCATGCTGGGCATCTTGCGCGGCGCCGCCAGCAGGCGCATGCGACGCACGCCGACGTCGCGCAGGATCTGCGCGCCGATGCCGTAGTTGCGCAACGCCGCGGCCGCCGCCGCGCCGCGACCGCGCGGCGCCTGCGCGGGCTCGGCGAAGCGCTGCGCCACGTCGTCGGCCGTCTCGCCCGCGTTCAGCAGCACGACCACCCCGCGCCCGGCGCGGCCGACACGCTCCAGCGCCTGCTGCACGCTCCAGCTGTGGCGCGTGCTCTGGCTGTCGAGCACATCCATCACCGACAGCGGCTCGTGCACGCGCACCAGCACCGCGTCGTCGGCGTCGCGCGGTTCGCCCTTGACCAGCGCCAGATGCACGCCGGCGCCGGCGCGGTCGCGGTACATGACCGCGCGGACCTCGCCGGCCGCGGTGGTCATGGTGCGCTGCTGCACGCGCTCGATCAGGCTTTCGTTGCGACTGCGGTACTCGATCAGGTCGGCGATGCTGCCGATCTTCAGGCCGTGGCGCGCGGCGAACACCTCCAGGTCGGGCAGGCGCGCCATCGTGCCGTCATCGTTCATGATCTCGCAGATCACGGCCGCCGGCTCGAGCCCCGCCAGTTGCGCAAGGTCGCAACCCGCCTCGGTATGCCCGGCGCGCATCAGCACGCCGCCGTCCTGCGCCATCAGCGGAAACACATGCCCGGGCTGCACGATGTCCTCGGGGCGCGCGTTGCGCGCCACGGCGACGCGCGTGGTGTGCGCGCGATCGGCCGCCGAGATGCCGGTGGAAACGCCCTCGGCGGCCTCGATCGACACCGTGAACGCGGTGCCGTGCGCCGAACCGTTGTTGCGCACCATCGGGCGCAGGCCGATCTGCTCGCAGCGCTGGCGGGTCAGCGTCAGGCAGATCAGGCCGCGACCGTGGGTGGCCATGAAGTTGATCGCCTCGGCCGTCACGAATTCCGCGCCCAGCACGAGATCACCCTCGTTCTCGCGATCCTCCTCGTCGACCAGGATGACCATGCGGCCGGCGCGCATCTCGGCAACGATTTCGGAAACGGGACTGATGGGCATGGATCAAGGCGGCGCGCACAGCGCGCGTTCGTGGGGCGGGAAGCAGGCCGCGCGGCCGGGCCTGCCCGGCAGCGAAGACAGCCTGCATTGTAGAAGGCGACGCCACCACCCGCTCGAGGTACCTGCACGGCTATGCGAGCTATTGGACAATATCCGGATGGGGCGCGCCGGGCAGGACGCAAGGATCAGGCTTCGTTCGCCCCGACCCGAACCATGTTGCGACAGCCCGCCAAGAGACCCGCGATGATCCTGGAACTAGCCGATATTCACATCCAGCCCGGCCGTCAGGCCGAATTCGATGCAGCCATTCACCGCGGCGTGACCGAGATCATCGCCCGCGCCGAGGGTTTCCTCGGCTGGAGCGTGCACAAGGGCGTGGAGGATCCGCACCGCTACGTGCTGCAGATCCGCTGGCGCAGCCTCGACGACCACGTGGAGGGTTTTCGCAAGTCCGCCGATTTCACGCGCTGGCGCGAACTCGTCGGGCCCTTTTTCGCGCGCCCGCCGCATGTCGAACATTTCAACCTGCTGGGGGCAGCAGACGCCTGAACGCGGGCTGGCGGACGCATCCTGCCGGCGCATAATTGCCGGCTTGCTCGCTCTCGCCCGCGCCGCGGTGCACACACCTCGTGGCTTCAGACAAGGAACTTTCCGACTTTTTGCGCAGTGTCGAGAAACGGGCCTTCAAGCGGGCCCAGTACGCGACCCAGGATTCGGCCGCAGCACTGGATATCGTCCAGGATTCAATGATTCGTCTTTGTGAAAAATATGGCGACAGAGACGTTTCAGAGTGGCCGATGCTGTTTCAGCGAATTCTCGGCAATGCCATCCTGGATTGGCACCGGCGCCGCAAGGTGCGTGTGTCCCGGGTCAGCAATCTTTCGGAATTCCAGGGCTCGCAGGACGATCACGACGCTGGCTTCGACCTGCTGGAGAGCCTGGAACTCGAGCATCAGCTGGGCCACGTCGAGTCCGCCGACCGGCTGCTCGAGCGGGCGCAGACCCTGGCGCTGCTGGAAGCCGAGATTTCCCGGCTGCCGGCGCGTCAACGCGAGGCCTTCCTGCTGCGTTATTGGGAGGGGCTGGATGTGTCCGAGACGGCCGAAGCCATGGGTTGTTCCGAGGGAAGCGTGAAAACGCACTGCTCGCGTGCAACCCAGGCGCTGGCACGATCGCTCCGGGCGCGAGGTTTGGATCATGAACAACCATAACGACTCTGGGGAACGACTCGAGGTCGCGCAGGCGCGTTTCGGCTACGCCGTGGGCGCGCGCCTGAGCGAGGCCAGCGAGCAACTCCCGCCGGACATCACGCAGGCGCTGGCGCGCATGCGCGCCGAAGCCGTGGCACGTCGGCGCGAGCCGGCGCCCGCGTGGCTGCAGCGTGGCCCGGCCGCCGTGCTCGGCGGGCGCCGCGGCGAGTCGCCCGCGTGGCGGGCACGCCTCGGCCTGGCGCTGGCGCTGCCGACGCTGCTGTTCGGCCTTTACGCATTGCAGCACTTCCAGCAGGAGCGGTTCGTGCATCGCATCGCCGACATCGACACCGCGCTGTTGCTGGACGAACTGCCTCCCCAGGCCTACGCCGACCCCGGCTTCAGGCATTACCTGCGCCAGGGAGACTGATGGCGCGCCCGACCGCGACCAGCACCCGCCGCCGGCCCGCAGGCGGCGCCTTCCGGCCGATGGCCGCGATGCTGTTCGCAGTGTGCCTGCTGCTGTTCGGCGGCGCGGCGACCGCGGCGCCTGCCGCCGGCTCCGCATGGCAGCGGCTGAGCCCGATGCAGCGCGAAGCGCTGGCGCCGCTGAAGGACGAATGGGCGCATTTTTCCGCTGACCGCCGCCGCAAGTGGCTCAACATTGCGTCGCGCTACCCGGCGATGACGGCCCAGCAACGCCAGGTGCTGCAGCGACGCATGGTGGAATGGGTGCACATGACACCGCGCCAGCGCCGCCTGGCCCGGGAGAACTACCTGGCGGCCGGGCGAGCGCCGGTGCAAAGCCGACGCCAGGCCTGGGAACGCTACCAGCGCCTGTCGCTGCAGCAACGCCGCGAACTCGAGCGCCAGGCGCACAAGCCGCCACGCCGCGTGCACGTCGTGCAATACGGCACCGTGCCGCATCGCCCCGCGCGTGCGACTTCGGGCCCGAATCGCGCCACGCTGCCGCCTGGCAGCGCGCCCGCGGCGACGCTGGTGCCGGCGGCGATGCCGGGTGCCGCGCGGCCCGCCGCCGCCACGTCGGCAGCCACCCGGCCCGGCCCCCGGCAGCCTGCCGCCGGCACGTCGGCAGTCGCCCGGCCTGCACCCCCGCAGCCCGCAGCCAGCGCGTCGGCCGTCGCGCGGCCTGCCACGCTGCCGCCTGCGTCCGGCATGTCTGCAGCGCGCCCGCCAGGCCCGCGTGCCTCGGCCGTCGGCAGGCCGGCTGCCGTCACACCAGCTGGCGCCACGCCGGCGTCCGCTACGCCACCTGCCGCCGCGCCGCCAGCCGCCGCGCCGCCCGCTGCCGCCACGCCGCCTGCCGCAGCGTCTGCCGGCAGGCGCTGAGCCCCGCGCCCGGAAAACGGCGCGGCACGGCCGCGTCGCCTGTCACGCGCGCGTCACGCGGCAGCGATGCAATGCGGGCTCATGTGGTCCGCCCTCGCCTCCCAAGTCCTGCGACGCGCCACCGCCAGCGCGCCGCCTGCACCGGCCGCGCCGGCTGGTGCGGCGACGCAGCCGCAGCGACCGTCGCCGACAGGGCCGCTGGACGACGCGGAATCACATCGTTATCGAACCCTGTGGCTGTCGGATCTGCACCTCGGGACACGCGACTGCAAGGCCGCCGCGCTGCTCGAGTTGCTGCGTCATTGCCACGCCCCGACCATCTACCTGGTCGGGGACATCATCGACGGCTGGCAACTGCGCAAGGGCTGGTACTGGCCGCAGGCGCACAACGACGTGGTGCAGAAACTCCTGCGCAAGGCGCGCAAGGGCAGCCGTGTGGTGTTCGTGCCAGGCAATCACGACGAATTCGCGCGCCATTACGCGGGCCTGCATTTCGGCGGAATCGAGGTGGTCACCGACGTCGTGCATGTCACCGCCGCGGGCACGCGTCTGTGGGTGGTGCACGGTGACTGGTTCGACGGCGTGGTCATGCACGCCAGGTGGCTGGCGCACCTGGGTGACGCGCTGTACATCCTGACCCTCAAGCTCAACCGCTGGCTGAACCACGCCAGGCATCGCCTCGGTTTCTCCTACTGGTCGCTGTCGCAGTACCTCAAGGGCAAGGTCAAGAACGCCGTCAGCTACATCTCCAATTTCGAGCAACTGCTGGCCGAGGAGGCGGCACGCCGAGGCTGCGAGGGGGTGGTCTGCGGACACATCCACCGCGCCGAGCTGCGGCGCATCGGCAACACCTTGTACGCCAACTGCGGCGACTGGGTGGAAAGCCTCACCGCGGTGGCTGAGCTGGACGACGGCGCGCTGCAACTGCTGATGTGGAAGCCGGCCTCGGCGGCGCCTCAGGTGCTGGCCGAACTGCGTCCCGAGCCCCGGATCTGAACCGCCCGGCCCTGCCCCCGGAACCCCGCCATGCGCATACTCATCGCCACCGACGCCTGGAGCCCGCAGGTCAACGGCGTCGTACGCACCCTGAAGACCACCATCGACCATCTGCGCCGTCTCGGCGAGGAGGTCGAGGTGATCGAGCCCGGCGCGTTTCGCACCATTCCCTGCCCGACCTATCCGGAGATCCGGCTGAGCTGGCGCCCCTACCGCTCGGTGCTCGCACGGATACGCCGCTTCGACCCCGATGTGGTGCACGTGGCCACCGAGGGGCCGCTGGGGCTGGCGGCGCGGCGCGCCGCGCTGCGCCTCGGGATCAGCCTGACCAGCGCCTACCACACGCGTTTCCCGGAGTACGTGAAGGCGCGCTTTCGCATCCCGCTGGCGTGGACCTACGCCTACCTGCGCTGGTTCCATGGTGCGGCGCGCGCCACGCTGGTGCCCACGCGGGTGGTGCGCGAGGATCTGCAGGCGCGCGGACTGCGCAACCTGGAGATATGGTCGCGCGGCGTCGACACCGAGATCTTCCACCCGCGCCCCGGGCAGCGCCTGGACGGCGAGCCGCCGGTGTTCCTGTATGTCGGGCGCGTGGCCGTGGAGAAAAACGTCGATGCCTTCATGCAACTCGATCTGCCCGGCACCAAGTGGGTGGTCGGCGAAGGGCCGGAGCTTGCACGCATCCAGCGCCAGTACCCGCAGGCGCGCTATCTCGGCGTGCTGACCCAGGAACGCCTCGCCGAGGTGTACTCGGGGGCCGACGTGTTCGTGTTTCCGAGTCGTACCGACACCTTCGGGCTGGTGCTGATCGAGGCGCTGGCATGCGGCTGCCCGGTCGCCGCCTATCCGGTGACGGGCCCGCTGGACGTGATCGGCGACGCGCCGGCCGGGGTACTGCACGAGGATCTGCGCACGGCCTGCGTCGAGGCGCTGCGCATCCCGCGGCACAACGCCGTAGCGCATGCGCGCCGCTTCACGTGGGAGCGCGCCACCGAACAGTTCCTGCAGCAACTGCGCCAAGCCGTCGATGAAGACTTGTCGCTGCCGGCCGCGACCAGCCGCTGACGCCAGTCCCGAGCCGTTGACCCCGCTGTCTCCGTACAAATCCGCCGGGCTGACCCGCGCCCTCGGTGCGCTGCGCAACTCGCTGCGCGGGCTGCGCAGCGCCTGGCGCACCGAATCGGCGCTGCGCCAGGAGGCGCTGCTGGTCGTGCTGCTGCTGCCGCTGGGCGTCTGGCTGGGGCGCGACGGCGTGCAGCGCGCGCTGCTCGTCGGCTCGGTGCTGCTGGTGCCGATCGTCGAACTGCTCAACACCGCAGTGGAATGCGCCGTGGATCGCATCTCGCTGGAGCGCAATGACCTCAGTCGCCAGGCGAAGGATCTGGGCAGCGCGGCCGTGCTGCTAACCTTGCTGCTGTGCGCCGTGGTGTGGGCGCTGGTGCTCCTGCCGCAACGCCTTTGAGGCGTGGCGGCGTCCTCCCTGAGAAACGCCTGCGGCGGCCTCGACCATGCATGCCCTTTGCGTCTACTGTGGCTCTCGTGGCGGAACCGATGCCGCCTACGCGCGGGCAGCCTCCGTGCTCGGCCGCGCCATCGCCGCGCAGGGCATGACCCTGGTCTATGGCGGGGGCAGCCTGGGCCTCATGAACACGGTCGCGGAGGCCGCGCTGGCCGGCGGCGGCCGCGTGGTCGGCGTGATCCCCGAACGGCTGCTGCAGCGGGAGGTCCAGCACGAGGGCCTGAGCGAGCTGCACGTGGTGCAGACCATGCACCAGCGCAAGAAGATGATGGCCGATTTCGCCGACGGCTTCGTCGCCCTTCCGGGGGGCCTGGGCACCCTGGAGGAACTGTTCGAGATCTGGACCTGGCGCCAGCTCGGCTATCACAACAAGCCGCTGGGGCTGCTCAATGTGAACGGCTTCTACGACGGCCTGCTCGACTTCCTCGCGCAGACCCACGAGCAGGGTTTCGTCTCCCCCGAGATGCTCGGCCTGCTCGTCGTCGACGACGACGCGCAGCGCCTGCTCGATCGCATGCGCGGCGCGCAGCCGGTGTCGGAAGACCCGTGGTGGCGCATGCGCGACGTGATCTGAGCCGCGGCGCGGCAGCGCGCGGGCGCGGCGCGCCGGCTCAGACCGCCGCTTCTCCCGTCTCGCTGGTGCGGATGCGCACGACCTGCTCCACCGCGGTGACGAAGATCTTGCCGTCGCCGATCTTGCCGGTGCGCGCTGACTTGACGATGCCGTCGATCGACGGCTCGACCTGATCGTCCTTGACCACCACCTCGATCTTCACCTTCGGCAGGAAGTCGACCACGTACTCGGCGCCGCGATACAGCTCCGTGTGCCCCTTCTGGCGCCCGAAGCCCTTGACCTCGGTGACCGTCAGGCCGGTCACGCCGACCTCGGCCAGTGCCTCGCGCACCTCATCGAGCTTGAAGGGTTTGATGATCGCGGTGATTTGTTTCATGGTCTGCCTCTCAGGATGCCGGGGATCGCCGCGCCGCGCGCCGGCGCGCGCGGCGCGGCGCTTGGTTGTGCAATGTAACCGATTCAGCGGGCACCGACCTCGCGCTCCTCGCGCCAGCGCGACGTGATCGGATAGCGCCAGTCGCGGCCGAAGGCGCGGTGCGTGATGCGCACCCCGGGCGGGGCCTGGCGCCGCTTGTACTCGGCGACGCGCAGCAGGCGCAGCACGCGCTGGATGTCGTCCGCCGGCAGGCCCTGCGCGATCATCTGCTCCACGCTGCAATCGTTTTCCATGTACGCCTCGAGGATCGCATCGAGCACCTCGTAGGGCGGCAGGCTGTCCTGGTCGAGCTGATCGGGCCGCAGTTCGGCCGATGGCGGGCGATCGATGATGCGCTGCGGGATCGGCTCCGGCTGGCCGGCGGCGCGCGCCTGTGCGTTGCGCCAGCGCGCCAACTCCCACACCAGGGTCTTGCGCACATCCTTGATCACCGCGAAGCCGCCCGCCATGTCGCCGTAGAGGGTGGCGTAGCCGGTGGCCATCTCGCTCTTGTTGCCGGTGGTGAGCACCATCGCACCGGAGTTGTTGGACAGGGCCATCAGCAGCACCCCGCGGATGCGCGACTGCAGGTTCTCCTCGGTGGTGTCGCCGTCGGCGTGGCGCAGCAGCGGGCGCAGGGTGGCGCGGAAGCTGTCGAACATCGGGGCGATGTCCAGTTCGTCGTGGCGCACGCCCAGGCGCTGCGCCATGTCGCGCGCGTCCTCGAGCGAGATGTCGGCGGTGTAGGCGGACGGCATCATCACGGTGCGCACCTGCTGCGGCCCCAGCGCGTCGACGGCGACCGCCAGCACCAGCGCCGAGTCGATGCCCCCGGACAGGCCGATGAGCACGCCGCGAAAGCCGTTCTTGCGCACGTAGTCGCGCGTTCCGGTGACCAGCGCGGCCCAGGCCTGCTGGTGCAGCGACGCCGGCGGCGCCAGCGCACCGGGCTGCGCGTCGCCTGCCTCGAAACGCGCCAGCAACAGGCAGTCCTCGAACTGCGGTGCGCGCACGCAGGCCTCGCCGCGGCGGTCGAGCACGAACGAGCCTCCGTCGAACACCAGTTCGTCCTGGCCGCCGACGCCGTGCGCGAACACCACCGGCATGTCGTTCTCGCGGCAGCGCAGACGCATCACCGCCTCGCGCTCGGCGCTCTTGCCCAGATGGAAGGGCGAGGCGTTGAGCACCAGCAGCACCTGCGCGCCGGCGGCGCGCGCGCGGCGCGGCGCCTCGGCGAACCAGGCATCCTCGCAGACGTTGATGCCGAAGCGCAGGCCCCCCGCCTCGAACACCACCGGCGCGCCGCCGCACGCGAAATAGCGGCGCTCGTCGAACACCTGGTAGTTGGGCAGCTCGAGCTTGCCGTAGGTCGCCTCGATGCCGCCGTCGCGCAGCACCGAGGCCGCGTTCCAGCGCAGCGGGCGCTGCGTCGATGGGGTACGCTCATCGGCGGCGGCGCCGGGGACGTGCGGGTGGCCGACCACCAGCACGAACCCGGGCAGCCTGCGCAGGCGCGCGGCGAGGTCGCGCAGGGTGTCGGCGACGGCGCGCATGAACGCCGGGCGCAACAGCAGATCTTCCGGCGGATAGCCGGTCAACGCCAGCTCCGGGGTCAGCAGCACGGCGGCGCCCTGCGCGTGCGCCTGCTCGGCCAGGCCTTCGATGGCGCGGGCGTTGCCGGCGAGGTCGCCGACGGTCGGGTTGAATTGGGCAATCGCGATGGACATGGACATGGAGCCGGATTTTCGCATCGACGTCACCGAGGGGTTGGACTCCGTCGAGCCGGTGCAGTGGGACGCCCTCGCCGAGGCCACGCCCGGCACCACGCTGTTCCAGCGCCACGCCTGGCTGGCGGCGCTGCAGGCCAGCGGTTGCGCGGTGCCCGCCACCGGCTGGCAGGCGCTGGTGCTGCAACTGCGCGACGGCGCCGGCGCACTGGCGGCCGCCTGCGTGGTGTATGCCAAGGGGCACTCGATGGGCGAGTACGTGTTCGACTGGAGCTGGGCCGAGGCCCACGAACGCGCCGGGCTCGACTACTACCCCAAGCTGCTGCTGGCGACGCCGTTCACGCCCGTCGGCGGGGCGCGCCTGCTCGGACGCGACGCCACGGCGCGGGCCGCGCTGCTGCAGGCGCTGCTGCGCCTGGCGCACGCCACGCGGGTGTCGTCGCTGCACCTGCTGTTCCTGACGCCGCCCGAGCGCGAGCTGTGCCGGCAGGCCGGCTTGCTGCTGCGCACCACGGCGCAGTTCCACTGGAGCCAGGCGCAGCCGCCGTGGCCCGATTTCGAGGCCTTTCTCGGCTCCATGACCCACGACAAGCGCAAGAAGGTGCGTCAGGAGCGGCGCAAGGTGCGCGACAGCGGGGTCGTGCTGCGGCGCCTGGCGGGCCGCGACATCGACCGCGCCGCCTGGGAGCTGTTCACCCGCTGCTACGAGCGCACGTATGCCGAGCACGGCTCGATGCCGTACCTGAACCTGGACTTTTTCCTGCGCCTGGGCGACGCCCTGCCCGAGCACCTGCTGCTGATCGTCGCCCGCCTGGACGGCGAGGACATCGCCTGTGCGCTGATCCTGCTCGACCCGCAGCTGCGGCGCGCCTACGGGCGCTACTGGGGAGCGCTGCGCCACGTACCGCTGCTGCACTTCGAACTCTGCTACTACCAAGCGCTGGAGTTCTGCATCGAGCACGGCTACCAGGCCTTCGAGGGCGGCGCGCAGGGCAGCCACAAGATGGCGCGCGGACTGCTCCCGGTGGCCTGCACGTCGGCCCACTGGGTGGCCGACGCGCGCCTGCGCGGAGCGATCGCCGCGCATCTGCAGCGCGAGGCGCCGATCATGGAGCAGCATCTCGACGAACTGCAGCGCCACGCGCCGCTGCGCCAGGAAGCGCCGCAGCCGGGTCAGCCGGCGCCCGAGGTCATGTGACGCGCCGGCGCAGCTGCAGTTGCGCCTGCAGGTGGCCGAGCAGCCCGGCGCAGCCGAGGTCGAGCAGATCGAGCACGCGCTCGAACGCGTTCGGGCCGCCGTAGTAGGGATCGGGCACGATCTGGCTGCCGGCGCGCGGCGCGAAACTCATCATCAGGCGCAACTTGTGCTGCTGCGCCGGCGGACACAGCTGGCGCAGGTGCTCCAGGTTGTCGTGATCCATCGCGACGATCAGGTCGAAACGATCGAAGTCCTCCGGCACCACGCCGCGCGCGCGCTGGCCGCTGATGTCCACGCCGCGCTGCAGCGCATGGCGCTGCGCGCGCGCGTCGGGCGCCTCGCCCTTGTGGTAGGCGTGGGTGCCGGCGGAATCGATGTGCAGGGCCTCCGCCAGGCCGGCGCGCTCGGCCGCCGCGCGCAGCATGCCCTCGGCGCTCGGCGAGCGGCAGATGTTGCCCATGCAGCAGAACAGCACGGCATAGCGGGAGGATTCGTCGGGCATGGCAGCCTGCGCGGCGCGGGTCGCTGGGGAGCCCACACTGTACATGGGCGGGGTTGCCGCCGCCCGGTGCGCGGCGCCGGCGCCGCGCCTCAGGCGTTGCGGGCGTCGAGGTCGTGGTCGAAGCCGGCGCCGAACACGCGCCGGCGCAACGCCGCGAGCTGGTCGCGCACGCGCGCCGCCTGCTCGAATTCGAGATTGCGCGCATGCTCGACCATGCTCTTCTCGAGGCGCCGGATCTCGCGCGCGACGTCCTTTTCGTCGAGGCTCTCCAGGCGCGCGTGCTCCTGGTCGGCGCGCTGCTTCGCGCGCGCACCGGCGCCCGAGGCATCGAACACGCCATCGATCAGGTCGCGCACCTCCTTGCGGATGCCGCGAGGCGTGATGCCATGCTCGAGGTTGAAGTCCAGCTGGCGCTGGCGCCGCCGCTCGGTCTCGCCGATCGCCGCGCGCATCGAATCGGTGATCGCGTCGGCGTAGAGAATCGCCTTGCCGTGCACGTTGCGCGCGGCGCGCCCGATGGTCTGGATCAGCGAGCGCTCCGAGCGCAGGAACCCCTCCTTGTCGGCGTCGAGCACGGCGACCAGCGAGACCTCGGGGATGTCGAGACCCTCTCGCAGCAGGTTGATGCCCACGAGCACGTCGAACTGCCCCAGGCGCAGATCGCGGATGATCTCCACGCGCTCCACGGTGTCGATGTCCGAATGCAGGTAGCGCACCCTCACGCCGTTGTCGCTCAGGTACTCGGTGAGCTGCTCGGCCATGCGTTTGGTCAGGGTCGTCACCAGCACGCGCTCGCCGGCGTCGACGCGCAGCCGGATCTGGCCCAGCAGGTCGTCGACCTGGCTCGACGCCGGACGCACCTCGATCTCCGGATCGACCAGCCCGGTCGGGCGCACCAGCTGCTCGACCACGTCGTCGGCGTGCTGCTGCTCGTACTGCGCCGGCGTCGCCGAGACGAACACGACCTGGCGCATCTTGCGTTCGAACTCCTCGAACCTGAGCGGCCGGTTGTCGAGCGCCGACGGCAGGCGGAAGCCGTAGTCGACGAGGGTCTGCTTACGCGCGCGATCGCCGTTGTACATGCCGTTGAGCTGGCCGATGAGCACGTGGCTTTCGTCGAGAAACATCACGGCGTCGCGCGGCAGGTAATCCACCAGTGTCGGCGGCGGCTCGCCCGGCGCCGCGCCCGACAGATGGCGCGTGTAGTTCTCGATGCCCTTGCAGTGCCCGATCTCGCTGAGCATCTCGAGGTCGAAGCGGGTGCGCTGCTCCAGGCGCTGGGCCTCCACCAGCTTGCCCAGCGAGCGCAACTCGCGCAGGCGTTGCTGCAGTTCCCCCTCGATGCCCTTCACCGCCTCCAGCACGCGTTCGCGCGGGGTCACGTAATGGCTGCTCGGATAGACGGTGAAACGGGGAATCTTCTGGCGCACCACGCCCGTCAGCGGATCGAACAGGCTGAGGGATTCCAGTTCGTCGTCGAACAACTCGACGCGCACCGCGAGCTCGGCGTGCTCGGCCGGGAAAATGTCGATCTGGTCGCCCCGCACGCGAAAGCAGCCGCGCGCGAACTCGACATCGTTGCGCTTGTACTGCATGCGCACCAGCTGCGCGATCAGGTCGCGCTGGCCCAGCCGGTCGCCGACGCGCATGGTCAGGATCATCGCGTGGTAGTCGGCCGGGTTGCCGATGCCGTAGATGGCGCTGACGCTGGCCACGATCAGCACATCGCGGCGCTCGAGCAGGCTCTTGGTCGCCGACAGGCGCATCTGCTCGATGTGCTCGTTGATCGCGCTGTCCTTCTCGATGAACAGGTCGCGCTGCGGCACGTAGGCCTCGGGCTGGTAGTAGTCGTAGTAGCTGACGAAGTACTCGACGGCGTTGCGCGGGAAGAATTCGCGGAACTCGCTGTACAGCTGCGCCGCCAGGGTCTTGTTGGGGGCGAACACGATGGCCGGGCGCCCGAGCCGGGCGATCACGTTGGCCATGGTGTAGGTCTTGCCCGAGCCGGTCACGCCGAGCAGGGTCTGGAAGCTGAGCCCATCCCGCAGGCCCTGCACGAGGGCGTCGATCGCCGCCGGCTGGTCACCGGCCGGAAGGTACGGCTGGTGCAGCTGGAACGGCGAATCGTCGAAACGCACCAGCGGCGGGGTGGAGGACTCGGCGGCGACGGGACGGGGCATGGGCGGTGTCGGGCAGACGAACGGCACGGCCGCGGCGTGCGCCGGCGCATGCCCGGCACATGCCCGGCGCACGCGTCAGCACGGCCGAGCGGCGGCGCGCCTAAAATACGCATTTTGCGGCAAACAGGTTTTCGACGCCGCGTATCGTTCTTGCTGTTAATCTTTCGCGTATGCGGCGTCCGTCGCGCCGTTAGGCGACAATGAACATCCTGTGCCCGGGTGGCGCCGACGGCCTGGGGTGCCGGGCGGGGTGCGCAGCCCTTCCCATCGTGCCGTTGCCGTGCGCAAAAACCCTGCGTTGCCTCGCGGGTCGCGATCCCCGCACACCCTTCGGTCCGGCGGGGTTTCACGGACACCCGAACGCAGCGTCCTCACTTTCGACTGAACACCCATGAGCGCTTCCTTGTTTCACGGCGTGGAGATGGCTCCGCGCGACCCCATCCTGGGTCTGACCGAGCAATTCCAGGCCGATACCAATCCCGCGAAGGTCAATCTGGGAGTGGGGGTCTACACCGACGAGAACGGCAAGCTGCCGCTGCTGGCATGCGTCAAGGAGGCGGAAAACCTGATCGCCGAGAGCCCGAAGCCTCGCGGTTACCTGCCGATCGACGGCATCGCCGCCTACGACCGCGCGGTGCAGGCGCTGGTGTTCGGCGCCGACTCCGAAGCCCTGCAATCCGGGCGCGTGGTCACGGCGCAGGCGCTGGGCGGCACCGGGGCGCTGAAGATCGGCGCGGATTTCCTCAAGCGCCTGCAGCCGGGGGCGAAGGTGCTGATTTCCGATCCCAGCTGGGAAAACCACCGCGCGCTGTTCGAGGCGGCGGGCTTCGAGGTCGGTACCTATCCCTACTACGACGCCGCGGCGCGCGGAGTGGCGCTTCCGGCGATGCTGGAAGCGCTGCGCGCGGCGCCCGCTGGCACCATCGTGGTGCTCCACGCCTGCTGCCACAACCCCACCGGCTACGACCTGAGCGCGGCGCAGTGGCTCCAGGTGATCGACGCCATCCAGGGCGCCGGCCTGGTGCCGTTCATCGACATGGCCTACCAGGGCTTTGCCGAGGGCATCGCCGAGGACGGCGCGGTCATCGGCAAATTCCTCGACGCCGGCCTGGACTTCTTCGTTTCGACGTCGTTCTCGAAAAGTTTCTCGTTGTACGGGGAGCGCGTCGGCGCGCTGAGCATCGTCTGCGCCAGCCGCGACGAGGCGCAGCGGGTGCAGTCGCAGCTCAAGCGCGTGATCCGCACCAACTACTCGAATCCGCCGACCCACGGTGCGCAGATCGTCACCATGGTTCTGTCGACCCAGGCGCTGCGTGCGCAGTGGGAGCGGGAACTCGGCAGCATGCGCGAACGCATCCGCGGCATGCGCGCGGCGCTGGTCGAGCGCCTGCAGGCGCACGGCGTGAAGGGCGCGCTGGACTTCATCACCGCGCAGCGCGGAATGTTCAGCTATTCCGGACTGAATGCCGCCCAGATGGAGCGCCTGCGCCAGGAGTTCGGCATCTACGGCGTGAGCACCGGGCGCATCTGCGTGGCGGCGCTGAACCCGGGCAATGTCGACTACGTGGCGCGGGCCATGGCCGCGGTCATGCAGTGATCTGACGCCCTCCCCCCCTCCCGGCCGGGCGATTTCCCGGGGCGCGTGGCACCCCCCGGGACGCCCCGGATGCTTGCGCGCCTCCGAACCTCTACAATTGGTGCAGCGCATCAAGGGGGCCTCGATGATTTACAATTTGTACGAATCGCAGCGCGCAATGCTGAGTCCGCTGGCGGACTTCGCGCAGGCTGTGTCCAGGTTCTACACGAACCCTCTGTGGCCGCTTTCGCAGTCGCCCAGCATGCAGCGCGTGTCGGCCAGCTACGAGCTGATGCACCGCCTGCTCAAGAGCTACGAGAAGCCTTCGTTCGGCATCTCGTCGGTGCGCATCGGCGACCGTGACGTCGCGATCCAGGAACAGGTCGCGCTGGAGCGTCCGTTCTGCCGTCTGCTGCGCTTCAAGCGCTTCAGCGACGATCACGAGGTGCTGCAGGGCCTCAAGTCGCATCCGACGGTGCTGATCGTGGCCCCGCTGTCCGGGCACCACGCCACGCTGCTGCGCGACACCGTGCGCACGTTGCTGCAGGACCACAAGGTCTACATCACCGACTGGATGGACGCCCGCATGGTGCCCACCGAGAGCGGAACCTTCTCCCTCGACGACTACGTGGGCTACGTGCAGGATTTCATCCGCCACATCGGCCCCCACGTCCACGTGATCTCGGTGTGTCAGCCTACGGTTCCGGTGCTCGCGGCGATCTCCCTGCTGGCCTCGGCGGGTGAGCCCACGCCGCGCAGCATGGTGATGATGGGCGGGCCGATCGACGCCCGGCGCTCCCCCACCGCGGTCAACAACCTGGCGACGAACAAGAGCATCGAGTGGTTCGAGTCGAACGTGATCTACCGCGTTCCGGTGAACTACCCGGGCGCGGGGCGCCGGGTCTATCCGGGCTTCCTGCAGCACACCGGGTTCATGGCCATGAACCCGGATCGGCACATGCAGTCGCACTACGACTTCTTCCTGCACCTGGTGCGCGGCGACGACGACGACGCGGAGGCGCACCGGCGCTTCTACGACGAGTACAACGCCGTGCTCGACATGGACGCCGATTACTACCTCGACACCATCCGTACCGTATTCCAGGAATTCGCGCTGATGCAGGGCACCTGGCGCGTGAAGGGTCGTCTGGTGCGTCCGCAGGATATCCGCGACACCGCGCTGCTGACCATCGAGGGCGAACTCGACGACATCTCGGGCACCGGCCAGACACAGGCGGCACACGACCTGTGCACGTCGATCGCCGAGCACCGACGCGCCCACTACACCGTGCCGAGCGCCGGGCACTACGGCATTTTCTCGGGGCGGCGCTGGCGTGAACTGGTGTACCCGAAGGTGAGCGAGTTCATGGCGCGTCACGGTCAGCGCACGGCGCCCGCCGCGCCGCCGGCGCAGGTTGCGGCGCCGGCGGCGACCCCGACCGCGGCCCCCGTGCAGCCGCAGGCACCGGCTCAGGGGCAGCAGCAGGCGGCCGGGCAGGCCCCGAGCGCTGCGCCGGCGCAGGCGCAGGCCAAGCCCCGGGCCAGGACACAGGCCGCGGCACAGACCCGGAGCCAGGCCAGGATCCAGGCCGAAATGCAGCTCGAGTCGCGAGCAGAGGCGCCGTCGCCGTCGCCGTCGCCGTCGCCGTCGCCGACGCGCCGCCGGCGCACGGCCTGAGCCGGCGCGGCGCCGGCCCGGAAGCGCCGATGGCTGCAGCCACGCTGCTCGAGCGCATCGACGCGGCGCTGCCGCAGACGCAGTGCACGCGCTGCGGCTACGCCGACTGCCACGCCTACGCGCAGGCCGTGACGCAAGGCGAGGCCATCAACCGCTGCCCGCCGGGCGGAGCGCAAGGCGTGCAGCGCCTGGCGCAGCTGACCGGCCGCCAGGTGATCCCGCTGGATGCGCGATGCGGCGTCGAGGGTCCGCGACGCATCGCCCGCATCGACGAGTCTGCGTGCATCGGCTGCACCCTGTGCATCCAGGCCTGCCCGGTGGACGCCATCGCCGGTGCGCCACGTCGCATGCACAGCGTGCTGGCCGACTGGTGCACCGGCTGCGAGCTGTGTCTGGCGCCCTGCCCCACCGACTGCATTCGCATGCTGCCGGCTGGCGCCGACCCGCAGGCCACCGGCTGGCAGGCCTGGAGCGCCGACGCGGCGACGCTGGCGCGATCCCGCTACGAGGCGCGCAGGCAGCGCCTGGCGACACCGGTGCGCCAGCTGCGGGATTCGAGCAGCGCCGCGAACGCCGGGGCGAGCAGCCAGCCACGACCCGACGCCGAGGCTGCGCAGGCGCAGGCGCACAGGCAGGCGCGCATTCGCGCCGCGCTGGAGCGCGCGCAGGCGCGCCAGGCGACGCGCCGCGTCTGATGCGACGCACCGCGAAAGCATGACGCCCTCGCGCATCGAAACCCTGTTCGCGCGCCTGCAGGCCGCGAATCCGCACCCGGTCAGCGAACTGCACTATCGCAACGCCTTCGAATTGCTGGTCGCCGTGGTGCTGTCGGCGCAGGCCACCGACGCCAGCGTGAACAAGGTCACGCCGGCCTTGTTCGCGGCGGCGCCGGATCCGTCCGCCATGGCGCGGCTGGGCGACGAGGCGGTGGCCGGACACATTCGCAGCATCGGGCTGTACCGCACCAAGGCGCGCAATGTCGTGGCCCTGAGTCGCGCGCTGCTGGAGCGCCACGGCGGGCGCGTGCCGGACCGCCGCGAGCAGCTCGAGGCGCTTCCCGGCGTGGGTCGCAAGACCGCCAACGTGGTGCTGAACGTGGCCTTCGGACAACCCACGCTGGCGGTGGACACGCATGTGCTGCGCATCGCCAACCGCCTGGGCCTGGCGCGCGGCACGACGCCGCTGCAGGTCGAGACGGGCCTGCTGCAGGTGGTGCCGGCGGCCTATGCGCACGACGCACACCACTGGCTGATCCTGCACGGGCGTCATGTCTGCAAGGCGCGGCGTCCGGAGTGCTGGCGCTGCGCGCTCACCGACCTGTGTCCCTACGAGCCGAAGACTCCTGCGCCGCGCTGAGCCGGCAGCGCCGCCGCCTGCTGCGCCGCGCTCTTGCGCTGCTGGCCGCTGCCACCGGCACCGCGCGCGCCGGCTCGGCGCCGCCGGCGGTGCGCGACGACAGCGGCGCCCTGGTACGACTGGCGGCTCCCGCCCGGCGCATTGTCGCGCTGTCGCCGCAACTGGTCGAGCTGTGCTTCGCCGCCGGCGCCGGCGCGCGCCTGATCGCCACCGTCCGCGGTGCCGACCATCCGCCGGCCGCGCGTCGCCTGCCGCGGCTCGGTGACGCCTACGCACTGAACCTGGAGGCGCTGGCGCTGCTGCGCCCGGATCTCATCCTGGCGTGGCGCTCCGGCACGCCGCAACGCCAGATCGACGCGCTGCAGCGCCTGGGCGTGCCGGTGTACTGGAGCGAAACCCGCGAACTGCGCGACATCGCCGGCACGGTGCTGCGCATCGGCGACCTCGCCGGCACGCAAGCTGCCGCCGGCGCCTGGGCGCATGCCTACCTGCTGCGCCTGGCCGCGTTGCGGCGTAGCGCGCGCGGACAGGCCCCCGTGCGCGTGTTCTACCAGGTATGGCCGGCGCCGCTGATGACCGTCGGCTCGCTCCAGTTGATCGATCACGCGATTCGCCTGTGCGGCGGCGTCAACGTGTTCGGCGCGCTGCGCGCGACGGCGCCGAGCGTGAGTCGCGAGGCCGTGCTGGCGCGCGACCCCCAGCTGATCGTCGCCGCCACGCGCCAGGCCGATGCGCTGCGCGCGTGGCGCGCGTTTTCGCAGATTTCGGCGGTGCGCCACCAGCGCCTGGTGCTGCTCGATCCCGACGAATTGCCGGGCATGGGCTCGCGCGTGCTCGACGGCGTGCAGCAGCTGTGCCAGGCGATCGCGCAGACGCGCGCACAGCTGCGCGCCGCCGGCCCTGCGCACGGGCAGGCGCAGCGATGAATCAATCCAGCGCCACCCACAGGTCGCTGCGCCCGTCGCGCGGGATGCGCTGCCAGGCGCAGCCGTAGACCTGCTGCAGCAGTTCGGCACTCAGCATCTCCGCGGCGGCGCCGCCGCGCCACCCGCCATCCGGCAGCAGCGCCAGCACATGCGTGGCCAGCGAGGCGACCCAGTTCAGGTCATGCGCACTGCATACCAGCGCGCCCGGCGCGTCGACCGGGACCTGCGCGCGCAGCATCCCGGCCACCGCCGTCTGGTGCCGCGGATCCTGGAAGCTCGCGGGCTCGTCGAGCAGCAGCAGCGCGGCACCCTGCGCCATCACCTGGGCCAGCGCGACACGCTGACGCTCGCCTGCCGACAGGCCGAGCAGCGAGCGCCGCGCCAGCGCATCGGCGTCGACGCGACGCAGCTGTTCGAGCGCGCGCGCGCCATCGGGCTCGCGCTGGCCGAGCATGACGGCGTCGAGCACGGTGATGCCGAAGCGATCGTGCGGCACCGACGGCATGTAGGCGCGGCGCCCGGCCAGCTGCGCTGGGCTGAGGCGCGCCATCGGCTGGCCCGCGAGGCTCAGGCGTGCGCCCTGCTGCGCGTGCAGGCCGGCGAGCAGGCGCAGCAGGGTCGACTTGCCCGCGCCGTTGCGCCCGATCACGGCCCAGCGCTGGCCGGCGTGCACGCGCAGGTCGAGCTCGCGCACGAGCACCCGCGGCCCGGCACGCACGACCGCGGCATGCACCTCGAGCAAGGCCTGCGCGCGCGACATCAGGCCTGGCCGCGCAGCAGCATGAACACGAACACCGGCGCACCGAGGAGTGCCGTGATGGCACCGACGGGAAGTTCGTAGGGGCTGGCCACGCTGCGCGCCAGCGCATCCGCGCCGAGCAGCAGCGCCGCACCCAGTGCCGGCGCGGCCCACGCCTGCTCGCGCATGCGCTGCACGCCACGCAGGCGCAGGACGTGGGGCACGACCAGGCCGATGAAACCGACGGCGCCGGCCTGCGACACGGCGGCCGCCGTGGCCAGCGCCGCCAGCAGCACCAGCCCCAGGCGCAGGCGCCCCACCGGCTCGCCGAGCAGCCAGGCCTGCTCGGCGCCGAGCGCGACGCGATCCAGGCGCCGCCCCGCCAGCCGCAGGCACGCCGCCAGCGCGACGGCCAGCAGACACAGCGCCCAGCCCCAGTCGGCCCCGGACAGGTCGCCGACCAGCCAGAACACCGCGCCGCGCAGACTGCGCTCGGGCACCAGCGCCAGCGTCAGGGTCGAGCCGGCGCCGAACACCGCGGACAGCATCGCGCCGATCAGGATCAGCTGCGCCGGCGCCTGCTCGTCGGCGGCGGCGAGCGCACGCCTGCCGAGCAGCAGCAGCAGCCCCAGCGCCGCCAGCGCGCCGAGCAGGCTGCCCAGGCCGAGCAGGCCGCCGAAGCACACCAGCATGAGCAATGCGCCGAAGCCGGCGCCGCCCGAGGCGCCGAGCACGTAGGGATCGGCCAGCGGATTGCGCAGCACCAGCTGCATGGCCAGCCCGGCCTGCGCCAGCAACGCACCCACGCCGGCCGCGGCCAGCGCGCGCGGCAGCCGCAAGGCGCGCACCAGCGGCCACGACCAGCCGGCTGCGCCGACGCCGAGCTCCAGCGCCAGCATGCCCAGCAGCAGCGTGCCGACGCTCAACGCGAGCAGCGGACGGCGCGGCGCGGGCACGCCGGGGGAATCGATTCGACGCGGGGCAAACGGCAGGCTCATGGGCAGTCGCGCGGACACGGCAAGCGCATCGAGCATCGTATTGCAATCGCCGCGCCGGCCCGCCGGCGCGGGTGCCGGGCGCCGGAACAGGACACTAGAATGACCCGCATGAACCCCGCCGCCGATTGGAACGCCCAGTTCGACGAACTGCAGGACAAGGTGGAGCGCCTGGCGCTGCGCCATGCCGAGGCGCGTCGCACGCAGGCGCTGTTGCAGCAGCGCGTGCAGCAGCTCGAGGCCGAGCGCGACAGCCTGCGCCAGCGCCTCGGCGAAGCGCGATCGCGCGTCGATCACCTGCTCGCGCGCCTGCAGGGTGCGCAGGACGACCCCGCCGACCCGGAGAATGCCGCATGAACGAGCAGGTTGCGCAGGCACGCGCGTCGGACAAGCCGGCGGCGCCGGCGGCGACGCTGGAAGTGCACATCATGGGCCAGAGCTACGTGCTAGCCTGTCCCGAGGGCGAGCAGGAGGCGCTGCGCCGGGCGGTGGCCGAGGTCGATCGCGAGATGTGCAGCATTCGCGACCTCGGACGCATTCGCTCGCGCGAGCGCATCGCCGTGCTGGCCGCGCTGAACCTGGCGCATGCCAAGCTGCTGGCGGGAGCCAGCGCGCTGCCCGGCACGCAGCCGCCCCCGGCGCTGACGGCGCGACTGCAACGCCTGCATCAACGCCTCGACGCTGCGCTGGACGACGGCCAGTTGCTCTGAGCCCCCAGGGCCGGGCTGCGCCCAGCCCGCCCCCCAGGGGGGTCAAGCCATCTTGGGGCGGCCCGGCGATGGCTTGAGAGGCTCACACGAGGCTCACACGCCGCGCGGTTCTCGCGGCGTGCGTCACGCCGTACAATGGCAAGCGTCTGCCTGGCCGCGCCGATCAGGCATTTCTTGAACCGATGCGCTGTGCCTCGGGCCTGGAACATTCCCCATGGGCGCGCAGTGTCTCGCGCAGACGCTCCCGAAATGTGGGTGACCTCGCCCACCTGTCCCGGAAGGGTTCAGGGATCCACGGTCGGCGTGGTTCGGGCAGACTCCCCTGCCGTCGGATGCTTGCGCGCCCAGCCCCGGCCGCGCAGGGCGTGCGGCGCGCGCACCGCCCGGGCCCGCCGATGCCGATCACCTTCCTGCTCGAATTGATGCTGCTGGGCAGCTTCACCGGATGCTTCGCCGGCCTGCTCGGGCTCGGCGGCGGCATGATGCTGGTGCCCTTTCTCACGTTCATGTTCACGCGCCAGGGCTTCGCGCCGGAACTGGTGGTGCACATGGCCATCGCGACGTCGCTGACGACCATCGTGTTCACGGCCTCGGCCAGCGTGCGCATGCACCACAGCCGTGGTGCGGTGCAATGGCGTACCGTGCGCTGGCTCGGCCTCGGCGCCTTGCTCGGCACCTTCGTCGGCGCACGCGTCGCCAGCCACCTGCACGGCGGCTGGCTGGCGCTGTTCTTCGGCGCCTTCGTCGGCCTGTCGGCGTTGCGCATGTTCCACGGCGCACGCCCGGATGCCGCGCAGCCGGTCGCCCAGCGCCTGCCGGCTGCGCCGCTGGTGCTGGCGGCCGGCAGCGCCATCGGCGCCATATCGTCGATGCTCGGCGCCGGCGGCGGATTTCTCACAGTGCCGTTCCTGCGCTGGCGTGGGGTTCCGATGCGCAACGCCGTGGCCACGAGCGCCGCCACCGGGCTGCTGATCGCCATCGGCGGCCTCATCGGTTACGTGTCGGCCGGCCTGGACGCGCCGGGTCTGCCGCGCTACGCGATGGGCTATGTCTATGTCCCGGCGTTGCTGGCCTGCTCGGCCACCAGCGTGATCGCGGCGCCGTTCGGGGCCAGCCTGACCCACCGCCTTCCGGTGCACCTGCTGCAGCGCGTGTTCTCGGTGGTGCTGCTGAGCCTGGCCGGGTACATGTTCCTCAAGGGCCTGCACCAGATCGGCTGGTACGGTACCGGGCATCGCCCCTGAGCCGCGCGCGGGACATGCCGGCGCAGCCCGAACGCTGGGTGCTGGACACCAACGCGGTGCTCGACTGGCTGGTGTTCGACGACGTGCACATGCGTGCCGCGGCGGCTGCCCTGCACGCGGGACATGCGCTGTGGTTGCACAGCCAGGCGATGCTCGACGAACTCCACGACGTGCTGGCGCGCGAGGTCGTGACGCGCCGCGTGGCCGCCTCGCCCGACAGCCTGCGGCAGCGCGCACAGGCCGCCGCACGCAGGCACGGGCTGCTCCAGGCGCCGGCCCCACGCTGCGCCTGGCGCTGCGCCGACGCCGACGACCAGATGTTTCTCGATCTGGCGCGGCATGCAGGCGCGAGCGTGCTGGTGACGCGCGACAAGGCGCTGCTGGCTTTTGCGCACGCCGCGCTGGCCGACGGGCTGCGCATCCTGCGCCCCGCCGAACTGGCGGCGCCCGGGCTGTGCGGGGGCCTCAGGCCGGCAGCGGCTGGCGCCGCGCCCAGACAATGAGCACGATGCCGATCACGATCAGCGGCAGCGACAGCAACTGACCCATCGTCGCGCCGAACCACAGATAGCCGAGAAAGGCATCGGGCTGGCGAAAGAATTCGGCGGTGAAGCGCGCGAGGCCGTAGCCCAGCGAGAACCAGCCGGTGATGAAGCCGCGCGGCCGCGGCTTGGCACGCAGCCACCAGAGCAATGCGAACAGCGCCACGCCCTCCAGCGCAAGTTCGTACAGTTCCGACGGATAGCGCGGCACCATCGAGCCGGATTCCGGATAGATCATCGCGCCCGGCCACCACGCAGGCGCCGGGCGCCCCCACAGTTCGCCGTTGATGAAGTTGCCCAGGCGACCGTAGGCCAGCCCGGGAGGGATCAACGGCGCGATGAAATCCACCAGTTCCAGCCAGCCCACGCGGTGACGCCGGGCGAACCACCAGGCGGCCACCAGCACGCCCAGCAGCCCGCCGTGGAACGACATGCCGCCATCCCACACCGCGACCACCTGCGACAGGTGATGGGCGTAGTAGGCCGGCTGATAGAACAGGACATAGCCCAGGCGACCACCGAGGATCACCCCGAGCACGCCGACGAACAGCATGTCCTCGATGTCCCGCATGGTCCAGCCGTACGACGCATAGGGAACATCCCTGAGGCGCAGCCGGGCCAGCAGCCAGAAGGTGATGAAGCCCAGCAGGTACATGATGCCGTACCAGTGCACCCGCAGCGGGCCGACGTGAAGCGCGATGGGATTGAAGTCGGGATGGATGAGCATGGAGCGGCAGTGTACCGGGCGCAACGCGACGGCAGCGCCCCTTTGCTCAGCTGCGGGGACGCCAGGATCGACGGGGTGCGGCGCACCGCGCGCGGCGGGGTGTGGCGCACCGCGCGCGGTGGGGTGTGGCGCACCGCGCGCGGTGCGGTGCGCGGATCAGGGCGCGACCTCGGCCTCGCGCCGGCGCGGCGGCTTCGACTCGGGCTCGGAGATGTCGAGCAGGATCTGCCCCGCGTCGTCGACGTCGACCGTCACGCGGCCGCCGTCGACCAGGCGCCCGAACAGCAATTCGTCGGCCAGCGCGCGCCGGATCGTGTCCTGGATCAGGCGCTGCATCGGACGTGCGCCCATCAACGGGTCGAAGCCCTCGGCGGCGAGATGCTTGCGCAAGGCGTCGGTGAAGGTCGCCTCGACACGCTTCTCGGCCAGCTGCGACTCGAGCTGCAGCAGGAACTTGTCGACCACACGCAGGATGATCGCCTGGTCCAGCGCGCGGAAATTGATGATGGCGTCCAGGCGGTTGCGGAATTCCGGCGAGAACATGCGCTTGATGTCGGCCATCTCGTCGCCGCGCTCGCGCCGCGACGTGAAGCCGATGGCGCCCTTCTGCATCGCCTCGGCGCCGGCATTCGTGGTCATGATCAGGATCACGTTGCGGAAATCGGCCTTGCGCCCGTTGTTGTCCGTCAGCGTGCCGTTGTCCATCACCTGCAGCAGCACGTTGAACACATCCGGGTGCGCCTTCTCGATTTCGTCCAGCAGCAGCACGGCATGCGGCTTCTTGGAAATCGCCTCGGTCAGCAATCCGCCCTGGTCGAAGCCGACGTAGCCGGGGGGCGCGCCGATCAGACGCGACACGGTGTGGCGCTCCATGTACTCGGACATGTCGAAGCGCACCAGTTCGATGCCGAGCACGAACGCCAGCTGGCGCGCGACCTCCGTCTTGCCGACGCCCGTCGGGCCGCTGAACAGGAACGAGCCGATCGGCTTGTCCGGCTTGCCCAGCCCGGAGCGCGTCATCTTGATGGCCGCGGACAGCGCGCCGATGGCCTCGTCCTGGCCGAACACCACGTTCTTCAGGTCGCGATCCAGGTTGCGCAGCTTGGAGCGGTCGTCGGTGGTCACGCTGTGCACCGGCACGCGCGCGATCTTGGACACGATGTCCTCGATCTCGCCCTTGCCGATGGTCTTTTTCTGGCGGCTCTTGGGCAGCACGCGCTGCGCCGCGCCGGCCTCGTCGATGACGTCGATGGCCTTGTCCGGCAGGTGGCGGTCGTTGATGTACTTGGCCGAAAGCTCGGCCGCCGCGGTGAGCGCGCCCGCACCGTACTTGACCCCGTGGTGCTCCTCGAAGCGCGACTTCAGGCCCTTCAGGATCTCCACCGTCTGTTCGACGCTGGGCTCGACCACGTCGATCTTCTGGAAGCGCCGCGACAGCGCCGCGTCCTTCTCGAAGATGCCGCGGTATTCGGTGAAGGTGGTCGCGCCGATGCAGCGCAGCTGCCCGGAGGTCAGCGCCGGCTTGAGCAGGTTCGACGCATCCAGCGTGCCGCCCGACGCCGCACCGGCGCCGATCAGCGTATGGATCTCGTCGATGAACAGGATGGCGTGCGGCATGTCGCGGATCTGCTTGATCACCGCCTTGATGCGCTGTTCGAAATCCCCGCGGTACTTGGTCCCGGCCAGCAGGGCACCCATGTCGAGCGAGTAGACCACGCCGCCCTCGAGCACGGCCGGCACCTGGCCCTGCACGATGCGCCAGGCCAGGCCCTCGGCGATCGCGGTCTTGCCGACTCCGGCCTCGCCGACCAGCAGCGGGTTGTTCTTGCGCCGCCGGCACAGCACCTGGATCACGCGCTCGACCTCGGCCTCGCGCCCGATCAGCGGATCGATGCGTCCCTCGCGCGCCGACTGGTTGAGGTTCTGCGTGAACTGGTCGAGCGGCGTCTCCTTGCCCTCGCGCTCCTCCTCGTCGGGGGTTCCCCCCGGCGCGGCCGGCTTCGCCGGCTCCAGCGGATCGGTCTTGCGGATGCCGTGGGACAGGAAGTTGACCACGTCCAGCCGGGTCACGCCCTGCTGGTGCAGGTAGTAGACGGCGTGCGAATCCTTTTCGCTGAAGATCGCGACCAGCACGTTGGCGCCGGTGACCTCCTTCTTGCCGTTGCTCGACGACTGCACGTGCATGATCGCGCGCTGGATCACGCGCTGGAAGCCCAGCGTGGGTTGCGTGTCGACCTCGTCGGTGCCCGGCACCACCGGGGTGTTGTCCTTGACGAAATTGCTCAGACTCTTGCGCAGATCGTCCAGATTGGCCGAGCAGGCGCGCAAGACCTCGGCAGCCGACGGATTGTCCAGCAGCGCGAGCAGCAGATGCTCGACGGTGATGAACTCATGCCGCTGCTGGCGCGCCTCGACGAACGCCATGTGCAGACTGACTTCCAGTTCCTGGGCAATCATGTAACTCTCCTAAACGGCTTCCATCACGCACTGCAGCGGATGTCCGGCCTGGCGCGCTGCCGCCATGACCTGCTCCACCTTGGTCGCGGCGATATCCTTGGCATACACCCCGCAAACCCCTCGGCCATGCTGGTGCACCTTGAGCATAATCTGGGTCGCGGTTTCGAAATCCTTGGAAAAGTACTGCTGTATGACGAGGACGACGAACTCCATCGGAGTGAAATCGTCGTTCAGCATGACCACCTGGTACAGCGGCGGAGGCTTGAGTCGTTGCTCCTGGCGCTCCACAACCGCCGCCGAACCAGGGCTCGCGCCGGGAACTTTGCGGGGTCTGGACATACACGAATTCTAGGATCGATCCAGCATTTGCGCCGCCGCGGCGGCCTCGTGTCCATTGTCGGACAAAGTGCGTGATTCGTGTGGTGAGCGCATGCGCCCGGCAGGCGTTGTTGTCCCGGCGCAAACATCGGGCATGCAGCGTCAGCATGCCGTGAATCGGCCGACAGGGCGTCGGCCGGCCGCCGCGTGGCGGCGGGCCCGTCGGCGCGACGGGCGGCGCCGTGCCGCCGACGGCGGCACGGGCAGGCGGGCGGCGCGAGGCGCCGCGACCGCACCGCGGCTTACATGTGCTCGATCATGACCTGGCCGAAGCCGGAGCACGAGACCTGCGTGGCTCCGGGCATCAGGCGCGCGAAATCGTAGGTCACGCGCTTGGACTCGATCGCCCGCTCCATCGAGCGGATCACGCAGTCGGCCGCTTCCACCCAGCCCATGTGACGCAGCATCATCTCGGCCGAGAGGATCTCGGATCCGGGATTGACGTAGTCCTTGCCCGCGTATTTCGGCGCCGTGCCGTGGGTCGCCTCGAACATCGCGACGTCGTCCGACAGGTTCGCGCCCGGGGCGATGCCGATGCCCCCGACCTGCGCCGCCAGGGCATCGGAGATGTAGTCCCCGTTCAGGTTCAGGGTCGCGATCACGCTGTATTCGGCCGGACGAAGGATGATCTGCTGCAGGAAGGCGTCGGCGATGACGTCCTTGACCACGATGTCCTGCCCGGTCTTCGGGTTGCGGAAACTGCACCAGGGACCGCCGTCCACCGGTTGCGCGCCGAATTCGCGCTGCGCCAGCGCATAGCCCCAGTCACGGAAGCCACCTTCGGTGAACTTCATGATGTTGCCCTTGTGCACCAGGGTGACCGAGTCGCGGTTGTTGTCGATGGCGTACTGGATCGCCTTGCGCACCAGGCGCTCGGTACCCTCGCGCGACACCGGCTTGATGCCGATGCCCGAGGTCTCGGGAAAGCGGATCTTGGTCACGCCCATCTCGCGCAGCAGGAAGTCGATGATCTTCCTGGCGCCCGGGCTCTCGGCGGCCCACTCGATGCCGGCGTAGATGTCCTCCGAGTTCTCGCGGAAGATCACCATGTCGACCTTCTCGGGCGCCTTCACCGGCGACGGAACGCCGCTGAAATAGCGCACCGGGCGCAGGCACACGTACAGGTCGAGTTCCTGGCGCAGGGCCACGTTCAGCGAGCGGATGCCCCCGCCGACCGGGGTGGTCAGGGGCCCCTTGATGGAAACCACGTAGTCCTTTACCACCTGAAGGGTTTCCTCGGGCAGCCAGACGTCCGGTCCGTAGATCCGCGTCGCCTTCTCGCCGGCGAACACCTCCATCCAAGCGATCTTGCGCTTGCCTGCGTACGCCTTGGCCACCGCCGCATCGACCACCTTGAGCATGACCGGGGTGATGTCGGCGCCCGTGCCGTCGCCCTCGATGTAGGGAATGATCGGCTGATCGGGTACGTTCAGGACATGGTCTGCGCCAACGGTGATGCGCTGACCCTCGGCGGGGACGCGAATGTGTTGATACATGAGGTTCTCCGGTGCAAGAAGCCTGCATTCTAACGTCGGGAACACGCCATCCGGGAAGTCTTTTATAAGACACAAGACTTAGATCAAAGCTCCCGCCGCAGTGCGTGGCGCGCCAGCCCCGATCGCGCGGGCACGTTGCATGTCAACCGCATTTCCCCGGTCTGCGTTACGACTGTGATCCTCGCGGATCCTTCACCACAACTCCAAAGGTCACACAGTCATGAAAAAGATCTCTGCCGCGGCGCTCGCGCTGTTCCTCGCCTCCGCCGGCCTGGCGCAAGCCGCCACGCATGCCAAGCCCGTGCACGCCGCCAAGCCGGCGGCCCACAAGATGGCCAAGCACAAGATGGTCAAGCATCACAAGAAGATGGCGCACATGAGCGCGAAGAAGGCGCACGCCAAGAAGTAAGCCGGCACGCGTTGCTTCGGCACGGTCCGGGCGCGGCGCAGATGGCCGCGCCCGGACCGGGGGCGCCTTCGGGCGCCCCTGTCGTTTGTGCAGCCGGCGCAGGCACAATTCGCTGCACCCGCAGCACGTCCATCGCCTGCCATGCCACGATCCGCAACGAACTTCGCCCGGCGCGTCGCGCTGCTCGCCGGCTGCGGACTGCTCGCGTACGCCGGCGCGAGCGCTCAGCCGCAGGCGCAGGCGCAGGCGCAGGCGCTGCCGATGCTGCGCCTGCAGATCGGCGATCGACGGGCGCTGGTCGAGGTCGCGCGCACGCGCGCGCAGCGCGAGACCGGGCTGATGCACCGGCGCGCCCTGCCGTCCGATCAGGGCATGCTGTTCGTGTTCCGTCGGGAACGCGACGTATGCATGTGGATGAAGAACACCTACGTGCCGCTGAGCGTGGCCTTCATCGCCGACGATGGGCGGGTTCGCGCCATCGCCGCCATGCAGCCGCTGACGCTGGACGCGCACTGCGCCGGCCAGCCCGTGCGCTACGCACTGGAGATGCCGCAGGGCTGGTTCGCGGCCCACGGCGTGCATCGCGGCAGCGTCGTGGGCGGCCTGCCCGCGGCCGCCGCGGCGCCGGACTGAGCCCTGTGGCCGCGGCCGCAGGCGTTCAGGCGAACTGGCTTTGCGCGAACCCCCAGTTGGCCAGCTTGTCGAGGAAGGTCGTGACGAAGTCCGGGCGACGGTTGCGGTAGTCCACGTAGTAGGCGTGCTCCCACACGTCCACCGTCAGCAGCGGCTTGTCTGCGGTGGTCAGCGGCGTGCCGGCGTTGGCGGTGTTGACGATGTCCAGGCTGCCGTCGGCCTTGCGCACCAGCCAGGTCCAGCCGGAGCCGAAGTTGCCCACCGCGGACTTGTGGAAAGCCTCCTTGAAGGCGGCGAAGCTGCCCCACCGGGCGTCGATCCCGGCGCGCAACGCGCCTGCAGGCTCGCCACCACCGTCGGGGCTCAGGCAATTCCAGAAAAAGCTGTGGTTCCAGACCTGCGCGGCGTTGTTGAACACTCCGCCGGCCGGCGCCTTGCGGATGATCTCCTCCAGCCCGAGGGATTCGAATTCGGTGCCTTTGATCAGGTTGTTCAGGTTCGTGACGTACGCCTGATGGTGCTTGCCGTGGTGAAACTCCAGGGTCTCGCGGGACATGTGGGGCGCCAGTGCGTCCGGCGCGAAGGGCAAGGCGGGGAGTTGGTGTTGCATGGGACGGCCTTTCGAGGTTGCGGGTGGAACACGGCAGGTGCCGCGCGCCGCGCCGGTCGAGCCGGCGGGAGCGTTTGCCTGCAGGCGGCTTTGCCGGCGATTCTAGGAAGATTCGCGGTTTCGGGTGCCGAGCATCGCGCGCAGCGGATGCTCCAGCTCCCGCACGTCGGCCACGCGCAATCCGACGGCGGAGCGAGCGGTGGCCAGCACAACGGCCTGCCCGGAGCGCAGCTGCGCCGCATCCTCCAGCAGCCTGCCGTCGTCCTGCCACGCCAGGCAATAGCCGCGGCGCAGCGTGGCCGACGGGTCCAGCGCCTGCAGGCGCGCCTGCAGGGATTGCAGCGACTGCGCGCGCGCGCGCCGGCTCATGTCCAGCCCGGGCCGCAGGCGTCGCGCCAGATCCTCCAGCGACGCGTCGCGGCGCTGCAACGCCTGGGTCGGCTGCGGCCGCAGGCGCTGCGCCAGCAGCTGCCAGTGCTGGACGCGGCGTTGCAGCTGCGCCTGCACCGCCTGCCGGCCTCGCGCCGCGAGTTCGCGCAGTTGCAGCTCGGCGGCGCGCAGCAGGCGTGCCGGCGGTGGCAGGCGCAGTTGCAGCCGGTCCACGCGCTGCTGCTCGCGCCCGAGACGGACCTGCACGCCGTGGCGCAGCGAGCTTGCCGCCTGGCGCAATCGCGCCAGCAGTTCGTCGAGCCCCGGTGCGCACAGCTCGGCCGCCGCGGTGGGCGTGGGGGCGCGCGCGTCGGCGGCGAAATCGGCGATGGTGAAATCGGTCTCGTGGCCGACGCCGCAGATCACCGGAATCGTGCCCTGGCTCAGCGTGCGCGCCAGCAGCTCGTCGTTGAAGGCCCACAGGTCCTCCAGCGAGCCGCCGCCGCGCACCAGCAGCAGCACGTCGACCTCGGCGCGCGCCTGCGCCGTGCGCAGCGCGCGCACCAGCTCGGCCGGCGCCGACGCTCCCTGCACGCTCGACGGATACACGATCACCCGCAGCTGCGGACTGCGCCGGCGCAGCGTCACCAGCACGTCGTGCAGCGCCGCGGCCTGGGTCGATGTGACGATGCCTACCGTGCGCACCGCGGCCGGCAGCGCGCGCTTGCGCGCGGCCTCGAACAAGCCCTCGGCGCGCAGGCGCTCGCGCAGCCGCAGGAACTGCTCCATCAGCGCCCCCTGGCCGAAGCGCCGCACCGACTCCACCTGCAGCTGCAGGTCGCCGCGCGGCTCGTAGATCCCGACCTGGGCACGCAGTTCCACGTGCACGCCGTCGCGCAGTTCGAAATCGACCAGCGCGGCACGCTGGCGGAACATGACGCAGCGCAGCTGGGCGTTGGCATCGCGCAGCGAGAAATAGCAGTGTCCGCTGGCGGCCCGCGTGAAGCCGCTGATCTCGCCTTGCACGGTGACCACGCCGAAGCGCGCCCACAGCGCATCGGCGAGGGCGCGTGCCAGCGCGCCGACGCTCCAGGCGCGGGCCTCAGACACGTCGCAGGGGCCCGGCGCAAGCCAGGCGGCACGCGGCTTCGGCGGCGAACTGTCCACAAAGCCCAGCAAACCCGCGGCCTTGCGCGCAGCCCCCTCGAAAAGCTCGATCTTCCCATGCAAGTCTTTGTTTCGACACGATTTTTCTATGTTCAAAAATTGGTCACAAGAAATCCGAGCAAGCTTTTGACACGCGTTGGCGCAGGCCGGCAGGCCTTACCCACATTGTTATCCACAGTTTCTCGGGATAACCCGGCGGCCCGCAACACGCAGCAGCCGAGGCCCGGCGCATTACCATGCGCAGGCATGGACCCGGAAGCTGCCGCGGCGCGCCTGCGCCGGCAGCCGCCGGATGCCGGGCACGTTGCCGCTTTCCATGGGGATCCCATCTTGCTGAGTATTGTCGAAGCCGCGGGCTGGCCCATCTGGCCGCTGATCCTGTGCTCCATCACCGCCCTCGCCATTGTGCTCGAGCGCCTCAACAGCCTGCGGGTGGCGCGGGTCATCCCGCCGCGCCTGCTGGAGGAGGCGCTGGCGGTGTCGGCGGTGGCGCTGCCGCCGCCCGATACCATCGACAAGCTGGAGCGCAATTCGCCGCTGGGACGGGTGCTGGCGGCGGGCTTCCGGGGTGCGAGGCGGCCGCACGCCAGCCTCGAGAGCCTGCGCGAGGACATGGAAAACACCGGCCGCGCCGTGATGCACGGCCTGCAGCGCTACCTGAACGCGCTCGGCACCGTGGCCTCGGCGGCGCCGCTGCTCGGATTGCTCGGCACGGTGGTCGGGCTGATCGAGATCTTCGGCTCGCAGAGCGCCGGCAACGCCAACCCGCTGCTGCTGGCGCACGGCATCTCGGTGGCGCTGTACAACACCGCGTTCGGCCTGATCATCGCCGTGCCGTCGCTGATGTTCTACCGCTACTTTCGCGGCCGCGTCGACGACTTCGGCATCGAACTCGAGCAGGCGGCGCGGCGCCTCGCGACCCACCTGCAGGTGCAGCTCGAAGCCCCGCGTGCCCCGCGCACCTGAACCGCCCGCCCGTCCATGAACTTCCAGCGCCCGCGCCCGGAGGAGCCGGAGATCAACCTGATCCCGTTGATCGACGTGCTGCTGGTCGTGCTGATCTTCCTGATGATCACGACCACCTATTCGAAATACACCGAGCTGAAGATCCAGCTGCCCACGGCCGACGCTTCGCCGGCGCAGCAACTGCCGCACAGCGTGGTCGTGGGCGTCACGGCCGGCGGCAGCTATGCCGTGAACGGCCGGCTGCTGCGCGGCCGCGACGTGCCCGCGCTGGTGCATGCGGTGGGCGCGGCGCTGCACGGTCGGCGCGACGTCACGCTGGTCATCAGCGCCGACGCGCAGAGCACCCAGCAGTCGGTGGTCAACGTGATGCAGGCGGCACGCGAACTCGGCCTCAGCCGGCTCACCTTTGCCACCCAGCGCGGCGCGGGGTCGTGAGCCGGCGCTCCGGCGGCTGGCCGTCGTGGTGGCTGCGTCGCGGCTTCACGGCCTGCGCCCTGCTGCCTCTGGCCGGCGTGTTCGTCGCCGTGTCGCGCGCGCGCGCCTGGCTGTGGCGCCACCGCTGGCTGCGTGCATGGCGCGCGCCGGTTCCGGTGCTGGTGGTGGGCAACGTCACGGCCGGCGGTAGCGGCAAGACGCCCCTCGTGGCCTGCATCGCCGACGCGCTGCGCGCGGCCGGCTGGCACCCCGGGATCGTCTCGCGCGGCTACCGCAGGCGCCGCGACGCGGCCGATCCGGCGCCGGTGCACGCGCACAGCGCGCCGGCCGACGTCGGCGACGAGCCACTGCTGCTGCGCCGCGCCTGTGCCTGCCCGGTCTGGGTCGGCAGCCGGCGCGCGGCGGCGGCTCGCGGGCTGTTGCAGGCCCACCCCGAGGTGGACGTGCTGCTGAGCGACGACGGCCTGCAGCATTTCGCGCTGGCGCGCGACCTGCAGCTGGTGGTGCTCGACGCGCGCGGCGCCGGCAACGCCTGGCCGCTGCCGGCCGGCCCGCTGCGCGAGCGCGCTGACCGGCCGCGCGACGCCACGCTCGGCCCGCCGGCCGCGGCAGGCGCCTCGCCGGCGCCGTTTTTCGCGCTGCGCCGCGGCATCGGCGAGTTGCGCAACCTGGCCGATTCGCGGCGCCTCGGCATCGCCCAGTTCCTGGCTGCGCGCGCCGGGCGGCCGGTCTCGGCGGCGGCCGCGATCGGCAACCCGGCGCAGTTCTTCGACATGCTGCGGCAGGCGGGCGTGCCGCTCGCGGCCACGCTGCAGGCGCGCGACCACGAAGCGCTGCCGGCGGCGCAGCTGCGAGAGCTTCCCGGCGACGTGCTGCTGACGGAGAAGGACGCCCTAAAATGCGAGCTTGGCCCACCGCACCTGGATCGCCTGTGGGCGGTGCAGCTGCGCCTGGAGGTCGATCCCGACTTTGTTCCCTGGCTGCTGGCGCGCCTGCAGCGTGCCGCATGGAGTTCCCATGATGGATTCACGTCTGCTTGACCTGCTGGTTTGCCCGATCTGCAAGGGCTCGGTGCAGTACGAACGCACCGCGCAGGAACTCGTCTGCCCGCGCGACCACCTCGCCTTCCCGATCCGCGACGGCATCGCCGTGATGCTCGTCGAACAGGCCCGCGAGACCCAGGGCGCGGGCGCCGAGGCGGCGGCCGCGCAAGCGCCGCAGGCATGAGCGGCAAGCGCGGACCGGAGGCTCGCGGCATGGAGTTCAGCGTGCTGATCCCGGCGCGCCGCGCCTCCACGCGCCTGCCGGACAAGGCCCTGGCGGACATCGCCGGCATGCCCATGGTCGTGCACGTCGCGCGCCGTGCCCAGGCCAGCGGCGCCAGCCGCGTCGTGGTGGCCACCGACGACGTTGCGATCGTCGAGGCCTGCGCCGCGCACGACGTGCGCGCGATGCTGACCTCCGCGTCCCACGCCAGCGGCACGGATCGCGTGGCGGAAGCCGCGTCGCGGCTCGACCTCGACGACGCGCACATCGTGGTCAACGTGCAGGGCGACGAACCGCTGATCGACCCGGCGCTGATCCGCGCCTGTGCGCAATGCCTGCACGACGACACGCAGGCGCGCATGGCCACCGCCGCCCACCCGATCGACGACGCCGCCGCGATCCTCGACACCAACGTGGTGAAGGTCGTGCTGGACGCGCGCGGACGTGCGCTGCTGTTCTCGCGCGCGCCGATCCCGTGGCGCCGTGACGAATACGCCGATGGCAGACCGCCGGGCCTGCCGCGCACCCTGCCCTTTCTTCGCCATATCGGGCTTTACGCCTTCCGCCTGCGCAGCCTGCGCGAATTCGCCGCGCTGCCGCCGTGCGAACTCGAGGCCGCGGAGGCCCTGGAGCAGTTGCGCGCGCTGTGGCATGGCTGGTGCATCGCGGTGCTGCGGGTCGCGCAGGCGCCGCATGGCGGGGTGGACACGGCGCAGGATCTGCAACGCGTGCGCCGGCTGCTCGGGCAAGCCGGCTGAAGGGTCGTCCGCCGCGTCAGGGTGGCGCGGGGTGTGCGTGCTATTCTGGGCCGGGGGCCGCAAGCCGACGGCGCGCGACGCGCATCGCGGGGGATCCGCAGCGATGCTTGCAGGCGACAAATTCCAATCACATTCCAACGACAAATTCGGGAGTCTTCATGCGTTTGATCCTGCTGGGCGCACCAGGCGCTGGCAAAGGCACGCAAGCAGCCAACCTGTGCGCGCGCTACGACATTCCCCAGATCTCCACCGGAGACATGTTGCGCGCCGCGGTCAAGGCCGGTACGCCGCTGGGCCTGCAAGCCAAGGCCGTGATGGACTCGGGGGCGCTGGTGTCGGATGACATCATCGTGGGCCTGGTGCTCGAACGCATCCGGCAGGCCGACTGCGCCGCCGGCTTCCTGTTCGACGGCTTCCCGCGCACCATCAACCAGGCCGAGGCGCTGAAGAGCGCCGGCGTGGGCATCGATGTCGTGCTCGAATTCGACGTTCCCGACGAGGATATCGTGCAGCGCCTGAGCGGACGCCGCGTGCACCCGGCCTCGGGCCGCGTCTACCACGTCACCTACAACCCGCCCAAGGTTTCCGGCAAGGACGACGTCACCGGCGAAGATCTGGTGCAACGCGACGACGACCGCGAGCAGACCGTGCGCAAGCGCCTGCAGGTCTACCATGAGCAGACCCGCCCGCTGGTCGACTACTACGCGCAGTGGGCGCGCAGCGGCGAGGCCGCGGCCCCGCGCCTGCTGCGCATTTCGGGCGTGGGCGCGGTCGAGGAGGTGACGCAGCGCATCGCCGACGCGCTGCGCTGACGCGGCGCGCCGGGGCCCACGCCCGGCGCGATGCCCCGCGGACATCGGCACGGCTTGCGCTTGGGTCTGCCATGTCGTTGATTCCGCAAGATTTCATCCAGGAACTGCTCGGCCGGGTCGACATCGTCGACGTGGTCGGGCGGTTCGTGCAACTGAAAAAGGCCGGCACCAACTACAAGGGCCTTTGCCCGTTCCACCAGGAAAAGTCGCCTTCGTTCACGGTCAGCCCGTCCAAGCAGTTCTACCACTGCTTCGGCTGCGCCGCGCACGGCAGCGCGATCGGTTTCCTGATGCAGCATGCGGGCCTGGGTTTCCCGGACGCGGTGCGCGACCTGGCGCGCGAGGTCGGCATGGAACTGCCGCAGCGCGACGACGACCCGGCCGACGCCCGGCGCAGCGCCGAGCAGCGCAGCCACAAGGCGCGCCTGCGCGAGGTGCTCGAGCAGGCCGAGCGCTTCTACCGTGAGCGCCTGCGCGCCAGCGGCCGCGCCATCGACTACCTGAAGGGGCGCGGCCTGAGCGGACGCGCGGCGGCACGCTTCGGCCTCGGCTACGCCCCGGATGACTGGCAGGCGCTGGAGGCGGTGTTTCCCAATTACGAGGCCGACCTGCTGCTGCAGGCAGGCCTCGTGGTGGCTCGCGATGCGCAGGGCCAGACCCTCGAGCCGTCGCAGGCGGCAGGCGCCACGGTGGCGCGGCGCTACGACCGCCTGCGCGACCGCATCACCTTCCCGATTCGCAACGCGCAGGGAGAACTGATCGGGTTCGGCGGTCGCGTGCTCGACCGCGGCGAACCCAAATACCTGAACTCTCCCGAGACCGAACTGTTCCACAAGGGCGAGGAACTGTACGGCCTGTTCGAGGCGCGCCAGGCCATCCAGCGCCACGGCCAGGCGCTGGTGGTCGAGGGTTATCTGGATGTCATCGCGCTGTCGCAGCACGGCGTGGAGCATGCCGTGGCCACGCTCGGCACCGCCTGCACGGCGGAGCATGTGCGCAAGTTGTTTCGCCATTGTGCGCAGATCGTGTTCTGTTTCGACGGCGACGCCGCCGGACGGCGCGCCGCGCTGCGCGCGATGGAATCCGCGCTGCCGGCGCTGAACGACGAGCGCTCGGTCAAGTTCCTGTTCCTGCCGGCCGAGCACGATCCCGACTCCTACGTCCGCGAGCACGGCGCCGACGCCTTCGCGCGCGAGATCGCGCGTGCGCGCCCGCTGTCCGTGCTGCTGCTCGATACCATCGCCGACGGTCTCGCGCTGGACACCGCCGAGGGCCGCGCGCAGGCCATCGCGCGGGCCCGCGGCCTGCTCGGTCTGCTGCCGGAGTCCGCCCTCAAGGGGCAGATCCTCGGCGAACTGGCGCAGCGCCTGCGCACGCCCGGCGAGGAGTTGCGCGCCGCGCTCGCGCTGGGTGCCGGCCGCCGCGGCGCGCGCACCGGCGCGCCCGGCGGCGAGCTCCCGACCGCGCCGGCCGCGCG
>JAKAZQ010000021.1 GCA_021815805.1 Pseudomonadota bacterium | reverse complement strand
CGGCAGCGGCGCCGCTGCGCGCGCCGTCGGCGGCCGTGCCCGCTGCCGCTGCGCCGCTGGGGGCCAGCGCGGCGTCCGCGGCGGCGACGCCGCCGGCAGCGGCGAGTGCCCCGATGGCCTCCGCCAGCGCCGCGACGCCGCCGCATTACGACAACATCTGGCAGCGCATCCGTGCGGGTTTCGCCATACCCGACATGGACGGTCCGCAGATGCAGCCCTACGTGCAGCAGGCCGTGCACTGGTACACCACGCGCCCGGATTACGTCGCGCGCATGACCGAGCGCTCGCGCAAGTACCTCTACTACATCGTGCAGGAAGTGCAGCGGCGCGGCATGCCGACCGAACTCGCCCTGCTGCCGTTCATCGAAAGCGCCTTCAACCCGGATGCGCTGTCGCGGGCGAGCGCGGCCGGCATGTGGCAATTCATGCCGAGCACCGGCGAACACTTCAACCTGCACCAGACCATGTTCCAGGACGGGCGTCGCGACGTCATGGCGTCGACCCGCGCGGCCCTCGACTACCTGGGCAAGCTGCACGCCATGTTCGGCGACTGGAAACTCGCGCTGGCCGCCTACAACTGGGGCGAGGGCGGGTTGCAGCACGCCATCGCGCACAATCTCGCGCGCGGGCTGCCGGTCGACTACGCGCACCTGCAGATGCCTGCGGAGACGCGCAACTACTACCCCAAGCTGCAGGCGGTGAAGGACATCATCGAGCATCCGCGGCGCTACGGCATCACCCTGCCGGATGTTCCGAATCACCCCTATTTCACGCCGGTGCCCATCACCCAGGACATGGACGTGGCGCAGGCGGCGCGTCTTGCCGGCATCTCCGTGGCCGATTTCCGCTCGCTCAACCCGGCCTTCAAGAAGCCGTTGATCCTGGCGGCCACGCACCCGCAGATCCTGCTGCCGTACGACAACGCCACGCAGTTCGAGCAGGCGCTGGCCGCGCATCACGGCCCGCTCGCGCGCTGGACGGCCTACCGCGTGCGTCGCACGTCGACGCCGCAGGCGCTGGCGCAGCGCCTGCACGTGGCGGCGGCGACCCTGCGCGATGTCAATGGCATCCCGGCGCGCATCCTGATCAAGGCCGGCTCGACCGTGCTGGTGCCGCGGCCGCCGCAGGACAACGCCAACGTCAGCAAGCGCGTGGCCGAGCACGCGGTGCTCGCGCTGGCGCCCGACCGGCCGCCGCTGCGACGCCTGCGTCTGTTTGCCGGACGCCACGACACCCCGCGCAGCGTGGCGCGGCGCTACGGTGTCAGCGTGGCGGAAGTCGCGCGCTGGAACCACGTGCGCGTGAATGCGCATTTCCGGCCGCGCGCAACCCTGGTGGTGTATACGCGCGAAGTGCCGCGCCATGTCCCCGATCGCCGCTTCGTCCAGCGCAGGCCGGCGCCCGGGCTGCGCCTGGCCGAACTGCGGCGCGAGCATGAACAAGCACTGCACCTGGCCGAACTGCGGCGCGAACATGAACAAGCGCTGCACCTGGCCGAACTGCGACGCGCGCACGAACACGCGCTGCACCTGGCCGAACTGCGGCGCGCGCACGAACACGCGCTGCACCTGGCCGAACTGCGGCGCGCCCATGAACGCGCGCTGCGCGTGGCGCAGCGGCGACGCGCCGTGCACCATTCCACCCGGGTGGCCAGGCGCTCCACGCCGAGCCAGCTGATCCGCGTCGCCGAGCGCTGACGCGCCGCGCTGCGCGCAGCGCAGGCTTCACGAACATGTCCAGCCCAGTCCGCGAATATCTCCTCGACCTGCAGGCGCGCATACTCGGCGCGCTGGAACAGGCCGACGGCCACGCGTTCCATCGCGATGCCTGGGCGCGCCCGCAGGGCGGTCCGCTCGAGGGCGACGGGCTGAGCAGCGTGCTGGAGGACGGCGCGTTGTTCGAACGCGCCGGCTGCAATTTCTCGTCGGTGCGCGGCGCCCGCCTGCCGCCGTCCGCGACCCAGCAACGCGCCGAACTGGCGGGTGCCCCGTTCACCGCCATGGGGGTCTCGCTGGTGCTGCACCCGCGCAACCCCTACGTGCCGACGGTGCACCTGAACGTACGCCTGCTGACCGTGCAGCCCGCCGGAAAGCCGGCGCTGAGCTGGTTTGGCGGCGGCATGGACCTGACGCCGTATTACGGCTTCGACGAGGACGCGGTGCATTTTCATCGCACCTGCAAGCGCGCGCTGGACGCTCTCGACGCGGGCTACTATCCGCGCTTCAAGGCATGGTGCGACGAGTACTTTTTTCTCAAGCACCGCAACGAGGCGCGTGGCATCGGTGGCATATTTTTCGATGACTTCCACGCCGCCGGCTTCGACGCCGGTTTCGCCCTCATGCGCGCCACGGGCGACGCCTTTCTCGACGCCTACCTGCCGATCGTGCAGCGCCGCCGCGACCTGCCCTTCGGCGAACGCGAGCGGGAATTCCAGGCGCTGCGGCGCGGGCGCTATGTCGAATTCAACCTGGTGTGGGATCGCGGCACGCTGTTCGGGCTGCAATCGGGCGGCCGCACCGAGTCCATTCTCATGTCGATGCCCCCGCAGGTGCGCTGGCGCTACGACTGGAAGCCCGCAGCGGGCACACCGGAGGCCCGGCTGTACGAGCATTTCCTGCCCCCGCGCGACTGGGCCGCGCAAGCCTGAGATCGTCCGCCATGGCACGCATCGGGCTGCTCGGGGGCAGCTTCGACCCCATCCACCTCGCGCACCTCGCGCTGGCGCATTGCGCCGCCGAGCAACTGGCGCTGCATCAGGTCTGGCTGATTCCCGCCGGGCAGCCGTGGCAGCGCGGCGCGCTGGGTGCCAGCGCCGAGCAGCGCGAACGCATGGTGCGCCTGGCCGCCGCCGACGATGCGCGCCTGCGCGTGCTCGACCTGGAACTGCGGCGCGGCGGCCCGACGTATACCGTCGACACACTGCGCAGCCTGCGCGCGCAACATCCGGAACACGAGTTCGTGCTGCTGCTCGGCGCCGACCAGCTCGACAATTTCCAGACCTGGCGCGCGTGGGACGAAATCGCGGCGTGCGTGGATCTCGCCGTGGCGCCGCGCCCGCACCACGGGCTGCGCCCCGATCCCGCGCTGCTGCGCGTGCTGCACGCGGCAGGGCATCGACTGCTGCAGGTACGCATGGCGCCGACCGAGGTGTCGGCGACGCGCGTGCGCGAACACGCGGCACGCGGTCTCGCGCTGGGCGATCTCGTGCCGCCGGCCGTAGCAGGCTATATTGAACAACATCACCTTTACCGTACTCTGCCCTCTCCGAATGGACATCCGTAAGCTGCAACGTACCATCGTCGACGCCCTGGAAGACGTCAAGGCCCAGGACATCCAGGTATTCAACACCGAGGCCCTGACCAGCCTGTTCGACCGCGTGATCATCGCCAGCGGCACTTCCAACCGCCAGACCCGGGCGCTGGCCGCCAGCGTGCGCGACAAGGTGCGCGAGGCCGGCGCAGAGGTGAGAAACCCCGAAGGCGCCGAAAGCGGCGAATGGGTGCTGGTGGACTGCGGCGACGCGGTCGTGCACATCATGCAACCGGCGATCCGCGCGTACTACCGGCTCGAGGACATCTGGGGCGGCAAGAGCGTGCACCTGAAAAGCCGCCAGGAGGCCGTCGCGGCGGCACGCGCGGGCGCCGCCGGCACGCCGGCGCGCAAGGCTCCCGCAGGCGGCGCGTCGAAGACACCGCGCAGCGGCGCCGCGCGCAGCGCCAGGGGCACGGCGGCGCGCTCCGCGGCCGGCGGCGCCACGGCCGCTGCCACCAAGGCCGCCACCAAGGCCGCCGCGAACAAGGCGGCGAAGCCAGGCACGAAGCCGGCCGCGAAGGCCGCGGCGAAACCAGCGACAAAGGCCGCCGCGAAGCCCGCGACAAAAGCCGCCGCGAAACCGGCGACCAAGGCCGCCGCGCCGGCCGGCGCGAAGGCGTCGGCGCCGCGCCGCTCCGCCGCCGGCAGCGGCCGCGCGCGCTCGCGGACCAGCTGAGCGGTGGCGCGGGACAGCGCGTGAAGTTCTGGCTGATCGCCGTCGGCCAGCGCATGCCGGCCTGGGTCGACGCCGGCTACACCGACTACGCCCGGCGCATGCCGGCGCAGACGCCGCTGCAACTGCGCGAACTGCGCGCGGAAAGCCGCGGCGCCGGACTCGCCACCGAAGCCGTGCTGCAGCGGGAGGCGCAGCGCATCGAGGATGCGCTGCCCGCGAACTGCCTGCGCGTGGTGCTGGACGAGCGCGGGCGTCGCATGAGCACCCTGGAACTGGCCGAGGCCATGCAGGACTGGCGCCGGCAGGGGCGCGACATCGCCTTCGTCGTCGGCGGAGCCGACGGCCTGGCGCCGCGGGTCAAGGAATCGGCCGACCTGCTGCTGCGCCTGTCCGACCTGACGCTGCCGCACGCGCTGGTACGCGTGCTGCTGGCCGAGCAGATCTACCGCGCCCACAGCGTGATTTCCGGCCATCCCTACCACCGCGCCGGCTGAGCGCCGGCCGGGCTCAGGCGGCCGCGTCGTCGAGTTCCTGCCAGCGCTGCAGCGCGGCGTCGAGTTCTGCCTCGAGGGCATCGAAGCGCGCGCGCATGGACGCCACGTCCTGCGGCGCATCGCGATACAGCGCCGGGTCGGCGAGGCGCTCGGCGAGGCCGCGCTGCTGCTGCTCGAGCTGCTCGATGCGCGCCGGCAACTGCTCCAGCTCGCGCTGCTCCTTGTAGCTGAGCTTGCGTCGCGGCGGCGCGCCGCCGGTCGCGCCCTGCGCCGGCACCGCCGCGGCGGGCGCCGGCGGCATTGCGGCCTGCGTGGCGGCCTGCGTGGCGGCCTGCGCGGCGCGCTGGCGCTGCGCCAGCCAGTCCTCGACGCCGCCCTCGTATTCGCGCCAGCTGCCGGGCCCTTCCCAGGCCAGCGTGCTGGTCACCACGTTGTCGAGAAAACGCCGGTCGTGGCTGACCAGGAACACCGTGCCGGCGAATTCCTGCAGCAGCTGCTCCAGCAGCTCGATGGTGTCCATGTCGAGGTCGTTGGTCGGCTCGTCCAGCACCACGACATTCGCCGGGCGCGCGAACAGGCGCGCCAGCAGCAGGCGGTTGCGCTCCCCGCCCGACAGCGAGCGAACCGGCGCGCGCGCGCGCGACGGCGGGAACAGGAAGTCCCCCAGGTAGGCGCTGACATGCTTGCGCGCGCCGCCGATGTCGATCCAGTCGCTGCCCGGGCTGATGGTGTCGGCGAGCGTGGCGTCGGGGTCGAGCGCGGCGCGCATCTGGTCGAAATAGGCCACCTGCAGGCGCGTGCCCTGGCGCACGCGTCCGCTGTCGGGCGCCAGTTCGCCGAGCAGCAGCTTGAGCAGGGTCGTCTTGCCCGCGCCGTTCGGCCCGAGAATGCCGACCTTGTCGCCGCGCAGCACGATGGCCGACAGATCGCGCACCACCTGCACGTCGCCGAACGCCTTGTGCACGCCGTGCAGCTCGGCCACCACGCGTCCGCTGGCCTCGCCGCGGTCCAGTTCGAGGCGCACGCTGCCCAGCGCCTCGCGCCGCGCCGCGCGCTGGCGGCGCAGCTCCTGCAGGCGCTGCACACGGCCCACGCTGCGCGTGCGCCGCGCCTCCACGCCGCGACGGATCCACTCCTCCTCCTGCGCCAGCAACTTGTCGGCGCGCGCCTGCGCCACGGCCTCGTCGGCGAGTTCGCGTGCCTTGCGCTGCTCGAAGGCGGCGTAGTTGCCCGGGTAGCTGCGCAGCACGCCGCGATCGAGCTCGATGATGCGCGTGACCACGGCGTCGATGAAGGCGCGGTCGTGGCTGATCACCAGCACGCTGCCGCGAAAGCCCCTGAGCAGTTCCTCCAGCCAGACGATGGCTTCCAGGTCGAGGTGGTTGGTCGGCTCGTCGAGCAGCAGCACGTCCGGGTTGGCGACCAGCGCCTGCGCCAGCGCGACGCGCTTTTGCTGCCCGCCCGACAACGCGCGCACGTCGGCTGCGCCGTCGAGGCCCAGGCGCTGCAGTGCCTCCTGCACCCGCTGCTCCCAGTTCCACCCCTGCAGCAGCTCGATGCGGGTCTGCAGCGCGTCCAGGTCGTCGCCGGGGCCCGGCGCCTCGAAGCGGGCGCGCAACGCGCGGGCCTGCGCCACGCCCTCGGCCACGGCGTCGAACACACTGTCGAAGCCCGCGAGCTGGGGCTCCTGCGCGACCACCGCGAGGCGCAATCCCTGCTGGCGCCGGATCTCCCCGGAGTCGGGTCGCTCGAGCCCCGCGAGAATGCGCAGCAGCGAGGATTTCCCACTGCCGTTACGCCCGATCAGGCCGACGCGCTCGCCCGGCTCGAGGCTCATCGATGCCTGCTCGAGCAGGGGGTGCACGCCGAACGACAGGCGCAGATCCTGGCAGGTGACGATGGCCATGACGGAAGGCGCATGCCGCGCGTGAGAAAACCGCCATTGTGCCAGCGCCGCGCGCGTGCCAGGGCGCGCGGGACGGGTCGCAGGCCGTATGATGACCCGGTTTCCGGCAACCCCGCCTCCATGTCTCGTCCGCCCGCGCTGTACCTCGCCTCCGCCAGTCCCCGACGTGGCGAACTGCTGCGCCAGATCGGCGTGGCCTTCGAGCCGCTGCTGGCCGACGACGACGAAGATCCGGAACTGCTGGAGGCCGAGCGCACCGGCGAGGCGCCAGCGCGCTACGTGCGCCGCGTCACCGCGGCCAAGCTCGACGCCGCGCTGCGGCGCCTGCAACGGCGCGGGCTGGCGCCCGGTGCCGTGCTGTGCGCCGACACCACGGTGGCGCTCGGCGGACGCATCCTCGGCAAGCCGCGCGATGCCGCGCACGCCCGCGACATGCTGCGCAGCCTGTCCGGCGGCGAGCACCGCGTGCTCAGCGCGGTGGCCGTGGCATGGCCTGGCGACGCGGCGGGCGCGCGCTCGGGCTGGCAACGCGCCGACGCGCTGAGCATCAGCCGCGTGCGCATGGCACGCCTGGATGCGGCTGCGCTCGACGCCTATGTCGCCGGCGGCGAACCCTTCGGCAAGGCCGGCGCCTACGCCGTGCAGGGGCGCGCGGCGACCTTCATCGAATCCATCGGCGGCAGCTACTCCGGCGTCATGGGCCTTCCGCTGTTCGAGACCGCCGAACTGCTGCGGCGTGCCGGCATCCGCGTCTAGCGTCCGGTCCCGCCCATCGCGCTCCCCGACATGCACGAAGATCTGCTCATCAACATCACCCCGCAGGAGACCCGCGTCGCGCTGGTCGCCCAGGCCGCGCTGCAGGAAATCCACATCGAGCGCACGCTCGAGCGCGGCCTCGCCGGCAACGTCTATCTCGGCCGCGTGGTGCGGGTGCTGCCCGGCATGCAATCGGCGTTCATCGACATCGGGCTGGAACGCGCCGCGTTCCTGCACGTGGCCGATCTCTGGCAACGCCTGCTGGGGCATGCCGAGGCACGCCACGGCGGCGCCCCGGCGCAGGCCCTGCCGATCGAGAAACTGGTGTTCGAGGGGCAGTCGCTGCTGGTGCAGGTGATCAAGGATCCGATCGGCGCCAAGGGCGCGCGCCTGTCCACGCAGATCAGTCTGGCCGGACGCCTGCTGGTGCACCTGCCGCAGGACGACCACATCGGCGTATCGCAGAAGATCGACGATCCGCAACTGCGCGACAGCCTGCGCCAGCGCCTGGCCGCGCTGGCGCACGAGCACGACCCGAAGGCCGGCACCGGCTTCATCGTGCGCACCAACGCCGAGGACGCCGGCGATGGCGAGCTGCGCGAGGACATCGCCTACCTGCGCAAGATCTGGAGCACGCTCGATGCCCGCATGCGCACGGCGCAGGCGCCGGCGCTGCTGTACCAGGAACTGAGCCTGGCGCAGCGCGTGCTGCGCGACCTGGTCACCGAGACCACGCGCAGCATCCAGGTCGATTCCCGCGAGAACCACGAGCGCCTGCGCGCCTTTGCCGCCGAGTACATGCCCTCGGTGGTCGACAGGATCCAGCTGTACCGCGGCGAGCGGCCCCTGTTCGACCTGTACAGCATCGACACCGAGATCGAGAAGGCGCTGGGACGGCGCGTGGACCTCAAATCCGGGGGCTACCTGATCATCGACCAGACCGAGGCGATGACCACCGTCGACGTCAACACCGGCGGCTACGTCGGCGCGCGCAACTTCGACGACACGGTGTTCAAGACCAACCTCGAGGCAGCGCATTCCATCGCGCGCCAGCTGCGCCTGCGCAATCTCGGCGGCATCATCCTGATCGATTTCATCGACATGAACAGCGCGCAGCACCGCTCCGCGGTGCTCGACGAGCTGAAAAAGGCCCTGTGGCGCGACAAGGTCAAGGTCACGGTCAACGGCTTTTCCCAGCTCGGCCTGGTCGAGATGACCCGCAAGCGCACGCGGGAGTCCTTGGCGCACCTGTTGTGCGAGCCCTGCCCGACATGCCACGGACAGGGCCAGGTGAAGACGGCGCGCACCACCTGCTACGACATCCTGCGCGAGATCCTGCGCGAGGCGCGTCAGTTCAACCCGGGCGAGTTCCGCATCCTCGCGTCGAACGAGGTCATCGACCTGTTCCTCGAGGAGGAAAGCGCCTACCTGGCGGAGCTTTCCGATTTCATCGGCAAACCGATCGCGCTGCAGGTCGAGCCCGCCTACCACCAGCACCAGTTCGACATCGTGCTGCTGTGACGCGTGCGCCGGGCGCGGGCTCGCGCGCGCCGCTCAGGACGCCTTGCCGGGCGCCGGACAGCCTGCGACGGAGTACGGCACCTTGTCGAGCATGCGCAGGAAGCTGGCGAACGGCCCGATCGCACGCATGGCGACGAGGCGCGGTCCGCGGAACTCGAGCTTGCCGCTGACCATCGCCCACATCGGGCCCGGATCGCCGGCGCCCATGGCGCGCCAGTTGCCGGTGCTGGCATGCATCAGGAAGTCGACGCCGAAATCCGGCGTGCTGCGCGGCGCACCGCCGTAGGCGCAATACGCCCGCCCGTCGCGCGGCACGATCTTCAACTCCACGGCGCTGGCCGCGCCGCAGTCGTCGCGATACATGCGCACGATCTTGTAGCCACGGCCCTTGTCGTCGTGCAGCCACTCTCCTGCCAGACCCTGCGTGAGCTTGGGATCGTGGTTCCAGGCCTGGCAGAACTGCCCGGCCCAGGCCGCGGACATCAGCACCGGGGGCACGACGGCACCCGCCCGGGATGCGCCGAGCGACCCCACCACCCCGAGCAGAAACAGGCAACGCGCATGGAAGGCTCGCGACGACATCGATGACTCTCCTCCGGCCCCGTGGGCCCCTGGCGGCGCGATTCACGCGGGCCGCCGACGCGCGACGGGTGATGCGCCGGCCTGCCTGCCGCGCGCCCGCACTCCGCCTGTGCTTATAGGGGCTGGAGTATGCGAGGAAGCATCGCCGGTAGCACTCGGTGCTTACCAGCATACTGGTCGGAGTTCATGTCCGGATCCGGGGGCACGCGCTGCCGCGCGGTCGGCGCATGCCGCCATTATGTCTCTGATGCACACAGTCAAAAATCAACGACTTGGCACACGGGCGGACGACTACCACCGGGAGGACTAACTAACGGGTGCCGCCTTGCACGGTCTTGCCAACGGCAACGCCTGCACGCTGTCTACCGGACTTGATCATCCAGCGGGTAGCGCTGGCGAGAGTGCAACACGCCCAGCACGTCCACACGTTCGCCGACTTTGTAGACAACAATGTAGTTCGGATGGGCTATGAGCTCGCGCGTTCCCGAGATCCTGCCGGACTTGTACAGGTAGGGATGATCGCCCGTAGTGGCCACGGCGTTCACGATGCAGTCACGCAGTCTGCGCGCGGCGTCCGGATCGCGCTCGCCGATGTAGCGGACAATCTCGAGCAGGTCGGCGCGCGCCTGCTGCGACCAATGGATGGGCAGCGTCAACGCCGCCGGGCCGACTGCCTCTGCTCGGCAGCCTGGATGATGGCCTCCGTCTCGGCCACCACCTCGTCATGTGGCACGGAGGGTCGTGTGTCGGCCATGCTCTTCAGCACGCGGCTGCGGAACCAGGCGTCGTGCGCCTGGGCTTCCTGCTGGGTGCCGAATTCGGACTCGATCGGGGAGAGCTCCGTATTCATGGAGGCAAGCGTAATCCAAAGTCGCCTCCGAAGCCATCTGCCTGCTGAACGTAGGGCCTTGACGACGACGCCGAACAGCCGGCCCTCATGGTCGGGGATCCGCGAGAACTCATTCCGAATTCGGGATGTGCATCAGAGACATAATGGCGGCGCATGCAAAAAGGCCCCGGCGCAGCCGGGGCCTCGGGTTCGGAGCGCGACGCGTCAGGCGAACGCGGCCAGGCTCTTGCGCATCTTTTTCATGGCCTGCGCCTCGATCTGGCGGATGCGCTCGGCCGACACGCCGTACTCGGCGGCCAGGTCGTGCAGCGTGCGTCCGCCGCTGCCGTCGTCGTTGACCGCCAGCCAGCGCTGCTCGACGATGCGACGGCTGCGCTCATCCAGCGTGCCCAGGGCCTGCTCGAGCCCCTGCACCTGCAGGCGCTCGCGCCCACGCGCCTCCAGCACCGCCTCCGGCTCGTGGCTGCTGTCGCTGAGGTAGGAGATCGGCGCGAAGCCTTCTCCCGGTTCGTCGCCGGCGGGCTGCAGCGACACGTCGGCGCCGCCCATGCGCTGCTCCATCTCGATGACCTCGGAGCGCTTGACCTGCAGCTTGTCGGCCACGGCGTCGATCTCGGCGTCGTGGAAACCCTCGAGGCCCTTCTTGAGCGAACGCAGGTTGAAGAACAGCTTGCGCTGCGCCTTGGTCGTGGCCACCTTGACGAGGCGCCAGTTGCGCAGGATGTATTCGTGGATCTCGGCCTTGATCCAGTGCAGCGCGTAGCTCACCAGGCGCACCCCCTGGTCGGGGTCGAAGCGGCGCACCGCCTTCATCAGGCCGATGTTGCCTTCCTGGATCAGGTCGGCGTGCGGCAGCCCGTAGCCGAGGTAGCTGCGCGCCACCGACACGACCACGCGCAGGTGGGACATGACCAGTTTCCCCGCCGCCTCGCGATCCTCGCGCGCGCGCCAGGCACGCGCCAGGCGCTGCTCCTCGTCGAGCGACAGCATGGGCATGCGGCCGACCGCCGCGATGTAGGCTTCCAGGTTGCCCAGGCTGGGCACCTCGGCCGGAAAGCCGGCGCTGGCTGAACGCAGCGCCAGGCCGCTGGAAGGGGTGAGAGCTCCGGTTTGGGCCATTCGCATCGTCCTCCGCATCGTTCTGCCGATCACGGTTGTGCTGATCACGGGACTCATTTTAGCACTCCCTCGCATGGAGTGCTAACAGCCCGCCAAGGCGTCGCGCCAGCCGCCCCGCGCGCGCGGCCGGGCGGCAGGCTGCGACGGCCGCGCCGCACCTGCCGGATAATGCACGCCGGCGCCGAGCCAGCGCACACCCGTGCCGCACGCGCGTCCCGCGCCGCGCCCTCCCTCATGCCCGATACCCGCCCGCATGGCCAGCGCGCGCCCGGCGACAGCCCGGCCGCGCCCCCGCGCTTTCCCGTGTTCATCGCCGTGGTGGTGGCGATGGCCTTTCTCATGGAACAGCTCGACGCGACCATCGTCACCACGGCGCTGCCCGACATGGCCCGCGATCTGCACACCAGCGCGGTGGACATGAACCTGGCCATCAGCGCCTACGTCCTGACGCTGGCCGTGTTCATCCCCCTCAGCGGCTGGCTGGCCGACCGCTTCGGCGCGCGGCGCATCTTCATGACGGCGCTCGGCCTGTTCACGCTCGGCTCCATGCTGTGCGGCGTGGCGCAGAGCTTTCCGATGCTCGTCGCCACGCGCGTGCTGCAGGGCCTGGGCGGCGCCATGATGACACCGGTGGGACGGCTCATCCTGCTGCGCAGCTTCGCGCGCAGCCAGCTCGTGCGGGCCATGACCTACACCACGCTGCCGGCCATCATCGGCCCGGTGCTCGGCCCGCTCGTGGGGGGGTATCTGAGCACCTATGCGTCATGGCGCTGGATCTTCTACGTCAACGTACCGTTCGGGCTGCTCGGCCTGCTGCTCGCGTGGCGTCTGGTCAGCCCGCTGGCCGAGGAACCCGACGCCCGCTTCGACTTCGTCGGCTTCGCGCTGTTCGGCGCCGGCGTGGGCCTGCTGCAGTTCATCATGGAGGGCTTCGGCAGCGCCTCCGCGACCGCCCTGCTCGGCGCCGCCGCGGCCAGCGCCGCCCTGCTGCTGGGCTACCTGCTGCGCAAACGCGGCGCGGCGCGCCCGGCCGTCGAGCTGACGCTGCTGCGCGAGCGCGCATTCGGCATCGCCACGCTGGCCGGCGGGGCCTGCCGCATCGCGATGAACGCGCCGCTGTACCTGCTGCCACTGATGCTGCAACTCGGACTCGGCATGAGCGCGGTGCAGTCGGGTTCGCTGACGTTCCTGTCGGCGCTGGGCTCGCCGTTCGTCCGCCTGGCCATCGGCCCGGGGCTCAAGCGCTGGGGCTTTCGCGGCATGCTGGCAGTCAGCGCGCTGGGCTGCAGCGCCATGCTGGCCGGCTTCGCCACCATCGGGCCGGGCAGCCCACGGCACTGGATCGCGGCCCTGATCATCGGCTATGGAGCCATCCGTTCGGTGCAGTTCATGAGCTCTAACACCCTGGCCTACGCCGATGTGTCGGCAGCTCGCCTGAGCCGCGCCACCAGCCTGGGCGGGCTGCTGCAGCAGCTCACCGTGAGCTTCGGCGTGGCGCTCGGCGCGGCGGCGCTGCGCGTGCTGGGCGGCGGCCTGCCGATGCCCGGCCTGGCGCAATTCCATGCCGCGTTTCTGGTGCTGGCGGTGCTGCCGCTGCTGGTCATCCCGGGATTCCTGCGGCTGCGCGACAGCGACGGCGCGGCGGTCAGCGGCCATGCCGTCGATGGGCGCCGCGCGCAGGCCCGGAATCGTTGATGCGCGGCGCTGCGTGGCCTGGCCAATGTATTGTTGCGTGCGCAGCGGGAACTGCGCATTTGCGCCGCGTCAGCCGTCGACCAGCGCCCTGGCGAAGGCCTGCGCGTCGAACACCTGCAAATCCTCGAGGGATTCGCCGACGCCGATGAAATAGATCGGCACCGGACGCTCGCGCGCGATGGCCGCGATGACCCCGCCCTTGGCGCTGCCGTCGAGCTTGGTCAGGATGATCCCGCTGAGACCGAGGGTATCGTCGAAGGCGCGCAACTGGGCCAGCGCGTTCTGCCCGTTCGTGGCATCGATCACCAGGATGGCCTCGTGCGGCGCGCCCTCCATGGCCTTGCCCATCACGCGCTTGACCTTTTTCAGTTCCTCCATCAGGTGCGCCTGCGTCGGCAGGCGCCCGGCGGTGTCCACGATCACCACGTCCATGCCGCGCGCGCGACCCGCCTGCACGGCATCGAAGGCCACCGCGGCAGGGTCGCCGCCCTGTTGCGCGATGACCTGCACGCCGTTGCGCTCGCCCCATGCCGCGAGCTGCTCTCGCGCCGCCGCGCGAAAGGTGTCGCCGGCGGCCAGCAGCACCTTGCAGCCGGCCGCCTGCAGATGCCGCGTGAGCTTGCCGATGCTGGTGGTCTTGCCGGCGCCGTTGACGCCGACCATCATGATCACGGTCGGGCTGGTGCGCCCGATGTCCAGCGGCTTCTGCAGCGGCGACAGCAACTCGGTCAGCACCTCGCGCAGCAATTCCCGCACCTGGTGCGGCGTCTCGGCGCGCGCAGCGCGCACCTTGCGCCGCAGCTCCTGCAGCACCTGGGCCGTGGCAGCGCTGCCGGCGTCGGCGAGAATCAGCGCGGTTTCGAGCTCCTCGAACAGCGCCTCGTCGATGCGCGCTCCGCCGAACAATCCCGACAGCCCGGCGCCGGTCTTGCGCAGGCCCTGGCGCAGGCGTCCGAACCAGCCGGCCGGCGCGCCCGGCGCCGCCGATCCCGGCTCGCCCGGCTCCAGCGGCGCGGCGCCTGGGCTTGCGGCAGGCGCCGCGGCGGCGGCCTGCGGCGGCTGCTGTGGCTGTGCCGGCTGTGCCGGCTGCGTTTGCACCAGCGACGGGGAAGCGGCGCCGGCAGCGGCCTCTGCGGGCGGATCGGCGGACGGTTTGCGCTTGAACAGACGAAACATGGTGAAGGCGTACGAAGGGCTCGGCGGGGGTGCGAAAGGCGCCCCCGATGCGCTATTGTCACCTGTCGCGGCATGCCCGCCGACACGAGCCGTTATGCTGCGGCTTCGTGCGGCGCGTGCGCCGCGCGCCCAGCCCACGTCGCATGAATCCGTCCTACCCCGCTCCCGCGCCACAGCGTGCCCGCCATGCCGGCCCCGGCAGCGTGCGCATCATCGGCGGGCGGCTGCGCGGCAGCCGCTTGCGCGTGCCGGTGGTGGCGGGGCTGCGCCCCACCCCCGACCGTGTGCGCGAAACCCTGTTCAACTGGCTCGGCCAGAACCTCCACGGCCTGCGCTGCCTCGACCTGTTCGCCGGCAGCGGCGCACTCGGCCTGGAGGCCGCGTCGCGCGGCGCGGCGCGCGTCGACATGGTCGAGCGCAACCCGCTGCTGGCGCGCGCGCTCGGCGACGCCGCGCTGCGGCTCGGTGCCGATGCGGTGCGCGTGCACGCGGCCGAGGCTCTGGGCTTCGCCGCAGCGTGCGCGCCGGCGAGCTACGACGTGGTGTTCATCGACCCCCCGTTCGACCTCGCCGGCGCCCACGAGCGCGCGCTGGCCCAGGCGGCGCGCCTGCTCGACCGCGACGGGCGGGTGTATCTGGAGGCGCCCGACGCCGCCAGCCTGCAGCGCTGGGCCGCCACCGGCTGGCGCCTGCTGCGCAGCGCGCGCGCCGGCCACGTGCACTACGCGCTGCTGGGTCGCGACGACGCGAACCCGCCCACCCCTTCCTGAAGCCCGCATCTGGAGCCAGCCATGCTGACTGCCGTGTATCCCGGTACCTTCGACCCCTTCACGCGCGGCCACGAGGATCTCGTGCGACGCGCCAGCAGCCTGTGCCAGCGCCTGATCGTCGGCGTGGCCGCCGGGCATCACAAGAATGCGCTGTTCAGCATCGAGGAGCGCCTGGACCTGGCGCGCTCGATCCTCGCGCCGTACACCAACGTGCAGGTGGAGGGTTTCACCGGGCTGCTGAAGGACTTCGTCGAGCAGCAGCAGGCGCAGGTCATCGTGCGCGGCCTGCGCGCCGTGAGCGACTTCGAATACGAATTCCAGATGGCCGGCATGAACCGCCAGCTCATGCCCGACGTCGAGACCCTGTTCATGACTCCGGCCGACCAGTACCAGTTCGTATCCGGAACTTTTGTACGGGAAATCGCCCTGCTCGGTGGAGATGTCGGAAAATTCGTCGTACCGCTGGTCACCGAGCGCCTGGCGCAGAAGGTGGCCTCCCGCAAGCGCGCGGATCGCGCCTGAAACCCGCGCCGACCGACGCAACGTACCGACGCAGCGTACCGACGCAGCGTACCGACGCAACGTACCGACGCAACGTACCGACGCAACTTACGGCTGGCGAGCAGTCATGGCCCTGTGGATCACCGACGAGTGCATCAATTGCGACGTGTGCGAGCCCGAATGCCCGAACCAGGCCATCTCGATGGGCCCGGACATCTATCGCATCGACCCGACGCGCTGCACCGAGTGCGTCGGGCACTTCGAGCAGCCGCAGTGCGTGCAGCTGTGCCCGGTGGACTGCATCCCGGTGCATCCGGAGCACGTCGAGACCCGCGAGCAGTTGTGGGAGCGCTACCTGCGCCTGCAACGCGAGGCTGCGGGCGCCGCGCCCGCCACGCCGCACGAGAACGCCGCGACGCCCTCCTGAACCCGCCGCTGCTTCAGGCGCCCGACTGCCTGCCGGGCGCGGCCACCGCGGGGTTGTCGCGGTGCAATTCCATGACCGCGAGATCCATCTCGCCGCGCAGCATGCGCGGCACCACCTGCAGGCTGCGCTGCACGGCCTCGTCGATGCGTTCGAGCTCCGCGCGCGGCGGGCGCCCGAGCACGAAACCGATCACCGCCTCGCGACTGCCCGGGTGACCGATGCCCAGGCGCAGGCGCCAGAACTGCGGCGTACCCAGTTGCGCGGCGATGTCGCGCAGCCCGTTGTGCCCGGCATGTCCGCCGCCGCGCTTGAGCTTGACCTGCCCGGGCAGCAGATCCAGCTCGTCGTGCGCCACGAGGATTTCCTCGGGGGCGATCTTGTAGAAGCGCGCCACCGCCGCCACCGACTGCCCGGAGCGGTTCATGTAGGTGCCGGGCTCGAGCAGCCAGACGTCGCCGTGCGGCCCGCGCATGCGCGCGAGCGCGCCGAAAAAGCCCTTTTCCGGTCGAAGCTGAACGCGCTCGCGCTCGGCGAGCTGGTCGAGCCACCAGAATCCGGCGTTGTGACGCTGCTGCGCGTGTTCCGGACCGGGGTTGCCGAGCCCGACGACAAGACGGATCACGATGCCGGCCCCGGCTCGGGCTCGTCGCGCGCCTCGCGCGCCAGCAGCAGCCCCAGCGCGCCCGCTGCATCGACGCGCTGCTCCAGCAGCGCGCACACCTGCTCGGCGATCGGCATGTCGAGTTCGTGGGCACGCGCCAACTCGAGCACGGTGCGCGCGGTGTGCACGCCCTCGGCGACATGGCCGAGGTCGCGCACGATGGCGTGCAGTTCCTTGCCCGCGGCCAGCTGCAGGCCGACGCGGCGGTTGCGCGACAGCTCGCCGGTGCAGGTCAGCACCAGGTCGCCCAGACCGCTGAGCCCCATGAAGGTCTCCTGGCGGCCGCCCAGCGCGAGGCCGAGGCGCGCCATCTCCGCCAGCCCGCGGGTGATCAGCGCGGCGCGCGCGTTGGCGCCCTGACGCAGGCCGTCGCTGACTCCGCAGGCGATGGCCAGCACGTTCTTCACGGCGCCGCCGACCCCCACGCCGACGATGTCGTCGGTCGCATACACGCGCATGCTGCCGCCGTGCAGCGCGTGCACCGCGGCGTCGACCACCCGGCGGGAGCCGGCGGCGGCCAGCGCCACCGGCAGGCCCAGCGCCACCTCCCTGGCGAAGCTCGGGCCGGACAGCACACCCACCGGCGGGCGCCGCGCCCAGCCGTCGAACACCTGCTCGACCACCTGATGGGCGAGCAGGGCACTGCCCTGCTCGAAGCCCTTGGCGAGGATGAGCACCCCGGCCGCGGGCGGCGCCGCGGTACGACTCCAGAGTTCGCGCAGGGTCTGCGCCATGCCGCGCAGCGCGGCCACCGTGACCGCCAGCACCACGAGGCCGCCGTCGGCGGCGTGCGCCAGCGCCGGCGCCAGGTCGACGCCGAGGCGAAGCGAGTCGGGGAATTCGACCCCCGGCAGGTAGCGTGCGTTCTCGCCCTGGCGCTGCATGCGCTGCACCTGCGCGGCATCACGCGCCCACAGCAGCACGTCGTTGCGCGCCGCGGCGTGCACGGCCAGCGCCGTGCCCCAGGCCCCGGCGCCCAGCACCACCAGGCGGGTTCGCGGCTTCAGCATGGGCTCGCGGCGCCGGCCGGCGGCTTGCGCCGGATCATCAGTTCAGGGTGTGGCCGGCGGCCGCGCCCTGGCCCTCGACCTGCTGCTGCGCACGCTGCGCCTCGTACATGGCCTGGAAGTTGATCTCGGCCAGGTGCACCGGGGGAAAGCCGGCGCGCGTGATGACGTCGGCGACATTGGCGCGCAGGTAGGGATAGACGGTCTGCGGACAGGCGATTCCCAGCAGCAGGTCGACGTGTTCCTGCGGCACGTTGCGCATTTCGAAAATCCCGGCCTGCTTGCCTTCCACCAGGAACAGCGTGCGCTGGTCGATGCGCGCGGTCACGGTGGCCGTGACGCACACCTCGAGCACGCCGTCGGCGAGCGACTGCGATTCCACGTTCATCTGCACATCCACCGTGGGCTGCGCTTGTTCCAGCAGGATCTGCGGGGAATTAGGCTGTTCCAGCGAAAGATCCTTCAGATAACAACGCTGCAACGCAAAAACGGGCTGCTGCGCTTGCGCAGCTTCGGTGGGGTTGGGGGTGCTCATGCAGGAAGACTCCAGGCAGGGTTGAAAGGCGAGCCTCGCGCCGGCCGGGGACAGACCGAGGCCGGGCAGCGTGGCGCCACGCCACGATGCCGGAGCATTGTAGAAGCCGCCGCGCCGACCCCGGCGAGATCGGGAACTCGGCCTGCGCGGCGCTCAGGCGGCGGCCTGCAGCAGCGGCCGCAGCTTGCCGGCGGCATCCAGCGCGAACAGGTCGTCGCAGCCGCCGACGTGGGTATCGCCGATGTAGATCTGCGGCACCGTGCGCCGCCCGGTCTCGCGCATCATGATGTCGCGCGCCCCGGGGTCGAGGTCGACGCGCAGTTCCTCGATGTGCTCCACGCCGCGTTGCCGCAGCAGGGCCTTGGCCCGCAGGCAGTAGGGGCAGACGGCGGTGGTGTACATGCGCACCGTGGACGTCGACATGGCTGGTTTCTCCTCGGTTGACTGGGGCGGCGCCGGCCGGTGGCGCGCGCCGCGACGCGGCTCAGGCCTTTTCCGCCTTCTCGACCGGCAGTCCGGCCTCGCGCCAGGCGCGCAGCCCGCCGCTGACCGGCAGCGCGCGGGCGTAGCCGAGCTTGCGCAGCGTGGTCGCGGCACGCCCGGCGCGCGCTCCGCTCTGGCACAGCAGCAGCACCGGCAACTGCTTGTTCTTGGGCAACTCGGCCGCCCGCTTCTCGAGTTCGCCCAGCGGGATGTTGCGCGCGCCCACGCCATGCCCCGAGGCATGCTCGGCGGGTTCGCAGACGTCGATCAGAACGCCCTTTTCGCGGTTCATCAGGCGCACCGCCTCGGCCGCGGACACGCCGCCCGAGCCGCCCCCGCGGGAAAACGAGCTCCACAGCAGCATGCCGCCGGAAATCACCGCGATGGCGATCAGCGCCAGGTTGTCGATCACGAACTTCACAATGCACTCCGCAGGGTATGGGCAGAATGCGTCATTCTAGGAACTTCGCGCATCACGCGTGCCGGCGGCACGCCGTCCACTACGATAGCGCACTGTCGCGGCAGCGCCTGCGGCCGTCCGCCCCGCTCACGCGGCGCTGCCCCGATCGCGCGGCGCGCCCCGGCGCTGCCGCCACCGCATTCCTCCACCCGCACGCGCGTCGAGAGCGCGCCCATCGAACATGCACAAACTCGTCATGATTCGCCACGGCGAATCGACCTGGAACCAGGAAAACCGATTCACCGGCTGGGTCGACGTCGACATCACCGACAAAGGCATCGCGGAAGCCCGGCGCGCCGGGCAACTGCTCAAGTCCCACGGCCTCGACTTCGACGTCGCCTACACCTCGGTGCTCAAGCGCGCCGTTCGCACGCTGTGGCTGTGCCTGGAAGAAATGGATCGCATGTGGTTGCCCACGGTGCACAGCTGGCGCCTCAACGAGCGCCACTACGGCGCCCTGCAGGGCCTCGACAAGGCGCAAACCGCGGCCCGCTTCGGCGACGAGCAGGTGCTGACCTGGCGTCGCAGCTACGACGTGCGTCCGCCGCTGATGGACGAGGCGCATCGCCACGAACTGGCGGCCGACCCCCGCTATGCCAAGGTGAACCCGGCCGATCTGCCGCTGGCCGAATGCCTGAAGGACACGGTGCAGCGCGTGCTGCCGCTGTGGGAGGAATCGCTGGCGCCGGCGATCCGCGCCGGACGGCGCGTGCTGGCGGTGTCGCACGGCAATTCGATGCGCGCCATCGTCAAGCACCTCGACGGCATCTCGGATGCCGACATCGTCGGCCTGAACATCCCGAACGGGGTGCCGCTGGTCTACGAACTCGATGTCGACCTGCGGCCCATCCGGCGCTATTACCTGGAGCAGCCGGCGACGCAGCCCTGAGCCGGCGCCGGGGCCGCAGCGCGGCGGCCCCGGCCCTATACTCTTCGGCGTCATTCGACGGACACACGGCATGGCAGGCAAATTCAAAATCGCGGCGTGGATCGGTGCGGGCATGCTCACGGGCGCCCTGGCAACCCTGCAGTTGCAGGCTTTCGCGCGTGGCTCGACCTCGCCGCTGCCGCTCGAGGAACTCCAGCAATTCGCCGCCGTGTACGGCCTGATCAAGGCGGATTACTTCGAGCCCGTGCACGGCAGGAAGCTGATCCACAATGCCATCAACGGCATGGTGAACAGCCTGGACCCGCACTCCGAGTACCTGGATGCCAAGGATTTCAAGGAGTTCAGCGAAAGCACCAGCGGGCAGTTCGTCGGCGTGGGCATCGAGATCGCGCCCAAGAACGGCCTGATCCAGGTGGTCGCGCCGATCGAAGGCTCACCCGCGGCGCGTGCCGGCATCGAGGCCGGCGACCTGATCACGCGCATCGACGACACCTCGGTGAAGGGGCTGCCGCTGGAAAAGGCCGTCAAGCTGATGCGCGGCAAGCCCGGCACCAAGGTGCGCCTGAGCCTGCTGCGGCCGCGCGGCAACCGCAGCTTGTCGCTGCTCATCACGCGCGAGGAGATCCACGTGCGAAGCGTGCGCGGGCGCATGGTTCAGCCGGGCTACGCCTGGGTGCGCATCACCCAGTTCCAGTCCGACACCCTGCCCCAGTTCGTGGCCGAGATCCAGTCGCTGTACAAGACCGATCCGAAGCTCAAGGGCCTCGTGCTGGACCTGCGCAACAACCCGGGCGGCCTGCTCGAGAGTGCGGTCGGCGTGGCCTCGGCCTTCCTGCCGGTGGACGCCGCCATCGTTTCCACGCGCGGCCAGATCCCGGAGGCCAACGTGACCTACCGCAACACCCCGAGCGACTACTCGCGAGTGGTGGGCGACAATCCGCTGGCCTCGCTGCCTGCCGGCATCAAGACCGTACCCGTGGTGGTGCTGGTGAACGGCGGCTCGGCGTCGGCCTCGGAAATCGTCACCGGTGCGCTGCAGGACTACAAGCGCGCCAGCGTGATGGGCGAGCCGACCTTCGGCAAGGGCTCGGTGCAGACGGTGCTGCCGCTGGGGCCCGACACCGCGCTGAAGCTGACCACGGCGCGCTACTACACGCCCAACGGCGAATCCATCCAGGCGCGCGGCATCACGCCGAACTACATCGTCGGTCCGCTGCCCAGCGGCGACCCCTACGCGGCGCTGCGCATGCGCGAGGTCGACTACAGCAACCAGATCGGCACCGGCACCGAGGCGGCGAGTTCGCCGCGCGTGCGCGCCGAACTGCAACGCCAGGAGCAGGCGCGGCGGGAACTGGAAGCGGCCATCGAGAAGGATCCCAAGCGTTTCCCGAAACTGCCGGAGTTCGGCAGCCAGCACGACTGGCAACTGGAACAGGCGCTGAACCTGCTGGAGCACCGGCCGGTGATCAGCGCGCGCAGCGTGGCGCGCGCGGCCAGCCAGCCGGCGGTCGCCGCGGCATCGCAGCCGGCGCACGCCCATTGAGCGTGGGCCGGCCGGGCGCCGCGGGGCGCGCGCGATGAACGACGACCAGCTGCTGCGCTACTCGCGCCACATCCTGCTCGATGCCATCGGCATCGACGGGCAGCAGCGCATCCTCGAGGCCCACGCGGTGGTGCTGGGGGCCGGCGGTCTCGGCTCCCCGGTGGCCCTGTATCTGGCCGCCGCCGGCGTCGGGCGCATCACGCTGATCGACGACGACACCGTCGACGCCACCAACCTGCAGCGCCAGATCGCGCACGTCGAGCAGCGCATCGGCCAGCTCAAGGTCGAGTCGGCGCGCGAGGCCATGCGCCAGATCAACCCGGGTCCGCGCGTGCGCACGCTGGCGCGGCGCGCCGACCCGGCGCTGCTCGACGAGTGTCTGAGCGACGCCTCGGTGGTGCTCGACTGCAGCGACAACTTCGCCACGCGCCAGGCGCTCAACGCCGCGTGCGTGCGCGCCGGCGTGCCGCTGGTCAGCGGTGCCGCGATCGGCTTCGACGGCCAGGTCGGGGTGTTCGACACGCGCGCCGGCAGCCAGCACGCGGGACCCTGCTACGCCTGCCTGTTCCCGCCCGACGCCGCGGTCGAGGAGGTACGTTGCGCCGTCATGGGAGTGCTCGCCCCGCTGGTCGGCGTGGTCGGCAGCCTGCAGGCGGTGGAGGCGCTCAAGCTGCTGGCCGGCGCCGGACGCAGCCTCGCCGGTCGCTTGCTGCTGATCGACGCGCTGGACATGGACATTCGCACCATGCAACTGCAGCGCAATCCGTATTGCCCGGTCTGCGGGCAGCCGGGCGCGGCCTGACGCCGGCCGGCGCTCAGTCGTCCTGCGGCGCGTCGCCGGGCGGCTCGGCGATGCCCGGGTAGAGAGTGGTCGGATGCCCGCCACGCCAGCGCCCGGCAAGACTCCAGCCGCGACCCAGCAATTGCACCGAGTAGACGACCGGGCGCAGCACCGCGGTGGCCTGGTAGACGCCCGCGGCGCTGCGCTGCAGCACCAGGTCGAGGTCGCCGCTGCGGCGCAGCGGATCCTGCAGGCGCAGATGCAGCAGCGCGTCGACCGGCGCCGGTTGCACGCGCACCGTGAGCAGGCCCGCGCGCAGCGCCACCCCGGCGCGCAGTCCCAGGGCGCTCGCCCTGCGCGCCTGCGCCAGGCTGCTGCCGACACGCAGGCCGTGTTCGTAGGGATGGTCGACGACCAGGCCGTCGCGCGTGTGAATGGCCAGCGCGAGCAGCGCGAAGCCGATCACCACCATCGAAGCTGGCAGCGCGATCAGGGCCCACGGCCAGGCTTGGCGCCACCAGGGCGGCTCGGCGGGCGGTGCGTGCACGGGCGAAACTCCGCAGGAAAGGGGATCGGACCAGTGTATGCGGGGCGCGGCGCGCTGCCTTGACCCAGGACAAGGCGCGGCGCGCCTACTCCAGGTCGACGCGCGGGACGCGGCTGGCCACCAGCACCGCCGCCAGCGTGACCAGCGCGGCGGCGCCGAAGCCGGCATGGAAGGCCTCGGTCACGCGCTGCGTGGCGGCTGCGCTGCTGCCGTGCAGCGCAGCGTGCAGGTCGGCCGGCGAGACAAGGCCGAACACCAGCGAGCCGAACACCGCGGTACCCAGCGACGCGCCGGTCGAGCGGGCCAGCGAGATGGTGGCGGCGGCGGCGCCGAGCCTGCGCCGCCCGGCCACGGCCTGCACCAGCAATTGCGAACTCGGCATGACGCTGCCGAAGCCGAGGCCGGCGAGCAGGCCGAGCGCCCCCACCTCCAGGCTGTCCGGCGGCACCAGCGCCAGCGCCAGCAGCGCCAGCGCCGACAGGCACAGCCCGAAGCGCGGCGGCAGGTCCGGACGCCCGCTGCGCGCGATGACGCGCCCGGTCATGTTGGCGCCGACGACGATGCCGGCGGTCAGCGGCAGCAGCAGCAGCCCGGCGTGCGCCGCGCTGCCGTGACGCGCGATCTGCAGGTATACCGGCAGGAAGAACACCAGCGCGAACATGCTCGACGCGAACAGCACCACGGTGAGCGCCGTCCACGCCGCCGGCGCCAGGCGCAGCAGTTCCAGCGGCAGGAACGGATGGCGCTGGCTGCGCTCGCGGCGCAGCAGCAGCGCGCCCAGCACGAGCGCCGCGCCGATCATCGCCAGGCTGGTGGCCGACAGCCAGGAGAAACGATGCCCGGCAAGGGTCAGCCAGAGCAGGCTCAGCGCGGCGCAGGATGCGAACAGCAGCACCCCCGGCGCATCGTGCCCCTGCCCGGGCTCGACATGCGCCGACCCGCGCTGCAGGCGCAGCACGCGCCAGGCGGCGAGCGCGCACAACGGCAGGTTGGCGACGAACAGCCAGCGCCAGCTGTACGCGGTGACGACGATGCCGCCGACCACCGGGCCGATCACGCTGGACAGCACGAACACCCCGCTCAGCCAGGCCTGGAAGCGCGGGCGCTGGCGCGGCGGCACGACCTCGCCGATGAGCGCCTGGCTCATCACCATGAGCCCGCCGCCGCCCAGCCCCTGCAGCACGCGCGCCGCGATCAGCCACCACATGCCGGGGCTGGCGGCGCAGGCCAGCGAGCCGACGGCGAACAGCGCCAGCGCGCCGAGCAGCGCATCGCGGCGCCCGTAGCGATCGCCGAGGCGGCCGTACAGCGGCGCCATCACGGTGGATGCCAGCAGGTAGCCGACGGCGATCCAGGTGCTGTCGTGCAGGTTGCTGAAGTCACGCGCGATGGCCGGGGTCGCGGTGGCCAGCAGGGTCTGGTCGATCGCCGCCAGCAGGATGGGCAGCATGACCGCGGTGAACAGCTGCAGGAAGCGCGCCGTGCTGACCGGCTCGTGGCCGGCGGCGGCGGCCTCGCCGGCGGCGCTCGTCGGGGCCGGCATGGTGGGTGGCGGCATGGCTGGCGAAAGGGCAAAAGCCCAGTCTACTGTCCGGCCCCGCTTTGCGCCGTGGCGGGCGTCGGCGGCGCGGCGCCCCAGGCGCCGCCGAGCGCGGCGATCAGGTTGACGGCCGCGACATAGCGTCGGTTGCGCAGGCCGAGCAGCGCGTTGCGCGCCTGTGTCGCGGTGGTCTGCGCGGTGAGCACGTTCAGGTAGCTCGCCGTTCCCGCCTCGTACTGACGCGTCGCCAGGCGCAGCGAAAGCTCGGCCGCCTGCACCACCTCGCGCTGCTGGCGCGCCTCGTGCGCCAGGATGCGCTGGGCCGCCAGGTTGTCCTCGACTTGCTGCATCGCCTGCAGCACGTCCTGCCGGTAGGTCGCCACGGCACCGCGATAGGCGGCGCGACTCGCCGCGAGCTGGGCGCTGCGCAGGCCGCCGTCGAACAGCGTGGCGGCCAGGCTCGGCCCCAGCGACCAGTACAGGCTCGGCGCGCTGAACAGGCTGGCGAGCGCCGCCGCCTGGCTGCCGCCGTTGGCGCCCAGCGTGATGGTGGGCAGCCAGGCGCGCTGGTCGATGCCGATCTGCGCATTCGCCGCCTGCACGCTGCGCAGCGCCGCCGCCAGATCCGGACGGCGCACGAGCAGCGTCGCCGGCACCCCGGCCGGGATGCGCGGCACCGGCGGCAGCCCGGCCTGCATGGGCAGCGCAAACGCCGCCGCGGGCTGCCCGGCGAGCACGGCGATGGCGTCGAGCAGTTGCCGGCGCGTGACGTCGAGGTCGGTGCGCGCGGCCTGCGCGCCCAGCCACTGCGTGCGCGCCTGGGCCACGCCGGCGGCGGTGTCGACTCCGGCCGCATAGCGGCTGCGCGTGAGTTGCAGCGCCGTGGCGTAGTCGCGCACGGTGTCGTCGGCGAGCCGGATCTGCGCGTCCACCGTGCGCAGCTGCAGATAGCTCAGGGCCAGATTGGCCTGCAGGCTGAGACGGGTGTAGCGCAGCGTATCGGCGCTGGCCTGCAGCCTCGCGCGACCCTGCTGCACCTGCAGCCGCACGCGCCCCCATAGATCGGGCTCCCAGCTGGCCTGCAACTGCGCCTGCAACTGCGAGCCGGGCCGCGCCCCGATGCCGGCAGCCTGCCCGCGCGTGGCGCCGGCCGAGGTGTTGAGCACCGGCAGGTAGGCGGCCTGCGCCTGGCGCAGCGCGGCTTGCGCCTGCTGGTAGCTCGCGAGTTGCGCGGCCAGGCTCTGGTTGCGGCGCAGCAGCCGGCGCTGCAGCGCGTCCAGCGTGGGGTCGCCGAACACCTGCCACCAGGCGCCGTCGGCCGGCATGCGTGCCGCCGCCGCGACCGGCTGCCAGGCTTGATCGGCGGCATAGCGGGCGGGCAGCCGCGGCCGCGGGGCCGGCATCGGCGCCCGCGCCGCGCAGGCCGCCAGCAGCAGCGCGGCCAGACCGGCGCCGGCGCCGCGCGCGGCAGATCGGACAAAGGGCTTCATGGGCGTGCATCCAGGGTCAGCGCCTGGCCGCGGCGCGCGAAACGGCGCAGCGTCCACTGGCGCAGGCGGTCGAGCTCGAGGTAGATCACCGGCGTCGTGTAGAGGGTCAGCGCCTGGCTGACGAGCAGGCCGCCGGCGATCGAGATGCCCAGCGGCTGGCGCAGTTCGGCGCCGTTGCCCGTGACCAGCGCCAGCGGCAGCGCGGTGAACAGCGCCGCCAGCGTGGTCATGAGAATCGGGCGCAGGCGCAGCGTGGCGGCGAGAAAGATGGCTTCGCGCGGCGGCATGCCCTGCTCGCGCTCGGCCTGCAACGCGAAGTCCACCATCAGGATCGCATTCTTCTTCACGATGCCGATGAGCAGGAACACGCCGATCAGCGCGATGATCGAGAACTCGGTATGGAACAGCAGCAGCGCAAGCACGGCGCCGACGCCCGCCGGCGGCAGCGTCGACAGGATGGTCAGCGGGTGAAGCGTGCTCTCGTACAGCACGCCGAGCACGATGTAGATGGCGAAAATCGCCGCGGCGATGAACAGCGGCTGGTTGCGCAGGGTCTGCGCGAATGCCTTGGCCGTGCCCTGGAACCCGGCATGCACGTCGGCCGGCAGGCCGATCTCGGCCATCGCCTGCGCGATGCGCGTCTGCGCCTGGCCCAGCGACACGCCGGGCGACAGGTCGAAGGAAATGGTCGACGCGGCGAACAGCCCCTGGTGGTTGACGGCCAGCGGCGTGTTGGCCAGCTCGTAGTGCGCCAGTTGCGCCAGCGGCACCAGCGCGCCGGAGGCGGCCGGCACGTGCACGCGGTGCAGCGCATCCCGATCGCGCCGCCAGTCCTGCGCCGCCTCCATGACCACGCGGTACTGGTTCAGCGGCATGTAGATGGTCGACACCAGGCGCTGGCCGAAGGCGTCGTTCAACGCCGCGTCGATGCTCGACACCGGCACGCCCAGGCGCGCCGCCGCGGCGCGGTCGATCACCAGGCGCAGTTCCAGGCCCGACGCCTGCTGGTCGCTGTTGACGTCGTTGAGGCCGGGAATGCGGCGGAACGCGGCGAGCACGCGCGGCTCCCAGTGCACCAGTTCCTGCAGGTCGCCCGACTGCAGCGTGTACTGGTACAGCGCCGCCGAGGCGCGCCCGCCGACATGGATGTCCTGCCCCGGGAACATGAATACCCGCACCCCGCCGACGCCGGACAGCGCGCGGTGCAGCTGCATGATCACCTGCTGCGCGCCCGCGCGCCGCGAGATCGGCTTGAGCTGCATGTACAGGAAGCCCCCGCTGCCGCTGTCGGCGAACGCCATGACATCCTGCACCGCGGGATTGCGGCGCACGATCGCCGCGATGCGTTGCAGGCGTCGGCTCATGTCCTGGAACGAGGTGGACTGATCGGCCTGCACGGAGCCGAGCAGCAGTCCGCTGTCCTGCATCGGGAAAAAGCCCTTGGGCACCACGCTGTACAGGTAGCCCGACAGCACGATGGTGGCGCCGAACACCGCCAGCATGAGCACGGGATGGCGCAATGCCACGCGCAGGCTGCGGGCATAGCCATGCTGCACGGCATCCCACAGGCGCTGCGCGCGCGGCGCCGCGCCCGCCTGCGGCGCCGGCTCGCGCCGCCGCAGCCAACGCGACGCGAGCATCGGCGTGACGGTCAGCGACACCAGCAGCGAGATGCCGATCGCCACCGTCAGGGTCATCGCGAACTCGTGGAACAGGCGGCCGATGATGCCTCCCATGAACAGCACCGGCAGGAACACCGCGACCAGCGAAAGGCTCATCGAAAGCACCGTGAAGCCGACCTCGCGCGCGCCCTGCAGCGCCGCCTGCAGCGCGGGCGCGCCGAGCTCGAGGTGGCGCGCGATGTTCTCGGTGACCACGATGGCGTCGTCGACGACAAAGCCGGTGGCGACGATGAGCGCCATCAGCGAAAGGTTGTCCAGCGAATAGCCGAGCAACCACATGGCGGCGAAGGTGCCGACCAGCGACAGCGGAACCGCCAGCGCCGGCACGCAGGTCGCGCGCCAGTCGCGCAGGAACAGCCAGACCACGAGCACGACCAGCAGCACGCCGAGCACGAGGGTGGTCTCGACCTCGTGCAGCGACGCGCGGATGGTGGTCGTGCGGTCGGACAGCACGCGCACCGAGATCGCCGCGGGGATCGACGCGCGCAACTGCGGCAACGCCGCCTTCACGCCATCCACCGCCGCGATGATGTTGGCGCCGGGCTGCCGGAACACGATCAGCAGCACGGCCGGGCGGCCATCGGCGAGCCCCATGTTGAGGGTGTCCTGCTGGCCCTCGAACACCCTGGCGACCTGCGACAACGGCACCGCCACGCCGTGACGGTAGGCGACGATCACGCGCCGGTACTGGGCCGGCGTCTCGAGCTGGTCGTTGGCGCCGATCTGCCAGCGCCGCGCGGCGCCGTCGAGCGCGCCCTTGGGCGTATCGACATTGGCGTCGACGATCGCCTGGCGCACCTGTTCGAGCCCGATGCCCATGGCGGCGAGCCGCGGCAGATCGAGTTCGACGCGCACCGCGGGCAGCGCCGACCCGCCGACCTTGACCATGCCGATGCCGGGCAGCTGGGAGATCTTCTGCGCCAGGATGGTCGACGCGGCGTCGTACATCTGGCCTCGGGACAGCGCGCTGGAGGTCAGCGCGATGATCATGATCGGCGCGTCCGCCGGATTGACCTTGCGATACGTCGGGTTGCCGGACAGGCCGGAAGGCAGCAGCGGGCGCGCGGCGTTGAGCGCCGCCTGCACCTGGCGCGCGGCGTCGTCGATGTTCTTCGACAGCTCGAATTGCAGCACCACGCGGGTCGAGCCGAGATCGCTGCTGGAGGTCATCTCGCTGATCCCGGAGATCGTGCCCAGCGCGCGCTCCAGCGGCGTCGCCACCGTGGCCGCCATCACCTCGGGGCTTGCGCCGGCCATGTCGGCCGTCACGACGATGGTCGGAAAGTCGACCTGCGGCAGCGGCGCCACCGGCAGATGGACGAACGCGATCATGCCGGCCAGCAGCACCGCCAGCGCGAGCAGCGTGGTGCCCACGCTGCGCCGGATGAACGGCGCGCTGAGGTTCACGCGCGGGACTCCGTCACGCCTGCGCCTCGCTCGCGCCGGCGCCGCCGCGCCGCGCGCGCAGGCGCGCCGCCACGGCATCGAAGCCGAGGTAGATCGCCGGCGTGGTGTACAGGGTCAGCAACTGCGACAACAGCAGGCCGCCGATGAGCGAGATGCCCAGCGGCTGGCGCAACTCGGCGCCCATGCCCCCGCCGGCCACCAGCGGAACCGCGCCGAACAGCGCGGCGAAGGTGGTCATGAGAATCGGGCGCAGGCGCAGGCGCGCCGCCTGCAGCATGGCCTGCTCGGCGCCGAGGCCCTGCCTGCGCTGGGCGTCGAGCGCGAAATCGACCATCAGGATGGCGTTCTTCTGCACGATGCCGATGAGCAGCACGATGCCGATGATGGCGATCACCGTCAGGTCGTGGCCGCTGGCCATCAGCGCCAGCAACGCGCCGATGCCGGCCGACGGCAGCGTGGAAAGGATGGTCACCGGGTGGATGTAGCTCTCGTAGAGCACGCCCAGCACGATGTACATGGTCGCCACCGCCGCCAGCAGCAGCCACAGCTCGTTCGCCAGCGCCGCCTGGAAGGCGCGCGCCGCGCCCTCGAAGCGCAGGCTCACCGAGGGCGCCAGCGCGGCGCGCGCGGCGGCCTGGTGAATGGCCTTGACCGCCTCGCCGAGCGAAACCCCGCGCGCCAGGTCGAAGGACACCAGCACGGCCGGGAACTGCCCCAGGTGGTCGAGTTGCAGCGGGGTCGTGCGCTGCACGACGCGGGCCACGCTGCGCAGCGGCACCTGCTGGCCGCCGGCGCTGCTGACGTAGACGTCGGAGAAGGCGGCGAGCCCGGCGTGACGCGGCACCCCGACCTCGAACACCACGCGGTACTGCGCCGACTGCGTGAAGATGGTCGACACCGGGCGCTGGCCGAATGCGTCGTACAGCGCCGAGTCGATGGCGCTCATGCTCACGCCCAGGCGCGCGGCGCTGGCTCGGTCGACATCGACGTAGGCCTGCAGGCCCCGATCCTGGAAGTCGTCGCTGACGCCGTCGAGCTGCGGCAGTGCGCGCAGGCGCGGCATCAGGGCGCGCAGCGCGGCCGCCAGCGCAGCGCGACTCGTCGCCGACAGGCTGAACTGGTAGGTGTAGCGGCTGCGCAGGTCATCGATGCTCAGATCCTGCACCGGCTGCAGGAACAGCTCGATGCCCGGCACGCCGTGCGCGAGGCCTTGCAGGCGCCGCAGCACCGGCCCGACCCGCACGCCGCGCTGCGCCAGCGGCTTCAGGCTGATGAGCAGACGCGAGCTGTTGACCGTGGCGTTGACGCCGTCGATGCCGGCGATCGCCGACACGCTGGCCACCGCCGGATCGCGCAGCAGCGCGCGCACCAGCGCCTGCTGCCGCTGCTCCATGGCCTGGAACGACACGTCCTGCGAGGCCAGCGTGGTGCCCTCGATCAGCCCGGTGTCCTGCAGCGGGAAGAAGCCCTTGGGCACGACCGCGTACAGGCCGATGGTGACGAGCACCAGCGCGAGCGTGCCCAGCAGCACGACGCGACGCCGCCGCAGCACCCGGCGCAGGCTGCGCGCGTAGGCGTCGGCGAGCGCGTCGAAGGCGTCGCCCCAGAGCCGGTACCAGCGCCCGTGCCGCTGCTCCGCCTCGCGGCGCAGCAGGCGCGCGCACAGCATCGGCGTGAAGCTCAGGGACACGGCCGCGGAGATCACGATGGCCACGGCCAGCGTGATGGCGAACTCGCGGAACAACCTGCCCACGACGTCCCCCATGAACAGCAGGGGAATGAGCACCGCGATCAGCGAGAAAGTGAGCGAGATGATGGTGAAGCCGATCTGGCCGGCCCCGCGCAGCGCGGCCTGCAGCGGGGCCTCGCCGTCCTCGATGTGGCGCGCGACGTTCTCGATCATGACGATGGCGTCGTCGACGACGAACCCGGTGGCCACCGTCAGCGCCATCAGGGTCAGGGTGTTGAGCGAGAAGCCGAGCAGGTACATGGCGGCGAACGTGCCGATCAGCGCCAGCGGCACCGCGGTGGCCGGGATGAAGGTGGCGCGCAGGCTGCGCAGGAAGCCGAAGATCACCAGCACGACCAGCAGCACCGACAGCAGCAGCTCGACGCTGACGTCGGAGATCGCCGCGCGGATGGTCACGGTGCGATCGGACAGCACGCCCAGGTCGGCCGCGGGCGGCAGCTGGCGCCGCAGCTCGGGCAGCAGCGAATGGATGCGGTCGACGACCTGGATCACGTTGGCGCCGGGCTGGCGCTGCACGTCGATCACGATGCCCGGCCGGCCGTCGACCAGCGCCGCCTGCCAGGCGTTCTCGGCGCCGCGCGAGACCTCGGCGACATCGCCCAGGCGCACCGGCGCACCGGCGCTGTAGCCGATGATCAGCGCGCGATAGGCCGCGGGCGAGCTCAGCTGGTCGTCGGCGTCGATGGTGAAGGCCTGCTGCGCACCGTCGATGCTGCCCTTCGGGCCGTGCACGTTGGCCGCGGCGATGGCGCTGCGCACGGCATCCAGCCCGATGCCGCGCGCGGCCAGCGCCTGGGCGTCGATGCGCACGCGCACCGCCGGCCTGTGCCCGCCCGACAGCGTGACCAGCCCGACCCCGGGAACCTGCGAGAGCTTTTGCGTCAGCCGCGTGTCGGCGAGTTCGTAGAGCCTGGTCAGCGGCAGCGAGCGCGAGGTCAGCCCGAGGCTGATCACCGGCGCGTCGGCCGGGTTCACCTTGGAGTACACGGGCGGCTGCGGCAGGTCCGTCGGCAGCAGCGAGCCGGCGGCGTTGATCGCCGCCTGCACCTCCTGCTCGGCGACGTCGAGCGGCAGCGACAACGTGAAGCGCAGCGTGATCACCGAGGCTCCGCCGGAACTGCGCGACCACATCTGCGCCAGCCCCGGCATTTGCCCGAACTGACGCTCCAGCGGCGCCGTCACCGACGACGACATGACGTCCGGGCTGGCGCCCGGGTACAGCGTGGTCACCTGGATGGTCGGGTAGTCGACCTCCGGCAGCGGCGCCTGCGGCAGCAGGCGAAGTCCGATCAGTCCGGCCGCCAGCACCGCCAGCATGAGCAGCGACGTGGCGATCGGACGCAGGATGAACAGGCGCGACGGACCGCCCGCCGCCGCGGCATGCGGCGCCGGCGTGGCGTGCGCGTCCGCGCGCTGGTGGTCCATTTCAATGCGCGGACGCGGCCGTGCGGCGCGCGCGCACGCCGCCGCCGCCCGCGACGCCCGGCCGCGCATCCGCCGGCGACGCCACGACGCGCACGCGCGCGCCGTCGCGCAGGTGGTCGAGCCCGGCCGTGACCACGCGCTCGCCCGCGCGCAGCCCGGACAGCACCTGGGTCAGGCCCTGCCAGCTCACGCCGGCCGTCACGTGGCGCAGGCGCACCGTGCCCGCGGCGTCGACGACATAGGCGTAGTCCCCGCCGGCGCCCACGGCCACCGCGGTGCTCGGTACGACCACGGCCTGCGCGATGCTGCGTTCGAGCACGCGCACGTTGACGAACTCGTTCGGGTACAGCGCCAGCCCGCGGTTGTCGAAGCGCGCGCGCAGGCTCAGCGTGCCGGTGCTGGTGGCGATCTGGTTGTCGGCCGCGAGCAGCCTGCCCTGCGCCAGCAGTCGCCGATCCGAGGCGTCCCAGGCCTGCACCAGCGCGTGGCGCCCGGCCGCGAGCTGCTGCAGCAGCTCGCCGACCTCGGTCTGCGGCAGCGCGAAGCCGACCTCGATGGGCTGCACCTGGGCGATGCTCACGATGGGCGTCGCGCCGCTGCCGCTCGCCGACGACGCCCCCGCCACCCCGGACGGCCCGACCATGTTGCCGGGGTCGACCTGACGCAGCCCGGCGATGCCCGAAACCGGCGCCGTGATGCGGGTCCACGACAGCTGCAGGCGCGCGTTGTCCAGGCTGGCGCGGTTGGCGTCGAGCTGCGCCTGCAGCTGCGCCACGGTGGCGCGCTGATCCGACACCTGCTGGGCGGAAATGGCATTTTGCGTCAGCAGGGTTTCGTAGCGCTGCAGATCGCGCTGCGCGCCGGCGAGCTGCGCCGCGGTCTGCTCGCGCTGCGCCAGCGCCTGCTCGACGGCGATGCGAAACGGCCGCGGGTCGATGGTCGCCAGCAACTGCCCGGCGCGCACGCGCTCGCCCTGGCGGAAGTCGACGCTCTGCAACAGGCCGGACACCCGCGGCATGACGTTGGCCAGCACGCGCGGGGTCACCGTGCCGAGCGCGGTCAGCCAGACCGGCAGGGCCTGCTCGCGTACCGTCGCCGCGGTCACCGCGGTCGGGGCGGCGGCGAAGCCGCCGCGCTGCATGCGCGCGCCCGGCGCGTCGCCGCGCCGCCCCAGCCGCCACCAGAGGCCGGCGCCGAGCAGCAGCAACACCAGCAGCAACACCAGCAGCAGCGGCAGCCTGCGACAGCGCGCGGCGGCGCTGCGCGGGGTCGATGCGGGGTCGGAAGTCGGATCAGGCATCAGGCGGCCGGGTGGCGGGGAGACGGACGGACGGAAGGCGCGGATCCGGGGGGATCCCGCCGGCACGCATGATGCCCGCCGCGTGTGTACGCAGCATGCACGGCATGCGACGAAATGTTACGCAAGCGGCGAGCCGGGCTCGGCGTCGGCGCCCACGCTGTCGGACCCACGCCGATGCTCCCAAAGCGTCTCGGCCCCGGCGCCGTTGAGCTGGCGCGCCAGCACGAACAACAGGTCCGACAGGCGGTTCAGGTACTGCAGCGCAAGCGCCGGCGCGGACTCCTCGCCGTCGCGCTCGCGCAGGCGCACCACGGCACGCTCGGCGCGCCTCGCCACGGTACGGCACACATGGGCCTGGCTGGCGGCGCGCGTGCCTCCCGGCAGGATGAACTCGCGCAGCGGCGGCAACCCGGCGTTGATGCGCGCGATGGCGTCGTCGAGCCGCGGCAGCGCGGCGTCGCCGAGCACGCGCATGCCCGGCACGGCAAGCTCGCCGCCGAGGTCGAACAGATCGTGCTGCACGCGCAGCAGCAGCTCGCGCGCTGCCTGCGGCACGTCCTCGCACAGCAGCAGGCCGAGATGCGCGTTGAGCTCGTCCACCTCGCCCAGCGCGTCGATGCGCGGCGCGGCCTTGGAACAGCGCGAACCATCGCCGAGGCCGGTCGTTCCGGCGTCGCCGGTGCGGGTCGTGATGGCGCTGAGACGATTTCCCATGCGTGGCTTCCGGTAGGGTTGACGCAACGGCCGGCACCCGCCGGCCCGCCCATCATTGTTGCGCATGCGGCGCCGCCACGCCGGGCCGCTCCGGCCAAAGACCCGCGCGGCCTGCACCTACTCAGGCGCTCGGCAAACCCGGCCGGCTCAGGCGGCGGGCGCCTGGCCCGGCTGGTCGCACTTGGCGACCAGCGTGAGAATGTCGTAGCTGGCGACCAGTTCGTCGTCCTGGTTGCGCACCTCGACATCCCAGGCCACGACGCCCTGCCCGCGACCCTGCGCGTCGGTCTTGCGGCGATCGATCTTGCGCTTGCAGGTCAGGCGCGCGCGAATCGTGTCGCCGATGCGCACCGGCTTGACGAAGCGCAGGTTGTCCATGCCGTAGTTGGCCAGCACCGGGCCCGGCGCCGGCGACACGAACAACCCGGCGGCCGCCGACAGCACGAAGTAGCCGTGCGCGATGCGCTGCCCGAACGCCGACTCGCGCGCCGCGATGTCGTCGAAATGCATGTAGAAATAGTCCCCGGACAGGCATCCGAAATTGACGATGTCGGCCTCCGTCACGGTGCGCCGGTGGGTGAGCAGGGACTCGCCGATGCGCAACTGCTCGAAATGCCTGCGGAACGGATGCACGTCGCCCTCGATGCGTCGCGCGCCGCGCACGTACTCGCCGACCACCGCCGCCAGCATGGTCGGCGAGCCCTGCACGGCGGCGCGCTGCAGGTAGTGCTGCACGGCGCGCATGCCGCCGAGTTCCTCGCCCCCGCCGGCGCGCCCGGGCCCGCCGTGCTTGAGCGACGGCAACGGCGAGCCGTGTCCGGTCGATTCCTGCGCGGCCTGCTCGTCGAGCACCAGGATGCGTCCGTGGTGCACGGCGGCGCGGCGCACCGCATGCGCGGCGAGCGCGGGGTCGCGCGTGGCCAGCGTGGCCACCAGGCTGCCCTGGCCGCGCGCCGCCAGCGCCAGCGCCTCGTCGAGCTCGTCGTAGGGCATGAGAGTGCTGACCGGGCCGAAGACCTCGATGTCGTGCACCTCGGCAACGTCGCGCGGGCGCGCGCAGGCGAGCAGCGTCGGCGCGAAAAACGCCCCCTGCTCGGCCCCCACGCCGGCCCACGAGGCCTGCGCGCTGCCGTCGAACAGCGTGTCGCAGCAGGCGCGCAGGCGCTGCAGCGCCGCGCCGACGTCCTGCTGCTGCTCCTTGCTGGCGAGCGGACCCATCTGCACTTCCGGCAGCCGCGGATCGCCGATGCGCAGCGCGGCGAGCTTGCCGGCGAGGGCCTCGCCCAGCGCCTCCAGATGCCGCCGCGGCACCAGGATGCGCCGGATCGCGGTGCACTTCTGGCCCGCCTTGACACGCATCTCGCGTACCACCTCGCGCACGAACAGGTCGAACTCGGGGTCGCCCTGCTGCACGTCGGGGGCCAGGATGGCGCTGTTCAGGGAATCCGCCTCGGCGTTGAAGGGCACCCCGCGCGCCAGCAGGTTGGCATTCGCGCGCAGCCTGGCCGCGGTCGCCGCCGAACCGGTGAAGGTCACCGCGTCCTGGCCGTTCAGGCGGTCGAGCAGATCGCCGGTGCCGCCGATGACCAGTTGCAGGCTGCCCGGCGGCAGCAGGCCGGACTCGAGCATCAGGCGCACCAGCGCCCAGGTCAGGTAGCTCGTCGCGGTGGCCGGCTTGGCGATGCACGGCATGCCGGCGAGAAAGCTCGGAGCGAACTTCTCCAGCAGGCCCCAGACGGGAAAGTTGAAGGCGTCGATGTGCACCGCCACGCCTTCGCGCGGCACCAGGATGTGGCTGCCCGCGAAGTGGCCCTGCTTGCCCAGCGACACGACCGGGCCTTCATGCACGACATTGCCGGCGGGCAGCTCCTGGGCCCCCATGCCGGCATACGCGAACAGCGTGCCGATGCCGCCCTCGATGTCGATCCAGCCGTCGTTGCGCGTCGCCCCGGTGTACAGCGACCATTCGTACAGCGTCTCCTTGTGCTCGGCGAGGTGGCGCGCCAGCGCCTTGAGCCGCGCCGCGCGCTGCTGGAAATCGAGCTCGAGCAGCGCGCGCACGCCTGTTTCGCGGCCGTGGCGCAGCGCGGCGTCGAAGTCGCCCTGCCCGGCGTGGGTATGCGCGACCACCGCGCCGCTGGCGGCGTCGCGCAGGGCCTGGCCGGGTTCGCTGCCGAACCACTGTCCGGCGAGATGGCTTTGCAATACGGGGGGTGTCATGGACATGGTTCCTGGTCGAGAACGGGGGCCGTGCGCCGCGTCGGGCGTGCGTGGCTGGCGTGCATGGCTGGCATCTCTGGCGGGCGGGCCGGTCAGGCGCGTTCGATGGCCAGCGCGCCGCCCTGCCCGACGCCCACGCACATCGTGGCCAGCGCGCGCCGGCCGCCGATGCGCTCGAGCTGGCGCAGCGCGGTGAGCACCAGACGCGCGCCCGAGGCGCCCAGCGGATGCCCGAGCGCGATCGCGCCACCGTTCGGGTTGACCCGCGCGTCGTCGTCGGCAAGGCCGAGCTGGCGCAGCACCGCGAGCGACTGCGCGGCGAAGGCCTCGTTGAGTTCGATGGTGTCGAGTTGTGCGAGTTCCCAGCCGATGCGCGCCGTGAGCTTGCGCACCGCCGGGACCGGGCCGATGCCCATGACGCGCGGCTCCACCCCGGCCGCGGCGGCGCCCACCACGCGCGCCCGCGGCACCAGCCCATGGCGCCGCACCGCGGCGTCGGAAGCCAGCAGCAGCACGCAGGCGCCGTCGTTGACCCCCGAGGCGTTGCCGGCGGTCACCGAACCGCCCTCGCGCACCACCGGCTTGAGGGCGGCCAGCTGCTCGGCCGTGGTGTCCGGGCGCGGGTGCTCGTCGTGCGTCACCTCGACCACCTCGCGGCGCCCGCGCGGCGCCTGCACCGGGATGATCTCGCCGTCGAAGAAGCCGGCCTGCTGTGCCGCCATGCAGCGTTGCTGGGAGCGCAGCGCGAAGGCGTCCTGGTCGACGCGCGAGACGGCGAAGTCGACGGCCACGTTCTCCGCCGTCTCCGGCATCGAATCCACGCCGTACATCTGTTTCAGGCGCGGATTGATGAAACGCCAGCCGATGGTCGTGTCCTCGATGCGCGCGCTGCGCGAAAACGCGCTGTCCGCCTTGCCCATCACGAAGGGCGCGCGCGACATGCTCTCGACGCCGCCGGCGAGCACCAGGTCGGCCTCGCCGCAGCGGATGGCGCGCGCCGCCTGCGCCACCGCCTCCATGCTGGACGCGCACAGGCGGTTCACGGTGTGCCCGGCCACCTGCACCGGCAGCCCGGCGAGCAGCGCCACCATGCGCGCGACATTGCGGTTGTCCTCGCCGGCCTGGTTGGCGCAGCCGTACACCACTTCGTCCAGCGCGCCCCAGTCGAGTCCGCCGTGACGCTGCATGAGCGCGCGGATGGGCGCGGCGCCCAGGTCGTCGGCGCGCACGCCGGAAAGCGCGCCGCCGTAGCGCCCGAACGGCGTGCGGCAGGCATCGATGATCCAGGCCTGGGGAAGCGAAGTCATGGGGTCTTCCTTTGCAAAGAGAGTTCGTCGGATGCGGATTCGGCGGCGCCTGCGGCGGCCACCGGGTACGTCGGCAGCGTCATTTCCAGCATGCCGTGCAGGAAAAGATCGGCGACGATCGGCGCGAGTTGCGCGTACTCGAGTTCGCGCCCCGGCTTGAACCAGGTGAACAGCCAGTTGATCATGCCGAACAACAGCATGGCCAGCGCCTTGTCCATGCGCCCGGCCGCGGCCTGCGGACGCAATGCATCGATGGCCTGGGCGAAGCGCTGCACGACCTCGCGCTCGACCTCGAGGATGCGCCGGCGATCCTCGTCGGCGAGGAAGCGCACGTCCTCGGTGAGCACGCGATGCGCGTGCTGCGCGCTCGCGTACTCGCGCACGAAATGCTCGATCAGCACGGGCAGCAGGCGACGCGGCTCGACGCAATCCGCCTGCACCTGCACCACCACCTCGAGCAGGCGTCGCACGTGGGTCTCGGCGATGTGCGCGGCGAGCGCGAACTTGTCGCGGAAGTAGTGGTACAGCGCGGCCTTCGACAGGCCGCACGCCTCGGCCACCTGGTTCATCGACGTCGCCATGAAGCCCTGCTGCGCGAACAGGCGCGCCGCCTGCGCCAGGATCAGCGCACGCTGCTCGTCGTACTGCGGTGCTCGTCCTCGTGCCATGCGGATCAGGCCGGACGCGGCCGATGGTCGAACACGCGCCGCGCCTTGCCCGTCAGCGTGCGCTCCAGCGAGTCCGGCGGCAGCACGAGCACGCGCGTGCTCAGGCCGACCAGGGTCTTCACGCGATGCGCCACCCAGTGCGCCACCTGCTCGCGCTGCGCCTCGGTGGCCTGGGCGTGTTCCGGCTGCACCTCGCAGTGGATCTCGACGCGGTCGAGGTGGCCGTCGCGACTGAGGTGGATCTGGTACTGCCCCGACAGCATCTCATGCTGCAGCACGATCTCCTCGACCTGGGTCGGGAACATGTTCACGCCGCGCACGATCAGCATGTCGTCGCTGCGCCCGACGATCTTGCCCATGCGCCGGAAGGCGCGTGCCGTCGGCGGCAGCAGCCGGGTCAGGTCGCGCGTGCGGTAGCGGATGACCGGCATGCCCTGCTTGGTGAGGCTGGTGAACACGAGTTCGCCCTCGCTGCCCTCGGGCAGCACCTCGCCGCTCAGCGGGTCGACGATCTCGGGATAGAAGTGATCCTCCCAGATCACCGGGCCGTCCTGCGTCTCCACGCATTCGCTGGCCACGCCCGGGCCCATGACCTCGCTCAGGCCGTAGATGTCCACCGCGCGGATGCCGGCCTTGTGCTCGATCTCGGAGCGCATCGCCTCGGTCCACGGCTCGGCGCCGAAGATCCCCACGCGCAGCGAGCAGTCGCGCGCATCCAGCCCCTGGCGCGCGAACTGCTCGACGAGCACCTGCATGTAGCTGGGCGTGACCATGATGATGTCGGGGCGGAAGTCCAGGATCAGCTGCACCTGCTTCTCGGTCTGCCCGCCCGACACCGGCACCACGGTGCAGCCCAGGCGCTCGGCGCCGTAGTGCGCGCCGAGGCCGCCGGTGAACAGTCCGTAGCCGTAGGCCACGTGCACGATGTCGCCGGGCTTTCCGCCGGCGGCGCGGATCGAGCGCGCCACCAGATCGGCCCAGGTGTCGATGTCGGCACGCGTGTAGCCGACCACCGTCGGCTTGCCGGTGGTGCCGGACGAGGCGTGCACGCGCACGATCTGCTCGCGCGGCACGGCGAACATGCCGAACGGATAGTTGTCGCGCAGGTCGGCCTTGCTCGTGAACGGGAAGCGCGCCAGGTCCTCCAGGCCGCGCAGGTCGTCCGGATGCACGCCCTTCGCGTCGAAGGCGTGGCGGTAATGCGGCACGTTGTCGTAGGCGTGTCGCAGGGTCTGGCGCAGGCGCTGCAACTGCAGCGCGCTGATCTCGTCCCGGCTGGCGCGCTCGATGGCTTCGAGCGCCGCGCCGGAGGCGCTTCGGGCCTCGGTCATGGTGGTCTCCTCGGGGTGTGTGCTCAGGGCTGTCGTGCGCCCTGTCCGGATGTCTCTGCGGTGGCGAACACCTGGCGCGCCTTCAGCCTGTGCGAGCGCCCGCGCATCAGCGCCACGGTGTGCCCGTGCTGGTTGCGCACGAGCACGTCGTACACCCCGGTGCGCGACTGCTGCGTGCGCTGCTCGCACAACGCGCTGAGTTCGTCGCCCTCGTGCGCCGGGGCCACGAAGTCGACGCTCACGCCGGACGCCACCGTGACCTGGTTGGCGGAGTTGCAGGCGTAGGCAAAGGCGGTGTCGGCCAGCGTGGTGATGAGTCCGCCGTGGCAGATGCCGAAGCCGTTGAGCATGTCGCGCCGCACGCGCATGCGCGCCAGCGCGCGCCCCGGACCGACTTCGTCGATGGCGATGCCGAGGGCGCGCGTCGCATGGTCCTCGGCGAGCATGACCTCGCGCACGCGCTCGGCGACCTGCTGCGCATCGACATCGGGGACAACGGAACGGGGGGAGGACACGGGAAGATCTCCTGCGGGCGGCACGCCGCTGGCGCGCCGGGGTGGGTCGGGCGTGGCGGCGCCGCGCCGGCGCGTTCAGCGATCCTGGAAACGCGGCGCGCGCCGGCTCGCGAAGGCCTCGACGCCCTCCGCGAAATCCGCGGCGAAGCCGAGTTCGCGCTGCGCCTCGGCCTCCGCCTGCAACGCCTGCTCGAGGCTGCTCGAGGCCCCGGCGTCGAGCAGCTCGCGCGTGCGCGCCAGCGCGCGGGCAGGCTGCGCGGCGAGGCGCTGCGCCAGCGCCGCGACCTCGTGGTCGAAGGCCTCGTCGTCGACGCATTTCCAGATCAGTCCGTATGCCTCGGCCTGCGCCGCGGGCAGCTTGTCGCCGAGCAGGCACAGCCCCATGGCGCGGGCGCGCCCGACCAGCCGCGGCAGCACCCAGGTGCTGCCGCTGTCGGGAATCAGGGCGATCGCGGCGAAGGCCTGCAGGAACGCGGCGCGGCGCCGCGCGACCACGATGTCGCACAGCAGCGCCAGCGCCGCGCCGGCGCCGGCGGCGACGCCGCCCACGGCGGCCAGGGTCGGCACCGGCATGCTGCGCAGGCGCAGCACCAGCGGGCGGTAGCGCGCCGCCACCACCGCGCCGAGATCCTTCGCGCCGCCCTGCGGCGCAACCGCCGGGTCGCGCAGGTCCTGGCCGGCGCAGAACGCGCGCCCACTGGCCGCCAGCACCACGCAGCGCACCTGCGGATCGGCGGCGGCGCCTTCGAGCCCGCGCAGCAGCGCCTCGCACAACCCGGCGTCGAGGGCGTTGAGGGCCTCGGGCCGGTTCAGACGCAGCGTGAGCACGGCACCGTCGCGCTCGCTCAGCAGCACGGGAACATCGTTGGCGGACATGGGCAGGATCGGCGAGTACGGCACGCCCGCACGGGATGGCGGGCGCGGGCAGGCGAATGGCGGATGGGGGAAGGCACAGACCGGCACATGCGGTCGCGGCCGGTCACCGCCGCAGACTACGCCGCGACGCAATATTGACCAACCGGTCGGTCAATACTAGGCTCGAAGCTTTGCCCGCGGCAACCCCGTGGCGTCCCCGGAAAAACCCTGATGCGGCGGCCTGGCTCGGGTCGCCGGGCGGACCCGCGACGCCGCATGTCTCCACCCGTTTGGCTGCAACCCGACCATGCCCTGCTATTCCATCGACGGGGTCGTCCCCGTGGTCCACCCCGACGCCTACGTGCATCCCAGCGCGGTGCTGATCGGCGAAGTCCAGGTCGCCGCCGGCTGCTATGTCGGACCCTGCGCGAGCCTGCGCGGGGACTTCGGACGCATCGTGCTGCACGAGGGCAGCAACGTGCAGGACTCGTGCGTGCTGCACGGCTTTCCCGGACACGACACGGTGGTCCATGCCGGCGGACACATCGGGCACGGCGCGGTGCTGCACAGTTGCATCGTGCAGCGTGATGCGCTGGTCGGCATGAACGCCGTGGTGATGGACGACGCCGAGGTCGGCGAACGCTCGATCGTCGCCGCCTGCGCCTTCGTGCCCGCGGCCATGCGGATTCCGCCGCGCACGCTGGTCGCCGGCATGCCCGCGCGCATCAAGCGCGCGCTGACCGAACAGGAAATGGCCTGGAAGGCCGAGGGCACGCGCACCTACCAGGAACTCGCGCTTCGCAGTCTGCAGACCCTGCGCGAGGTCGAGCCGCTGCGCGCCATGCCGCAACAGCGCGTGCAACTGCGCGCGCCACGCGTGCAGCCGCTGGTGGCACTGCGCCAGCGCGACGACGACGCGACGAAGTGACGCGCCGGCGCGCGCGCGCGCTCAGGCCGGGATGTCGAGCGCCATCTCGATGTCGCCGCGCAGCGCATCGGGCTGCGTGTGCGGAGCGTAGCGCCGGATCACCTGGCCGTCGCGGCCGACCAGGAACTTGGTGAAATTCCACTTGATCGCCTCGGTGCCGAGTACCCCGCTGGCCTGCGCCTTCAGCCAGCGCCACAGCGCATGCGCATGCGCGCCGTTGACGTCGATCTTGTCGAACAGCGGGAACTCGACCCCGTAGTTGGTGGCGCAGAACGCCGCGATCTGCTGCGCCGACCCCGGCTCCTGCGCGCCGAACTGATTGCACGGAAAGCCCAGCACGCTGAATCCGCGGTCGCGGTAGGCGTGGTACAGCGCCTGCAGCCCGGCGTACTGCGGGGTGTAGCCGCAGGCGCTGGCGGTATTGACCAGCAGCAGCACCTGCGAGCGCCAGCGCGCCAGCGGCTGCTCGCGGCCGTGGATGTCGCGGGCGCTGAAGTCGAACACGCTCGAGGCGCCTTGCGGCGCTCCCGCCTGCGCGTCGTCGGCAGTCTCGATCCGGGCGGTCATGGTGATCTCCTTGGTGCGGCCCGCGCAGCCTGGTGCATGCCGTCATTGTGCTCCGCGCGGGCGTCGCGCGCGATCCTTGCGATGCGTGCCTCGGCGAGCGCGCCCAGCAGCACGCCGAAGCCGATCAGCAACCCGCCGGCGAGCGTGCGCAGCCCGGGATGGCTGGCTCCGAGCAGCGCCGAACTCAGGCTGGCGAACACGATCTCCAGCATCATGATCACCGCGGTCAGCGCCGCTGGCAGACGCGCCGCGCCGTATTGCAGGCCGAACCCTCCGGCGGCAAGCGCCAGCCCGAGCAGGCCGACCGGCAGCAGCCACGCGGCGCTCGGCGGGGGCAGGCGCGGCGCCAGTCGCAGGCTCTGCAGCAGCCAGGCCGGCAGGCCGCCGCAGAGCACCCCGCCGGCGAACATGGCGAGCAGGCGCGATGCCGCCGGCGCCTGCGCGAAGCGCCGCAACAGCACGTTGTTGCACGCGAAGAACACGCCGCCGAGCAGGCCGAGCCAGTCGGCAGCGTGGCGCGGCAGCGGCCAGCCGCCATCGCTCGGCCACAGCACGATCAGCGCACCCGCCATGGCCAGCGCCAGACGCAGCAGGCCGGCGCGGCCGACGGGCTCGCGCAGCACCAGGCGCGCCGCCAGCGTGGCCCACACCGGCATCAGGTAGAACAGCAGCACCACGCGCACGACGTCGCCCCACGCGACGCCGAGGTTGAAGCACACGTTGGCGCCGCCGGCGCACAGCGTCACCAGCCACAGCCCGCGACTGCGCAGCAGCTGGCGCAACGCCTGCGGGCGCAGCAGCAGCACCAGCACGGCGCCCGGCAGGTAGACCAGCGCGGTGGTCCACATCGGCTGCACGCCCAGCGCGCGGACATGCCGCAGCGGCCACCACGACAGCCCCCAGACCAGCGCGCTGAGCATCAGCCCGCCGGCGGCCAGCCACGAGTCGCCGGCGCCGGTGCGCCGCCCCGCCCCGCTCACCCCGCCCCCCTTTGCAGGTACTCGATGCCCTGCTGCAGCGTGGCGGCCGACATCGCGCCGACGTACATGCGCCGCAGCATGCCGTCGGCGCCGATGAACAGGGTCGTCGGATAGCCGGGCGCGTCGTAGTAGGCACCCAGCGCGCGGCCGCCGTCCAGCAGCACCTGCGGCGCATGTGCGTGTCCGAGGCTGCGCAGCAACGCCCGCACCGCCGGCGCCGTATCGCCCTGGTCGACGAGCACGATGCGCGCGTCGCGCTGCTGCGCGGCCTGCTCGAGCAGCATCGGCAGCTCGCGCCGGCACGGCGGGCACCAGGTGGCCCACAGGTTGATGACCAGCGGTCGTCCGCGCAGCGCCGACAACGACACGCGGTTGCCCTGCAGATCGACCAGCCGCAGCTGCGGCAGCGGACGCGGCGGCGGCTGCAGCGCGCGCAGCGTGGCCTGGCCGCCCAGCACGAGCAGCAGCGCCGTGGCGAAACCGGCGGCGACGGGGCGGCGCAGCGCGGCGCGGCGCAGGCCCGCGACGCACACCACGAGCAGCGCCGCCAGCCAGCCGGCCAACGCATCGAAGCCGCCGTCGCGCACATCCAGCAGCGCCGTCACGCCGTGGTAGTGCGGCCACCAGCGCACGACGAAGGCGACGCGCGCCGCGACCAGCCCGAGCACTGCCGCGGCGAGCAGGCTCGGGCCGGGGCGCGCCGCGACACCGCCGCGGCGTGCCAGCCAGCGCGCCAGCGCATCGCCCAGCCACCACGACACCAGCAGCAGCAGGGGCGTGGTCGGCAGCAGCAGCGGCCCCAGGCGCACGGCGTCCATCGCGAGGCCTCGGGCTATGCGGGGTGGCGCGGCTCGCCGATGACCTGGGTCCAGTCGCGCTCGCGCATGTTGCGGGCGTTCCAGCGCATGACCAGCCACATGCTGCCGAGGATGAAGGCCCCGAACAGCAGCATGGTCGATCGCACCGGAAGATTCAGGCCGATGAGCAGCGAGTACATGCCGAGCATGGCCAGCACGCTCAGGTTCTCGTTGAAGTTCTGCACGGCGATCGAGTGCCCGGCCGACAGCAGCACATAGCCCCGATGCTGCAGCAGCGCGTTCATCGGCACCACGAAATACCCGGCCATGGCACCGATGAGCACCATGAACGCCCCGGCCACCAGCAGGTACAGCGGAAGCTGCAGGTGGCCGATGGCGAGTTGCAACTCCGGCATCGCGCCGCGGGAGTACAACGCGACGATCATGCACACCGCGCCCATGCCCATGCCCACCGGCAGCACGCGCAGGCTGTTGCGCAGCGGCACGCGGGTGGCCGCGAACATGGCCCCCAGCGCGATGCCGAAGGCCACCGTGGCCTGCAGCACCGCGGCATTGCTGAGATCGAGGCCGAGAGCCGCCTCGGCCCATTTGATCACGATGAACTGCAGCGTCGCGCCGGCGCCCCAGAACAGCGTGGTCACGGCGAGCGAGATCTGGCCCAGCTTGTCACCCCACAGCACGCGCATGCAATGGGCGAACTCGACCACCTGGCGCAGCGGATGCGCCGTCTGGTGCGGATAGCGCGCGCCGGTGTCGGGAATGCGCAGGTTGCACAGAGCGGCGACCACGTAGACGACCGCGATCACGACCAGCGCGGCATCCGCCGCGCCATGCAGCGACAACACGCGCAGCGGAGCCAGCGCGAGCAGCCAGTCCGCCGCGCGGCCGCTGACCAGCAAGCCGCCGAGCACCGTGCCGAGGATGATCGAGCCGACCGTCGTGCCCTCGATCCAGCCGTTGGCGGCCACCAGCTGCTGCGGTGGCAGCAGTTCGGTCAGGATGCCGTACTTGGCCGGAGAGTACGCCGCGGCGCCGAGGCCGACCACGGCGTAGGACCACAGCGGGTGGGTTCCCACCAGCATCAGCAACAGGCCGCCGAGCTTGACCAGGTTGGTGATCAGCATCACCCGACCCTTCTGCAGCGAGTCCGCGAAACCACCGACGAACGGCCCCAGCAGCACGTAGGAAACGGTGAAAAAAAACTTGAGTAACGGGGTCATCCACCCCGGGGCCTTCAGCTGGACCAGCAGCGCGATGGCGGCGATCAGCAAGGCGTTGTCGGCCAGCGACGAGAAGAACTGCGCGGCCATGATCCAGTAGAAGCCTTTTTTCATTCCATGGTGCCATCGGCGCAGCCGCGGCGGCGCTGCGGGCCGGTGCGGAAACGGACGTTTATAGCACAGCCCCGGGGGCGTCAGGGGGGCCGCAGGCACTACACTGGCGAGGCCATGACGCGTCCCATCCAGGCCACCATTTCGCTCGAAGCACTGCGCCACAACCTCGCCCGCGCACGCGCCGCGGCGGGGCGCGCGCGGGTATGGGCGGTGGTGAAGGCAAACGCCTACGGGCACGGCATCGAGCGCGTGTTCCCGGCGCTGCGCGCGGCCGACGGCTTCGCGCTGCTCGACATCGCCGAGGCCGAGGCCCTGCGAGCGCTCGGCTGGGGCGGCCCCATCATGCTGCTGGAGGGCTGCTTCGGCCCCGACGATCTGGACACCTGCGAGCGTCTCAACCTGTGGCACGTGGTGCACGATCCGGCGCAGATCCACTGGCTGGCGTCGCGCCGCAAGGCGCGCACCCACCGCGTGTTTCTCAAGCTCAACAGCGGCATGAACCGCCTCGGCTTCACGCCCGGCCAGTACCGCGCGGCCTGGCAGCGCCTGCGCGAGATCCCGGCCGTCGGCGCGGTCTCGCACATGACCCACTTCGCCACCGCCGACGGCGACGCCGGCATCGACGCCGCGCGCGAGGCCTTCCTCTCCACCATCGACGGCCTGCCCGGCGAACGCAGCCTGTGCAACTCGGCCGCGCTGCTGCGCTTCGGCCACGCCGCGGGCGACGCCGGCGCGGCGCGGCGCGACGTCGTCGACACGCTGGGCGACTGGGTTCGTCCGGGCATCGCGCTGTACGGCGGCTCGCCCACCGCGCTGGCGCCGGATGCCGCGCACTGGAAGCTGCAACCGGCGATGAGCCTGGTCACGCGCATCATCGGCGTGCAGTCGATCGCCGCCGGCGAGGCGGTCGGCTACGGCGCGAGCTTCCGCGCCGGGCGCGCCATGCGCATCGGCGTGGCCGCGCTCGGCTACGCCGACGGCTACCCGCGCCATGCGCCGAGCGGCACGCCGATCGTGGTCGACGGCGTGCGCACGCGCATCTGCGGCCGCGTGTCCATGGACATGGTCACCGTCGACCTCGACCCGGTGCGCGCGGCGGGTCGCGCCGCCGAGGTCGGCAGCCCGGTACTGTGCTGGGGGCGTCACCGCGACGCCGAGCTCGGCATCGACGAGGTCGCCGAAGCCAGCGGAACCCTCGGCTACGAACTGATGTGCGCACTGGCGCGCCGGGTGCCGGTGCAGGTGCTCTGATGGCCCGCTCGGGCACCACCTTCGTCTGCAACGACTGCGGCGGCCAATCCGCGCAGTGGCTCGGCCGCTGCCCGCATTGCGGCGCCTGGAACACCCTGGTGGAAACGCGCGTGGCGCCGGCGTCGCGCGCGGCCAGGCCGGGCGGCGCCGGCGCGCGGCCGGATCCGGCGCCGCTCGCCCCCGGCTCGGCCGTGCAGGATCTGGCGCGTGTGCCGGCGCAGGCGCAGCGCCACATGCCCAGCGGCATCGGCGAGCTCGATCGCGCCCTCGGCGGCGGGCTCGTGCCGGGCAGCGTGGTGCTGCTCGGCGGCGACCCGGGAATCGGCAAATCCACGCTGCTGCTGCAGGTCCTGGCCGGGCTCGCTCCGGCGACGCGCGTGCTCTACGTCAGCGGCGAGGAGTCGGCCGCGCAGGTCGGTCTGCGCGCGCAGCGCCTCGGCCTGCAGGGCGCCGCGGTACGCCTGATGGCGGAGATCCAGCTCGAGCGCATCGGCGACGCGCTGGCCGCCGAGCAGCCGGCGGTGTGCGTGATCGACTCCATCCAGACCGTCTACACCGAGCAGTTGTCGTCGGCGCCCGGCTCGGTCGCCCAGGTGCGCGAATGCGCGGCGCAGCTGACGCGCCACGCCAAGGCCGCCGGCACCTGCATCGTGCTGGTCGGCCATGTCACCAAGGAGGGCGCGCTGGCCGGACCGCGCGTGCTCGAGCACATGGTCGACACGGTGCTGTATTTCGAGGGCGACAGCCACAGCAGCTACCGCCTGATCCGCGCCATCAAGAACCGCTTCGGCGGCGTCGGTGAACTCGGCGTGTTCGCGATGACCGAGCGCGGGCTCAAGGGCGTGGCCAATCCGTCGGCGATCTTCCTGTCGCACCACGGCGCACCGGTGCCGGGATCGTGCGTCATGGCCACGCTCGAGGGCAGTCGCCCGCTGCTCGTGGAAATCCAGGCGCTGGCCGACAGCGCCGCGACCCCCAGCCCGCGCCGGCTCAGCGTCGGCCTCGACCCGGCGCGCCTGGCCATGCTGCTGGCGGTGCTGCACCGCCACGCCGGCGTCGCCTGCGCCGACCAGGACGTTTTCGTGAACGCCGTCGGCGGCGTGCGCGTGGGCGAGCCGGCGGCCGACCTGGCGGTGTTGCTGGCGATCCAGTCGTCGCTGCGCAACCGCGCGCTGCCGCGCGGCCTGGTCGCCTTCGGCGAGGTCGGACTGGCCGGCGAGATCCGCCCCGCGCCGCGCGGCCAGGAACGTCTGCGCGAAGCCGCCAAGCTGGGTTTCGCCGCCGCCATCATCCCGGCGGCGAACGCGCCACGCCAGCAACCGGAGCAACTCGACGGCATGCGCCTGCATCCGGTGCAGCGCATCGACCAGGCGCTGGAGTTGCTGCGCAGCCTGCAGGACGCGGCCTGAGCGGCGCGCGCCCGCGGCTTGACAGGCGGTTGAAAGACCCCAGGGGGCCGCGCGGTATTTCAACAGCCTGTCAATCGACGGTCTGCCCGGACGCGTCCACGGCCGGTTCGCGCAGTTGCGCCGGGCGCCGCACGACCATGCGCGCCGGCTCGCCGTCGGCGCCCGGCTGCAGTTCGAACACCTGGTCGTGAAAGGCCACGACCCCGGCGCGATGGGCCACGCTGACCAGCGTGGCGTGCGGCAGTTCGCGGCGCAAGAGCTTGTACATCGCCGCCTCCAGCGACGCGTCCAGCGCACTCGTGGCCTCGTCCAGGAACAACCAGTCGGGCGCTGCCAGCAGGGCGCGGGCGATCGCCAGGCGCTGCTGCTCGCCGGGGGACAGGCGTTGCATCCAGCCATCGTCGATGTCCAGCAGCGGCATCAGGTGTGGCAGGCGCGCGCTGTCCAGCACCGCGCGCAGGCGCGCATCGTCGAAGGCCTCGCTGGGCATCGGGTAGGTCAGTACCTCGCGCAGCGTGCCCATCGGCAGGTAGGGCTTCTGCGGCAGGAACAGCGTGCGTCCCCCCGGCAGATGCTGGCCGCGCCCCTGCGCGTAGGGCCAGATGCCGGCGAGCCAGCGCATCAGGGTGCTCTTGCCGAGGCCCGAGGGCCCGACGATCAGCGTGTGCTGCCCGGGCTCGATGCCTTCACCGGCGGCCTGCAGCAGCGCGCGGCCATCCGGGGTATCGATGCGCAGGTCGCCCAGGGCCACGCCCAGGCGCGCCGGCGCCGCGCCCGGCGGCCGCGGCTCCGGCGCCGCGGCGGCGTCGGCGCGCTGCGCCACCGCCTGCCCCCGCACCTGCTCGACCGACTCGACGAAGGTCGCCAGACGCTGCAAGGTCGCCAGCCAGCTGACGATGCTGCCGTAGGAGGAGATGAACCAGGACAGCGCACCCTGCACCTGGCCGAACGCATTCGTGGTCTGGGTCAGCCCGCCGAGATGGATCTGGCCGGCGAAGTAGCGCGGCGCCGCCACCAGAATGGGAAAGATGATCGCGAGCTGGCCGTAGAACGAGGTGTACCAGGTGAACAACTTCTGGCGCTTCATGATGCCCCACCAGTTGTCCCAGATGTGCGAGAAGCGGGCGCGATGGCCTTCCAGTTCGCGCGGCTCGCCGCGGTACAGCGCGATGCCCTCGTTGTGCTCGCGGGTGCGCGCAAGACCGAAGCGAAAGTCCGCCTCGTAGCGCTGCTGGTCGAAATTCAGGCGGATCAGCGGCTTGCCCACGACATGGGCCAGCCAGCTGCCGACCCCGGAATAGACCAGCGCCGCCCACACCATGTAGCCGGGAATGTGCACGCCCCACAGCGTGAACGCGCCGGACAGCTGCCAGAGCACGAACAGGAAGGAGAACAGCGTCACCACCGACGAGATGACGCCGAAGAACAGGCCGAGCGTGCTGCTGACGAAGTTGTTGATGTCGTCGGAGATCCGCTGATCCGGGTTGTCCTCCTGCCCGCGGCGCAGCGCCATGCGGTAGTGCGTGCCGCCCTGCAGCCAGTCGCGCAGGAACACCTCGGTGACCCAGCGCCGCCAGCGGATCTGCAGCATCTGCTGCAGGTACTGCGAGTACACCGCGAGCACGATGTAGATGAAGGCCAGCCCGGTGAACACCAGCAGCAGGTGCTTGAACTGCGGGTAGGCATGCGCCTGCAGCGCGTTGAAGAAGTCGCGGTTCCAGAAGTTCAGCTTGACGTTGATCCAGATCAGCGCCAGGTTCATGGCGAGCACGCTGGACAGCAGCAGCCAGCCCATGCGCCAGTCCTCGGACACCCAGTAGGGCCGGGCGATCGCCAGGAACTGGCGCATCGAGAAGCGGTAGGGCCGTGCGGAGGGGACGGGAGCGTTCATGGATCGACAAGGGAGGGACGACGAGCGGCCGCGGCGCCGGGCGCGCGCCGCACGACATTGCGCCGGCAGCCGACATTGTGCCCGCAACGAGCCGCGCCATGGGCCTGCTCAGGCTCGTAAAATGCAAGTTTCGACACCCGATTCTGGAGACACTCATGGCCTTGCCGACGCCCGCGTCGATGTCCGACCGCGACGGGAAAATCTGGATGGACGGCCAGCTCGTCGAATGGCGCGACGCCAAGATCCACGTGCTGACGCATACCCTGCACTACGGCTGCGGCGCGTTCGAGGGCGTACGCGCCTACGAGACCAGCCAGGGCACGGCGATCTTCCGCCTGCGCGAGCACACCCAGCGCCTGTTCGACAGCGCGAAGATCCTGCGCATGGAGATTCCGTTCACGCTGGAGCAGGCGATGCAGGCGCAACTCGACGTGGTGCGCGTCAACGGCTTCGCGTCGTGCTACATCCGCCCCCTGGTGTGGATCGGCGACCGCAAGCTCGGCGTGTCCCCGCGCGGCAACACCATCCACCTGATGGTCGCGGCCTGGCCGTGGGGCGCCTATCTCGGCGAGGAAGGCATGGCCAAGGGCATCCGCGTCAAAACCAGCAGCTACACCCGGCACCACGTGAACATCACCATGTGCAACGCCAAGACGGTGAGCAACTACACCAACAGCATCCTGGCGAACCTCGAGGTGACGGCCGACGGCTACGACGAGGCACTGCTGCTCGACCCGCAGGGCTTCGTCAGCGAGGGTGCCGGCGAGAACATCTTCGTCGTGCGCGACGGCGTGGTCTACACGCCGGACGCCTCGTCGGGCGCGCTCAACGGCATCACCCGGCGCACGGTGTTCTCGATCTGCGAGGATCTCGGCCTGGAAGTGGTGGCCAAGCGCATCCCGCGCGACGAGATCTACATTTCCGACGAGGCGTTCTTCAGCGGCACCGCGGCCGAGATCACGCCGATTCGCGAACTCGACGGCGTGCGCATCGGCGCCGGCCATCGCGGCCCCCTCACCGAGCGCATCCAGAGCGCGTTCTTCGACATCGTCGGCGGGCGCAACCCCAAGTACGCCGACTGGCTCGCCCGCGTCTGACGCGCGTGCGTGCAGGCCCCACCCGCATGGAGATCCGTCTGTCATGAGCGCCATTCCCAAAGCCGAGATGCCGGTTGTCGAACTCAAGGCCGCCGACCTGCCCGCCTTCTGCCCCAACCCGGCGATGCCGGTCTGGAGCGCCCACCCGCGGGTGTTCCTCGAGGTGACGCACGGCGAAACCGCGTGCCCGTACTGCGGCACGCGCTACCGCCTGGCCGACGGCGAAGTCGTGCACGGCCATTGAGCGCGGCGCGCATGAGCGCCGGCCTGCGCAGCCTGCTGGTGGCGCCGCAGTGGATCGGTGACGCCGTCATGGCGCAGCCGCTGGCGGGGCTGCTGCAGGCGCGCGGCGAGCGCGTCACCGCGCTGGCACTGCCGGGCGTGGCCGACGTGCTGCGGGCCATGCCCGGCGTCGACACGGTGCTCGAGACGCGTTTCGCGCACGGCCGCCTGGACTGGCGCGCGCGCGTCGCGCTGGCAGCGCAACTGCGCACGCAGGGATTCGCGCGCGCCTACGTGCTGGGCAACAACGTGAAGGCGCGGCTGGTGCCGTGGCTGGCACGCGTGCCGGTACGCGTGGGCTGGAGCGGCGAGGCCGCCGGCGCGCTGCTCACGCATGCCTGGCATGACGCGGCGGGCGCGGCACGCGCCGATCTGCGCGAGCATTACGCGCAACTCGCCGGTGCCGTGCCGGCGCGCGCGCTCGGCGCGCCGCCGCTGCCGGCGGCGCCGCCGGAGTCGATCGCACAGCCGCGCCTGCGGGTCGACGCCGCGCGGGCCGCCGACACGGCGCGCGGCTGCGGACTGGAAACACCTTTTGTCGTGCTGTGTCCGGGCGCCGAATACGGCCCGGCCAAGCAATGGCCGGCGCAGCATTACGCTGCGCTGGCGCGCCTGGCGCACGCCGCCGGGTGGCGCGTGGCCCTGCTCGGCAGCGCACGCGAGCGCGACATCGCGCAGGCCATCGCGCAGGCTGCCGAGGCCTCGGGCGACGCGTGGCTGGTCGATCTGTGCGGACGCACCACGATGGCGCAGGCGATCGACCTGCTCGGCGTCGCCGCCGGTGTGGTGAGCAACGATTCCGGCTTGATGCACGTCGCCGCCGCGCTCGGCCGCCCGACCGTGGGGCTGTACGGATCCACCGATCCGCGTCATACCCCGCCGGCGGCGCACCACAGCGCGACGCTGTGGCTGCACCTTCCGTGCAGCCCGTGCTTTCGCCGCACCTGCCCGCTGGGCCATGCCAACTGCCTGCGCGCGCTGGACCCGGAATGGGCCTGGAGCGCGCTGCGCGGACTCGTCGACGCGGCGCAGCGCGCGCACGCCTGAAACGCAGCGGCCGCAGGCGCGCGGCGGCCGCTGCCGCGCGTCAGCCGGTGGTGCCGTTGCGACGCATCGGCGCGCCGGTGCGGGCCGCCGGGCGCGCGCCGTCGCGACGCGCCTGGCCGTCACGGCGCGGCGCGTTGTTGTCGCGCCGCGGCTGGCCATCGCGCCGCGGCTGGCCCTGCGGCCGG
>JAKAZQ010000052.1 GCA_021815805.1 Pseudomonadota bacterium | reverse complement strand
ACAACCTCACACATCAATATTCGCAGCGCGCAGCGCGTTCGTCTCGATGAAATCGCGACGTGGCTCCACCTCGTCGCCCATGAGCATCGTGAACACGCGGTCGGCCTCGATGGCGTCGTCGATCTGCACGCGCAGCATGCGGCGCACCTGCGGGTCCATGGTGGTCTCCCACAGTTGCTCGGGGTTCATTTCCCCGAGACCCTTGTAGCGCTGGCGCGAGACGCTGGATTCGGCCAGGCGCAGCAGCCATTGCATGGCTTCGCGGAAGTCGGCCACGCTGCCCTGCTTTGCGTTGTCGCCCTGGCCCTTGCTGACGGTGGCGCCTTCGGCGAGCAGCCCGCCGAAGGTCTGCGCGGCCTGCGCCAGCACCGCGTAATCGGCGCCGTGGCAGAAGTCCTCGGTGATCACGCTGGAGCGCACGTTGCCGTGATGGTGCCGGCTGATGCGCAGCAGCTGCTTGTCGGTACGCGGGTCGACTTCGGCTGTCACGCTGGGTACCACGCCGCTGCTGTGCTGCTCGAGCAGCGCCTGCTGCAGGCGCTGCGCCGAGTCCTGCGCCTGCTCGGCGGTGTCGAGTTGCAGGCCCACGCCGGCGGCGACGGCGCGCAGCGCCTCCTCGTCCATGAACACGCTGAGACGCTCGATCACACCCTCGGTGAGCATGTACTGCCGCGCCAGTTGCTGCAGCACGTCGCCGCTGAGCAGCCTCGCGTCGGCGGCCGCGCCGGTGCTGATGGCCGCATCGCGCAGCGCCACCTGCAACAGGTAGGCGTCGAGCTCGTGGCCGTCCTTCAGGTACTGCTCGTCCTTGCCGTGCTTGACCTTGTACAGCGGCGGCTGTGCGATGTAGATGTGCCCGCGCTCGACCAGTTCGGGCATCTGGCGGTACAGGAAGGTGAGCAGCAGGGTGCGGATGTGCGCGCCGTCCACGTCGGCATCGGTCATGATGATGATGCGGTGGTAGCGCAGCTTGGACGCGTCGAAATCGTCCTTGCCGATGCCCGTGCCCAGCGCGGTGATGAGGGTAAGGATTTCGTTGCTGCTGAGAAGCTTCTCGTAGCGCGCCTTCTCGACGTTGAGGATCTTGCCGCGCAGCGGCAGGATCGCCTGGAACTTGCGGTCGCGCCCCTGCTTGGCGCTGCCACCGGCCGAGTCACCCTCGACGATGTAGATCTCGCACAGCGCCGGATCCTTCTCCTGGCAGTCGGCGAGCTTGCCCGGCAGGCCCATGCCGTCGAGCACGCCCTTGCGCCGCGTCAGTTCGCGCGCCTTGCGCGCCGCTTCGCGGGCGCGTGCCGCCTCGACGATCTTGCCGCAGATGATCTTGGCGTCGTTCGGGTTCTCCAGCAGGAAATCGGTGAGGCTCTTGGCCACCACGTCTTCCACCGGCGCGCGCACCTCGCTGGACACCAGCTTGTCCTTGGTCTGGCTGGAGAACTTCGGGTCGGGAACTTTCACCGACAGCACGCAGCTCAACCCCTCGCGCATGTCGTCGCCGCTGATCTCGACCTTGGCCTTCTTGGCCAGCTCGTTGTCCTCGATGTACTTGTTGATGACGCGGGTCATCGCCGCGCGCAAGCCCGTCAGATGGGTGCCGCCGTCGCGCTGCGGGATGTTGTTGGTGTAGCACAGCACGTTCTCGGCGTAGCCTTCGTTCCACTGCATCGCCACTTCGCTGACGATGCTGGCGCCGGCCTCGGTGGCCTTCTCGCCGCTGGCGTAGAACACCGTAGGGTGCAGCACGGTCTTGCCGCGATTGATGTACTCGACAAAACCCTTGACCCCGCCTGTGTAGGCGAAGTTGTCCTCCTTGCCCTGGCGCTCGTCGACCAGGCGGATCTTCACGCCGTGGTTGAGAAAGGACAGTTCGCGCAGGCGGCGCGCGAGCACGTCGTAATGGAAGTCGACGCCCTCGAAGATCTCGTCGTCGGGCAGGAAATGCACCTCGGTGCCGCGCTTGTCGGTCTTGCCCAGCACGCGCATCGGCGAAACCTCGACCCCGTCGACGGTTTCCACCTGCCGGTTCTGCACCACCCCGCGCGCGAACTCCAGCACGTGCACCTCGCCTTCGCGACGCACCGTCAGGCGCAACCAGCGCGACAGCGCGTTCACGCAGCTGACGCCCACGCCGTGCAGGCCTCCCGACACCTTGTAACTGTTCTGGTTGAACTTGCCGCCGGCATGCAGCTCGGTCAGCGCGATCTCCGCGGCGCTGCGCCGCGGTTCGTGCTTGTCGTCGCGCTTGATGCCGGTGGGAATGCCGCGCCCGTTGTCGGTGACGCTGATCGAGTTGTCGCTGTGGATGGTCACCACGATGTCGTCGCAGTGCCCGGCGAGCGCCTCGTCGATCGAGTTGTCGACGACCTCGAAAACCAGGTGGTGCAGGCCCGTGCCGTCGGAGGTATCGCCGATGTACATGCCGGGTCGCTTGCGCACGGCCTCCAGGCCCTCCAGGATCTGGATGGATGATTCGCTGTAGGACGACGGATTGCTCGGGGTTTCGCTCATGACAATACGGGAAGAGCTGCGGGAAGGGCCGTTGCGGCCCGGCGTTGCGCGGGGGCTCAGATGCGCATGGGCATCACGACGTACTTGAACGCCGCATCATCGGGCATGGTGATCAGCACGCTGCTGTTGCCGTCCTGGAGTTCCAGGCGCACATGCTCGCTGCCCAGGTTCGACAGCACATCGATCAGGTAGGCCACGTTGAAGCCGATTTCGATGACGTCGCCGGCGTAGTCGACGTCGAGTTCCTCGAGCGCCTCCTCCTGCTCGGCGTTGCTGGACGAGATGCGCAGCACCCCGGGCTCGAGCTGCAGGCGCACGCCCTTGAACTTGTCGCTGGTCAGGATGGCCACGCGCTGCAGCGCGGCCAGCAGCGCGGTGCGCGGCATCTGCAGGTGATGGCGATGCCCCTTCGGCAGCACCCGCTGGTAGTCGGGAAACTTGCCCTCCACCAGCTTGCTCACCAGCTCCATGTCGCCGAAGGCCACGTGCACCTGGTTGGAGGCGAAGCGCAGTTCCACCGGCTCGGCGCTGTCGCCGAGCAGGCGCATGAGTTCCATGACGGTCTTGCGCGGCAGGATCACCTCGCGCTTGTCGGACGAGCCCTCGCTGCTCGTGGCCACCAGCGCCAGGCGGTGTCCGTCGGTGGCCACCAGCGTGAGCTGCGAACCCTCGGCCACCAGCAGCAGGCCGTTGAGGTAATAGCGGATGTCGTGCTGGGCCATGGCGAAGTGCACCAGCCCGAGCATGCGCTTGAGTTGACCCTGTTCCAGGCGCAAGGCGTGATCGCTGTAGTCGTCGGCATGCTTGACCAGCGGGAAATCCTCGGCCGGGAGAGTCTGCAGCGAAAACCGCGACTTGCCGCAGCGCACCTGGAACTTGCCGTCGGCCCATTCCATCGCGGCCTGCTCGCCGGGGGCGGCGCGAAGAATGTCCATGAGCTTGCGCGCGCCCACCGTGGTGGCCTGCAGGCCCTGCACATCGACGTCGTCGCCGAGAGGGCAGCGCATGCGGATCTGGATCTCCATGTCGCTGGCGGTCAGGCCGAGTTCCTGATCCGCGGGCTGGATCAGCACATTGGCCAGCACCGGAAGGGTCTGCCGGCGCTCGACGATGCCGGCGACGCCTCCGAGTCCCTTGAGCAGGGCCTCACGCGACATGCTCAGTTTGTTCATTGTCTTTCTTCCTTCTCAACATAGGAGTGGTAACAGGAGCGTCCGATTTCCGCGGATAAGTCGAATTCCTGTTTCCAATCAATGGGTTGTTTGGCGTGAAGTCTGGGGACAAGCAGCCCAGTGTAGGACAGCTGAAAAGAACAACTCGGTGCGCGAGCGCAGGGCGAGCCGGTTGTCCAGAATCGGTCCACAGTCATCCCACAGTGTTGGCCTTGCCCGCTCAGCCCTTCAGGGTCTGCTCCAGCACATGCAGCTGCTGGTTCAGCTCCTGCAGCCGGGTGCGCTCCTGGGCCACCTTGCGCACCGCGTGCAGCACCGTGGTGTGGTCGCGTCCGCCGAACAGCTCACCGATCTCGGGCAGGCTTTTCTGGGTCAGCTCCTTGGCCAGGTACATGGCGATCTGGCGCGGACGCGCGATCGATGCCGGGCGACGCTTGGAGTACATCTCGGCGACCTTGATCTTGTAGAAGTCGGCCACGGTCTTCTGGATGTTCTCGACCGAGATCTGGCGGTTCTGCAGCGACAGCAGGTCCTTCAGCGCCTCGCGCGCCAGGCCGATGGAGATCGCCTCGCCCGAGAACCGCGCGTAGGCGAGGATCTTGCGCAGCGCGCCCTCGAGTTCGCGCACGTTGGAGCGCACGTTCTTGGCCACGAAGAAGGCCACGTCCTCGCCCAGGTTGACGTGCTCGGCATCGGCCTTGCGCAGCAGGATGGCCACGCGCATCTCGAGTTCCGGCGGTTCGATGGCCACGGTCAGGCCGGAATCGAAGCGAGAGGTCAGGCGGGCGTCGATTTCCTGGAGTTCCTTCGGGTAGGTGTCGCTGGTCAGGATGATCTGCGAGCGCTTGGCGGTGAGCGCCTCGAAGGTGTAGAAGAACTCCTCCTGGGTCTTTTCCTTGCCGGCGAAGAACTGCACGTCGTCGATCAGCAGCAGGTCGAGCGCGTGGTAGTAGCGCTTGAACTCGTCGAAGGTCTTGCGCTGGTAGGCGCGCACCACCTCGCTGACGAACTGCTCGGCCTGCAGGTAGCGTATGCGCGCGCCCGGCCGCACCGCCAGCAGCGCGTTGCCCACCGCCTGCACCAGGTGGGTCTTGCCGAGGCCCACGCCGCCGTACAGGAACAGCGGGTTGTAGGACTTGCCGGGGTTCTCGGCGACCTGCAGCGCGGCCGCGCGCGCCAGCTGGTTGGCCTTGCCGGCGACCAGGCTGTCGAAGCTCAGGCCCGGGTTCAGGCGCGAGCGCTCGAGCGCCTCGCTGGCCGCGGCTTCGGCTGCGGGCGTCGCGCCGTGGTGCTCGTCGAGCACCGCGACGGCCTGCTCGGCCTGTGCCGCCGTCGCGAGCGGCGCAGCGCCGCCGACGGGCGACGCGGCAGGCGCCGGCATGCGCGAGGCGCCGGGCTTGTGGATGATGAACTCCAGCTGCACGGGGCGGCCGGCCGCCGCGGCGAGGGCCTGCGAGATGCGCTCGGCGTACTGAGAGCGCAACCAGTCCATCTTGAAACGGTTGGGCACGGAAAGCGTGGCGATCGAGCCGTCCGCACTCCAGTTCGGCGCATGCAGCGGCTTGATCCAGGCGGCGAACTGCTGCAGCGGGATTTCACCGGCCAATTGCGAGCAGCAGGTTTGCCAGAGGGATTCTAGGGACATGGAAGAAGCAAAAGGTTCTCTTGGCCGGCGCGGCGATCCGTCGGCGTCGCTGGCGCCGGCGCGACCGCGCGGCGGGCCGCACGGGCGAGCACCCAGGCGTCGGGCACGGACCCGTGCGCCGGTGGGCAAGGCATGGGGATTCGGGGGGTCTGATTCTAGACCAACGCCCCGAGTTATCCACAGCCCGGGGACTCCCTGATGAACCCGCCTGACGAAGCGATAACATCGGGGCCGTTTTGCGAGGCATTGACAGGACGACGGCGATTTGCTGAAATAGAGTGCTTTTTTCCATGCGTTCCCGAGGCCTGCGAGGGCCTTGAAGGCTGCGAATGTGCTTGTGAGTGCGCCGCGAAGGCCACCAAGCAGGTCGTTTCGCGGCTTCGGGGCTTTGCCCCGATGTTGCGGCAGCGCATGTTCCCGAATCAACCGGCGCGGCCGGCCCTGCGCGATGCTTCGCGTCGCCGCCCCGGGTCGTCCCGGACCACCGAGAAGCACCATCATGAAACGTACCTACCAGCCGTCCAAGACCCGCCGCAAGCGCACCCATGGCTTTCTCGTGCGCATGCGCACGGCCGGCGGTCGCGCCGTGATCAACGCACGTCGCGCCAAGGGCCGCAAGCGCCTGGCCGTCTGAGGCTCGCGCGCGGCGGCAGCGTCCGGCGCGCGTGTCGTCGATGAGCGTAACCCCGGCCAGGGCGTCGGCGCGCCTGCTGGCGTTGTCGCGGCCGCAATCCTTCGCCGCGTCGCTGCGCGCGCGATGGGTTCAGGCGGGAGAGTTCCGATTGCATTACCGCAGCGCGGTCGCGGACGACGCGCTGCCCGAGCCCACCCCGCAGGATGCCTGTGCGGTGGGCTTCGTGCTTCCCAGGCGGCAGTGCCGGCATGCGGCGCGCCGCAACCTGATCCGGCGCATCGCGCGAGAACGCATTCGCGCCCACCTGCAGGTGCACGGAGGCGATGCGCGCCTGCCCGTGCTGGTGCTGCGCCAGCAGTCGCGCCTCGACGCCACGTGGATCAGCGCCCAGTCGCCGGCGCTGCGCCGCTATCTGCACGACACCGTGCAGCGCCTGCTCGACGACTGGGAGCGCGTGCGTCGTGACGCTGCGCGCAGGCCATGACCCGCTTGCTGATGGCGCTGGTACGCGCCTACCAGCTGTTGTTCAGTGCGTGGGTTGGCGGACAGTGCCGCTTCACCCCGACCTGTTCCGAGTACACGCTGCAGGCGTTGCGGCGCTTCGGCGCGGCGCGCGGCAGCTACCTCGGCGCGATGCGCGTGGCGCGCTGCCACCCGTGGTGCCGTGGCGGCGCCGACCCGGTGCCCAGGGTGTTCCATTGGGACAGCTGGCGCGGCCGCGCCGAGCACGACGATTGAAGCTCGTGCGACGGGCGGCGAGGACTGGGAAAATCCTTTTGGCATCGCCATCGGTTCTAATACAGCGTTTGCCTGGAATGGGAGCGGGGGGCCGCGCGGGCTGCCCGATCCCCGTGCGCCGGGCTGTCTATGCGGCGACGCGCAGCGCGCGTCGTGGCTTGTCGATCGGGTGTCGCGCCGTGGCGCGGACACCGCAGCAGGAATTCACATGGACTTTCGCCGTTCCATTTTGTGGGTGATCTTCACCATATCGGTGATCTTTCTCTATAACTCCTGGCTGCGTTCGCACGGCGAAAGCGGTCTGTTCGGCGAGCCTGCGCAAAGCACGGCCAGTGCGCCGGCGCCGGCGAGCAGCGGCGTGCCGTCGGCGCTGGCAAGCTCGTCGAGCGGCGGCGCGCCCGTGGTGGGACATGCCGCGGCGGCGCAGCCGGCCACCCTCACCGACGTGCGCACCGACCTGCTGGATCTGAAGTTCTCCAGCCGTGGCGCCAGCGTGGTGTACGCGCGGCTGCTGAAGTACCGCGCGCACGGCGATGACTCCAAGCCGATGTTGCTGTTCGATGACACCGCGGGGCACACCTACGTGGCGCAGAGCGGGCTCGTGGGCGGGGATTTCCCGAACCACGAGACGCCGATGACCCTGTTGCCCGGACCGCTGGACATGGGCGACGCGAAAACCCTGACGGTGCGCTTCCAGTCTGCCGTGGTCGGCGGGCTGCAGCTCACGCGCAGCTACACCTTCCACCGTGGCAGCTATGCCATCGACGTGCAGGACAGCGTGCTCAACAAGGGGACGGTCGCGGTGCAGCCCCAGCTCTACCTGCAGCTGGTGCGCGACGGCGAAGACCCGTCCAAGGGAACGCACTTCTATCACACCTTCTACGGCGCGGCCTTGTACGACAGCGCGTCCAAGTTCCAGAAGTTCGAGTTCAAGGATTTTCACGACCAGCCGAAGACCATCCACGCCACGGACGGCTGGGCGGCCATCCTGCAGCAGTATTTCGCCACGGCCTGGCTGCCGCAGCCGTACCACGGCCCGCGCGAGTTCTACCTGCGCAAGCTGCCCGGGGACCTGTACGCCACCGGCGTGATGCTGCGTCTGCCCAGGCTGGCGCCGGGCGCGCAGGAGCAAGCCGAGCAGCGCCTGTTCGTCGGGCCCGAACTGCAGGGCCAGGTCCAGTCGCTGGCACCGGGCTTCGAGCTGGTGCGCGACTACGGCTGGGTGACCATCATCGCGCGCCCGCTGTTCTGGGTGCTGGCGCAGATCCACCGCCTGCTCGGCAACTGGGGCTGGTCGATCATCGGGCTCACGGTGCTGCTCAAGCTGCTGTTCTTCCCGCTGACCGCCGCGAGCTATCGCTCGATGGCGCGCATGAAGGCGGTGGGCCCGCGCCTGAACGCGCTGCGCGAACGCTTCAAGGACGATCCGCAGGCGATGAACTCGGCCATGGTCGAGATGTACCGCAAGGAAAAGATCAACCCGCTGGGCGGCTGCCTTCCGGTGGTGATCCAGATCCCCGTGTTCATCGCGCTGTACTGGGTGCTGCTGTCGAGCGTCGAGTTGCGCGGCGCGCCGTGGCTGGGCTGGATCCACGATCTCTCGGCGAAGGATCCGTTCTACGTGCTGCCGCTGGTGATGACGGCGACGTCGTTCCTGCAGGTCAGGCTGAACCCGACGCCACCCGACCCCATGCAGGCGCGGCTCATGTGGATCATGCCCCTGGCGTTCTCGGTGATGTTCTTCTTCTTCCCGGCCGGGCTGGTGCTCTACTGGTTGACCAACAACATCTTCTCGATCGCGCAGCAGTGGTTCATCAACCGCAAGATGGGTGTGCCGGAGTTCTCTTCGGCCAAGTAACAGCGCCTGCCGCGCCGACGCCGGAGCCCCGCGCATGAATCCGCTGGCCCGGCTCGGCCAGCCGATCGCCGCGGTGGCCACCGCCGGCGGGCGCGGCGCCGTCGGCATCGTGCGCGCCTCGGGGCGCGATCTCGCGCCGCTGGTGCGCGAGGTCTGTGGCCGCGATCTGCAGCCGCGCCACGCCACGCTGCTGGCGTTTCGCAATGCCGCCGGTGCGGTGATCGACAGCGGCCTGGCGCTGTGGTTTCCGGCGCCGCACTCCTACACCGGCGAGGATGTGCTGGAACTGCAGGTGCACGGCGGCCCCGTGGTGCTGCAGCTGCTGCTGGCGCGGGTGCTCGAGCTCGGCGCCGCGCAGGGCTTGCGCGTGGCCGAACCGGGCGAGTTCACGCAACGCGCTTTTCATCACGGCAAGCTCGACCTGGCGCAGGCCGAGGCGGTGGCCGACCTGATCGACGCCACCACCGCCGCCGCCGCGCTCGGTGCGCAGCGCGCGCTGGCGGGCGAGATGTCGCATGCCGTGCAGCAGCTCGCAGCGGAGTTGCGGGAGTTGCGCGCGCTGGTCGAGGCGACGCTGGATTTTCCCGAGGACGACCTGGAGTTCGTGCAGGCGCACGGCGTGCTGCAGCGCGTGCGCGCGCTGCTCGACGCGCTCGACGCGCTGCGCCTGCGCACGCGCCAGGGGGCGCTGCTGCGCGAGGGCCTGCAGGTGGTGCTGGCGGGACAGCCGAATGTCGGCAAGAGTTCGCTGCTGAACGCCCTTGCCGGGGCCGAGCTGGCGATTGTCACGGACGTCGCCGGAACGACACGCGACCGCGTGCGCGAATCCATCCAGATCGACGGCGTGCCGCTGCACGTGATCGACACCGCGGGGCTGCGCGACACCAGCGACAGCGTCGAGCAACTGGGCGTGCAGCGCAGCTGGGAGTCGATCGCGCAGGCCGATGCCGTATTGTTCCTGCACGATCTGACGCGCCTGTCGTCACCGCAGTATCGCGCCGGCGAGGCGCGCATCCAGGCCGAGTTGCTGGCGCGCGGGGTTGCGCAGGCGCGCGTGCTGCATGTCTGGAACAAGCGCGACGCGCTGCCGGCGGCAGCCGCCGACGAGGGCGTGGGCGAGCTGGTGCGCGAGCTGCGGCTGGCGCCGCAGGCGGCCGTCGGGCCGCGCCTGTCGGCACGCCAGGGGCAGGGCCTGGACGACTTGCGCCGCGAACTGCTGGCGCGTTGCGGCTGGCAGTCGGTGCCCGATGGCGTGTTTCTCGCGCGCACGCGCCATGTGCAGGCGCTGCAGGGCTGCACCGAGCATCTGCAGCAGGCGGCGGACTGGCTGCAGCGGCCGCAGCCGGCGCTGGAACTGCTCGCCGAGGAGCTGCGCCTGGGGCACATCGCGCTGATGGGCATCACCGGCGAAGTCAGTGCCGACGATCTGCTCGGGGACATCTTCGGGCGCTTTTGCATCGGCAAGTGAGCGCGGGGCGCGCTCGCCGCCGCGGCGTCAGCGTGCCCAGTGGGCGTGGCGCAGGGCTTGCGGATTGAGCACGCCGTCGCGCTCGCCGGCGGCGAAACGCAGGATCGCGGCGAAAGCCTGACCGAACAGGTGTTCGTAGTGCAGCGCGTCGACGTAGCCGACGTGCGGGGTGCAGATCGCGTTCTCGAGACGCAGCAAGGGGTTGCCGCGCATGATCGGCTCGGACTCGAACACGTCGACCGCGGCCATGCCGGGCCGCCCGCGATTCAGCGCCGCGACCAGGGCGTCGTTGGCGATCAGCTCGGCGCGCGCCGTATTGACCAGCACCGCGTCGGGTTGCATGCGCGACAGGTCGGTCAGTGTGACGACTCCCTGCGTGGACTCGTGCAGGCGCAGATGCAGGCTCAGCACGTCGCTTTGCGTGAACAGCTGCTCGCGGTCGGCCGCCGCCACCATGCCGTCGGCCTGGGCGCGGCGCAGCGACTCCTCGCTGCCCCATACCAGCACGCGCATGCCGAAGGCGCGGCCGTAGCCGGCCACCAGGCGCCCGACCCGCCCGTAGCCCCAGATGCCGAGGGTCTTGCCGGCGAGGCGCTGGCCGATGCCGAAGTTGACGGGCATGGACTGCGACTTCAGGCCGGATTGCTGCCAGGCGCCCTGCTTGAGGCTGGCCACGTACTGCGGGATGCGGCGCATCGCCGCCATGATCAGCGCCCAGGTGAACTCGGCGGTCGGCGCCGGATCGGTGCTGCCCTCGAGCACCGCGACGCCCATGCGCGTGCAGGCCTCGACGTCGACGTGCGGGCCGATGCGCCCGGTCTGCACCACCAGGCGCAGCCTGGGGCAACGCGCCAGCACGGCGCTGCTGAGCGCCGTGCGTTCGCGATTGAGCACCAGCGCCTGGGCGTCGCGCAGGCGCACGGCGAGCTGCCCGGCGCCCTTGACGTTGTTGTTGAAGACCTTGACGTCGTGTTCGGCCAACTGCTCGAAGCACGCCAGCTTGCGCACGGCGTCCTGGTAATCATCCAGGATCACGATGTTCATGGCGCTCTACTGTAGCGTGCCACGGCCCGGCCCGGCGGATCTCGGGTCAAGCGCCCCGTGACGCGCGGGCTTGCGGCCGCGGCGCGCGCGGCGGCGTCAGTCGGTCGGGATCTCGCGGCACACCGCGCGCACCACGGCGTGGATCTGCGGGGTCTTCAGCCGGTAGAGCATGAAGCGCCCCTGGCGTACCGCCTCGACGATGTTCTCGGCGCGCAGCCGCGACAGCTGCTGCGACAGCGCGGCCTGGCGCATGCCAACCCCGTGCTCGAGGTCGCGCACGCACATCTCGCCGTCCAGCAGCAGGCAGAGGATCGCCAGGCGCTCGCGGTGGGCCATGGCCTTGAGCACGCGCACCATGAGTTCGGTACGGGCGCCTTGCGCGCTCTGGGCCGGGCGCGAGGATTGGGCGGGGGCTGCGACGATGGCGTTCATGGCGAACCAGTCTATGGCTTCGCCAGCAACGCACCTTGACACAAGACAAGCTTTTCGGAGCCAGGCGCGACGTCAGTGCGCGTGCAGGTTCTGGCGCGACAGCGCGGAAAAGCCGTCGAGGAACTCGTCGATGTCGTCGGTGCTCGGCGAGCCCTGCATCAGGTCGTGCACGCGGTCACGGAAGCCGTCGGCGATGTGGCCTTCGAGAAAGATCTCCTTGCGCGCGAATTTGTCGACGATCTCGTATCCGCCGCGACGAATCGCGAGCTGCTGGCCCGGGCCGAGGTCGCGATCCCAGTCGAGCTGGAACACGCTGAAGGCATCGGAGTCATAGATCATGGTGTGCATGGCGATCCTCGAATGATGAAATGCGCCGTCGCGGACGAATCCCTGGCTTCCTTGCAAGGAATCTGGGGCCCGGCCGCGGGAATTCAAGACCATGCATACGTCGCGGACCGCCCCGCTACTGCATCGCGCGGCGCAGCGTGAACAGCAGGTATTCGTTGGCGCCGCGACGCAGCCGGATCTGCACCGGCAGGTTCTGCAGTGCCGGCGCCAGCCACACCTGCGCGCCCATGTCGGAGCTTTGCGGCGGGTCGTACTCGAGATGCCAGCAGTCGAGGCGTCCGACGCCGGTGCGCACGCGCTGCCGGCCGGCGATGCGAAAGCTCCAGATCGTGGTTCCGCTGGGACGCGCGACGCGCAGGCGCAGCGTGTGCCCGGCGCTGAACTCCGCCGCGTGGGTGCGCAGTTCGTGGGCCAGCTGCATGAACACGCTGGCGCTGTCCTCGAGATGGCGGGGCAGCGGCATGCTGGTGGAAATGGCCGAGAAGTGCAGCTGCCGCGCCGCGCGATCGAAGTCCACGGTCTTGCTGTGGAACAGCACCTGCTCGACGTAGCGGTCGGGCGCCAGCCAGGCGCCGTGGATCTGCCCGATGCTGGTGTAGGAAAAGTCGATCAGCGCCGAGCCCTGCAGGCGCAGCATGTAGTGCGAGCCGTGGCGCCGCCACTCCAGCCGCCCGTTGCCGTGCAGCGCGCCGCGGTAGTAGCCGCTGAGCGCGAAGTCGAGGCGCGTCGACGGCGGCCAGGCCGGCGCCGGTGCGGCGGCCGGCGCCGAACCGGGGTGGGCGGGAGGCGGTGGCGCGGCCGGCTTCGTGCCCGCGGCCGGGCCGGCAGCCGAGCCTGCGGTGGAAGCCGGCGCGGCAGCGGGTGTGGACGCCGGTATGGAAGCCGGTGTGGACGCCGGGCTGGAGCGTGGTGCGTGCGCGTGTTTGGGCGCGCTGGCCGGCGTGTGCGGCGGCTGCCGTGGGCCGGCCGCCCGCGCGGCTGCGGGGCTGCGTCGGCTCGCGTGGGAGCTGGCGCGTTGCGTCATCAGGGTCGGCGCGCTGCGTTGCCGCGGCCGCGCGGGGTGCGGCCGCGCCGGATGCTGGGAGGGCGCGACCGGCGGCGCAGGCTGCGGCAGCAGGATGCGCGCATAGACGACGGGGGGCGGCGGCTCGCCGCGCCACCGCGGCAGCTGCGTCGACACCCAGTACAGCGCCAGCGCGTGCAACAACAGCACTGCGGCCAGCCAGCCCAGCGCGGCGCCGATGCTGCCGCGGGCAGGGCGCGCGGGGCGTGGGTCGGTGGGCACCCGAAGGGTCATGGCGGCATTGTGCCGCGGCGTTGCGCGGGCCATCGAATGCATGGGGGGGGTGAGCAGGCGCGCCGAGTCACGGTATGCTCGGCATGCATGCACTCTAGAGGCCGTCTGACGCCATGAACCCCTATACCGGAACCAAATCGCACGCCGCGCTGGACTTTTTCCAATCCCTGCTCAAGGGTTCGGGGATGCCGTCGGGGTTTGCCAGCTGGATGGCGCCCACCCTCGATCCCGACGAGCTCGAGCGTAAGATCGTCGACCTGCGCACCGTGCTGCAGTGGCTGGAGGCCAACGTGCGACTGACCCAGGCGACGTTGCAGGCGCTGGAGGTGCAGCGCATGACCCTGTCGACGTTAAAGACCATGAACGTGGATCTGAGCGATCTGGCCACGCACATGGGCGAGGCCATGCGCGCCGGGGCGCAGGCCATGGGCGCGGCGTCGCAGGCCACCGCCGCGGCCGCGCCGGATCGGGCGCCGGAGGCCGCGCCCGCGGGCGGCGACGGGGCGGCAGATCGG
>JAKAZQ010000020.1 GCA_021815805.1 Pseudomonadota bacterium | reverse complement strand
CCAGCATCAGAGGCTCGACGTCCTCGGGGCTTGCCGCAGGATCCAGACAGCGCATGCCGCGCAGGGCAGTGGTGATGGCATACAGACCGGCGCTGCTGGCTCGCCGCAGGCCTCGGGAAAACGCGAATGGCGTCGATGCCTGCAGCGTCGAAAAATGGCCCCAAGAAAGCGCTTTCAAACTTTGAATCTGGCGGTGTCCAAGAGGCCGTGCACGGTGCCCTGGCGGGTGTCGAACAAGGCCGTCCGGAACCGCATGACGCCTCGAGGGGAGCCAGGATGACGCAGGGACGTTGGACAAGGGGAGTTCGTGGTTTGTGCGTGGTGGCCTGTGCCGTCGCGGCCGCATCGCTCGCGGGTTGCGGCGGTGGCGGCGGCAGCACGGTGTCGTTGACGGGCCTGTCGCCGTCCGGCGGCGGCGTGGGTGGCGGTGGTGGCGGCGGCGGCGGCAGTTCGCTGGCGCAGTCGCCGTACCTGCTGTTCGCGAATGACTACATCGGCTATGCCGCGCAGACGAATGGTGCCTACCTGCATTCGATCCAGTCCGGGGACGTGTACGCCGGCGCCGGCGGGGGCTACAAGTACGGCGGCTATTCGTCTCCGCAGGCGGCGATGAACAGCACCGGTTACTACAGCTATCAATTCCAGGCGGGGTCGAGCACGAGTCCGGGGGATTACGCCTACGTCGCGGTGCTGGCACCGCAGGATGCCACCTTCGACATCAGCCAGTCCAACACCCTGCTGATCACCATGGGCAACACCTACTACCCCGCGTACAACAGCAACCTGGCGGGGGGCAACGCCACCGTCATGACGGTGGCCATCAACGATGGCGTGGGCAGCGCGCAACCCGCCAACAGTTGCACCTACGACCAGAGCGTGCCGGCCGCCTCGACGGTGTCGGGGGCAGCCCCCGGAGTGCGCAATTACGCGATCCCGCTGACGTCCTTCACGTGTTCGAGCGGCAGCATGGCCAACCTGCTGGCCAACGGCATCACCACCGTGGCGGTGGATGTCAACGGCAGCAAGAACCCGAATGTGCAGCCGGGCGAGTACGACGTGATCTCGGTGGGCACCATCGGCTTCACCAACTGGGCTGCCTCGAGTTCGGATATCGCCGCACTGGCGAAGTAATTTGCTGCGCCGCATGCCGCCTTCGGGCGGCATGTTCGGAACTTGAATGAAACCGCTTTCAGAATATTCCGTATGGCAAGGGCGACGCATGGAACGCTTCCGTGCGCTGCCGTGCTGGCGCTGCGCGCCAGGCCATCCGGGTCGCAGCGGCCTGGCCGGCTTGCGCCGGCCCGACGTGCTGCGGCTTGGGATCGGGCGTTGACGATCCTCCTCCAGGTTGCTTGGACAAGACATCGGCGCCGTCGCGCGCCCGGGAGACACAGATGAGAAGTTTGCGCATGGGATGGCTGGTCCTCGGACTGGCCGGTATGCTGTCCGCCTGCGGCGGCGGCTCGAGCGGCGCGCCGCTGTTCACGGTCGGCGGCACGGTCAGTGGGCTGCCCGCGGGCGCCCAGTTGACCCTGACCGACAACGGTGGGGCAACTACCGCATACACCGTGAGTTCCAACGGTTCCTTCACCCTTCCGCAGGATGTCGTGCAGGGCACCGGCTACAGCGTGGCCGTGGCCAAGCAGCCTGCGGGAGAAGTCTGCACGGTGTCCAACGGCTCCGGCAGCAGCATCAGCTCGAATGTCACCAATGTCACCGTGAGTTGCTCGGCGAGCGCCAGCACCTACGCCATCGGTGGCCAGGTCTCCGGTCTCGCGGCCTCGGCCAGCGTGGTGCTGCTGGACAACGGCGGTGACCCGCTCACCCTGAACGCCAACGGCAACTTCAGCTTCCCGACCAAGGTCGCAGCCGGTTCCGGCTATGCCGTCACGGTGGGGAGCCAGCCCACCGGGCAGACCTGCTCGGTGAGCAATGCCTCGGGCGCTGGAGTCAATGCCGACGTCACCAACGTCAGCGTGGTCTGCGCGAACACGGCCACGTCGTCCTACAGCATCGGCGGCACGGTCAGCGGCCTGCCGAGCGGCCAGCAGGTGAGCCTGGTCGACAACGGCGACAGCGCCAACGCGTTGCCGGTCACCGCCAACGGGAGCTTCACCTTCCCGACCAAGGTCAGCGGCGCCTATGCCGTGACGGTGGGCTCGCAGCCCAGCGGCGCGACCTGCTCGGTGATCCAGGGCAGTGGCACTGCGACCGCCAACGTCACCAACGTCAGCGTCAGCTGCAGCACCACCAGCTACACCATCGGCGGCACGGTCAGCGGCCTGACCAGCGGCCAGACGGCGACGCTGGAACTCAATGGCAACACCGCCAACACGGTCAGCCTGAGTTCGACCTCGACCAGCTTCACCTTCTCCACCGGCGTGCCGGCGGGCCAAAGTTATGCGGTGACGGTGGCCACGCAACCGTCGGGCGAGACCTGCACGGTGAGCAACGGCAGTGGCACGGCGAATGCTGACGTCAGCAACGTTTCGGTCAGTTGCGCGGCGAATCTGGTGCAGCCGGCGATTTTCTCGAGCGGATTCCAAACCTCGACTCTGACCCCCGAGGGCGGCGGCTATGGTGGCTACGCCGGAGCGGGAACCGGGAATGTCGCAGCGGCCGGCTACACACAGGGAGGAGGCGGAGCCTTCGTCACCGGGACAGCGTCTTCGCCCGCGTCCAGCAACTTTTATTACTACGGCCAGTACCCTACCTCCGACGCGACGCCCGGCTATGAATATCTTGGCGTCTATGTGCAGGCTCCGGGGGTGACGGCGATCAGCTCGAACAGCGACACGGCTGGCTTGACCCTCAACGGGCAGAACTACCTGAATTTCACCTTGAAGGAGAACCCGGAGTGGGCCAACGCAACCAGCGACAACTTTGCGATCATCCTGACCCTTGGCAAGTACTACAGTGCGACGAACTGCAACGTGAAGCTCGAGGATGTCGTGCAACCGACGAGTCCGACGAGCGCTGCGGCCGCAACGCCCTACAAGGTCGCCCTGAGCGATTTCACGGTGGCGCAGAACTGTGGTGATACGTCTCTGACCTCGGCATCGGTTGCCCTTGCATCCCAATCCATTGCGCAAATCGACTTCCAGGGAGATGGCGGCACCGCTGCGCTGACCCAAGGCACCAATGGCCTGACGAGCAGTGCGAATCTGAATGTCCCGAGCACCCAGTACCCGGACGTGCCGACCACCATCGACTTGACGGGAGGCATCAACTTCACCGTCAATTGAGCGACGCACGCCGCGCCGGGCGGTTGCCGACAGCCGCCCGGCGCGGCCGACGTATCGTGCTTGCGGTGGTGCTTGCATCGGGGTGGGCTGCCTCCGCCGTACGGGCGGCAGCCGCACCGCCGGTGGCGGTGCCCCGGCTCGTGGAGCGGCGCCTTTCGGTGCCCGTCCAGGGGCCGGAATTCGGCGCCGACGGAATACACGCCATGAGCGTGGTGGTGAGTTGGCGAGCCGGTGCTCGTGACGCTCCTTTCGTGCTGCTGCTGCACGGCCGCCCCATCGGGGCCCCGGCGCGCAGGCGCATGGGCCTGGTGCAGTTTCCCGCCGCGCAGGACTGGCTGGCGCGGCTGGGCTATTTTGTCGTGGTGCCCACGCGCGTGGGCTACGGCGTCACCGGCGGACCCGACGTGGAGGCGACAGGGCCCTGCCGCGACAAGCACTTCGCTTCGGGCATCGCCCCGGTGGTGGCGCAGACCCGGCAATTGCTGGCTGCCCTGCGCAAACGCTATTCGCAGGTCGACTGGTCGCGCGGCCTGGTGCTGGGGGACTCGTTCGGCGGCATCGCGGCCCTTGCGGTCGCCGCGGCGCGCCTGCCCGGGGTACTGGGGGTGGTTAACATCTCGGGCGGCGACGGTGGGGATTCGGTGCGCCATCCGTACCGGCCCTGCGGGGCCTGGCGCATGGCGAGCACCATCGATGCCTACGGCCGCAAGGCGCGGGTACCCAGTCTGTGGATGTACAGCCGCAACGACGGCTTTTGGGGAAGGGTGTGGCCACTCAGGTGGTTCGATGCCTATGTCGACGCCGGAGGGATAGCGCGTTTCATGGAACTTCCCGCCGACAAGAACAACGGACACTTCATTTTCACGCGCAACCTGCCCGACTGGCAGCCAGGCTTCACGGCCTTCGCCGCCGGGCTGGGGTTGCCGCGAGCCGGGAGCAGCAAGCCATGACACGCCTAGCCAACCCCGCTGCGAGCGCAAGCGCGGGAACCGAACCGGTGGTGACCATCGCCATGGTCGCCCGCGCCGCCGGCGTATCGGCGAGCACGGTGTCGCGCATTCTCAACGGCACGGCAGTGGTCAGCCAGGCCAAGGCCGATGCGGTGCAGCGCGCCATCGCCAGCCTGGGCTACGTGCCCAACCCGGTGGCGCGCGGCCTGGCGGGCGGTCGCACGCTGAGCGTCGGCGTGGTCACGCAGGCGCTGGACAGCCCGTTCTACGGCGCGGCCTTGCGCGGCATCGAGATCGAGCTGCAGGCCATCGGCCATACCCCGCTGTTCATCAGCGGGCAGTGGAACGAGGCCGAGGAGCAGCGCAGCGTGGCGGTGCTGCGGGCCCGCCGCGTCGACGGCATCATCCTGCTCGACGCGCGCCTGGACGACGAGCAACTGGTGCGCCTGGCACGCGATCTGCCCGTGGTGGTGACCGGGCGCAGCCTGCAGGCGCCCAACCTTGCCAGCCTGCGCTTCGACAATTTCGGTGGCGCGTTCGAGGCCACCGAGTACCTGCTGCGCCTCGGGCACCGGCGCATCGCGTTCATCAGCGGCGCCGACGATCACCAGGACGCGGTCGAGCGCCGGCGCGGTTACCGCGAGGCCCTGCAGGCGCATGGCGTGGCGCTCGACGACCGCCTGATCGTGCCGGGGGACTATCGCGAGATCAGCGGGGCGCGCGCGATCGAGCACCTGCTCGGGCAGGGCATCGCGTTCAGCGCGCTGTTCGCCGCCAACGACCAGATGGCGCTGGGTGCCATGCTCGGGCTGTACCAGCACCATATCGCGGTGCCCCGGCAGGTCTCGGTGATCGGCTTCGACGACCTGCAGACCGGCGAGTTCTCCATTCCGCCGCTGAGCTCGGTGCATCAACCCAGCCATGAAATGGGCCAGCTGGCGGCCCGCTCGATGGCCGCCTTGCTCGATGGGCAGCTGCCGCAGTTGCAGATGCCTTCGCCGCGGCTCATCGTGCGCGAGTCCACGGCCTTTTGCACCGCCTGAGCGGCGGCGGCTCGCGGCTCCCGCGCCGGCGGCGTGCGGGCGCTGCGAAGCAGGCCGAGCTTGCGGCGCATTGCCCACCGTACAAACCCTGGGTTGACGCGACGGGGCAGCGCTTTCAGAATCTCTGAAACCGCTTTCATCCAACGCTCGTCCCCATTCCCGCAGGTTGCGCGACAGTCTGCAGCCGCCTCGAAAGTTTGCCTTGCGTCACGCCATGTCCGGCCGTCGCCATGCCCTCAAGATCCTCGGTTCGGGAGGGGCGAGCATGCTGCTCGGTGCCTGCGCGCGCACGCCGCGGGCCGGGCCGGCGTCGCTGGTGGTGGCGGCATTTCCGTCGCTCGACCAGGTGGCGCGGGCCGCCGCGCCGGCCTGGCGTCGGCTGCATCCCGGCGCAGCGCTGCAGGTCGTCAGTCGCCAGGTCGGCGACCACCACACGGCGATGATGACCGCGCTGGCCACCGCCGCCGATCTGCCCGACGTGATGGCCATCGAGGTCGGCTACCTCGGGCGCTTCGCGCGCGGCGGCGGCCTGCAGGATCTCGCGGCGGCGCCGTTCGGCATTCGCCAGGTGCGCGCGCGCTACACCCCGTACGCCTTCGACCAGGCAACGCGGCCGGATGGACAGGTGGTCGCGGCGCCCTGCGACATCGGCCCCGGCACCATGCTCATGCGCGTCGACGTGCTGCGCGCCGCCGGCGTGCCGAGGGCGAGCCTGCAGGGCTCGTGGGAGGATTTCCTGGCGGCCGGCCAGACCATCCGGCGGCGTACCGGCGCGTATCTGGTGCCGAACGCCGCCGATGTGCTCGATATCGCCATCCGCGCCGACCTCGCGCCGGGCGACGGCCTGTATTTCGATGCGCAGGGCGCGCCGGCGCTGCTCGGCCGGCGGTTCGCGAGGGGCTTCGACCTGGCGGTGCGGGTGCGTCGGCTCGGGCTCGACGCGCGCGTCAAGGCGTGGTCGCCGGCCTGGGCCAGCGGTCTGCGCGACGGACGCATCGCCAGTGTCATGTCCGGCGCCTGGCTGGCCGGGCATCTTGCCAGCTGGCTCGCGCCGGCGACCCGCGGGCGCTGGCGCGCCGGGCAGTTGCCGGCCGGCGCGTGGAGCGCCTACGGCGGCACCTTCCTGGCCATGCCGCGGCGCCTGCCGGCGCACCGCAAGCCGCTGGCCTGGGACTTCATGCGTCTGCTCACGCTGAATGCGCGGCGTCAGCTGGCCGCATTCGCCAGCGTGGATGCCTTTCCGGCGCTGGTGAGCACCTACCACGACGCGTTCTTCGACGCGCCGCTGCCGTTTCTCGGCGGCCAGCGTGCGCGCGAGCTGTGGCGCACGGCGGCGCTGAACATCCGCGCGGTGGCCGTGCACGCGCAGGACGCGTTCGCCCGCGAGGTGGTGAACGACGCCCTGTTCGACGTGCTCGAGGAGGGCGTGTCGCAGCGCGTGGCCTTGCGGCGGGCGCAGCACCTGCTGCAGCAGCGGCTGGGGCAGGCCTGATGGAACGCTCGATGCCTGCCCGGGCCACGGCGTCGCTGCGCGGTCGCCTGCCGGCGCTGTCGCAGCGCTGGACGCCGTACCTGCTGCTCAGCCCGTTCGTGCTGCTGTTCCTCGTGTTCGGGCTGTTTCCGCTCGGCTTCTCGCTGTACCTGGCGTTCCACAGCTGGCAGCCGGCCAGCGGCCTGGGGTCGATGCATTTCGTCGGGCTGCGCAATTTCGCCTTCGCGCTGCACGACCCGTGGTTCTGGTTGTCGATGCGCAACACGCTGTGGCTTGCGCTGGTCGCCGGCGTCGCGCAGCACCTGGTGGCGATCCCCCTCGCGGTGTTCCTGCAGGGTTCGTCGCGGCGGCTGCGCGACTGGCTGACCGGCGCGTTCTTCATGCCCTACATCACCTCCACGGTGGCCATCGCCATCCTGTTCAGCTCGTTGTTCGCGCTGCACCACGGCCTGCTCAACCAGTTGCTGGGGGCGCTGGCCCGGCTGCCGCTGCTCGGCGCCTGGCTGCCCGGGCATGCCGTCGACTGGCTGGGCCGCCCGGGCACGCTGAAGCCGGCGATCGCCGCCGTGGTGTTCTGGCGCTACGTCGGGTTCAACGTGGTGCTCTACCTGGCGGCGCTGCAGACCATCCCGACCGACCTGTACGACGCCGCCGCGCTCGACGGCGCCGGTGCGCTGCGCCGGTTCTGGCACATCACGCTGCCGGCGCTGCGCCCGATGATGTGGTTCGCGGTCACGCTCAGCGTGATCGGCGGTCTGCAATTGTTCGACGAGGCGTTCATCCTCACGGGCGGGCACGGCGGGCCCGACCAGGCCGGCATGACGGCGGCGCTGTATTTCTATCGCGAGGCCTTCGATTTCGACGACTTCGGCGGCGCCAGCGCCATGTCGTGGATCCTGTTCGGCTTCGTCGCCGTGCTGACCTGGCTGACCAGCCGGGCCTTCGCCACGCGGGAGTCGCGCGCATGATGGCGGGCTCGCTCTCCCCGGCGGCGCGCCTGGCGCGGGCGAGCGCCTTGGCGCTGGTCGGTGCCGGCGCGCTGCTGATGGTGGCGCCGCTGTACTTCATGTTCGTGTTCGCCACGCACAGCCGCGGCGCGATCTTCAGCTCGCCGCCACCGCTGGGCTTCGGTTCCCACCTGGTGTCCAACCTGCATGTGCTGCTGGCCGCGCTGCCGTTCTGGCACAACGTGGCGCTGAGCCTGTACGTGGCGGCGGCGTCGACCCTGCTGACCCTGCTGCTGTGCTCGATGGCCGGCTACGCCTTCGCCATGTTCCGCTTCCGGCTGCGCCAGGCGTTGTTCCTGCTGGTGCTGGGCACCATGCTGGTGCCGCAGTTCATGAACATGATCCCGACGTTCATGGTGATGGACGCGCTGGACTGGATCAACCAGCCGCGCGCGCTGTACATCCCGGGCGCCGCCAGCGCCTTCGGCATTCTGTTCATGCGCCAGTACATCGCCTCGGCCGTGCCCTTCGACGTGATCGAGGCGGCGCGCCTGGATGGCTGCGGTGAACTCGGGATCTACTGGCGCATCGTGCTGCCGCTGATCAAGCCGGCGCTGGGCACGCTGGGCCTGATCAGTTTCATCGCCTCGTGGAACAACTTCCTGATGCCCCTGATCGTCATGCGGTCTCCCGCCCGATACACGTTGCCGCTGGCTCTGCGCAGCCTGCAAAGCCCGACCAACACGCAATGGGGAGCGCTGATGCTCGGCTCCGCGATCGCCACGCTGCCGCTGGTGGTCATGTATGTCCTCTATTCGAGACGCCTGGTGGACGGCCTCACGGCAGGTGCGGTCAAGTAAGCCGCTGCATGCTTGTCACCGTGTCACCCACCTCAACCCTTTGAATCCGGAATTTCCATGGAACAAGATGCATCGATGGACCCTCAAGCGCTGGCGCGGCGTTTTCCGAGCCACTTCGTCTGGGGGGTCGCGACCAGCGCCTTCCAGATCGAAGGCGCCACGCATGAGGACGGTCGCGCCGACTCGATCTGGGACGTGTTCTGTCGCCAGCCCGGCGCGATCGCCGACGCCAGCAACGCCGACCTTGCCTGCGACCATTACCACCGCTGGCAGGGCGATCTCGACCTGGTACAGCAACTGGGCGTCAGCGACTACCGCTTCTCGGTGTCCTGGCCGCGCGTGCAGCCGCTCGGCCACGGCGCCTGGAATCCGAAGGGCTTCGACTTCTACGATCGCCTGGTCGACGGCCTGCTGCAGCGCGGCCTCGCGCCCAACCTGACGCTGAACCACTGGGATCTGCCGCAGGGCCTGCAGGAACGCGGCGGCTGGGCGTCACGCGACACCGTGCACCGCTTCGTCGACTACGCCGCCGAGGTGGCGCGCCGCCTGGGTTCGCGGCTGCGCACGCTGACCACCCACAACGAGCCGTTCGTGCAGGCGGTGCTCGGCCACGAAAGCGGCATTTTCGCGCCCGGCATACGCCAGCGCGGCATGGCCATCCAGGTCGCGCATCATCTGCTGCTGAGCCATGGCCTGGCGCTGCGTGCATTGCGCGCCCAGGGGCTCGAGTGCGACCTCGGGATCGTGCTCAACCTGTCTCCCGTGCAGTCGGCCAGCGACGACGAGGTCGACCGCGCGCGCGCCCGCCTGGAGGACGGGCGTCTGGTGCGCTGGTTCATGGATCCGCTGTTCCGCGGCTGCTATCCCGACGACGTGCTGCACGAGCTCGGCGCCGATGCGCCGCGGGTGGAGCAGGGCGACCTCGGCATCATCGCCACGCCGAATGATTTTCTCGGGGTCAACTACTACTCGCGCAGCGTGTTCGGCGCCGCCGGCGCGGTCGACCCGCGCCAGCTCAGCGGCCAGATCACCGACATGGGCTGGGAGATCTACCCCAGGGGCCTGACCGAGCTGCTGTGCAGGCTGCATCGCGACTACACGCTGCCCGACGTCTACGTCACGGAGAACGGCGCGGCGTTTCCCGACCAGCTGGTGGACGGGCGCGTGCAGGATGCCGCGCGCACGCGCTACATCGCGCGCCACATCGAGGCCACGGCGGACGCGCTGGCCGCCGGCGTGCCGCTGAAGGGCTACATGGTGTGGAGCCTGCTGGACAACTTCGAGTGGGCCAGCGGGCTGGCCAAGCGCTTCGGCATCGTGCACGTCGACTACGCCACGCAACGCCGCACGCCGAAGGCGAGCGCGAAGTGGTATCGCGACTTCCTGCTGGCCATGCGCGCCAGCGCGGCCGCCTGACGGAGCGCACGGCATGCTGCAGGTGTACGCCACCGAGCGCGACAGCGGGCTGCGACAGGCCGCCTGCGAGCCGTTGCGCCCGCGCCCGCCCGGCGCCGCGGCGGGCGTGGTGCTGGCAGTGGACAGCGGCCGGCGCTTCCAGGAGCTGGAGGGTTTCGGCGGCGCATTCACCGAGGCCTCGGCGGTGAACTGGCAGGCGCTGCCGCCGGCGCAGCGCGAGGCCGCGCTGCGCGCCTACTTCGCGCCGCCCGAGCAGGGCGGACACGGCTACTCGCTGTGCCGCGTGCACATGAACAGCTGCGACTTCTCGCTGGGCAACTACGCCCACGTCGAAGTCGAGGGCGATGTCGAATTGCGCAGCTTCAGCATCGAGCGCGATCAGCGGGCGCTGCTGCCGCTGCTGCGCGCCGCGGGGGAGATCGCCGAGCGTCGGCCGCGCGTGCTGGTGTCGCCGTGGAGCCCGCCGGCCTGGATGAAGGACAGCGCGCGCATGAACCGTGGCGGACGGCTGCGCGACGAGTATCGCGCGGCCTGGGCGAGCTGCTTCGTGCGTTTCGTGCAGGCCTACCGCGAGCAGGGCGTCGACGTCTGGGGCGTGACGGTGCAGAACGAGCCGATGGCGGTGCAGAGCTGGGAATCCTGCGTGTACACGGCCGAGGAGGAGCGTGATTTCATCGCGTCGTACCTGGGCCCGGCGCTGCACGCGGCCGGCCTCGCCGACGTGCGCATCATCGGCTGGGATCACAACCGCGACATGCTCGCCGAGCGTGCGCGCGTGCTGTACGCCGACGCGCGTGCGCGCGACTATCTCTGGGGCCTGGGCTTCCACTGGTACGGCGAGTCGATGTTCGACAACGTGCAGCGCGTGCACGAGGCATGGCCCGACAAGAAACTGCTGCTCACCGAGGCGTGCCAGGAGTACGGGCCGCACCGCGACTCCTGGCAGGTGGCCGAGCGCTACGCCGAATCAATGCTCGCCGACCTGAACCACTCGAGCGTCGGCTGGATCGACTGGAACCTGTTTCTCGACCTGCAGGGCGGCCCGAACCACGTGGCCAACCACTGCAGCGCGCCGATTCTCGTCGACACCGCCGCCGGACAATGGCTGCCGCAACCTTCCTACGACTACATCGGGCACTTCGCGCGCCATATCCGCCCCGGCGCGCGCCGCGTGTTCTGCGCACCGTCGAGCGCCGCGATCGAGGCCACGGCCTTTGTCGCGCCCGACGGCAAGCTGGCGCTGGTGGCGCTGAACCGCGGCGACCAGGCGCTGCAACTGGATCTGCGCATCGACGCGCAGGCCTACGCCACGTCGCTCGCGGCGCATTCGATCGCCACCTTCGTGCGCACGCCGGAGCATCCATGACATGACACGAATTCGTCGCACGCGGGGAGCACTGCGCCGACTCTCGCGGCAAGGAGCGCAGCGAGTCGGCGGGCATCGGCGGACATCGGCGCCGCATGCCACGCGCGACGTTGCAGACAAACAACCAAGGAGACCATCGTGAAAACAAGAATCTTGCTCGCCGGGCTGCTGGGGACCCTGTCGCTGTCGGCCTACGGGGCGCAGTTCGGCGCACTCAGCCTGTCGGGTTTCGCCAAGGATGAAATCGGCGTCGCCAACAATGTCGGCAACTACGAGAGCAACAATGCGATGGCCTGCTACGGCGACCCGCGCGCGGTGCTGTCGACGCATCCGAATACCTACTGCTACCCGACCAGCGTCGGCACGGTGACCACGCCGAGCCCGATGATCCAGGTCACCGCGACGCTGAAGCATGAGTTCGACAACGGCGTCACGCTGGAGGGGGTGGCGACCCATCGCATGCGCAACGGCGGCAACGACATCGTGGGCCAGAACTGGTTCGAGAAATACGTCGGCATTTCCTACCCGTCGCTGGGCTCGCTGATGGTGGGCACGCAACTGGCGCGGGCCTGGTCGCGCCAGGACGGCTTCAGCTATCCCATCGGCCTGTCCACCGCATGGAGCGAGACCGGCGCCGGCTTCAGCCTGTTCCAGGACTCGGTGCGCTACACCTCGCGCATGTTCCACACCTCCTTCGGCAAGTTCACGCTGGAGGCGACGTACGCCACCAACCATCCCTTCAACTCGTACGTCGGCCCCAACGGCCCCGATCTGGCGCCCACGCCGCAGATGCTCGAACTGTTCGCGCAGTTCTCGAACCACGACAACCTGATCGAATTCACCTTCGAGACCAGCCACGGCGCCGGGCAGTCGTCGTGGGGCAAGAACCCCTTCGTCGGCGCACCCAACCTGCCGGTGCTCGGCCCGGGGGCGGGCGGCGCCGGCGGCCTGTCGACCAACATCTACAGTTCGCTGCCGCGCCAGAGCGTGCTGATCCTGGAGGGCGACCACTGGTTCACGCCGAAGTGGATGCTGACCTGGGGCCTGCGCCACAGCTACTGGTCGGGGGCGGCCATCACCTGCGGCTACGACAAAGCGCTTGGCTACTGCACCTACCCGTCGGGCGGTTTCAACTATGCCAATGCCCTGTACAACACCACGAGCTACCAGCCGGGCTACTCGGCGTCGACCAACGACTTCCTGCTCGGGCTGAGCCACTACCGCGGACTGTGGACCTACACCGCCGGCGCCGTCTACCTCGGGCGCGCGCGCACCGACAACCCGACGCAGTGGGGCCAGAGCAACTGGGCGGTCATCAGCAACTTCGGGCTGTATCGCAAGATGCCCGAGATCTATCGCAACCTGAGCTTCTACGGCGGCATCGGCTACGTGTACTACGGGCACCACGGTCCCGCGCCGCTGAGCCAGACGAGCAACGCGCAGTTCTCCGGCATCAACCCGTGGGTGAGCCGGTCGGGCGAAAGCCTCACGCTGGGCGCGCTGGTGACCTTCTGATTCCCGCGCGCATCGGGCAACGCACAACCACAGGAGAGGGCAATGGATCGCATCACGCAGGCGATGGTCGGCGCGGCGGCGCTGCTGGCGGCGCTGCCGGCGTTCGGGGCCTCGGCCAATCCCCGCATAGCCGACGGGCTTGGCGGGTACTACGCGGCCCCGCACAAGGGCGGATTCTTCAGCTCGGCGAGCCCGAAGCCGCCAGCGGCGACCTACCGCACGCCGGCCATGATGCGACAGGCGGCGCCGACCAGCCAGTGGTATTCGTCGGTCATGTTCACGCGCTGGTCCTACCCGCTGTACGCCATTCCGGTGAGCTACCGCGCGGTGCCGCAGGGCTTCCAGGTCGGCGTGCCGACACAGACCATGCACGGCGCCGCCGATGGCTACAAGGAGGTGGTGTGGCCGCATCGCGCCGAGGTCACGGTGGTGCCGGACTTCAAGCCGCAGCAGGCGTTGCTCGCCGGGCGCGGTGACTGGAGCGCCAGCATCGCCATGCCGGGCGCCGGGCACACGCTGCTGGCCACGGTGGTCCAGGGCAGCCCGTTCAGCTATTACCACATCGACACCTCGAGCGTGGACTTCCAGCTGGCGGCGCCCAACCAGCAGCCCGCGGTGGCCGCGGTCGCAGGGCGCCAGGTGTTCGAGGTCGACGGCCAGGCCTATGCGCTGTACGCGCCGCAGGGCGCGAGCTTCCAGTGGCGCAGCCCGACCGATCTGCGGCTGGAGCTGCCGCAGGGCAAGGGCTGGTTCTCGCTGGCGGCGCTTCCGGACCTGACGCCGCCGACGCTGCAGTTGTTCGACGCGCATGCCTACGCCTTCGTCACCGACACGCGGGTGCACTGGAAGTACGACGCCGCGAGCAGCCAGGTGCTGACCCACTTCGCGTTCACCACCCAATCCATGCAGGGCGGGCAGACCGTGCCGCTGGTCGGCCTGTTTCCCAATCTGTGGTGGGGGCAGCAGATCCCCGGCCTGTTGCAGCAGGGTTTCGCCAGCGTGCGCGGGCGGGTCAAGCTGCTGGCCGCGAGCGCCTTCGACACCCGCCTGACCTACCACGGCATCGTGCCGTTCTGGCCCAAGCTGCCGGCAGCCGCCGGCGGCAGCCGCGTCGACACCCTGCTGGGCGGCGACACCGCGGCGATGCCCGGGGCCTTCGGCCTGCAGGGCGACGGCACCTACTGGATCGGCAAGGGCCTGGGGCGCGCGGCGCAACTCATGAACATCGCCTACGCGCAGGGGCGCGACTCCGACGAGCAGGCCTTGCAGGGCATGCTGCGGCGCAAGTTCCGGCAGTTCTTCTCCGGCCACAACGACAACAGCTATTTCGTCGTCGACCATTCGCTGGGCACCACGCTGGGCTATCCCTCGGAGTACGGCAGCGTGACCCACATGAACGACCACCACTTCCACTACGGCTACTGGATCGACGCCGCCGCGCAACTGGCGCTGCGCGATCCGCAATGGGCCGAGCCTTCGCACTGGGGCGGCATGGTGCAACTGCTGGTGGATGACATCGCCACGGCCAGGCGCGGCCTGCCGGGATACCCCTTCCTGCGCAACTTCGATCCCTACGAGGGGCATTCGTGGGCCAGCGGCGACGCCGCCATGTTCGACGGCAACAACCAGGAGTCGTCGTCCGAAGCCGTCAACGCGTGGGCCGGACTGATCTTCTGGGGCGCCGCCACCGGCAACACCCGTCTGCGCGACCTGGGCATCTACCTCTACACCACCGAGGTGCATTCCATCGACGACTACTGGTTCGACCTGCACCACATCGTGTTCGCGCCCGACTACCACCGCGTGCTGGCGGCGCAGGTGTTCGGCGACAAATACGCCTACAACACCTGGTGGACCCAGAACCCGCGCGAGGTGCAGGGCATCAACCTGCTGCCCATGACCACGGCCTCGACCTACCTCGGGCGTGACCCGGCGTACATCAGCAGCTTCTTCAAGTCCATGCACGCGATGAGCGATCGCTACGCCAAGGCCGGCATGTCCGACGGCACGCCCAGCGACATCTGGCAGGACGTGTTCGCCGAGTATCGGGCGCTGGGCGATCCGGACAAGGCGCTGGGCGAGTGGAACTCCCAGGGGTCGACGGAGGGGGGCGACAGCCGCACCCACGCCTACTACTGGATGCGCAGCCTGCAGTACATGGGCACGCCCGATTTCTCGGTGACCGCCGATACCCCGCTGTACGCGGTATTCCGCACCGCCGCCGGCGTGGTCACGCACCTCGCCTACAACCCGGGCGCCCAGCCGCTGGCGGTGCGCTTCAGCGACGGCACCACGGGCACGGTGGCGCCGCACACGCTGGGCGTGATGCGCGCCACGGCGTCGCACTGAGCCGCCATGTGCGGAATGGCTGATCTTGAATGCGTTGCAAACCAGGAGCAAGGAACATGTGGAAGACAGTGATCGCCGTGGCCGCCGGCTCGGTGCTGCTCGCCGGCTGCGGGTCGGGTTCGATTTCTTCGCCGTCCGGCGCGACCAGCGCCAACAGTGCGAGCAACGTGCCCAGCACCCAGCCGTCCAACCCGACGGGCAGCCTCGCGTCGGCCTACAAGACGACGGTGTGGGAGGACAACTTCGCGAACGATCCGGCCGGCCCGCTGAGCACGAGCAGCAGCGACTGGGCCGAGGAAACCGGCAACGGCGTCGCCTACGGCAACGCCGGCTGGGGCAACAACGAGGCCGAGTACTACCTGCCGGGCAACGCCACGGTGGGCGGCGGAACCCTGAACCTGCACGGACACGCCGACAGCAGCGTGCTCAACGACACCTGCGGCACCTCGACCCCCGGCAACTGCATGTTCTCGTCGGCCAAGGTCACGTCGCTGAAGACGGTCGACCTGAGCCAGAGCGGCTTTCTCGAGATCAAGGCCGAGTTGCCCACCGGCACCGGCTCGTGGCCGGCGCTGTGGCTGCTGCCGGGGCCCAACCCGGACCTGAGCTCGCCGCCCAACGTGAACAACGGCCAGCCGACCTGGCCCGCCGGAGGCGAGATCGACATGGTCGAGTGGCTGGGCAGGTATTTCGCCGGCCAGGACTCGCTGGTGCAGAGCACGCTGCACCTGCCGTCGGGCACGCCCAGCCCCACGTACACCGACTCGTTCGAGTACCAGAAGGCCACGCTGTCGAGCCCGCTGAGCACGAGCTTCCACCTGTACCAGCTCGCCTGGACCCCGGGGCAGATCGAGTTCGCGGTCGACAACCAGGTGATCATGACCTGCACCAAGAGCACGATGAGCTGCACTCCGACGGTGGCCGGCATTCCCAGCTTCCCGGCGTCGTCGATCTGGCCGTACGGAACCACCGCGAAGAATTACTACGTGATCATGAACCTGGCCATCGGCGGCTACCTGGGGGCGCCGAACGGCGACAACACGCAGGTGCCGGCGAACTACGACCAGACCATGCAGGTCGCGTACGTGCGCTACATGACGCCGTGACGCAACTGCAGCGGGGCGCGGCCGCGGTGGCCGCGCGCGACGAGCATGGGGCCGAGGCAGGGGGACAGGGAATGCAGCAGGAAGAATGGGTGTTGCGCTGGCAGGACGAGTTCGACGGTGACACGCTGGATGCGTCCAGGTGGTATTGCGAGCGCGGCAACGGCTTCCACGACCCGGTCAGCGGGGTCTGGGTGCCTGGCTGGGGCAACGAGGAGTTGCAGGAGTACACCGCGGACGCGCGCAACGTGTCGGTGCGCGACAGTGTGCTGAGCATCCGCGCGTTGCGCGATGCGTCCAGCCCCGGAGGTTTCACGTCGGCACGCCTGCGCACCCGCGATGCCGACGGGCGCGCGCTGTTCGCCCAGCGCTACGGGCGCTTCGAGTTCCGCGCCCGGGTGCCGCATGGCAAGGGGCTGTGGCCGGCGATCTGGATGCTGCCGCTGGAGGATCATTACGGCCGCTGGGCGGCGTCGGGCGAGATCGACGTCATGGAGGTGTGCGGCGACGCCGGCAGCGAGGTGCTCGGCAGCCTGCACTACGGCTGTGTGTTTCCGGAGCGCGAACTGTGCACGCGGCGCCTGCTGCTGGCCCCGGAGGAGTCGCTGGCGGACTGGCATTGCTATGCCGTGGAGTGGGAGCCCGGGCGCATCAGCTGGGAGTTCGACGGCCGCGTCTGGGCCAGCCAGGATTTCTGGTGGAGTTGCGGACATACCGTCGACGGCCGTGGCCGGCGCCCGCGCAGCGAGCAGGAACTGCATGCCTGGCCGGCGCCCTTCGACCGCCCGTTCTACATCGTCATGAACATCGCGGTGGGGGGCAATTTCCCCGGCGCGCCCGACGACACGACCCCGTTTCCCGCCGAACTGCAGGTGGATTACGTGCGCGTGTACGAGCGTCGCGGTGGCTACGCCGACGCGGGACGGCGCGGCCGCGGCCGACTGCCCTGGCAGCGCGAAGGAGACGGTCATGTCGCGTGAGCACTGGCGTGCACGGCTGCAAGGGGGCAGTGCGCCCGCGTGGAGCGGGCAGGGCGCGAGCGATGCGCCGGCGCAGCCCGCCGACGACCTCGGCGGTGCACCGGCCAGCGAACTGCAGGCCTTGCGCGCGGACGTGCGCGAGGTGATCCTGCAGGGTCTGCACGGGCTGTGCTTCAGCCCGTACGAGCCGGGGCAGGGCCCGGGCATGCAGGTGCCCTGGCAGAGCGTCGAGCGGCGCCTGCAACTCATCGCGCCCTATACCCGCTGGGTGCGCAGTTTCTCGTGCATCGACGGCCACGAGGCGACACCGCGGCTGGCGCGCCAGGCCGGCCTCAGGACCCTGGTCGGCGCGTGGCTGGGCAGCGATCGCGACACCAACCGGCGCGAGATCGACGCCGCGATCGCGCTGGCGCGCGAAGGCGTGGTCGACATGCTGGCCGTGGGCAACGAGGTGCTGCTGCGCGGCGATCTCGACGAGTCGGAACTGCTCGACGCGCTGGCCGAGGTGCGCGACGCGGTGCCCGGAGTGCCTGTCGGCTACGTCGATGCCTACTACCTGTTCGAGCAGCATCCCCGCGTGACCGAGGCCTGCGATGTCGTGCTCGCGAATTGCTACCCCTTCTGGGAAGGCTGCCCGCGCGAGCATGCCGTGGAGTACATGCGCGACATGGTGCGTCGGGCGCGCGTCGCGGCGGCCGGGCGTCCGGTGCTGATTGCCGAGACCGGCTGGCCCGACCGCGGCAGCGCGGTGGGCGGGGCGCAGCCGTCGGCGGCCGATGCCATGCGCTATTTTCTCGAGGCCCAGGCGTGGGCGCGCGCCGAGGGCATCCCCATGTTCCATTTCTCGGCCTTCGACGAGGCCTGGAAGACCGACGCCGAGGGCGCGGTCGGTGCGTGCTGGGGATTGTGGGATGAACGTGGAGTGTCCAAGTATGTCTGATGCGATGTCCGGCGGCGCGCTGCATGCGCCGCTGCCGTGCCTGCCCGCGATCTGCTATTCCGGCTATCGCGCGGGCCAGAGCCCCGGCGCCGGGGTGTTTCCGAGCGCGTCGCAGATCGCGCAGGATCTGCGGCTGCTGCAAGCCCAGGGCTGGCGCATGCTGCGCCTGTACGACTGCGGGCCGCATGCCCGGCTGGTGCTCGAGTGCATCGAGCGCGAGGCGCTGGACCTGCGCGTGCTGCTCGGCGCCTACCTCGAGGCCGAGATCGACAATCCAGGCTGCCCGTGGGGCGTGCGCCACGACGACGCCACGCTGCGCGCCAACCGGTCCCGCAACGATGCCGAGGTGGCACGCCTGAGCGAATTGCTGCGGCGCCATCGCAAGGTGGTGGTGGCCGGCGCCGTCGGCAACGAGGCCTGCGTCGACTGGACCGACCACCTGGTCGAGCCGCGTCGCGTGCGCGAGCTGCTCGAATCGGTGCGCGGGCAGGTCGACGTGCCGCTGACGGTGTGCGACAACTACGTGCCGTGGCTCGGCGAGATGGGCGAGCAGCTCGGGGATGCGGTGGACTTCATTTCCATCCACAGCTACCCGGCGTGGGAACAGCGCCCGGTCGAGCAGGCGCTGGCGCACACGCAGGCCGATCATGCCGCGGTGGCGCAGCGCTTTCCGCGGCGCCAGGTGGTGATCACCGAGGCCGGCTGGCCGAGCGTGGCGAACGATCGCGGCATTCCCGCGCATGCCGCGTCGGAGCATGCGCAGCAGCGCTATCTGCGCGAACTGCTCGACTGGTCCCGCGCGTGCGGCGTGCCGTGCTTCGTGTTCGAGGCCTTCGACGAGGCGTGGAAGGGCTCGGAGGATCCGCGCGAGCCGGAGAAGCACTGGGGCCTGTACGACGAGTCCCGCCTGCCCAAGCGTTTCGCGGCCCAGACCGCGGCGCTGGCCTGAGCGCGGCGGCAGGGCGGGCATCGTGAGCGCAGCCGTCGAGCTTTCGCGCATCCGCAAGGCCTATGCGCAGCGTGTGGTGATCGACGACATCGACCTCGATGTGCGTGGCGGCGAATTCATGGTGTTCGTCGGGCCCTCCGGTTGCGGCAAGACGACCACGCTGCGCATGATCGCCGGGCTGGAGTCGATCACCTCCGGGGAGCTGCGCATCGACGGCGTGCTCGCCAACCAGCTGCGCCCGTCCGAGCGCGGCGCGGCGATGGTGTTCCAGAGCTACGCGCTGTATCCCCATATGAGCGTCGCGGACAACATGGGTTTCAGCCTGCGCATGGCCGGCGTCGGGCGCGCGCGGCGGCGCGAGCTGGTCGAGCGCGTGGCGCGCACCCTGCGCATCGAACACCAGCTCGAGCGCTATCCGCGTCAGCTGTCGGGCGGGGAACGCCAGCGCGTCGCCATCGGCCGCGCCATCGTGCGCAATCCGAAGGTGTTCCTGTTCGATGAACCGTTGTCGAACCTGGACGCCGAACTGCGCGTGAGCATGCGCGTGGAGCTGTCGCGCCTGCACCGCGAACTGGGCGCGACCATGATCTACGTCACCCACGACCAGGTCGAGGCGATGACCCTCGGCCAGCGCATCGCCGTGTTCCGCGACGGGCGCATCGAGCAGGTCGGCGAACCGTTGCAGTTGTACGAGCGCCCGCGCAGCGAGTTCGTCGCCGGATTCCTCGGCACGCCGCGCATGAACATGCTCGAGCGGCCGGGCGAGGGCGCCTCGCCGGCCCATGTCGCGCTCTGGCACGCGCTCGGCGCCGGCGCGCCGGCGACGGCGCACCGGCTCGGCGTGCGCGCCGAGCATCTGCAGCTGTGCGCCGGGCACGGCGCAGCCGCGGGCATCGTGGAGTTCGCCGAGCATCTGGGCGGCGCCTCGATGCTGCATGTGCGCCTCGACGGCATCGAGGATCCGTGGGTCGTGAATGTGCATGGCAGCGAGGGTCTCGCCACGCCGCGCGGCCTGCGCGTCGGCCTGCAGGCCTCGCCTGGCCGGGTGCACGCCTTCGACGCCGCCGGGCTGCGCGTCGAGCCGGCGTGAGCGCGACGCGGCAGCGGCGCGTCACGGCTCGGGAATTCCCTATGCCTGGCGCGGCCGCGCGGCGCTAGGCTCTTGTGAAAGCGCTTTCAAACGAACCGGGGGCGTGCCGGGTACGCTGTGCCGTGGAGCCTGCGCGAAACCGCGACAGGCGACGGGGCTGAAGGAGGGCGGTGGATGAAGGACACAGGGTCGAAACTCACGATCGCCGAGAAGGTCGGCTACGGGTTCGGGGACTTCGCCTCGAACATGTTCTGGCAGATGTTCTCGATTTTCATCGCCAAGTACTACACCGATGTCTTTCTGCTGAGCGCGGCGCAGATGGGCACGATGATGTTCGTCACCCGCTTCGGCGACGCGTTCATCGATCCGGTGATCGGTGCCATCGCCGATCGCACGCACACGCGTTGGGGACATTTCCGGCCCTACCTGCTGTGGATGGCGCTGCCGATGGCCGGCGCGGCGGTGCTGGCCTTCACGGTGCCCGATCTCCAGGGCACGCCGAAGGTCGTCTATGCCTACGTGACGCTGAGCCTGATGATGATCGCCTACTCGGCCATCAACATTCCGTATTCGGGCCTGCTCGGCGTACTCACGCCCAGTTCCACCGAGCGCACCAGCGTGTGCTCCTATCGTTTCGTCATGGCCTTGCTGCCGGTGTTCATCATCGTCAACTCGGCCTTGCCGCTGGCGCGCCACTTCGGCGGCAGCGAGAACTCGCCGCACGGCTGGCAGGCCACGATGGCGCTGTACGCCGGCCTCGCGGTGGTGCTCTACCTGGTCACCTTCGCCATGACCCGCGAGCGCGTGCAGCCGCAGCCGCGCGCCGAGGGGTCGTTCCGCAGCGACATCCGTGACCTCAAGCGCAATCGCCCCTGGATGGTGCTTTGCGCGGTGGGCGTCGCGGCGTTGACCTTCTCGAATATCCGCAACACGGTCGCGATCTACTACTTCCAGAACGTGGTGCCGCACGGCGGCCACTATTTCGGTCCGGTCATGACCTCCGGCGCCATGGCCTTCATCGTCGGGGTCATGGCGACCTCGCCGCTGTCGCGGCGCTTCGGCAAGCGCAATCTGTACATCGTCGCGATGAGCCTCGCCGGGCTGCTGTGCGTGGGCCTGTATTTCGTGCCCCCGGCGGACATCGCGCTGGTGTGGATCGTGCAGACCCTGATCAGCCTGTTCGCGGCTCCGACGGCTCCGTTGATCTGGGCCATGTACGCCGATACCGCCGATTTCTCGGAATGGAAAAACGGACGCCGCGCCACCGGACTGGTGTTCTCCGCGGCCTCGTTCGCGCAGAAGTTCGGCTGGGCCGTCGGTGGCGCCGGCACCGGCTATCTGCTGTCCTTCTTCGGCTACCTGCCCGATGTCGCCGAGAGCGCACGCACCGTGCACGGCATCCTGCTCATGGCCAGCGTGGTGCCGGCGCTGGGCGCGCTGGTCGCGGTGATCGCGCTGTTCTTCTACGAGATCGACGAGCCCACCGTGCGCACCATGGGCCAAGAGCTCGACGCGCGGCGCGCGGCGCTGGAGCAGGGCGCGGAGCCGGCGCAGGGCCATGCCCCGGCGCGCTCGGGCGCCGCGCCCGGGGTGAGCGCCGAGCAGATCCCGGCCGAGATGGTGCTCGAGCCGGCGCGCCGCAGCGAGTTGCAGCAGCGCCTGCAGAGCCTGCTGCGCGGCAAGATGCACGGCGTGTGCTTCAGTCCCTACCTGGCCTCGCAGCAGCCGGGCGCCGCCATCGATCGCCAGCGTACCGAAGCCCGCCTGCGGTTGTTGCGCGAGCACGCGCAGTGGGTGCGCCTGTTCGCCTGTTCCGGCGAGCACGAGCAGGTCGTGCGCATGGCGCGCCAGTTGCAGTTGCGCACCATGGTCGGCGCCTGGCTCGGCGCGGACGCGCAGCGCAACGAACGTGAGTTCGAGGCACTTGTCGGATTGGCCGCGGACGGCCAGGTCGACCTGGCGGCGCTGGGCAACGAGACGCTGCTGCGCGGCGAACTCGACGCCGGCGTGCTGCTCGCGCAGCTGCGCGCGTTCCGCCAGCGCGCGCCCGGCGTGCCGGTCGGCGTGGTGGATGCCTACTATGTGTTCGAGCGCCATCCCGAACTCGTGGAAGCGAGCGATTTCGTCGCCGTGAACTGCTATCCGTTCTGGGAGGGGTTCAGCGCGCAGCAGGCGCTCGAGCGCCTGCAATCCATGGTGCGTTCGACGCGCGAGCATATCGGCGCCAAGCCCCTGCTGGTGGCCGAGACCGGCTGGCCCAGCCAGGGCTCGGCGCAGGGGGCGGCCGTGCCGTCGGCGGACGCGGCCCTGCACTACTGGGTGGGAGCGCACGACTGGGCGGCGCGCGAAGGCGTCGAGTTGTTCCACTTCGAGGCCTTCGACGAGCCCTGGAAGGCGGCCCAGGAAGGCGACGTGGGCGCGTTCTGGGGCCTGTGGGACGGCAGCGACCGGCTCAAGTTCGCCTGAGCCGGCGCGGCGCTCAGGCGCCGCGCGTCGTCAGGCCGCGCAGCAGGCGGGTCGCGCTCGCCGGATTGGTGGCGCAGGCGACGTCGTGCACGTCGCAGGCGCGCAGCAGCGCGCTGATGTCGGGTTCGTGCGGCTGCGCGGTCATGGGATCGCGCAGGAAGATCACCAGGTGGATGTCGCCCTCGGCCAGGCGCGCGCCGATCTGCAGGTCGCCGCCCAGCGGTCCGCTGCGCAGGCATTCCACCTCCAGTCCGAGTTCGTGGCGCAGGCGCGCGCCGGTGGTGCCGGTGGCGACCAGCCGATGCTGGCGCAGGCACGCGGCGTGCTCGCGCGCAAGCTCGATCATGCGGTCCTTCTGGGCGTCGTGGGCGATCAGCGCGATGTTCATGGAGTGTCCGTAATAAAACAACGTAAAAACACAGGAATCAGGCACAAAACCTGCGGAATGCCCTGACTTTCGCCAAGTTCTTGTGGACGAGCAAACTGTAGGAATGCTACATTAAAGACTCAGGATCGGCATCACGGATGCGCGTTCGCTCCCGGGAGGTCGGGCGTATCGTTGCAGCGGATCCTGGCTCCGTTGGCCGGCGGCCCCGTCTCGGGTCCGACCGGCCTTTTCTTGCGCGTCGCGCCCGTTCAGTCGTCCTTTTGCGGCTGCTCGCGGTGCTGACGGTACAGCGTGATCAGCTGGCGCGTCGAGGCGTCGCGCTCTGCCGAGGGCGCCGCGCCCTCGATCTCGAGCAGGATGCCGTGCGCCAGCTTCTTGCCCAGTTCCACGCCCCACTGGTCGAAGGAGTTGATGCCCCAGACCGTTCCCTGCACGAAGATCTTGTGTTCGTACAGCGCCACCAGCGCGCCCAGGCAAAAGGGATCCAGCCGATCCAGCAGCAGGGTGTTGCTCGGCCGGTTGCCATCGAACACCTTGAACGGCGCCAGGCGCGCCACGGCCTGCGCGTCGAGCCCCTGCGCCAGCAGTTCGGCGCGTGCCTCGTCGAGCGTGCGTCCGCGCATGAAGGCCTCCGCCTGGGCGAACATGTTGGCCATGAGGATCTCGTGGTGGCCGGGCAGCGAGCTGCGGCTGTCGAGCGAGGCGATGAAGTCGATGGGCGAGATGTGCGTGCCCTGGTGCAGCAACTGGAAGAACGCGTGCTGGCTGTTGATGCCGGTGTCGCCCCAGATGATGGGGGCCGTCTCGTAGTCCACCAGCGTGCCGTCGCGCGTCGTGCGCTTGCCGTTGGACTCCATGTCGAGTTGCTGGATGAAGGCCGGCAGGCGATGCAGGAACTGGTCGTACGGCGCGATCACGTGGCTGCCGGCGCCGAAGAAGTTGATGTACCAGATGCCCAGCATGCCCAGCAGCACCGGCATGTTGCGCTCCAGCGGCGCCTCGCGGAAGTGCTGATCCATGCTGTGCGCGCCGGCCAGCAGGTCGAGGAAGTTGCGCTCGCCGATCGACAGCATGATCGGCAGCCCGATGGCCGACCACAGGCTGAAGCGACCGCCGACCCAGTCCCAGAACTCGAACATGTTGCGCGGGTCGATGCCGAAGTCGCGCACCGCCTGCAGATTGCTCGACACCGCCACGAAATGCGAGGCCACGGCGGACGCGTCGCCGGCGCGATGCAGGAACCACTCGCGCGCGGTGTGCGCGTTCGTCAGGGTCTCCTGCGTGGTGAAGGTCTTCGATTCGATCACGAACAGCGTGGTCTCGGCATGCACGCGGCGCAGCGTCTCCTTGAGCTGCGAGCTGTCCACGTTGGAGACGAAATGCATGTTCAGGCGTGGATGCGCGTGCGCGCGCAACGCCTGGCAGACCATCAGCGAGCCGAGATCCGAGCCACCGATGCCGATGTTCACGATGTCGGTGATGGGCTGGCGGCTGTAGCCCAGCCATTCGCCATTGCGCACCTTGTCGCTGAACGCGGCCATGCGGTGCAGCACGGACTGCACCTTGGGCATCACGTCCTCGCCATCGATGGCCATGGGTTGCGCCGATCGATTGCGCAGCGCGACGTGGAACGCGGCGCGCTGCTCGGTCGTGTTGATGCGCTCGCCGGCGAACATCGCGGCGATGCGCTGCGGCACTCCGGCTTCGCGTGCCAGTTGCAGCAGCAGCGTGAGGGTCTGCGTGGTGATGCGGTTTTTCGAGTAGTCCAGGTGCAGCCCGGCATGCTCCAGCCAGAAGTCGCCGGCGCGCCCGGGGTCCTCGTCGAACAGGTTGCGCATGTGCCAGTCGCGGGCGCGCGTGAAGTGGCTCCACAGCGCCTTCCATGCGGGCAGCGCGGTCAGTCGGTTCATGGTGTCTCCGCGGCGTCGTCGGGTGGCGGCTGGACGCGCAGCCGGCGCCCGCGCAGGCTGCGCTTGGTGCGCTCCAGCGGCCCGATCACCGAGCTGCCGCGGCGCAGCGCAACGCCCACGGCGAGCACGTCGATCAGGGTCAGATGCAGGATGCGCGAGATCATCGGGCTGTACAGCTCGGCATCCTCGAGCGCGTCGGCGAGAATCGCCAGCGACGCCATGCGCGCCAGCGGCGAGCCCGGCGAGGTCAGCGCGATGACGCGGCAGCCGTTGCGCAGCGCGATGCCTACGGCGTCGAGCAGTTCGCGCGTGCGCCCGGAGTTGGAGATCGCCACCAGCACGTCCTGCGGCCCGAGCAGCGCCGCGGCCATCGACTGCACATGCGGGTCGGCGTAGGCGACGGTGGCGATGTCGAAGCGAAAGAACTTGTGCTGCGCGTCGGCCGCGATGATGCCGGAGTTGCCGAGGCCGTAGAACTCGACACGGCGCGCGTCGGCGATCCACGCGATGGCGCGATCCAGGCTCGGCGGACTGACCTCGTTGCGGCACTTGATCAGCGCCGAGATGACGTTGTCGAAGATCTTCGCCGAGATCTCGGCCGTGCCGTCGCCCGGCGCCACCGCCGCATGCACGTAGGGGACGCCGCCGACCAGGCTGGCGGCCAACTTGAGCTTGAACTCCTGCAGGCCGCTGCAGCCGATCGAGCGCGTGAAACGGATCACCGTGGGCTGGCTCACCGCGGACTCGCGCGCGATGTCGGCGACCGCGGCGCGCACGAACTCGTGCGGGTGTCCGAGCAGATGATCGGCGACGCGGCGTTCGGCGGCCGACAGCTGCTCGTACTGCGCGCGCACCCGCTCAAGCATGGCGCGGCTCGTCGAGCAGGTTCTGCAGCGCCGCGCCGGCGCCGAGCAGGCCCGGCCACGGGCTGTGGATCACGTGGGTCGGGATGTGCGCCAGCGACGATGCGAAACGCCCCTTGGCCTCGAAGCGCTCGCGAAACGGCGAGCGGGAGAAGTATTCGCCCAGGCGCGGCACGATGCCGCCGCCCACGTACACGCCGCCGCGTGCGTCGAAGGTCAGCGCAAGGTTGCCCGCGAGGGTGCCGAGCATGGCGCAGAACATGTCCAGCGCGCGCATGCAGCGCGCATCGGAGCCGTTCAGCGCCTGCTGGGTGATGGTCGCGGCGTCGCAGGCCGACTCGGCGACGCCGTCGCGCGCGCTCAGCCAGGCGTGGATCAGCTCGAGCCCGCGCCCGCACAGCAGGCGCTCGGCCGAGACATGGCCGTGGCGTGCGCGCGCGAAGCGCCACAGTTCGGCCTCGTCGTCGTCCGCCGGACTGAAGCTGACATGTCCGCCTTCGCCGGCCAGGGCATGCCATGAGCCGTCGCGCTGGCGCAGCAGCGCTCCGACGCCGAGCCCGGTGCCGGCGCCGAGCACGACGCGCGGCGCCGCGGGGTCGGAGCGGCCGCCGCCGACGGTCTGCAGTTCATGCGGCGGCAGCAGCGGCAGCGCCAGCGCCAGCGCGGCGAAGTCGTTGAGCACCAGCAGGGTGTCGAGCCCGAGTTCGCGGCGCAGGGCCTCGATCGAGAACTCCCAGTGGTGGTTGGTCATGCGCAGGTGATCGCCCTGCACCGGGTTGGCGATGCCCAGCGCGGCATGGCGCACCTCGGCGCCGCAGTCGTCGAGGTAGTGACGCATGGCGTCGCCCAGCGTGGCGAATGCCGCGCAGGCCAGCACGCGCACCTGCTCGATGCCGTCGCGCTGCTGCAGCGCGAAACGCGCGTTGGTGCCGCCGATGTCGGCGAGCAGTCGCGGATGGAGAAAGGATGTCATGGAGACCAGAAAGTGCGCAGCGGCGAACCCGCATGATGCAGCAGGCGCGCGACCGGGAAGCGGCTTGCCGTGTCGCCGGCCGCGCTGTCGAACACGCGGCGCTTGGCGGGGCCCTCGATGCACAGCAGCAGGCAGGGCGCTTCGAGCAGCGCGCGCAGGCTCAGGCTGATGCGCGCGTGCGGCGCCGTCGACGGCACGACGCCTACGTAGCGCTGCGCGCAGCGCAGGTCGAGCGCCTGCTCGATGCCGCCGGCGCCGGCGAACAGCGAGGCGGTGTGGCCGTCGTCGCCCATGCCGAGCAGCACCACGTCGGCGAGCAGCGCGCCCTGGTTGGCGTGCTGCACGCAGTGTTCGAGTTCCAGGCGCTGCGGGTCGACGAGCCCGACCAGGCGCGCCGCGGCGGCGGCATCGCGCAGCAGGTGCTCGCGCACCAGCGCCTCGTTGCTGTCGGCGTGGTCGGGCGCGACCAGGCGCTCGTCCACCAGCGTGACGACGACGCGCGACCAGTCCAGCGGCAGGCGGCGCAGCGCGTGGAACAGCGGCACCGGCGAGCGTCCGCCGGATACCGCGAGCACGGCCGAGTCGCGCCGCCGCAGCACGCCGGCGAGTTCGTCGTGCACGACCCGCGACAGCGCGGCGACCCGCGCCGCGGCGTCGTCGAAGGCCTGCAGCCGCGTCGGGGAGACGGATGGGGAATGGTTCACGCCTGCGCTCACAGTTCCTCGTGCCACGATACGCCGTCGCGCGACAGCAGCGCGCTCGACGCGGCCGGACCCCAGGTGCCGGCGGTGTAGGGCTTGGGCTCGCTGCCCTCGGCTTCCCAGGTCTCGAGAATGGGTTCGACCCAGCGCCACGCGGCGGCCAGTTCGTCGCGGCGCATGAACAGTCCGAGCTGCCCGCGGATGACGTCGAGCAGCAGGCGTTCGTAGGCGTCGGCGCGGCGGCGTTGCGAGGTCGACAGCAGATCCAGCGCGAGCGACGTGGGTTGCAGGCGCATGCCGTCGCCCGCCTGCTTGGCCAGGAAATGCAGGCTGATGCGCTCGTCGGGCTGCAGCCGGATGACCATGCGGTTGGCGCCCTGCAGCGCCGACGGCATGCCGAACAGGCGCATCGGCACGTCGCGGAAGCTGATCACGATCTCGGCCAGGCGCTCGGCCATGCGCTTGCCGGTGCGCAGGAAGAAGGGCACGCCCGACCAGCGCCAGTTGGCGATCTCGGCGCGCACCGCGACGAAGGTCTCGGTACGGCTGTCCGGCGCCACGTCGGGCTCGTCGCGATAGCCGATCGCCGGCTTGCCGCCGGCGGCGCCCGCGCGGTACTGGCCGCGCACCGTGTAGCGCGGCACGTCGTCCTGCAGGATCGGGCGCAGCGCCTTCAGCACCTTGAGCTTTTCGTCGCGCACGGCGTCGGCGTGCAGGTTCGCCGGAGGTTCCATGGCCACCATGCACAGCAGTTGCAGCAGGTGGTTCTGCAGCATGTCGCGCAGCGCGCCGGTGCGGTCGTAGAACTCGCCGCGGCCTTCCACGCCGAGATCCTCGGCGATGGTGATCTGCACGTGGTCGATCCATTCGCGTCGCCACAGCGGCTCGAACAGCACGTTGCCGAACCGGATGGCCATCAGATTCTGCACCGACTCCTTGCCAAGGTAGTGGTCGATCCGGTAGATCTGGTGTTCCGCGAAGTGCTTGCCGACCTCGGCGTTGATCTGCGCCGACGACGCCAGGTCATGGCCCAGGGGCTTTTCCAGCACCACGCGCACGTTGCCGTGGTTCAGACCGCTCGCGGCCAGGTGGGCGCAGATCTCGGTGAACAGGCGCGGCGCCGTGGCCAGGTAGCACACCACCACGCGCTCGCCGTCGGCGCGTGCCAGCAGGCCGGCGAGTTGCTGGAAGTCGGCCGCGTTGGACGAGTCGAGCTTGAGAAAGTCGATGCGCTCGAGAAAGCTCCGCCAGGCCGCGTCGTCGGCACCGACGCGCACATGCGTGCGCGCCTGCGCCTCGACCTGCCGCAGGTAGTCGTCGCGCGACGACGCCGCGCGGCCGAGCGCGATGATGCGCCCTTGCTCGTGCAGCGTGGCGTCGCGATGCGCCTCGAACAGCGCCGGCAGGATCTTGCGCATGGCCAGATCGCCGGTGCCGCCGAACAGGACCATGTCAAAGGCGGGAGTCGTGGGCATGGACGGTGACGGGAAAAAAAGTGGGAGGGTCCGCAAGCGTGCGCGCGTTCGTGGCGACGCGCACGCGACGGGGCTCGCGCCGGACTCGGCGGGCAGGATCCGAGAAGCCTGCGAACGCAGTGTATGTAGTCAAACTACGTATCGTCAATGTACTCTCTGTGCTTCCGTGGTAGGCTCGACCCTGTCGGGATCTGCGGGAACTCGAGGTCAAAAAGGCCGTCCCGCTCGACAACGGAGTCGATGGCTCGCATCCCCGTATCCCCACACGATGTTGCAAAGTTACAGAAGGAGACACCATGCCACCCCAACCGGAACTGCATCCGACCCTGGTCGCCGTGACGCGCCGGGTGAGCGAGCGCAGCCGCGACACGCGCGAGGCCTACCTGCAGCGCCTGCGCGCCGAGGTCGGCTCGCGCGTGCAACGCCAGAGGCTGTCCTGCACCAACCTGGCCCACGCAGGCGCCGCGATGCCGGACGACGCCAAGTCCTCGCTGATGCGCCTGACCGAGATCGCGCCGCCGAACCTGGCCATCGTCTCGGCGTACAACGACATGCTGTCGGCGCACCAGCCGCTGCGTGATTATCCGGAATGGATCAAGCTCGCGGCGTCGCAGGCCGGCGCCACGGCGCAGTTCGCCGGCGGCGTGCCGGCGATGTGCGACGGCGTCACGCAGGGCCAGCCGTCGATGGAACTGTCGCTGTTCTCGCGCGACGTCATCGCCATGGCCACGGCCGTGGCGCTGACCCACCAGATGTTCGACGCGGCGTTGTATCTCGGCGTGTGCGACAAGATCGTTCCCGGCCTGCTCATCGCCGCGCTCGCCTTCGGCCATCTGCCGGCGTTGTTCGTGCCCGCGGGCCCGATGTCCAGCGGCCTGCCGAACGACGAGAAGGCGCGCGTGCGCCAGCAGTACGCACAGGGGCTGATCGGGCGCGAGCAACTGCTCGCGGCGGAAATGCGCTCCTACCACGGCCCCGGCACCTGCACGTTCTACGGCACCGCGAATTCGAACCAGATGCTCATGGAGGTCATGGGCCTGCATCTGCCCGGCGCGGCCTTCGTGCCCCCCGGCACCGAGTTGCGCAAGGCCCTGACCATGCAGGCGGCGCGGCGCGCCGTGGCCGTGTGCCGCGGCGGCCCCGAGTTCACGCCGGTCGGCGAGATGATCGACGCGCGCTCCATCGTCAACGGCATCGTCGGCCTGCTCGCCACCGGCGGGTCGACCAACCACACCATCCATCTCGTGGCCATCGCGCGCGCCGCCGGGCTGACCATCGACTGGGACGACTTCGACGAGCTGTCGCGCGTGGTGCCGCTGCTGGCACGCGTCTATCCCAACGGCGGCGCCGACGTGAACCAGTTTCATGCCGCCGGAGGCATCGGCTTCGTCATCCGCGAGCTGCTCGCAGCCGGGCTGCTGCACGGCGACGTGCGCACGGTCGCCGGCAGCGGTCTCGAGGCCTACACCCGCGAACCGTACCTGGACCAGGGCCGGCTGGCGTGGCGCGACCTGCCGCAGGCTTCGGCCGATCCGCAGGTGCTGCGTCCGGCGCGCGACCCGTTCAGCGCCGAGGGCGGCCTGCGCCTGCTCACCGGCAATCTCGGGCGCTCGGTGATCAAGGTCTCGGCGGTCAAGCCGGAGCATCGCGTGATCCGCGCGCCGGCGATCGTGTTCGACAGCCAGGATGCGTTGCTCGAGGCCTTCCAGCGCGGCGAACTGGAGCGCGATTTCATCGCCGTGATCCGCTTCCAGGGGCCGCGCGCCAACGGCATGCCCGAGTTGCACAAGCTGACTCCCACGCTGGGCCTGCTGCAGGACCGAGGCTTCAAGGTCGCGCTGGTCACCGACGGGCGCATGTCCGGCGCGTCCGGCAAGGTTCCGGCGGCCATCCACGTCACGCCGGAGGCGGTCTGCGGCGGTGCCCTGGCGCTGCTGCGCGATGGCGACGCGCTGACCCTGGATGCGCTGCAGGGCCGCCTGACGGCCGAGGTCGACGCCGCGCAATGGGCGGCGCGCGAGCCGGCGCGTCCGGCCGGCTCGCAGGCCCATGGATGGGGGCGCGAGTTGTTCGCAGTGTTCCGCAACAATGCCGACGGCGCGGAGCAGGGCGCGGCAAGCTTCGCCCACCCGGACCATGCGCATTCCCCCGCGATGACGGAGATCCACCGATGAAGGCCCTGGAACTTCTCGCTCTTGCGCCGGTGATGCCGGTGATCGTCGTGCACGACGCGGATGGCGCGGTGGAACTCGCGCGGGCGCTGGTCGACGGCGGGCTGCCGGTGCTCGAGGTCACGCTGCGCACCGCCGCCGCCTTCGATGCCATCCGCGCCATCGCGCAGGCGGTGCCCGATGCCGTGGTCGGCGCCGGCACCGTCACCGACGCCGCGCAGTGGCAGCGCGCCGTGGATTGCGGCGCGCGCTTCGGCGTCAGCCCCGGGCTCACGCCGGCGCTCTGCCAGGCCGTGCGCAACGGGCCGTGGCCTTTCCTGCCGGGCGTGGCCACGGCATCGGAGGCGATGCAGGCCGCCGAGCAGGGCTTCGAGGCCCTGAAGCTGTTTCCGGCCGAGGCGGTGGGCGGGCGCGCGCTGCTGCGGGCGTGGCACGGGCCGCTGCCGCAGCTGCGCTTTTGCCCGACGGGGGGCGTCAGCCCCGACAATGCGGCCGATTACCTGGCGCTGCCGAATGTCGCGTGCGTGGGCGGATCCTGGCTGACGCCGCCGGCACTGGTGCAGGCGCGCGACTGGGATCGGGTGCGCGAACTGGCCCTGCAGGCCAGCGCGCTGCGCCCGCGACGCAGCGGCGACGCCGGCGTCGCGGCCTGACCGCTCGCGGGCCCGCGCGCCCGGCAACGCCGCATCATTGCGGCGCGCGCAGCGCTTGCTGCAGCAGCGCTTCCACGAGGCGCCTGCGTGCGGCGCGCTCGGGCGCGCTGCCGAGGGTCGACAGCAGGGATTCGGCGACCACATAGCCGTAGGCGAGAAAGGCGCGCTGGCGTGCCTCGGCGCCGTCGAAGCCGATGGTTTCGAGCAGGCCGCAGATGTAGTCGATGCGGCTGGCATCGGCCTGGTCCACCGCCTCGCGCGCCATGGCATCGTGGCGGGCCCAGGCGCGCAGCGCCAGTTCGATGCGCGCGGCGCGCGCCGCGGCGCGGCCGCGGAACGGCAGCGACAGCACATCGCGCAATTGCGCGCGGGCATCGCGGTTGGCCTGTCGCAGACGTGCCGTGAGCTGCTCGGTGGCGCGGTCGCGCCAGGCCTGCAGCACCTGGCGCAGCAGATCCTCGCGATCACGGAAATGCCAGTAGAAGCTGCCTCTGGTCACCGAAAGTTCGTTGGCCAGGACATCCACCCGTACGTTGTCGATGCCACGGTCGACCAGCACATCGGTCGCCGCCTGGATCCAGCGCTCCGGCGTCAGGGTCTCGCGGCGTGCCGCGGCGGCGGCGGTGGTGCGCGTGGGCGCGCGTCGTGGGAGGGACTCGGAGGCGGACATGCGATGTGTGCCGGAGGCTGGGGTTTGTACGGATCCTGCGCCGGGTTGGCACGCCTAGCATACGTCCAAACACATACACATGTGTACGGAAAATCATGGGAGCGCAGATGGACGAGCAAGCGGGGCATGCCGCGCCGGGCCTGCCGCCCGAGCCGGGCAGGCCCGGCGCGTTGCCGCATGCGCAGCGCCTCGGCCTCGCGCCGCCGCGCGTGGTGCGGGTCGGCTTCGACGACGGCAGCTTCGTGCTGCGCTCGCCCGAGCCGCTCAAGCCTTATGCGCGCTGCGTCGGCGACTGGCTCGAACAGTGGGCGCGCGAGACACCGCACGCGCCGGCCTTCGCCGAGCGTGCCGAGGACGGCGCGTGGCGGCGCCTGGACTGGGGCGAGACGCGCGCCCGGGTCGGACGCATCGCGCAAAGCCTGCTCGGCCTGAAGCTCATGCCCCAGGCGCCCATCGTGGTGCTGTCGGACAACGCCATCGACCATCTGCTGCTGATGCTCGCCGGCATGCACATCGGCCGCGCCGTGTGCACCGTGTCCAGCGCCTATTGCCGGCTGGCGCGCGACGGCGACTTCTCGCGCATCCACGGCATTCTCAACACCCTCGGACCGGCGCTGATCTACGCCAGCGATGCCGCCGTGTACGGCCCGGCCGTCGCCGGCTCGGGGCAGCATGCGGTGGTGGTGTTCAGCCGCGGCGCCGAGACCTTTCCCGGCGCATTGGGTTTCGACAGCCTGCTGCGCACGGCCGAGGGGCCGGCGGTGATGCAGGCGTACGCCGCCATCACGCCCGACACCCACGCCAAGTACCTGCTCACGTCCGGCTCGACCGGACACCCGAAGGTGGTCATCAACACCCACCGCATGCTGTGCGCCAACCAGCAGATGGTGGCGCAGGCGTGGCGTTTTCTGGAGCACGAAAAGCCGGTGCTGGTGGACTGGCTGCCGTGGAGCCATACCTTCGGCGGCAACCACAACCTGAACATGGTGCTGCGCAACGGCGGCATGCTGGCCATCGACGACGGCCGCCCGTTGCCCGGGCTGATCGAGCGCACGTTGCGCAACGCCTGCGAGCTGGGCCCGACGCTGCATTTCAACGTGCCGCGCGGCATCGACATGCTGCTGCCGCTGCTCGAGGCCGACGAGGCGCAGGCGCGGGCCTTCCTGTCGCGCCTGCGCGGCGTGTTCTACGCCGGCGCCAGCCTGCCGCAATCCAGCTGGGAACGGCTGCAGGCGCTGGCGCTGCGCGTGCGCGGCGAGCCGCTGTGGCTGACCACGTCGTGGGGCTCGACGGAAACCTCGCCGGCCATCACCAGCGCGCATTGGTGGCTCGAACAAGCCGGCGTGATCGGGCTGCCGCTGCCGGGCACCGAGGTCAAATTCGTGCCCAGCGGCGGCAAGCTGGAAATGCGCGTGCGCGGGGTCAACGTGTTCCCCGGCTACCGGGACGCACCCCAGCTGACGGCGCAGGCCTTCGACGCCGAGGGCTACTACTGCATCGGCGACGCCGGGCAGCTCGCCGACGCGCAGCATCCCGAGCAGGGCATCGCCTTCGACGGCCGCGTGGCCGAGGACTTCAAGCTGAGTTCCGGAACCTGGGTGTCGGTGGGCACGCTGCGCGTGCGCCTGGTGTCGGCGCTGGCGCCGTGGGCGCAGGACGTCGTGGTCACCGGCCACGATCGCGCCGAGGTCGGGCTGCTGATCTTCCCGACGCCGCAGGCCGCCGCGCTGGCGCCGGCCGAGCTGCACGACAACATCGCGCGCGTGCTGCGCCAGCAGCGCGAGCAGGGCGCCGGTTCGTCGCAGACCCCGGCGCGCGCGCTGGTGCTGGCCGAGCCGCCGAGCAGCGCCGCCGGGGAGATCACCGACAAGGGATACATCAACCAGCGCGCCGTGCTGCGCGAGCGTGCCGGCCTGGTCGATGCGCTGTACGCCGGCGCGGCGCCGACCATTCTTGCCTGACCATCACCATGTTGCGCGACCTTCAACCTGCATCGGGCGCGCTCGCCGCGCTGGACCTGCTGCGCCTGCAGCGCGACGACGTGGTGCTGCATGCGCGGCTGAACCGGCCGCACAAGCGCAACTCCGTCAGCGATGCGTTGCTGGCGCAGTTGCACACCCTGTTCGTCAACCTGCCGGCTGAGGTGCGCGTGGTCGTGCTCAGCGGCGAAGGCGAGCACTTCTGCGCCGGGCTCGATTTGTCGGAGGTGAGCGAGCGCGACGTGGTGCAGGGCATCCACCACTCGCGCGCCTGGCACGCCGCATTCGAGGCCATCCAGTTCGGCCCGGTGCCGGTGCTGGCCGTGCTGCATGGCGCCGTGGTCGGCGGCGGGCTCGAGCTGGCGGCGTCGGCGCACCTGCGCATCGCCGAGCGCAGCGCGTTCTACGGGCTGCCCGAGGGACAGCGCGGCATTTTCGTGGGCGGCGGCGGTTCGGTGCGCATCTCGCGCCTGATCGGCGTGTCGCGCATGACCGACATGATGCTCACCGGACGCGTGTTCGACGCCGAGCAGGGCCAGGCCATCGGCGTGTCCAACTACCTGGTCGACGACGGCGCGGGTCTGGCGCAGGCGCTGGAGCTGGCGCGGCGCATCGCCGGCAATGCGCCGCTGTCCAACTATGCCATCACCCAGGCACTGCCGCGCATCGCCGAGCTGGCGCCCGGCGAGGGCCTGTTCGTCGAGGCGCTGATGTCGTCGATCGCGCAGGGCGACGAGGCGGCCAAGCAGCGCGTGCGCGATTTCCTGGAAAAGCGCGCGGCCAAGGTGGAGAGGGCGCGATGAGCGGGCTGTACGACGCCTTCGACGATGTCTACCTGCTCGACGGGCTGCGTACGCCGCAGGTCGACTACCAGGGCGCGTTCGCCGACGCCAATCCGATCGACCTGGGCATCCACGTCGCGCGCGCCGTGCTGCGCCGCGGCGACGTCGATCCGGCGCGCGTCGACACCACGCTGGCCGGCAACATGGCGCCCGGCGGCTTCGACCAGTTCTACCTGCCGCGCCACATCGCGCTGTACGCCGGCGTTCCGCTGGAGCGTCCGGCGCTGATGGTGCAGCGCATCTGCGGCACCGGCTTCGAGTTGTTCCGGCAGGCCGGCGCCGAACTGCGCGCGGGGCGCAGCCTGGTGCTGGTGGTCGGCACCGAGTCGATGACCCGCAACCCGATCGCCGCGTTCGACCACCGTGGCGGCTTCCGGCTCGGCGCCCCGGTGGCGTTCAAGGACTACATGTGGGAGGCGCTGCACGATCCGGCGCCCGGCATCTCGATGATCGCCACGGCGGAGAACCTGGCCCGGCGCTACGGCATCACGCGCGAGCAGGTCGACGCGTTCGCCGCGCGTTCCTTCGCGCGTGCGCTGCAGGCCCAGGCCGACGGCTGGTTCGACGACGAGATCGTCGCGGTCGGGCACGAACGCTTCGAGCTCGACGGCTACCGGCCGCGCGGCATCCGCCTGTGCGGCAAGGCGCGGCTGGCCGAGCGCGACACCCACCCGCGCCCGACCACGCCGCAGGCGCTGGCCGGGCTGCGCAGCGCGATCCCCGACGGCGTGCAGACCGCCGGCAACAGCTCGGCGCTGACCGATGCCGCGGCCGCGGCGCTGGTCGGCGACGCCGCCGCGCTCAGGCGCCATGGCCGGGCCGCGCTGGCGCGCGTGGCCGCGGCCGCGGTGGTCGGCGTGCCGCCGGAAATCATGGGCCTCGGCCCGGCGCCGGCGATCCGCCTGCTGCTCGAGCGCAGCGGCCTGGAGCTCGACGCCGTGGCGCGTTTCGAGATCAACGAGGCGCAAGGTGCCCAGACGCTGGCGGTGGCGCTCGAGCTGGGGCTGGATGCGCAGCGCCTGAACGTGCATGGCGGCGCCATTGCGCTGGGGCATCCGCTGGCGGCCACCGGAGTGCGCCTGACCGTCACGGTGGCGCGCCAGTTGCGCGCCAGCGGCGCGCGCTGGGGCGTCGCCGCGGCGTGCATCGGCGGCGGCCAGGGCATCGCCTTGCTGCTGGAAAACCCGCAAGCCCGTTCATGAGCGAATCCCTTTCCGTCACGGCGGCGCAGCCGACCCGGCGCCTGTACCGCGTGGAGGTGCAGTTCGGCGACTGCGACCCCGCCGGCATCGTGTTCTTTCCCAATTTCCTGCGCTGGATGGACCAGGCGTCGCTGGCCTATTTTCGTGCCTGCGGCCTGCCGCCCTGGCGCGAACTCGAGCGCAGCCGCGGCATCATCGGCACGCCGCTGCTGGAGATCCACACGCGCTTCGTGCAATCGGCCACCTATGGCGAGACCCTGGAGATCGAGACCGTGATCGAGCACTGGGCGGCGAAGACCTTCCGCCACCGCCATGTCGTCCGGCGCAACGGCGTGACGCTGTGCGAGGGCACCGAAGTGCGCGCCTTCGTCGTGCGCGATGCGCAGGATCCGGCGCGCCTGCGCGCCATCGCCATTCCCGAGGACCTGCGGGTGCAATGCGCATGAGCTGGAACTACGAGGCCCCGCTGCGCGACATGCGCTTCGTGCTGGAGCATGTGCTGGACGCCCCGGCGGCGTGGGCGCAGTGCCCGGCGCACGCCGAACTCGATCTCGACACCGCCTGCGCCGTGCTGGAGCAGGGTGCGCGCTTCGCCCGCGAGCGCCTGCTGCCGCTGAACGCGACGGGCGACCGGCAAGGCTGCCGCCTGCAGCCGGATGGCGGCGTGCGCACGCCCGACGGCTTTCGCGACGCCTACGAGGCCTTCGTCGCGGCGGCCTGGCCGGCCCTGGCGGGCCCGCCGCGATGGGGCGGGCAGGGCCTGCCGCTGCTGCTCGACGGGCTGGTGCGCGAGATGTTCGACGCCTGCAACCATGCCTGGAACATGTATCCCGACCTGCTGCACGGCGCGGTGCAGACCCTCGCAGCGCATGCCGACGATGCCTGCCGGGCGCGCTATCTGCCCGCCTTGGTGAGTGGGCAGTGGCTGGCCGCGATGGCGCTGACGGAGCCGCAGGCAGGCAGCGACCTGGGGCTGCTGCGCACGCGCGCGCAGCCGCAGCCCGACGGCAGCCTGCGGGTGCGCGGCAGCAAGATCTTCATTTCCGGCGGCGAACACGATCTGAGCGAGAACATCGTGCACCTGGTGTTGTGCCGCCTGCCCGACGCGGCTCGCGGCTCGCGCGGCCTGTCGCTGGCGCTGGTGCCCAAGTTCCTGCCCGACGGCTCGCGCAACGCCATGGTCTGCGAGGGCCTGGAGCACAAGATGGGGCTGCAGGCGAGCGCCACCTGCGCCATGCGCTACGACGATGCCGTCGGCTGGCTGGTGGGCGAGCCGGGCAGGGGGCTCGCCGCGATGTTCGTGATGATGAACTCGGCGCGCCTGCACGTCGCGCTGCAGGGCCTCGGGCATGCCGAGATGGCGACCCAGAACGCGCTGCGCTACGCGCTGGAGCGCCGGCAGTCGCGCGTGGCGGGCGCGCGCGCCGCGGCGGGGGGCGCGACGGCCGACCCGATCGCGCGCCACGCGGCGATGCGCCATGTGCTGCTCGGGCTGCAGGCGCAGGTCGAGGCCGGGCGCGTGATCGCGGCGCGCGCGGCGCTCGCGCTCGACCTCGCCGAACAGCACCGCGATGCCGCGGTGCGGCAGGCGGCGCAGGCGCGCGCGGCACTGCTCACGCCGCTGCTGAAGGCGCAGCTCACGCGCTTGGGCTTCGACGGCGCCAGCGCCGCGCTGCAGGTGTTCGGCGGTTATGGCTACGTGCGCGAATACGGCATCGAGCAAAGCCTGCGCGATGCCCGCATCGCGATGATCTACGAAGGCACCAACGAGATCCAGGCCATCGACCTGCTGCAGCGCAAGCTGCTCGGCGACCGCGGCGCCGCGCTGCGCGCGCTGCTCCAGGAGTGCCTGGACGAGGCGCGCGCCTGCGACGGGCCGCAGCAGGCGCGGCCCTTCGCCGAGGCGCTGCGCGGCCAGTGCGACGCCGCGGCCAGGGCGCTGGATGCGCTGCTCGCGCTGGAGCACGAGCCGGCCGCCACCAGCGCGCTGGCGCAGGATGTCATGGAGGCGCTGTGGTGGCTGCTCTGCGCCTGGGCCTTCGCCTCCAGCGCGCGCGCCGCGCTGGGTCTGCACGACGGCGATGCACGCTGGCGCCAGGCCAAGCTCGAACGCATGGGCTACGCGCGGGACTGGCTGCTGCCGCGCGCCAGCTTGCACTGGCAACGCATCACGGCCGGAGCTGCGCTTCTGCCCGAACTGCCGGCGGCGCAGTGAACCGCCGCACAACCACCCAAGGAGACAAGCTCATGAAAGCCTGGAAAACCGCCGTGCTCGCGGCCGCCCTGCTGGGCGCCGCCCCCGCCGCCATGGCCGACGTCCGCGTCGGCGTGATTCTGTCGATGACGGGCCCGGCCGCGTCGCTCGGCATCCCGGAGCGCAAGACCATCGAGCTGTTCCCGAAGACCATCGCGGGACAGGCCATCCATTACACCATCCTGGACGACTCCACCGATCCGACGGCCGCCGTGAAGGATGCGCGCGAGTTGATCGCCAAGGATCACGTGGACGTCATCCTCGGCCCCAGCATCACGCCGAATGCGCTGGCCGTGACCGATGTCGCGGCGCACTACAAGGTTCCGGACATCGCGATCGTGCCCAGCATCGCGCAGCCCGTGACGGCGAAGACCCGCTGGATGTTCAGCACCCCGCAGAGCAACGGCATGATGGCCCACGCGGTGGTCGGCAACATGCTGGCGCACGGCTACAAGCGGGTGGCGTTCATCGGCTTCAACGATGCCTACGGCGAGGGCTGGTGGAAGGCCTTCTCGGCCGACGCCGCGCGCAACGGGATCCGCATCGTGGATCGCGAGGCCTTCGCGCGAACCGCGACCTCGGTGACCGGCCAGGCCCTGCACATCGTCGGGGCGAAGCCGCAGGCCGTGCTGATCGTCGCCTCCGGCACGCCGGCCGCGCTGCCCGAGCGGGCGCTCAAGCAGGTCGGCTTCCAGGGCCAGCTGTACCAGACCCACGGCGTGGCGAATCCGGACTTCCTGCGGGTCTGCGGCAGTGACTGCGATGGCACGCTGCTGCCGGCATCGCCGGCGCTGGTCGCCGCGCAGTTGCCGGCGTCGTCGCCGATCAAGGCAGCCGCCATGCGGATGTCCAGCGCCTACCAGAAGGCCTACGGCAATACGGTATCCCAGTTCAGCGCCAACGCCTGGGACAGCGGCGTGCTGCTCGAGCATGCGCTGCCGATCGCGCTGCGCTCGGCCCGCCCGGGCGACACCGCGGCGCTGCGCAGCGCGCTGCGCGACGCCATCGAGGGCCTGCACGGTCTGCCGGCGCCCGACGGCATCTACGACTTCTCGCCGACCAACCACAACGGGCCGTCCACGAACGCCGTGGCGATGCTGCGCATCGAGCACGGCGCGTGGCAACTGGTGCCGTGACGAGGCACGCCGCGCGGGGCTTGCGCGCCGCGCGGCGCGCTACTGCCCGAACTCGCTGCTCTGCATGCGCGTGAGGGTGTCGAGCACGCGCAGGTTGGCCGTGCTCAGGCCGCGCGCCACGTCGACCCAGTCGTCGACCACGGCGGCCATCTCGCGCAGGTCGAGCGGCTGCATGCGCTGACGGGCCAGCTGCAGCGCATGGCGGGCGCCGCGCGCCCTGGAGTGCTCGGCGATGAAGCGGCGCACCGCGCGCTCGCCGTGGCCCTGCGCGCAGACTTCGTCGATCACGCCCATCTCGAGCAGTTCGGCGGCCTTGTAGAGGCGCCCGTCGGTCATCATCCGCTGCGCCCGGGCCAGGCCGATGCGCCGTGCCAGCAGCGGCATGCCCCCCGAGCAAGGGAACAATCCGAACAGGATCTCCGGCAGCCCGAACTCGGACTGCTCCTCGGCGATCACGTAGTCGGAAGACAGGGCCGACTCGAAGCCGCCGCCCAGCGCACGACCCTGTACCAGCGAGATGGTGGTGGCGTGGTGCGCGACATGGCAGGCCCAGCGGTAGGTCAGATCCATGCAGCGCCGCGAATACGCGCGCAGCGCGTCGAAGTCGCCGCGCGTGATGCAGTCGTTGAACAGCGCCAGGTCGCCGCCGATGCTGAAGTATTGCGGGTGCGCCGAGCGCAGCACGGCGTAGTGGACGGGCAGCAGGCTGCCGTCGTCGTCCTCCCACTTGCAGCCATTGGCTTCCCAGTGCGCGAACGCCGCGTCGAACGCGTCGAGCAGGGCCGGCGAGAAGTTCAGCGCCTGCCCGGGGCGCGGCTGCATGGTCACCCATGCCGTATCGATGGTCGCGTCGTGGCGGATCTCGACCCCGGCGCCGGGGCGTGACGCCGGATGCGCAGCGGGTCGGTGCGCGCGCGGGCGCTGCGGGTTGCGCAACAGCGGGGAGTCGGAGTGCAGGGAAGTCATGGCGGGAAAGCGTCGTGCGCCTCGGGACTTGGAACTCGGAATGCGGAATCTGGGGCCGCGCGGGGTCAATGCGGGCGCACGATGAGTGCGCAATTGGTGCCGCCGAACCCCGCGGACAGGCTCATGGCATAGCGGATGGGGCGCTCGCGGCGCACTTCGCGCACGTGCCGCACGCCGCGGCAGTCTTCCGACACCTCGCCCAGGTGCGCCGTCGCCGGCACGAAGGCGTGGCGCGCGGCGAGCAGGCAGACCAGGGTTTCCATGGCGCTGGCGGCGCCCAGCATGTGGCCGTGCAGCGCCTTGGTCGAACTCACCGGGATGCGCTCGGCGTCGGCACCGAACACCTCGCGCATCGCCGCGATCTCCACGCCGTCGCCTTCGCGCGTGGCGGTGGCGTGGGCGTTCACGTAGTCGACCTGCGCGATGTCGATGCCGGCGGCGCGCAGCGCACCGCGCATCGCCGCCGCCTGGCCGCGGGCATGCGGCGCACCCATGTGGTAGGCGTCCGAGGCCACCGCGCTGCCGCAGAGGTAGCCCAGGATGGTCGCGCCGCGGCGTTGCGCATGCTCGACCGACTCCAGCACGAAAAACGCCGCGCCCTCGGCGAGCGCCAGACCGGTGCGGTCGCTGCTGAACGGGCGGCAACTGGTCGCCGGATCGTCGGCGACCTCGGCGAGGGCGCGCAATGCGTCCCACAGCCGCAGGAAAATCGGCGCCACGCCCGGCTGCACGGTCGACTCGGCTCCGCCGGCCAGCGCCACGTCGATCTCGCCGGAAAGAATGTGGCGGCAGGCATCGGCGATCGCCACGCCCGACGACGCACAGGCCGAGGTGTGCGTGACGGCCGGGCCGAGGATCTGCTGGCGAATGGAAATCTGCGACGCCGCCGAATTGGGCATGGAACCCATCAGGTAATATGGCCGCGCCGTACGGGTCGGGTGGTCCATGAACTCCTGGGAGGCGGCCCATTCTGTGGTAACGCCGCCACGCGCGGTGCCGAAAAATACCCCGGCACGTTCCGCGAACGTGGAATAGTTGGCAATTCCGGCGTTTTCAGAGGCCTGCTGCGCGGCGAGTACCGCGAGTTGCGCGATACGATCAAGCAACGGCCGTTCCATCTTGGTGAAACGTTCGCTGAAATCGTTCTCGATCAGACCCACGGCGTAGGCCTTGCCGGTGGCGGGGATGTCGATGCGGCGAATGCCGCTGCGCAGCATCAGCAGGCTTTCGAGTACGGCTTGCTCGTCCAGCCCTATGGGAGAATGGACGCCGATTCCGGTGATCGCAACCTCTTTCATTGCAGCTTCCTGGCCCTGGTTTCTCGAAAATATCGGACTGCTCCCGCCCGACAACTTCCATCGCCATGCAAAACACCTTCGGAGTCGACAGCACGGCCGCGTTGGTCCGGCAGGCGAAACTGCGCCTGCTGATGGTGGTCGGCGGCATCGCGCTGGGTTTCGCCCTCGGCATGGGATTCGGCGTGGTGACGCGCTGGGAAGTCATCGTCGGCACCGCGCACCTGCTGTACGCGGCGGCCGCCTACGTATTCCTTCGCAATGCCCGCTCGCGTCCGACGACGGCGTCGCTGATCGCCACCGCGGTGATGGACGCCTTCATGGTGTTCGCGTGGGAGATGGTCACCGGAAAATACGGCATCCTGTTTACGCCGCTGTACAACTTCGCCACCATCGGCTACGGCCTGCGCACCGGGCGCCGCGAAATCCTGCTGATTTCGCAGGCGGCGTCCGTGTGCTTCGTCTGCCTGGTCCCGGTGCTTTCGCCCTACTGGGCGCATCACCTGATCCCGTGGGGCTCGGCGATTCTGGCGGTGCTGATCGTGCCGTTCTACGCCGGAGAATTGACGCGTCAATTGCACGAGGCCATTCACTTCGCCGAGCTCGAAAGCCAGGCCAAGAGCGAATTGATGGCGCGTGTCAGTCATGAACTGCGTACTCCACTGGGTGGCATCGCGAATGCGGCGGAACTCATCGAGTCGGAAGAAAGCATGATGCGTGCCAGGCAACTGGCGCGGACCATCCGCAACCTCGGCGCGCATCTGCTGGCCGACATCAACGATCTGATCGACCAGAGCCGCTTCAGCCTGGGCAAGATGGCGCTGAACCTGGAGGCCAAGACCATCGAGAGCCAGATCCAGGTGGTGCGCGCGTCGCTGGAGAACCGCGCGCGCTCCAAGGGACTCATGCTGCAGTGCACGGTGGATCCGCGGCTGACCCAGCCGGTGCTGGTCGACAGTCGCTGGTTGTCGCGCACGCTGATCAATTTCGCCGGCAATGCCGTCAAGTTCACCGAGGCCGGCAGTGTCAACGTGCACGCCGTGCTGCTCAGCGAGGGCGAGCGCGACTACACCGTGCGCTTCAGCGTGCAGGACACCGGCACGGGGATCTCGGAAGACAACCTGCAGAAAATCTTCAACCCCTTCGTGCAAGTGCATGGCCGGGTGAATTCGGAGGAGGGCTCCGGCCTCGGGCTGGCGATCAGCAAGCAGGCCGTGGAACTGATGGGCGGCTCGTTGCGGGTGACCAGCACGCTGGGAAGCGGCAGCCACTTCTGGTTCGACCTGCGCATGGAAAAGGCGCAGATCACCGACCCCGAGAGCGAGTTCGGCGACTCCGTGTACGAGATCCCGGCCGCCGAGCAGCGGCCCGCGCGCTCGCTGCGCGTGCTGCTGGCCGACGACAATTCGACCAATCTGTTCCTGCTCAAGGAACTGATCGCGCGCGACGGTCACACCGTGGTGACCGCGTCGAGCGGCGAGGTGGCGCTATCGCTGCTGAGTGCCGACGACGCGTTCGACCTGCTGATCCTCGACTACAACCTCGGCGACCTCGACGGCGCGCAGGTCCTGCAGGCCTACCGGTTCGGGCGCAGTTCGCCGGCGCCGGCCTGGTTTCTCACCGCCGACGCGACCCTGGTCACCGAGCAGAGGCTGCTCGACACGGGCGCGCTGGGCGTGCTGACCAAGCCGATCAGTGTCAAGGAACTGCGTCGCGCACTGGCGCTGGCAGGCGCCGACTATCCGGCGCAGGGTGGCGCCGGCGTCAGGCCGCCGTCGCCCCAGCAGCGCTCCGGCGTCGCCGCCAGCGCGGCGAACCCGCCCCACCTGCGTCCGGTGTCGGTGATCTACATCGACCAGGCGGTCACCGGCCGGCTGCGCTCGATCGGGCGCAGCGCGGACTTCCTGACCGACATGCTGCGACGCGCTCGCAGCGACATGACCGAATCGGTCGACACCATCTGCGCGGCCATCGAGCAGCGCGCGATGGCCGAGGTGCGCTCGGCGGCGCATGCCCTGAAGGGCGTGGCCAACGAGATCGGCGCCGTGCGCCTGGCCACGCTGGCGCAGGCGCTGATGCGCGCGGACGACGAAACCCTGGAGTTGCGGCGCGAGCGCATCGCGGTCGATCTGCGCGAAACGGCCGCGGCGACCTTCGCGTCGATCGACGAGATCGTGCTCAAGGAGGAGCGCGCCGCGTCCGGATTCTGACGCGTGGCGTCAGTGGGTGCTGTCGCTGCGCTGCATGCGCAGCATGCTCTGCAGCATGTGCAACTGCCGGGCCTCGAGCCGTGACGCGGTCTCGAGCCAGTCGGCGACGACCTCGTCGAACTCGGCGCGATCGAGGGGTTGCATGCGCATGCGCGCGCGTTGCAGCGCCAGGCGCGCGCCCCGGCGTTGCGCGTGCTCGTGGATGAACTCGCGCACCACCGCCTCGCCGCGTCCGCTCGGGCAGACCTGATCGATCACGCCGAGCTCCATGAGCTCGGCGGCGCCGTACACGCGCCCGCTTTGCATCAGGCGCTGCGCCGTCGCCAGCCCGACGCGACGTCCCAGCAGGCTCATCGCGCCGTTGCCGGGGAACAAGCCGTAGACGATCTCCGGGAACCCGAACTCCGCGTGTTCCTCGGCCACGACGTGATCGGCGGACAGTGCCATCTCGAAGCCCGCGCCGAGCGCGCGGCCCTGTACCAGCGCAATGGTCGTGGCCTCGCCGTTCCACTGCGTCGCCCATTGGTAGATGGTGCCCATCAACTGCGTCGCGTAGCGTTGCAGAGCCGCCGCCTCGCGCTTTTCCAGGCAGCCCAGCAGATATTCGAGATCGACCCCCAGATTGAAATGCCGGGGATGTTCCGAGCGCAGCACAAGGTAATGCACGGGACGCTCCGATCCGGTATCGTGCCAATGCGGATCGTGCCGCCCGACCTGCTCCAGAATATCCTGCAGGGCAGCCAAGGTCTCGCGCGACATGTTCTGGACGCGGCGGTTTTTCGGGTGCTGGGAGATCCATAATGCGCCCGCGTTTGCATCGAACTGCGTGGTCAGCGCAGGCTCGATCGCCGGAAACATCGGCGAGAAGACTCGCGTGGAAATCTCGGGAGGCATCATGGCAGGCCCTGCTGGTTGGCGATGGGCGCCGGGAATGGCGCACTCGTCCTGTCGCAGCAAGGAACATGCCAGGCGCTGTCCCGAGGCGGGCCACGCGCGCCGGCACGTCGGGTGACGGGAATTTGACGCTGGCGTCACCCGCCCGGCGTCCGCCTCCGGGCGCTGCCGCGCGTGAGCCGCGGGCCGCCGCGCCGTGTCGCGCCGGCGCGGCGCCGCGCGCGCGGGTTCATGCGTGTTCGGCGCGCAACACGAGGGCGGCGTTGACGCCGCCGAAGCCGGCCGACAGCGACAGCGCGCGGTGTACGCGCTGGCCTTGCAGCAACTCGCCGACGTGCCGCAGGCCGGCGCAATCGGGGTCCGGCTCGCGCAGGTGCGCGGTCGGCGGGATGAAGCCGTCTCGCGCGGCCAGCAGGCACACCAGCAGTTCCATGGCGCTGGCCGCTCCCAGCATGTGGCCGTGCAGGGCCTTGGTCGAACTCACCGGAACCTGCGCGGCGGCCTCGCCGAGCACTTCGCGCATCGCCTGCACCTCCACCGGATCGCCGCCGCGCGTGGCGGTGGCGTGGGCGTTGATGTAGTCGAGTTGCGTCGGCGCCACGCCCGCGGCGCGCAGCGCCGCGCGCATCGCGGCGACCTGCCCGCGGGCATGCGGGGCGCCGATGTGATGGGCGTCGGAGGCGACTCCCCAGCCTTCGATCACGCCCAGCACGCGCGCGCCGCGGGCCTGCGCGTGGCTGCGCGTCTCCAGCACGAAGAACACGCTGCCCTCGCCGAGCACGAGCCCGCTGCGGGCGCTGGAAAACGGCTTGCAGCTGCGCGAGGCGTCGTCGGCGTCGACCTCGGCGAGTGCGCGCAGTCCGTCCCAGGCGCTGAGGAACTGGCTGGCCAGCGGCGCCTCGGCGCCGCCGGCCAACGCGATGTCGAGGTCGCCCGCGCGCAGGTAGCGACAGGCGTCGGCGATCGCCGAGCCCGACGAGGCGCATGCCGACGTGTGGCAGGCGGTGACGCCCAGGATCTGGTGCTTGATGGAAATGAACGAGGCCGCCGCGTTGGCCATGCAGCCCATGATGACGTATGGCTTGGCCGTCTTGCGCCCGGCGTAGAAGTGGCGCAGCCCCTCCCACTCCGTGGTTCCTCCGCCACGCACCGTGCCGTGGAAGATTCCGGCGCGCTCGCCGAACGAGGAAAAGTTCACGACCCCGCTCGATTCCGCCGCCTGGCGTGCGGCAAGCAGTGCCATTTGGGTAGTACGATCAAGAAACGGACGTTCGAGGCGGGTGAACGAACTCTCGAAGCTGCCGGGAACCCTGGCGACCGGAAACGCGCGGGAGATCTCGGCGGACTCGAAGGCCTCGATCCCCGAGCGCGACTCCAGCAGCGAGTCGCGCACGGCGTCGGGTGAATCGCCGATGGGCGAGATCACGCCGACGCCGGTGATGACGACTTCGTTCATGCGCTGGCGCCCTGCAGATTGCGCATGACCATCGCGGCAACGTCCTGCAGGGAGGGGTTCTTCGGCAGATCGATGTTCTTGATTTTTTGTCCCAGCATGTCCTCGAGGCTCATCACGACATCCAGGATCGCCATGGAATCGAGGCCGCTGTCGCGAATCTGCATCGACGGCGGGGCCTCGTGCAGGTCGATATCGAAAGTCTCTTGAACGATATTCTTGATGGCGTCGATGATTTTCGGTTCATTCCAGGATTCGGGCATTGAGCATTCCTCAGGACGGAGTTTCATCCACTAGCCTAGCCGAGACGACATGACGCGGCAACCGCGCGCTCTGCGATAAACTCCGCAAGCGCTCGTGTGCGTCGCGCCCGCCCGACGACAAGCGTTTACAATCCGCGTGCAGCATGCGTATCGAGTCCCTGTGATGAACGAGAACATTGCCATGGATGGCTGGGCCCGGCAGCCGGCCATCATGATCGTCGACGATCAGGCGACCAACTGCCGCCTGCTGGTCGAGATCGCCCGCGGCTTCTGTCCCGAAGCCCGCATCGAGGTTTTCCACGACCCGCTGCACGCCATCGAGTACGCGCGCGGCAACGACCTCGACCTGGTGCTGACCGATTACCGCATGCCGCAGATGAACGGCGTGACCATGATCCGCACCCTGCGCGACGTCGAGCATCTGAAGGAATCCCCGATCATCTGCGTCACCGCGATCGACGACCTGCAGGTGCGCTACGAGGCGCTGGATGCGGGCGCCAACGACTACCTCAGTCGTCCGCTGGACTACCGCGAGTGCGCGGCGCGCTGCCGCAACCTGCTGAAGATGCGGCGCTACCAGCTGGCCATGACCCAGCATGCGCGCAGCCTGCAGACGCAGGTCGAGGAGGTGGTGGCCGATCTGCAGAAAAAGAAGCTCGAGACCCTGACGCGGCTGGCCAAGGTGGCGGAGCAGCGCGACACGGACACCGGCGCGCACCTGGGGCGTATCGGGTTGTTCTCGTCGATGCTGGCGCGCCGCGTCGGCATGGGCGACGGCTACGCGACCATGCTGGAGATGGCGGCACCGCTGCACGACATCGGCAAGGTGGCGATTCCCGACAGCATCCTGCTGGCGCAGCGCGCACTGACCGACGCCGAGTGGGACATCATGCGTCGGCACACGCTGATCGGCCATGCCATGCTGGCCGGCGGGGATTCCGAGCCGTTGATGGTGGCCGCGGAGATCGCACGCTCGCACCACGAGCGCTTCGACGGCGGCGGCTACCCGGACGGGCTGGCGGGCGAGGACATTCCGGTTTCGGCGCGCATCCTGGCGGTGGTGGACGTGTTCGACGCCTTGACGTCGAAGCGCCCGTACAAGGAGAAGTGGAGCGACGAGCGCGCCGCCGAGTACCTGCGCACGCAGGCCGGCAAGCAACTCGATCCGGAGTTCGTGCACGCCTTCCTCGCCGATGCGCGAGGCATCGAGAAGGTTCGCAACAACTTCCAGTAGCCGCAGCGCCGGCGCGAACGCGCGTTCAGCCGGCCGCGACCTCCCGCGTGGCGCGCGAGTCGGCGACGAACAGCACCTGCGCCAGCGCATCGGAGGCCTCGGGCAGCGAGCTTTGGCGCAGCACCGCGCCGAGGCGGCTGAGTCCGGCCGTGATCGCCCATTGCTCGGCCCCGAGCGCGAACATGCGCTCGCTGCGGCGCGCCAGTTCCAGCACGAATGGCCGGCTGTATCCAGCGGCGGGGCCGGGGCCGGGGCCGTCGCGCCCGAGCGCCTTCAGCGCACCGATCCAGCCGACGTTGTGGGTGAGTCCCGACAGGTAGGCGTCGAAGGCATCGACGTCCGCCTGCCTGGCCAGGGTCTGGCACCACGCGCCCTTCGCCTGGCCGTGCACCCACAGGCGTGGCAGCGCGGCCACGAGCAGCGGATCGCGCAGGGTATCGAACAGCGGGCGCAGCAGGCTGCTGGTGACCGCGCGCTGCAGCCCGGCGAAGCCGAGGCGCGCGGCAGCGCGCTCGAGTTCCGTCACCGGCGTGCCGCGCTGGTGCAGCGCCGAGTTGGCCAGTCGCACCACCTCGGTGGCGAGATAGGGATCGCCGCGGATCAGGACGCAGGTCTCGCGCAGCGACGCGTCGTCGTCGCGCAGGCAGGCGAGCAGGCGCGGCAGGATGGCCGGAGGCCGCGGGATCCAGCGAATGACATCGCCGGGGTCTTCCAGGATGCGGTCGAGGCGCTGCAGCACCTCCTGCTCGACGTCGGACATGCCCTCGCGTTCGAGGCACGCGCGCCCGGTGGTGTACTCGAAGAAGCGGTATGCCAGTTCGCTGCCGGACAGTTCCGGCTCGGCCGCGGGGGCGTCGCGCTGCGGCTCCCGCGACGCGGTTTGCGCAGGCTGCGCGGCGGGCTGCGCGGCGGCCGCGGTGCGCCCGGTGAGGCGCCGAAGAACATCCAGCAGACCCATGATTGTCGGCGTCGCTCGCGCGCGTTGGTGAAGGGGGCATGCGGCGGCCGCGCCGCTGCTCTGCACTGTAGCCAAATGCCGCGCGTCGCGCAGCCACTGTTTCACGGGGACGTGGTGCCGCCGGCCGGGCGCGGCGAGCCGACGAATTCGGCTTCGATGCGCAGGTGCACGCTGTCGCCGACCACGCCCGGCCAGGCGAGCAGGCCGAGGCGGGCGCGCGAGAAGCTCGCGCGCGCCGAGAAACCCAGGGTCGGCAGGCCGTTGATCGGATCGATGCCGTAGCCGTGGAAGCGCACGTGCAGCACGATCGGCTCGACCGTGCGCCCGAGGCGCAACTCGCCGTGCACCAGCCCGCGGTCGCCGCGCAGGTCGTGCAGCCCGTCGGCCCGCAGCGTGATGCGTGCATGGTGGCGTGCGTCGAGCATCGCCGGGCCGCGCAACTCGCGGTCGAGCAGGGCGTCGTTGGTGTCGATGCTGGCGCTCGCCACCCAGGCCTGCAGGCGCGCCGAGCCGGCGCCGGTGGCGGGCCAGTCGAGGCGCGCACCGACATGGTCGAAGCGCATCACGAAACGCGAGAAGCCGAGGTGGTCGACATCGAAGGTCACGCTGCAGTGCCGCGGATCAAGCCGGTAGACGCCGGGGGGCACCTGCGCCAGGTGCGCATCCTGCTGGCGGGTCAGCGCGTGCAGCGAACTGCACGCACCCAGCGCGCCGAGCAGCATGACCGCGGCGAAGCGGCGCGCCGCGCGCAGAGTGCGCCGGGATCGTGCGGCAGGCGGGCAGGGTTCGCGGAGCATGGCGGGCCGGGGTCGCGTGGTTTTGTCCAGGACAAATATACTGCATGCGACACCCGGCATGCCGTTGGCAGCCGCCCCGAATCCATGGAGCCTCCCCATGCAGACAACGCAACGCACCCCTGCCGTGATGGCCTGGCTGGGCTACGCCGGCACCCTGCCGTTTCTCGGCCTGGCCGCGGCGATGTGGGCCGTGCCGGGGTGGCAGAGCTGGCTGCATCCGGCGTTGCTGGAGTACGGCGCGCTGATCCTCAGCTTTGTCGGCGCGCTGCATGCCGGCATGGCGATCGCCGGGCTGGCGCAGGAGCAACCCGCGCTGCAGGCGCGCATGCATGCCTGGAGCGTGGTGCCGTGCCTGCTCGGCTGGCTGGCCCTGCTGCTGCCGGTGAACTGGGGAACCGCGTTGCTGGTGCTGGGCTTCGCCGCGCACTGGGCGCAGGATTGGCGCCTCGCCCGGCGCACCGGGCTGCCGCGCGGCTACCTCGGGCTGCGCGCCCGGCTCAGCCTGATCGCCTGTCTCAGCCTGGCGGCCGCGGCGCTCGCCGTGCCGCTGGTCTACGGCGCGGCCTGAGCCGGCGCATCGCGGGCGAGCAGCGCGCGGGCCGGCGCATAGCCGGCGGCGGCGGCCTTGCGCACGAGTTCGCGGCCGCGACGCAGGTCGCGCTGGACGTGCGCCTGGCTCTCGTTGGCCAGCGACGGATCGATGAACGGACCGTTGATGAGCAGGCGCCCGAGATGGAACTGCGCGGCGGCGTATCCCTGGTCGGCGGCCTTGCCGAGGAAATAGCGCGCCTGGTCGAAATCCTGGCCGATGGCGCGACCCTGCAGGTACAGCATGCCCAGCAGGTACTGCGCGCGCACGTCGCCCTGTTCGTTGGCCTGGGTGAGCCAGTTCACGCCGGCCGCGTCGCGGCCGTGGCGCAGCAGGTAGCGCGCCAGGTCCATCTGCGCGCCGACCTTGCCGTTCTCGGCGTCGTGGCGCAGGCGATCGAGGTTCTCGTGCCCCAGCGGCTGCCGCCACAGCCACTGCTGCGCACTGGCCGGGCTCGCCGCGGCCTGCGCCGCCGGCGCCGCGAGCAGCAGCGCCAGCGCGAGGCTGCCCATCCCGCAGGCGCGCCGGCTCATTTCACGTAGGAGTTGAAGGGACTCTGATCGTTGCCAGCCTGCGCCGGATCCAGCACCTGGCCCGACGGCTTGTAGCCGTTCTCATGCAGCAGGTAGGCCATGATGTCGGCGTACACCTTCGGCTTGAGCTGGCCCGCCTCGTCGGCCGGCATGTTCGTCGACATGTACTGGTAGATGCCGCCGATGGTCATGGTCGAGCCGCTCGACGGGGCGAAACCGCCGCCGCGCAGGGTCGGGCCCGAGTGACCCTCCAGGTGCGCGCCGTGGCAGCGCGCGCAGTCCACGGCATAGTCCTTCGCACCGGGGCCGACCTGCGACTGCGCGAAATGCGCGACGTGCGCGGCCGGCGCGTCGTCGGCGGTGTTCAGCAGGCGGCCCGGCTGGTCCGGATGGAACACCACGTCCTGCGCCAGCATGGCGCCGCCCGGGGCGGCGTCGGCGGCGGGGCGTGCCAGCGCGCCCACCGACGGCGCCAGGCGCACCGGCTGCGTGTGCATCTGCCAGGGCGCCGTCAGGCGCGGCAGCGCGCCGTCATGTTCCAGCGCGCGCACCGCCAGGCCGATGCGGCGCGCCAGCGCGGCATTGCGCGTGCCGGTGAGAAAACCGAGATCCCACTGCGAAATCGAGGTGCGCGTCGGGTGCATCGCGAAGCGCACCTGCGGATGGCGCCGCTGGTAGTCGACCAGGCTGGGGTACCAGGCGATGCCGTAGGCGTCCTTTCCTTGCGCCACGGCGTCGATCACCGCGTCGCTGCTGTTCAGCACGTCGAACGAGGTGTCGCGTTCCTCGGCCGCGATGAGCTGCGCCGTGCTGTTGTAGGCCACCGCGACGATGTCGCGGCCGCCCGCCGCGGTCGGGGTGCCGACCGCATGGAATTTCACGAAGTCGGCATGCAGGTACGGCGTGACCGTGACCGAGGCTGGCTTGAGCTGCTTGTAGTGCTGTGCCACGGGGACGCCCACGAACGTGTCGCAACGGGTGGCCAGCAGCTTGCTGATCTGCTTCGCCGTGGCGTTGCGGCCGAGCACGCCGGACAGGTCGACGTTGGCGTAGTCGAGACCGGCGCGCTGGAACACGGCGTGCGCCACGGCACGGTCGAGTTGTTCGGTGGCACTGTGCGGAAACGCGCAAAGACGCACGGCAGCGGCGTGCGCGGCCGGGACGCCGGCCGCCAGCGCGACGAGCAGCGTCGCAGGGAGAATGTTCCGCATCTGGGGAATCCTTGACATCACGATATCCGGGGAAGTGTCCTCCCGGGGGCGCAGGGCCCCCGGGAGGGGAGCTACAGGAAGATCAGCTGTTCAGAGCAAACACATACAGCGTGCCGCCACGCGGGATGTCCTTGGTCTCCTTGGCCATCGGGCCGCCCCACAGCGGGTTGGCGCCGCCGTAGCCGGCGAGGATCGCCACGTACTCCTTGCCACCGACCTCATACACGGAAGGCTGGGCGACGATGCCGCTGGCGAGCTTCGGGCTCTTCCAGAGGATCTTGCCGGTCTTCGTGTCGAAGGCGTACAGGTGGCCCTTCAGCGAACCGGTGAAGGAGATGCCGCCGGCGGTCGCGGTGACGCCGCCGTTCCACGGCCACTTGCTCCAGTGACCCCAGACCTTCTTGCCGGTATCGACGTTGATGGCCTGCACTTCGCCGTAGCCCTTGCTGCCCGGTTCCGGGTAGATGGAGAAGCCTTCACCCAGGTAGGCCAGGCCCTGCATGTAGCTCACCTTGGTACCGTTGTAGGTACCGCAGGCGTGCAGCGACGGGACGATCGCGATGTGGGTCGTCGGGTCGTAGGCCATGGACCACCAGTTCTTGCCACCCAGGAACTGCGGGCAGGTGTGGACCTTGGTGCCGATCTTCGGATAGGACTTCGGATTGTTGATGGACTCGCCCTGGGCGTTGTAGCCCAGCACCGACGTCGTCTTCACGAACGGCTTGGCATAGATCAGCTTGCCGGTCTTGCGATCCAGCGCGATGAAGTAGCCATTGCGATCGGCGTGGATCAGCGCGTCGTAGTCCTTGCCCTTGTAGTGGATGTTGGCACGCAGCGCGGTGTTCACACCGTCGTAGTCCCACGAGTCGTGCTGGGTGTACTGGAAGTACCACTTCAGCGCGCCGGTGTCGGAGTTCAGCGCCAGCAGCGAATCCGAGTACAGGTTCTTGCCCGGACGCAGCTGGGCCAGCCACGGGCCGGGGTTGCCCACGCCCCAGTACAGGGTCTTGCTGTGCGGGTCGTAGGTGCCGGTCAGCCAGGCCGGGGAGCCCGAGTGCAGGTACATGCCCTTGGGCCAGGTGTTGCCTCCCGGCTGGTCGGGCGACGGCACGGTGTAGGTCTTCCACATCGGGTCGCCGTTCTTGGTGTCGAGCGCGGTGATGAACCCGCGCGCGCCGTACTCGCCACCGGCGCTGCCGACGTACAGCTTGCCGTCGGCGACCAGCGGAGCCAGCGAGAACGCATAGCCGATGCCCGGATCGATGACCTGGCGCTTCCACTCGACCTTGCCGGTCTGCGCGTTCAGCGAGGCGACTTCGCCGCTGAGCATGGCCACGAACAGGTTGTCACCGTACAGCGCGACACCGCGGTTGACCACGTCGCAGCAAACGGTCTTGTAGGCGATCTTGGGCAGATGCGGGTCGAAGCTCCACAGCTTCTTGCCGCTGGTCGCGTCGAAGGCGTAGACGTGATCCTTCGGCGTGGTCACGAACATGTAGTTGCCGTTGACGATCGGAGTGGCCTCGAAGCCCTCGGTCAGGCTGGCCGGGAACTTGTGCGACCACAGCATTTTCAGATTCTTCACGTTGGACGTGTTGATCTTGCTGGCCGGCGAGTAGCTGTCGCCGCCATAGCCGTGGTAGTAGGTCAGCCAGTCGGTGCTGCCCGAGGCGTGGTCGAGGCGCGACTGCGTCACGGCCGGGTACTGCGCCTGCGCCGCGGACGCGAAGGCCACGCTCAGCGCGGCGGCGGCCAGCGGCGTCAGCCACTTGTGCTTGCGAACGGTGTTGCGATTTTTCATGGGGTTTCCTTTGTCTCCATGGTGTTCTGGCTGGCAAGTCGCGGCGGCTCGCGGACACCCCGCAGGGGCCGTGTCGCTGCCGTGCTTCAGCCGGCGATGGCTTTTGATTTGAACGAGTACTGGCTCGGTGTCCTCCTCGGTGGCATCCAGGAACTGCGACGCCTCCGATATATCAGGATCCGTGCCAGGGGCGCGCCGTTTTTGCGCCCGGACAAGAATAGTTCAAAAACAATGGTTTGAGAGGGGTTATCGGGTGTTTCCCCGGGGTTCGGGGTTCCGCGCGCCGGCCGCAATTGCGACAACGCGCTGTCGCATTGCGCGACAGATGGTGGCGGCGCGGCGCCTGCGACAGGCGCCGCGCCGGCGGCTACTGCACGTCGAAGCGGAACTCCTGCAGCACCGTGATCGGATCCGGCCCGCGATCCTCGCAGCGATACTCGCGCATGGCCCGCCGCACCGCGGCGTGGAACACCGCGGGCCCCGACAGGATGCGCACGCTGCGCACGCGGCCGCCTTGCACCACCGCCTGCGCCAGCACGGTTCCGCCGAGCCCTTCCTCGACCGCCAGGTCGGGCATGCGCGGCGCGACCTGGTGCGCGCACACGAGCGCCGCGGCCACCGGTGCGGCAGGGGCGCGGGGTCGCGCGGCCGGGCGCGGCGCGGGCCGGGTCGGCGCGCGC
>JAKAZQ010000019.1 GCA_021815805.1 Pseudomonadota bacterium | reverse complement strand
GCCTGGCCCCGTGGCCGCAATGCAGCCTGCGCCCCGATACGGCCCAGCCCGAAGGGTTCGGCGCCTGCGGGGCCCTCGCCGGCCGCCCGCACCGGGTCAAGACGCCCAGTCTTGACCCGGTGCGGGCGGCCGGCGATCGCTCCCGCAGGCACACGAACGAAATGCCAGGTATTTACGGGACAGGACACTAGCAGGCTGTTGAAATACCGCAGGGGGCCGCGTTGGTGCAGAATCGGGATGATGGGCGTGCGCCGGATCTTGCGCGGGCTGGGCGCCCGCGCAAGATCCGGGGTGCGGCCAGCGCCCGATTCCGCACCAACCCTTCGGGCGCAGGCGCTGCGGGCGATCTGCGGCGTTGCCCAGGCAGGCCAGGCGCCCAGCCTGGCCTTGGCCTGGGCGCCTTGCAGCTCATCCCGCAGCGCCTGCGCGCGGCCCCCTGGGGTATTTCAACAGCCTGCTAGGTCGAAGGGCCACGAAACCTGGCAGCCCTGGCGATCTCCTGCGTGCGCGCCCAGGCGGCACGCGCAGGTCTCCCGGAGGCGCCATGCAAGGCGCGGACGCGGCGCAGCGGAACGGTGCGTTGATTTCCCGTGAACAGGCGTCATGCCCTGCAACCTCCCCAAATTCCCTGAGTCCATCCCTACATCGCATAACGCGATGTTCCAGGGAGAGGACCATGACGCTGCCTATCCGCAAGAGTCTTTGCCTGCTGCTGGGGCTGTCGCTGCTGCCGGCGCCACTGGTGCGGGCAGCTACGACCCCCGGGTCTTACCAGGGGGTGGTCGGCGCGGTGCCGATCGCCGACGGCTACGCGCTGCCGGATGCGCGGCTGCGCATCCACGTGCACAACCTGAGCGGCGCCAGCCTGGTCGTGACCTCGGCGCGCGGCGGGCGGGGCCTCGGGCGCTTTGCGCTGTCGCGCAAGGCGGTGCAGCCGGGGGCGCAGCAGGGCCTGGCGGAGCTGCGCTTTCAGAGCGAGCAGTTGCCGTACTGGGCGCGCCATCACACGACTGCGCAGTTTGCCGAGGGGGATGCGCAAAATCCGCTGGATGGCGGCTACGACTTGCGTCCGGGTTCGGACTTTCACATCGGGCTGGCGCTGGTCGAGCCGGGTGGGCGGCGCATTGCGCTGGCGCTGCAGGGGGAGGCGCGAAGCTACTCGGGCTTTCGCTTGGCGCAGTACCTCGGCACGGCGGCCACCGGCGGCACGGCGGGGGTGCTCGCGTTCCTTCGTTTCAAGGCTGGCGCCCAGGAGCGCCTGCAGACCGCGCAGCACGACGAAGAAATCGGGGCGCTCCGGGAGTTTAGGGCGATTAGGAGAAATCATTCATCGAATATTTGGACTAGTTCGGAAGTAAATCTTTATCAGTCTGTATACCGCACTGCAGATTATCGTGGAATCATCGACGGTCTGTCGCCTGCGGACAAGATGGCTTTCTTCGAAAGCATCAGAAAGGTAAAGCTGGATGATGTTTGCGGCAGGGCCAAGCAATCTTTCGGGCCCAAAGGCTATACAAAACAACTGGAGGACGGGTTCAAGGCGGAAATCGCGCGCTTGACCGAACAGGATATTCTCGAGGCAATCGGCATCTTTCCAGGGGAGGCCGAGCAGGCGCTGGAGGAGGTCTTGATAAAGCGTGCCCCGCCAGCCGGGCTTTCTGCTGCTGCACAGCAGGAGCGAGTCGCCATGGTCCAACGATTCAACGTGGAGCAGGAAAAGGTCCTTTCCAGGCTGCCGCAGGTCCAGGCGCTGCGCAAGACCTTTCCCGCCCGCTACCCGCAGATGGTCTGGCGGGCGAGCATGGGCAGTTTCTTCAGGGCGGCGGCCGTCGGACTGTCCGTGGCCGGGCTGGTGTACGGGGCGGTCGAGATCGGCCACGCCATCCACGAGGCGTACGACGAAAAACAGGGCCGGGCTCGCGTGCCGGCGCAGAGCAACCAGAGCATCAACCTGAGCCTGCGCGTGTCGGGCGTGCCGGGCGCGCGCACGGGGTTCGACGACGTGAACCATGCGCTGGCCACGACCCGCACGGTGCATGGCAGCGAGGGCTCGTACCTGGTCGGCCTGCTGACCCAGGAGTTGCGCTACCTGAGCTTCTACAGCGCCGATCGCCCCGCGGGAGCGCCCGCGGACGAGCGGCCGGGAGCGTCCGGGGTCTTGTCGCTGTTCGTGATGCCGCTGCCCAGCGCGGCACGCAGCTGCCGGGGGCTGGCGATCGGCGCCGAGGGTGGGCGCACGGTGCTGCGCGGGGAGTGCATCGACGGGCGGGGGGTGTACCAGGCGACGTGGCTGGATCTTGGAGCCTGTGCGCCGCCGCGCGACGTGACCAACGCGCAGGGGCGGCTGGCTTGCCGCGAGCCGGCGGCCGCTGCTGCGGGCGCCGCGTCCCCGGCTTCACCGATGTAGCGCCTCCTGTGAGCGCCCATGATGTGTCCGCATGATTTGTCTGACAGGGGTGCAGCAGACCCGTCGGTGTTGCGGCGGATGGTGTTCCACTGCGACATCCCGGATCCATGAATGGGGCTCGCCATGCCTCCCGCGCGCACAAGCCTGCCATGCCAGTTGCTCATATTCGCGCTCCTGTCAGGGCCCTGCGCGCGGGCTGCAACGACTCCTTTCGAGGGCATCGTCGGCGTCGTGCCGGTCGCCGACGGCGAAGCGCTGGAAAAACCCGTGCTGGACATCGAGGTGCACAACCTGACCAGCCATCGCGTCACCGTGACCTCCGCCAGGGCCGGGTCCGGTGTCGCTGCCTTCAAGGTTTCCAAAAAGACCATCGCTCCGGACTCCGATGCGCGGCTCGCCGAGATACGCTTTGCCACCGAGCAGATGCCCTACTGGGCGCGCCATCACACGACCGGGCAACATGCCCTGGATGATTCGGAAAAACCCCGTGATGGTGGAATCAGGCTGCTCTCGAACTCGAAATTCAATGTCGACATGGATATCGTCGAGCCGAGCGGTGCGAATATTCCAGTTGATGTGACGGGTGGCGAGCAGTGGTATTCAACCTACAGATTGGCACAGTACGTGACCGCTGCGGATGGAGCCGGGCTGGCTGGAATCTTTGCCTACCTCCACTACACGGGAAAGGCGTTCAAGCGTGCGCGCGCGCAGTTGCTGGAGGAGGGGCTGATCAACAAGCGAACCTATATCAAAAACGTCGGCAACAGCAATATCGCGCCTGCTGAAAAAGCGGAGCGGATTCGAAACATCTACACGACGATGAGTCCGAAGGACCTTTTCGAGGAGATGGGGCAGGCCGATCAGCAGGCGGTTCTCGGGATCTTGCGCGAACATTACAAGCAGGACCTGCTTCGGGAATTGGAGTCGAAGGAAGCCGCGATCATGGCGACTCCGGAGCGGCGCATCAACACCCTGGCCTGGTTGCAGCGAAAGACGGACAACGCCATGCTCAGCTATGGCGTGAAGAATCCAGCCAGGTTCGAAGCCGCGATCGAAAAGATCCTGAGCGAGCAGGGCCCCGCCAACCAGACACCCGAAGATGCTGCATTGCGCACATTGGCCCGAGACCGCTTGCTGTTCGCACAGAAACTGCATGCCGTCACTGAACCGGAGATCCAGGGCAGTATGGCGAGGTTCCGCCGCGCCATCCTGCTGGGGCGAATACGTGGTGTTGTCGGTGGAGTCCTCAGCGCCGCTGGCGTGGCGGCCCTGGCCTACGGACTTTTCGAAATCGGACACGTCATCGCCACGGTCTACGGGAATAGAGGAGACACGACTCGTGTACCGGCGCAGAGCAACCAGACCGTGAATCTGGAACTCGGTCTGCCCGCCGCGCAGTCCCTGCACCAGGGCTTTGGCGAGGTCAACAATGCGCTGGGCACCGCGCGCACGGTGCGCGGCAAGCACCATGCCTACCTGGTGACCATGCTGCTGCGCGATTCCCGGTACTTCGACTTTTACAGTCACCCGCGCGGCGCCAGTGCACCTGCTGACGAGAAGCCGGAAGCCGCAGGACAGGTCGGCATCTACATCGCGCGCCTGCCCACCGCGGCGCAGACCTGTGACGATCTGAAGATGGTGGCGCAGCATGGCCACGAGGTGATGCAGGGTCGGTGCAAGAACCCGAAAGGCGGGTACCAGGAGACATCCCTTTATCTCGATGCCTGCGTACCGCTCGCCGACGTGACCAACGATCACGGGCGACTGGCCTGCCAGGAGGCGGCACCGCCGGGAAGCTACCGCACGTATTTTCAGCCCGCATACGCCGTTGCGGGGCCGGCCGACACCTATGCCTACGACCCGTGGAGCGGCGTGCTGTCCGTGAGCGCTCTGGGCGTGGATCGCGGCCATCCGGTGACCCTGCGGCTGGACTACCGCGACGAGTGCAAGAGCGGCAGTTCCGTGCAGTACGACCCCTGGAGCAGGAAGTTGTATTGCACGCAGAAGCGGCTGAATATCACGGGGAGCGCCCTGCACTATTGCAAGGGCTACGCGGTCGATGCGGCAAAGCATATCGCGCTGCAGGACTGCCGGCGCGATGGCGGGCCGCAGATGAACCTGCGCTTTGACCTCTCCCGATGCCCCGACCCGGACCACATGGTGTTGAATCTGCTGCCGATGCAGAAGCCCGATTCGAAAATCCCGCCGTGGCGCTCGCCGACTCTGGTCATGTCGCAGTCCATGCATGGCGATTATGGCGTGGAATGTGTTGATCTGTGGGCGCCGGATCGCGCCGCCGAGTTCGTGCCACCGCGGATTTCCAATCCCTTTGACAGGGCCATCGGCTCGCACAGGCCGTGACGCTGCGCGAGCATGGGCCATTCCCGTCGCCAGGAGCTTTCGGCTGGCGCAACGCTTGCGCTTCGCGGCAGGCCCGCGGAGTGCGCAGAGTTCCCCCGCAATCTCCGGTCGCAGGAGCATGAACCTGAGGCTTTCGATGCGCAAGGGCCTGTGCCTGCTGCTGTGTCTGTCGCTGCCGAACTCGCAGTCGGCGCAGTCGGCGCAGTCGGCGCGGCCGGCCTACGAGGGGATTGTCGCCGTGGTGCCAACGGCCGCCGGGAAGGCCCTCAAGAATCCTGTGCTTCACGTTCGCATCGTCAATCTCACCCGACACCGGATCGTGCTGGCTTCGAGTCACGCCGGGGCGGGCATCGCGATGTTCCGCGTGCAGCGGCGGCCGATCGAACCCGGTGCGGAGGAGGCGCTCGCCGACGTGCGCTTCGAGTCCGAAAGGATGTCGGCCCTGCTCGTGCATCACACGACATCGCAACATGCCATCGAGGATGCGGAAAAGGCACCGGATGGTGCTTACGTGCTTCGCCCGGAATCGAATTTCCGGATTCGCCTCGAACTCGTCGAATCGCAAGGGCGAAGCATCCCTGTCGACCTGGTCGCCGCGCCGCAGAAATACTTCGGCTACCGGTTGGCGCAGTACATCGCCTCTGCGAGCCTCGGCGGCCTTGCCACCATCTTCGGCTTCATTCGGTTCTATGCCGCCGTCGAACGCCAGGCGCAACTGGAGTTGTTGCGCAATGTCGACTTCGGTGGGTACCCGGAGCTCGAGGCCGGCGCGCAGGCGCCTTCGAGCCTGAAGGCCAAGGCTGAAAGGGTCGGCAGGCTGTACCGCGCCGCCGCCTACGAGAATATTGCTGCACAGTTGCCCGCGCCGTACAAGGCGGAGCTGATCCAGCGCCTCAGGGACATGGAGATCGAGCGCGGCGTCCAGCTTGCCGAGGCCAGGTTGCGGCGCCCGCTGAGCCACGACGAAGTGCTGGGAATCCAGGCCACCGTCCGGGGCGCACCGGCGAGCGCCATGTTCGAGCCGGGTTCGCTGACGTCGTATGCCGGGCGCCATCCACGTGCGCTCGATATGGCGCTGGAGAGTGTGTTGCAGAAGCGCCTGCCGGGTGTCGCGCCGAAGCAGGCGGCGTTGACCGGCGAGCTGTTCGAACAATTCGTGCGGCAGCGCGACGGACAGGAGTCCAGGGCCTTCCTGTCGGCACTGCGCAGGGGACGCTTCAGCGCTTTTGCGAAGGGGGTCGGCGGCGGTCTGTTCGTCGCCGCGATGGTCTACGGCCTGTTCGAACTGGGCGCGGCGATCAAGGCTGTCCATGATCGAAAGGACGACAGGATGCGGGTGCCCGAGGCGAACAACCAGACCATCAACCTGCAACTGGAGGCGCCCACCGGACCGCGCGCCGATCCGGAAGGTTTCGCCGAGCTGCACAGCGCCATGGCCGACACGCGCGTGGTGCGTGAGGGCGGACATGTCTATCTGGTGGCATTGTTGGCGGGGGATTCGAAGTACCTGGATTTCTACAGTGGCGAGCGTCCCGCTGGCGCTCCGGCCGATGAAATGCCGGAGGCTGCCGGTACCGTCACGCTGTATTTCGCACCGTTGCCGAGCGCGGCCGAAAGTTGCCGGGATCTGAAGGTGTCTTCCGAGCACGGCTATGCCGTGATGCGGGGCCGTTGCCTGGACGCCGGGGGGAATTACCGGGAGAGCTCGCTGATCCTGAATGCCTGCATGCCGCTGACCGACTTCAGAAATGAACAGGGCAAGCTCGCCTGTGATGAGCTTGCGCCGCCGGGAAATTACCGGAAGTACTTCGAATTCGCGCAACTCGATGGTCGTCGTGCCGACACCTACCACTACGACGCCGGGACCGGGGTGCTCACGGTGAGCGCTCCACTCGGCGACACGTCGCGACGCGATGTCGCGACGCTGGACTATCGCAGGGACTGCGCCGAAGGAAGCGAGGTGATGTACGACCCCCTGCTGGCACGCTTGTACTGCTCGCGGCTGCGTGTGCCGATCAGCGGAAGCGTCGTGCACTATTGCAAGGGCCATGCGATGGATGGTCCCAACCAGGTGGTGCTGAGTGGCTGCCAGCGCGACGACGGCCCGGTCATGAGCCTGCGCTACGACCTCTCCGCTTGTCCCGACCCGCAGCACATGGTGCTGAATCTCCTGCCCTTGCAGCCTGTCGCTGCCCGATCGCCTGGCGCACCCCGGCTCACACGTGGCGCGCCCCCTGCCGCGCGTTATGGCCTCGAATGCGTCGACCTGAGCCGACCGCAGCGCCGCATCGACGGCGCACAGGGCGTGCCGGCGAACCCCTTCGATCGCGCCGTGAAGCCGGCCCGTTCCGTGCTCCAGCCGCCGCGCGGCATCGGCCTGGCGAGCGGCTCCGCGTCTGTCGGCCATGGCGGGCTGCGAGCGCCGCGCCCGGGCGAGGCACAATAGACGCAGGCATCCTGCCGTCGACTCCCGGAGCCGCGGCGGACCCGCCGTCATCAGGAGATGCGAGCATGAACCTGCGCTTCGAGGGCAGCGACACCTACGTCGCGACCCCGGAACTGAAAATCGCCGTGAACGCCGCGATCACGCTGCAGCGGCCGCTGCTGATCAAGGGCGAGCCCGGCACCGGCAAGACCATGCTCGCCGAGGAGGTGGCCGCGGCGCTCGGCCTGCCGTTGCTGCAATGGCACGTCAAGTCGACGACCAAGGCGCAGCAGGGCCTGTACGAGTACGACGCGGTGTCGCGCCTGCGCGACTCGCAGCTCGGCGATGCCAAGGTGCATGACATTCGCAACTACATCGTCAAGGGCGTGCTCTGGCAGGCCTTCGAGCGGGAAAGCCCATGCGTGATCCTGATCGACGAAATCGACAAGGCCGACATCGAGTTTCCCAACGATCTGCTGCGCGAGCTCGACCGCATGGAGTTCCACTGCTACGAGACGCGCGAGACCATCCGCGCGCGCCGCCGCCCACTGGTATTCATCACCTCCAACAATGAAAAGGAACTGCCCGACGCGTTCCTGCGGCGCTGCTTTTTCCACTACATCCAGTTTCCCGACCGCGACACCATGGCGCGCATCGTGGACGTGCATTTCCCGAGCCTGCGCAAGGAACTGCTGCGCGAGGCGCTGGAGGTGTTCTTCGGCCTGCGCGACGTGCCGGGCCTGAAGAAGAAGCCGTCCACCTCGGAGCTGATCGACTGGCTCAAGCTGCTCGTGGCCGAGGACATCGGGCCCGAGGCCCTGCGCAGCCGGGAGCACGACGTGGTGGTGCCGCCGCTGCACGGAGCGCTGCTGAAGAACGAGCAGGACGTGCACCTGTTCGAGCGCCTGGTGTTCATGGCGCGCAACAATCGCTGAGCGCGGCGCGGTCGCGGGCGGGGGGACGGCAGGCCATGCTGATCGACTTTTTCCTGCACCTGCGCGACAGCGGGCTGGCGGTTTCCACGCGCGAGTACCTGAGCCTGCTGGAGGCTTTGCGCGCGCGCGTCATCGGGCATTCCATCGACGAGTTCCACGCCCTGTCGCGCGCGGCTCTGGTCAAGGACGAGTCGCAGTACGACAAGTTCGACCTCGCCTTCGGGCGCTATTTCCGCGGTGTGCAGAACCTGCCGGGATTGCAGTCCGACATTCCCGAGGAGTGGTTGCGCGCCTCCATGCGCAGGCATCTGTCGGAGCAGGACAAGGCACGCCTGGAAAAGCTCGGCTGGGATCGTCTGATGGAGGAGTTGCGCAAGCGCCTGCAAGAGCAGAAGGGGCGTCACGCCGGTGGCAACCGCTGGATCGGAACCGGCGGCAGCAGCCCCTTCGGGCACTCGGGCTACCACCCCGAGGGAGTTCGCATCGGCGGGCCCTCGGCGGGGCAGCGCACCGCGGTCAAGGTGTGGGAGCAGCGCGAGTACGCCAACCTGGACGACAGCGTCGAACTCGGAACACGCAACATCAAGGTGGCGTTGCGTCGCCTGCGGCAGTTCGCGCGCGAGGGAGCGCCGGACGAGCTCGATCTCGACGGCACCATCCGCGGCACCGCGCGCAACGCCGGCTGGCTCGACCTGCAGATGCGCGCGCAGCGCCACAACCGGGTCAAGGTGCTGCTGTTCCTGGATGTCGGCGGATCCATGGACGACCATATCCGCATCTGCGAGGAGTTGTTCTCGGCCGCGCGCAGCGAGTTCAAGCACCTGGAATCCTTTTATTTCCACAATTGCCTGTACGACTTCGTCTGGCGCGACAACCGCAGGCGTCACGCCGAGCGCGTGTCGCTGCACGAGCTCATGCACACCTATGGCGACGACTACAAGGTCGTGGTGGTCGGCGACGCGACCATGAGCCCGTATGAGATCGTGCAGCCCGGCGGAGCGCTGGAGTTCATGAACCAGGAGCCCGGCGCGGTATGGCTGCAGCGCCTGCTGCAGACCTGGCGCCATGCGGTATGGCTCAACCCGAGCCCGCCCAACCTGTGGCCCTACCACCACTCGATCCAGCTCATTCGCGACATCTTCGGCGATCGCATGTATCCGATGACCCTGGACGGGCTCGGGCGTGCCATGCGCCAGCTCAACAAGTAGCCCCGGTGTGCCCGCGCCGCGCCGGTGGCGATGGCGTCGTCCTGCGCGATCAGTCCCAGCGCGCGGCCACGCGGGAGATCAGGTCGACCGATTCGGGGAAATCCGGCATGTCGGGTGCGTCGTGCCCGGGCGGCGGCGTCGCGCTCAGCGGCTGCAGGCACGCGAGCAGCGCGGCATCGACGAATCGGCTGGGCAGCGCGTGCACGTGGCGCCCGCCGTGCCGGGCCTGTTGCGTGACATGGAAGCGCTGCGGCACGAGCAGGTCCAGGTGCTCGCGCGCGCGCGTCATGGCGACGTACAGCAGGCGTCTCTCCTCGTCGAGCTGGCGCGGGTCATCGCAGGCCAGATCCGACGGAATGCAGCCATCGACCATGTTGAGCACATACACCCCGCGCCACTCCTGGCCTTTGGCCGAATGCATGGTCGACAGGATCAGGTAGTCGTCGTCGCGCCGCGCCGGGCCCGCGTGGTTCCCGGACAGATCGGGGGGCTCCAGGGTCAGTTCGGTGAGAAAGCGCTCCGCCGTCCCGTACGCGCCGGCGATCCGGCACAGCTGGCGCAGGTCGGCGACGCGTGCCGCCGCGTCGTCGTGCACCTGCGGCAGGCGGGCCTCGAGCCAGGCGCTGGCAAGCTCGATCCCGCATGGCCAGGGCGGCTGCGCGTGCAGCTTCAGCCACAGCTGCACCAGATCGTTCCAGTCGTTGCGTGAAGCCGGCGGCGGCACGAACTCGCGCAACGCCCGTTGCGGTTCGGCGCTGGCCTGCAGGGCCTGCTGCAGGCGGCGCGCGTGCGCCGGGCCGATGCCGGGCACGAGCATGGCCACGCGGAACGCGGCCAGGCGATGCCGCGGATTGGCCGCCCAGCGCAGCAGCGCGAGCAGGTCGCGGACGTGCGCGGTATCGAGAAACCGCAGCCCGCCGAACTTGACGAACGGGATATGCCGTCGCGCGAGCTCGATTTCCAGCACCGCGCTGTGCTGCGCGGTGCGGAACAGCACGGCCTGCTGGCGCAGGGTCCAGCCCTGCTCGCGTTGCAGCAGCACCTGCGCGGCCACCCAAGCTGCCTGCTCCGCCTCGTCCGCGACATGCACCAGGCGCGGCGGGTGCCCTCCCGGGCGGGCCGTCCACAGGCGCTTGGCGTAGGCCTCGGTGAACTGGGTCATCAACGCGTTGGCGGCGTCCAGGATGGGTTGGCAACTGCGATAGTTGCGTGTCAGCCCGAGCACCTGCGCGCGCGGCGTGTATTGGGACGGAAAGTCCAGGATGTTGCGCACCTCGGCGGCGCGGAAGCCGTAGATGGCCTGCGCGTCGTCGCCCACCACGGTGACACCGCTGCCGTCGGGGCGCAGCGCCCGCACGATCGCCGCCTGCAGGCGGTTCGTGTCCTGGTACTCGTCGACCAGCAGGTGGTCGAAGCGGGCGCCCACGCGCGCCGCCAGCAGCGGCTCCTGCATGAGCTGCGACCACCACAGCAGCAGGTCGTCGAAGTCGAGCAGGTGCTGGCGCAGTTTCTCCGCGGTGTAGGACTGGAACAGCAGGCGCAGTTCGGCTTCGTGCACCGCGCACCACGGGAATTGCGTGCGCAGCACATCGCCCAGCGCCGCGCCGCTGTTGATGCAGCGCGAGTGGATGGCGAGGCAGGTGGATGCGCGGGCAAAGCGCTGCTGACGATCGCCGAGGCCCAGCGCCTGCCGCTGAAGGCCCATCAGATCCTCGGCGTCGCCGTGGTCGAGCACGCTGAAGTCGACGGGCAGGCCGATGTGCCCCGCCAGTTCGCGCAGCAGGCGGGCGCCCACCGCGTGAAACGTTCCGGCCCACGGCAGTTCCGGCGCGGCGCGGCTGGCCGGCAGGCCGAGGGCCTGGTGCAGCGCGGCGCCGACACGGCGTTGCAGGTCCTGCGCCGCGCGGCGCGAAAAGCTCAGCAGCAGGATGCGCTGCGGGTCGGCGCCGTCGAGCACCAGGCGCGCCACGCGCGCGGCCAGCGTGGTGGTCTTGCCGCAACCGGCGCCGGCGATGAGCAGCAGCGCCGGCGCCGCTTGCCCGCCGCGGCCGTGCGCCACCGCGGCGCGCTGTTCGGCATCGAGGTGGAACCACTCGGCGCAGCGTTCCACGGAGTCGATGGCGGGGCACATGGGGTCGGGAAGGGCAGAGCTGCGGGGCTGTGCAAGCATACAGCACCGCAGCGTCGCTCCCCCTCGATTTGAAGATTCATAAAAAATCGACCTTTATGGTTTTTCGTGGTAGCCTGGATTCCGATCCAAGCCACCACGGGGAGCCGAGCATGAACCAAGTCATGAATGACGCGCAGCGCGATTGCGCGCCCGATCTGGGCGCGTTGCCGCTGGGAGAAGTGGCGCGCAGCCACCCGCAGGCCCTGGGCCTGCTGCGCAGCCTGCGCCTGGACTACTGTTGCGGAGGGGCGCGCACGCTGCGCGAGGCCGCGGCCGAGCGCGGGCTGGATCTGCAGCAGCTGCAGCGCGACATCGCCGGCCTGCGCCCGCAGACCGACGAAGCCCCGCGGCAGCCGGCGCAGCTCACCGTCTACATCCGTCAGCGCTTTCACGACGCGCACCGCGCCGAGTTGCCGGAACTGGCGCGCCTGGCGCGCAAGGTCGAGCGGGTGCACGCGGGCCATCCGCAGTTGCCGCAGGGCCTCGGCGCACTGCTGGAGCGCGCGCTGCAGGAACTGTCGGAGCACATGGACAAGGAGGAGCAGATCCTGTTCCCGATGATGCAGCGCGCCGTCCCCGGCATGCGCCTGGATGCGCCCATCCAGCGCATGCGCGCCGAACACGACGACCACGCGCAACTGCTGGCGGCGCTGCGCCGCGTCACCAGCGACGCCGTGGCGCCCGATGGCGCCTGCAACTCGTGGCGTGCGCTGTACGCCGGCGTGGCGCGCTTCACCGACGATCTGGTGCGGCACATCCACCTCGAGAACAACGTGCTGTTTCCCGCCTTCGAGGCCGGCCTGCGCGCCTGATGTCCGTGCGTCGGCGGCGCGCCGGCGGCCGCGAAGCCGCGCAGCGCCGGATGAATGCCGTCGGCGAGGGTGCTGCGGTCGAGCTCGGCATGAAAGGCGCGCTCGGCGCGCGCCAGGCGTCCGCGCAGCAGGCAGGCCACGTGCGGCTTGCAATGCCCGCCGTCGGAGCGAAAGCATTCCGCAAGCGCCTGCTCCTGCGCCATCCAGGCCAGCACCTCGCCAAGCCGCATCGAGGCCGGATCGCGCGCCAGCGCGCCGCCACCGGCGCCACGCACGGTGTGCACGCAGCCCCCCGCCGCCAGGCGCTGGATGACCTTGACCAGGTGATCGCGCGAGACCTGCAGTCGCGATGCAAGCTCGGCGCTCGACCAGCTGGGGCGCCCGCTGGCGCCCAGCAGCAGGGTGCGCATTCCAAAGTCGGCGAACGCGGTGCGTTTCATGGGCGCAGCGCACAACGGCGCGGCCAGACGCGCCTGCCCGTCGGGTATCGGCGTTCCTGCCGTGGCTCCGGCATGCGGCCGGCGTCCTGGCTATGCTCGCGGCAGCCACCCACTCCGCGTGTTCCATCGCCATGACCCGTTCGTCGTCCGACATCGCCTGCGGCGCGGAGCCTCTGCTCGCGCACATGCAGCGGCGCGCCCACAGCGCGCCGCGCCGCCTGCTCGAGCCGGGGCCCGATGCCGCGCAACGCCGGCAGTTGTTCGATGCCGCGGCGAGCGCCCCCGACCACGGCCGCATCCTGCCCTGGCGTCTGATCTGCGTGGAACGCGCGGCACGCCCGCGTCTGGCCGATGCGTTCGAGCAGGCGCTGCTGGAGCGCACGCCGGACGCCGACGCGCAGGACAGAGCGCGCGCGCGCGAGCGCGCTCAGCACGCGCCGTTCCTGGCCCTGGCCGTGCTGCGCGACGCCGGCGACGGCCACGAGCACATCCCGCCGCTGGAGCGCGCGATCAGCCTCGGCGCGGCCTTGCAGAACCTGCTGCTGATGGCGCATGCGCAGGGTTTCGCGGCCGGGCTGGTCAGCGGCCGGGCCCTGCAGAGCGAGGCCTTGCGTGCCTGCTTCGGGCTGGCGCGCCACGAGCGCGCGGTGTGTTTCATCGCCATCGGCACCGCCGAGCGCGCGCCGCCGCCGCGCGAGCGCCCTTGCGCGCAGCGCTTCGTATCCGAGCTCAGACCGGGGTAGCCAGGTCGAGCGCGAGCACGCGGTTGCGCCCGTCCTGCTTGGCGCGGTACATGGCGGCATCAGCGCGCGCCAGCAGCGCGTCGACATCCTCGCCCGGTTGCTCGAGCATGGCGACTCCGATGCTCACGCTGAGTTGCAGGCGCAGCCCGCGGCAGCGCAGCGCATGGTCGCAGACGACGCGCCGCATGCGCTCGGCCATGGCGCGCGCGCGGCGCGCGCTGGTGGCGGGCAGGAGCACCGCGAATTCCTCGCCGCCGATGCGCGCCAGCACGTCCTGCTCGCGCAGGATGGAGGCCATGCGACCGGCCAGTTGCTGCAGCACGAGATCGCCGGTGGCGTGGCCGTGGGAGTCGTTGATGTGCTTGAAATGGTCGACGTCGATGGCCAGCAGACCGATCGGGAGTTGCCCGGCCTGGCCCGCCAGGTGCTCGGCGCGCGCGAAAAAGCCGCGCCGGTTGTGCAGCGCCGTGAGCGGGTCGGTGTGCGCGAGGCGCCGCAACTCGTGCTCCTGGCGCTTGCGATGGGTGATCTCGACCAGGCTGACCAGCACCGCGCGCCGACCGTTGTAGCGCAGCTTGCGCGCCGACAGCATCACGTCCACCAGCTCGCGCGAGGTGTCCCGCATGCGCAGGTCGACGGGGCCGAAGGCCTCGTGGTGTGCCAGCGCCTGGCCCAGCATGTCGCCGGTGCGCATGTCGGCGTAGAAATCGGCGGCCGTGGCCAGTGCCGGATCGATGAGCACGCGGCGCGGATCCAGCAGGTCGAGCGCGGCCTGGTTCATGTGCAGGATCTGCCCCAGCGGCTGGCGCGCCAGCACCAGCGGCACCGGGCTGGCCTCGAACAGATGGCGCAGGTTCTGCTCGGCGGTGGCGCGCTCGGTCATCTCGAGCTGCAGGCGCCGGCGCGCCAGCCAGCCCTGGCGCTGCGCGCGCGCGGTGTGCACGGCCAGATTCCAGCCGATGATGTTGACAAAGCCGAGCAGGATTCCGAACAGCAGGATGGTGGTGTACGCAGTGTGCGCCGTCAGGCTCATCTGCAGCAGGGCGAGCGCCAGCCACAGCGGCATGAACCATAGCTGTGCGCGGCGCAGCAGCGGGACGTAGCCGTAGAACATCATGCAGGCGACCAGCGCGACGATCAGCTGGTAGGGCGAGATCACGCCTTGCAACTGCACGATCACGCGCAGCCCGAGCAGCACCGCGGCCTGGAACACCAGCAGCCAGCGGCGCAGGCGCGCCGGCTCGGCGGCGCCTGCGCCGCGCGTCAGCCAGGCCAGGTGCAGGCCGAGCCCGAGCACCAGCAGACGCGTCAGCAGCAGCGGGATCCAGGGCGCGCCCGCGCCCATCAGCACGCCGTCGGCGATGCTTCCGGCGGCGAAGCACAGGCCGCCCCACAGCCCCACGGTGCGCAGTCGTGGCGCCAGTTCCTGCCACTCGGCGCAGACGAACGCGTCTTCCTGCTCGGTCGCGCCGAACAGGCCCAGGCGGCCGATGCGCTGCGGCGTCGCGCGCGTGGCGTCGCGGGCCGCCATTCAGGCCCGTCCGGGCGTGTGCGGCATGCGCATGGCCGCGCGTGCTCGGCGCGGCGCTGGCGCGCACCCGGCCTGCCCACTGGATGCGGCCACGCGCACCACCGCGCGATGCCCGCCGGCGATGCCGCGCGCTTCGACAGGCGCCGTCGGAGCTTGCGTGCGCGGCGGCAGGCGATGGCGCTGCGCGCACGCCGCAAACGCGGCGCTCACGCGGCCACCACGTGCGATGCCTGCGGCGCTCATGCGGCGCGGCGCAAACCCAGGCCGGCCGCGCCGCGCGGTCGCCGGCATGCGCGCCAACGGCGTCGGCTCGGCGGACGTGTCGTGGCGCCGCCGGCCGTTGTCGTGACGCGCCGCGCGGCCGCCGCGCCCGCCACGGCGGGCGGGGTGAACGGGGTGGAACTCGGGACTGGCAGGGCGGGCGTGGGGCATGGCGAGCAGCGGGCGGAGCGTGCAGCATACAGGGCCAGTGTATGCAGGCGGCGATGGCGGGAGCAACCGCCGCGACGCCCCGCGCGTGCTGCTCAGCGTGGCGGCTCGAGCAGCACGCCGCGATCGATGCGCGCCACATCGTCGAGCCCGCAGAACGCCATGGTCAGGTCGAGTTCGTTGCGGATCAGCTCCAGGCAGCGCGCCACGCCGGCCTCGCCCAGCGCGCCCAGGCCGTACAGGAAGGCGCGTCCGATGAGGGTGCCGCGTGCACCCAGCGCCAGCGCCTTGAACACGTCCTGGCCGCTGCGGATGCCGCCGTCCATCCAGACCTCGATGCGCGAGCCGACGGCGTCGACGATGGCCGGCAGCGCGGCGATCGAGCTCGGCGCGCCGTCGAGTTGTCTGCCGCCGTGGTTGGACACGATCAGCGCGTCGGCGCCGCAATCCGCGGCATGCCGCGCGTCCTCGGCATCCATGATGCCCTTGAGGATCAGCTTGCCGCCCCACGCGCGCTTGATCCACTCCACGTCGTTCCAGTTCAGGCGCGGATCGAACTGCTGGCTGGTCCACGACGACAGCGAGCTCAGGTCGGCTACCCCCTTGGCGTGTCCCACGATGTTGCCGAAGGTGCGCCGGCGCGTGCCGGCCATGCCCATCACCCAGCGCGGCTTGAGTGCCAGGTCGAGAAGGTTGCGCAGGGTCGGCTTGGGCGGCGCCGACAGCCCGTTGCGAAGGTCCTTGTGGCGCTGGCCGAGGATCTGCAGATCCAGCGTCAGCATCAACGCCGAGCAGTTCGCGGCCCGCGCGCGCTCGATCAGGCGTTCGATGAAATCGCGATCGCGCATCACGTAGAGCTGGAACCAGAACGGCGCGCGCGTGTGCGCCGCGACGTCCTCGATGGAGCAGATGCTCATCGTGGACAGCGTGAACGGCACGCCGAATGCCTGCGCCGCGCGCGCCGCGAGGATCTCGCCATCGGCATGCTGCATGCCGGTCAGGCCGGTCGGCGCCAGCGCCACCGGCATGGCCACTTCCTCGCCCAGCATGCGCGTGCGCAGGCTGCGTTTTTCGACATTCACGGCAACCCGCTGACGCAGCAACAGGCGGCGGAAGTCCTGCTCGTTGGCGCGGTAGGTGCCTTCGGTCCAGGAGCCGGAATCGGCGTAGTCGTAGAACATGCGCGGCACGCGCCGGCGCGCCAGCAGGCGCAGGTCTTCGACACAGGTGATGACGCTCATCGGCACACTCCGGCAGGCGGGGGCGGATCCGCCGCGATCCATGGCAAGGGCATGCGCCCGACCCGGCCGCGCACCCGGTTGGGGGAAATTTATCAGAGAAAAAATGGTCTTACCAATTGTTCAGGGGGTTCACGGGCAGCGACGTCGCGGCGGGCCGGGGCTCCGGGCCGGATCCGGCGGCGCCCGTCGCTGCGACGCGCCGGGCGGGGGCGCCCGAGGCATGGACATTTGTGGTAAAAGTGGTCATACCAATCATCCAGACGGCGCGGCATCGAGCAGCTGCCGCGCCGCTCCTTCTTGTTCCTGCATGCAAATCCAGCGTCTGTCCGATTCCGTCGCCAAGGAGCTCGAGCGGCGCATGCTCGAGGGTTCGCTGCGCCCTGGGCAGCGCCTGCCGCCCGAGCGCGAACTCGCCGCGCAACTCGGGGTGTCGCGCCCGTCGCTGCGCGAGGGCCTGCGCAAGCTGGCGTCCAAGGGGCTGGTGCAAAGCCGCCAGGGCGGTGGAACCTTCATGACCGACCGCCTGCAGTCCGCGCTGGTCGAGCCGTGGCAGGACCTGCTCGGCGGGCACCCCGATCTGCAGCAGGATCTGCTGGAACTGCGCCACATGCTCGAGGGCCAGACTGCCGAGCTGGCCGCGCAGCGCGCCAGCGAGCTCGATCTGCAGCGCGTCGGGCGCGCCCATGAGCGCCTGCAGCAGGCCTTCGCGGCGGACGACCTGGCGGCCTGCGCCGAGGCCGACGTGCAGTACCACCAGGCCATCGCCGATGCGTCGCACAACCGGCTGCTGGCGCACCTGAATGCGAGCCTGCATCGCCTGGTGCACGACGGCGTGCAGTGCAGCCTCGAGTTCCTGCGGGCGCATCCCGCGCAATGGGAGCGCATGCGGCGCCAGCATCGCGAGATCTGGGGCCACCTGCAGGCGCGGCGCGCCGCGGCCGCCGGGCGCGCGGCGCGCCGGCATGTGCGATACGTGCACGATGCCATGCACGAGCGCGAGCGCGAACAGTCGCGCCTGGAGCGCGCGCGGCGCCTCGAAGGCGTCGACTGAGCGAGGCGGCGCGCCCCGCGCCGCGGCCGACGCCACGCCGCGGGTGCGGGTGCGATAACCGGTTACAACTTCAGGCGTGCCGCGGTCTTAACAGGCTGTTGAAATACCCCAGGGGGCCGCGCGCAGGCGCTGCGGGATGAGCTGCAAGGCGCCCAGGCCAAGGCCAGGCTGGGCGCCTGGCCTGCCTGGGCAACGCCGCAGATCGCCCGCAGCGCCTGCGCCCGAAGGGTTGGTGCGGAATCGGGCGCTGGCCGCACCCCGGATCTTGCGCGGGCGCCCAGCCCGCGCAAGATCCGGCGCACGCCCATCATCCCGATGCTGCACCAACGCGGCCCCCTGCGGTATTTCAACAGCCTGTTAAAGTCGAAAGCATGTCGGCGTGGCGGCCGCATCCCGTCGACGCGCAACCCGAGGCCTTCCACGGAGAGACTCTTACATGACTTCGTTTCGCACCTTGCGTCTGCACTCCCTGCCCGCGCACGCCCGCGTCGGCGAGCCGGAAAGCGCCGGCGCCGAGCCGCTCGCCATGGACCAGCCGGCCGCGCTGGCCATGACGGACCTGCGACGCGTGCCTGCGGTGGCCATCCAGCCCGACGCGACCCTGGAAGTGGCGCAGCAGCGCATGGTGCACGCGCGCGTGCGCATGCTGCTGGTCACCGACTCCGCCGGCGAGCTGCTGGGGCTGGTCACGGCGCGCGACCTGCTCGGCGAGGGCCCGATCCGCGCGGCCATCGACGACGGCGTGGCGCGCGACCAGCTCGCCGTGCGGCGCGTCATGGTGCCGGGTTCGCGCATACAGGTGCTCGACTGGGCCGACGTGCAGCACGCCAGCATCGGCGACGTGGTGCAGACCCTGCGCGAAAGCGGACGCCAGCATGCGCTGGTGCTGGAGCAGGGCGGCGCGCCGCAGGTCTGCGGCATCTTCTCGGCCACGCAGATCGGGCGCCTGCTCGGCGTGCGCATCGAGGCCAGCGACAAGCCGCAGAGCTTCGCCGAGGTCGAGCACCTGCTGGCGGCGAGCTGACGGCCGCGCGCGCCTCAGGCGGCGTGCGCGTCGCGCTGCCCGGGCCACGGATACAGCCCGCGCACGCGCGCCATCAGGCGCGCCAGTCCGAACAATGCGTCGATGTTCGGCGTCGGCAGCCCGTGCCGCGCGCCGCGTTCGTGCACGGCGCCGACGAGGGCGTCGAGTTCGAGCGGGCGCCCGGCGAGCACATCCTGCAGCATGGAGGTCTTGAACGCCCCCAGCCCGCCGGTGATGCGGTGGCGCTGCTCGGGTGTCTGCTCGATCGGACAGTCGAGCAGTTCGCCCGGGCGGTGTGCCTCGCGCATGGCGTCGGTGCACAGGCGCAGCACCAGCGGATCGGCCACGATCTGCTCGGTCGTCGCCCCGGTCAACGCCGACACCGGATTCATCGTCAGGTTGCCCCACAGCTCGTACCAGATGTCGCGGATGGCGCGCCGGGCCGCGCGCCGTGCAGCCGGCATCGTAGTGCGCGGCGCGCCTGGCGGCAGGCTGTCGAACGACCCCAGCGCGCCCCCTGAGGTATGCCGACAGCCTGCTACGCTGGACGGTTCGCGCCTCGTTTCTGTGTTCTGTGTCCTCCATGCTGCATACCGCCCTGCTGCTGTTCCCGGACTTCGCCCTGATCGCCCTGGGCTACGCGCTGATGCGCCTGACACCGCTGCAGCGCGATGTCTGGAGCGGCGTCGAGCGCCTCGTGTACTACGTGCTGTTCCCGGCGCTGCTGTTCTCCACCAGCGTGCGCGCGCCCTACACATTGGCCTCGGCGTCGGCGCTGGTCGCGGCCGGCATGGGGGCGTTGTCGGTCGGCATCGCGCTGGCCTGGTCGGCGCGCTGGCTGCGGGCCGACGCCCGCCGCACGGCCAGCGGCATGCAATGCGCGTTTCGCTTCAACTCCTACATCGTGCTGGCGGTGTCGGCCAGCATCGGCGGCGCGCAGGTGGTGTCGCGCGCCGGCGTGCTGATCGCCTTCGGCGTACCGCTGTCCAATGCCGCCGCGGTATGGGCGCTGGCGCGCCACGGCGGCCAGGGCCTGTGGCGCGAACTCGCGCGCAACCCGCTGCTCGTGGCCACGGCTGCCGGGCTGGGCATGCATGCGCTGGGCTGGCAGCTGCCGCACCTCGTGCTGCCGGTGTTCGATCGCCTGGGCGGCGCGGCCATCGCGCTGGGCCTGCTCACCGTCGGTGCCGGCCTGCGCCTGCAGGGCCTGCACGAGGATGTCGCGCTGTCGGCCTGGCTGCTCGCCGCGCGCCATGCGCTGGTGCCGCTGGCGGCCTGGGGCCTCGGCCTGGCGCTGCACCTGCAGGCGGCGCAGATGCTCGCGCTGCTGGTGTTCACCGCGGTGCCGACGGCCTCCAGCGCCTACGTGCTGGCCGAGCGCATGGGCGGCGACGGTGCCTACGTCGCGCGCCTGGTGTCGCTGTCCACGCTGCTCGGCGCGCTGTCGCTGCCGGCGTTCGTGACGCTTGCCGGACGCTGAGCCGCCTCGGCCAGCCGGACCAGTGCGTACAGCGCCTGGTTGGCGGGGGTGGGAATACCGGCGGCCGTGCCGCGGCGCACGATCAAGCCGTTGAGATCGTCGATTTCCGTGGGCTTGCCGGCGCGCAGATCCTGTGCGGTCGACGACACCTGTCCCGACATGCTGCGCGCGATCTGCTCGACCGACGCGCGCGCCTGCGCCTCGTCCAGCGTGCGTCCGTCGGCGCGCGCCACCGCCAGCACCTCGCGCACCACCGCGTCCTGCAGTTCGCGAACCGCGGCCACCGCGGCCATGCGCCCGTAGGGCTGGCCGCTGATGGCCGAGATCGCGTTGTAGGCGCAGTTGACCACCAGCTTGGCCCACAACTCGTCCATGACGTCGGCGCTGAGCGTGACCGGAACCCCGGCGTCGTCGAACAGGCGCTTCAGGTCCTGCAGGCGCCGTGCCAGCGCGGCGTCGTGCGCCGCGCCGCACGCAGCCGGGCCGAGCACCAGTTCTCCGCGCCCGAAGTGCCGCACCACGCCGGGCTGCGGCATGGCCGTGGCGACATACACCGCGGCCGCCAGCACCGGCTGGCGCACATGCCGCGCAATCACCTGCGGATTCTCCACGCCGTTCTGCAGGCTCAGCACCAGCGCATGCGGGGCCAGCAGCGGGGCGATGTCGCGCGCCAGCGCGTCGGTGTCGCGCGACTTGACGCTGAACAGCACCAGCCCGGCCTCGCGCACCGCGTCCAGCTCGGTGGTCGCCGTCAGGCGCACGACATGGGTCTGATCGCGCATCTGCAGGCGCAGGCCGTCGTGCTGCACGGCCTGCACGTGTGCGGCGCGCGCGATCAGCGTGACCGGATGTCCGGCACGGGCGAGCATGGCGCCGAAAAAGCTGCCGACCGAGCCGGCTCCGACCACGACAATGGGTGAGGATTGCACAGTCATGAGACCAGGGCCGGAGGCCCTGCCAGGGTTTCGGGAGCGCAGGCAGCGTGGCGCGCATCGACGCATCGCCACGCACGCGTGCGGCCAGCATAGCGCATGGGTTGCACGCCGCTTGCGCGGTCATCGTCGGGTTGTCACACAGATTGCACGAGGCGCACCGACAATCCGGTGCGTCGCCGCACGCGTGCCGGCCCTGTGCCGGCGCGCGCGCATTGCCTGTCCTGTCCTGTTCGCTTGTTCGGAGACGTTTCATGGTGCGCAAGTCCCTGTTTCTCGATCCCCTGCTCGCGGTGCTGAGCGCGTGCGCGGTCGGCTCGCCGATGGCGATGGCGTCGGCGCCCGCGACGCCGACCGCCACGCCGATCCGCCACCTCGTGGTGCTGTTCGACGAGAACGTGTCCTTCGACCACTATTTCGCGACCTACCCGCATGCCGCGAACCCGCCCGGCGAGCCGGCGTTCCATGCCGCGCCCGCAACGCCGCGGGTCAACGGTCTGCGCGGCATGCTGCTGGCCGACAACCCGAATCTGCGCAATCCGGCGAACGGTCGCGGGCGCACCGATCCCTTCCGCCTCGACCGCAGCCAGGCGGCCACGGCCGACCAGAATCATGGCTACACCGCGGAGCAGCGTGCCTACGACGGCGGCAAGGCCGACGCCTTTCCGGCCTTCACCGGGCGTGGCACCAGCGGGGCGGTCGGCGCCTTCGGCACGCCCGGACAGGTCATGGGCTACTTCGACGGCAACACCGTGACCGCGCTGTGGAACTATGCCCAGCATTTCGCGATGAGCGACGCCGCCTACACCAACACCTACGGCCCCTCCACCCCCGGCGCGCTCGAGGTCGTCTCGGGTCAGACCGACGGCGTGCGCCTGGTGCACACCAGCAAGCCGCCGTTGTCGGGCAAGGCGGCCTCGTACTACCTGCGCGACGGCGCCGGCGGCTACGGCCTGATCTCCGACGTCGATCCGGCGTACGACGTGTGTTCCAACCCGCACGACCAGATCCTCATGCGTGGCCGCAACATCGGCGACCTGCTCGACGCGCGCGGCGTGTCCTGGGGCGGCTTCATGGGCGGCTTCGACCTGCAACGCGTGAACGCCAACGGCAGCACGGGCTGCCGACGCAGCAGCACATCGGCGGTCACCACCACGGTCACCGACTACATCCCGCATCACAACTGGTTCCAGTACTTCCCGTCGACGGCCAATCCGACCCACGCACGCCCCTCGTCGCTGCGCGCCATCGGCCACAGCTACGAGCCGGGCACGCGCATCCACGACCCGGCCAACCACGAGTACGGCCTGAACGACTTTTTCGCCGCGGTCAAGGCGGGCAACTTCCCGGCCGTCAGCTTCCTCAAGGCGCCCGCCTACGAGGACGCGCATGCCGGCTACTCCGATCCGCTCGATGAACAGGCCTTCGTGACCAGGGTCGTGAACTTCCTGGAGCAGCAGCCGCAGTGGCGCAGCACCGCGGTGATCGTCACCTACGACGATTCCGACGGCTGGTACGACCACGCCTTCGCGACCCCGACCAATCCCTCCTTCGATGCGCAGGCGGATCAACTCGACGGCCCCGGCAAGTGCGGCCGCGGCACGCCGATGCCGGGGCTGGACGGACGCCCCGTGAACGGACGCTGCGGCCCCGGCACGCGCATCCCGTTCCTGGTCATCTCGCCGTGGGCACGGCCCGACTTCGTCAGCCACCGCCGCATCTCGCTGGCCTCCGTGACGCGCTTCATCGAGGACAACTGGCTGCACGGGGAACGGCTCGGCGGTGGTTCCTTCGACGCCAGCAGCGGCAGCATCATGAACATGTTCCGCTTCGGGCGCGACCAGCGCCTGGATCCGCCGCTGTACCTGGATCCGGCGCGGGGCACCGTGCTGCGGCGGGCGCCGGCCGGCAGCGATTCGCCGGCCTCGAGCTGATGCGGCGGTACGCGCCGTTCGCGCTGGCCCTGCTGCTTGCGCTGTCGGCCTGCGCCGGGTGGGTCGCGGCGGCGCGCGCCGGCGGCGCGGCGCCGGCGACGCAGACGCAGACGCAGACGCAGAAGCAGACGCCGCTGCGTGTCCTGCCCGACGGCGCCAACCCGCACCCGGTACGGCTCGAACTGCCCGCGCGCAGACCGTTGAGCGCGGTCGCCAGGCTGGGGCGCGTGCTGTTCTTCGATACCGCGCTGTCGGGCTCCGGGCGCATGTCCTGCGCCTCGTGCCACGACCCGCGCCATGCCTACGCTCCGGCGAATGCCCGCTCGGTGCAATTCGGGGGCGGCAACCTGCGCCGGCCCGGCGTGCGCGCGGTGCCGTCGCTGGAGTACCTGTACCGTCAGCAGAACTTCAGCATAGGGCCCGACAACGAGGAGAACGAGACCGTCACGCTGCAGCAACTCGTGGCCCTGGGCCGTCGCGCCGTGCGTGTGCGCAAGACCGCGCGCGACACCCGGGCCAGCGCCGCCAACCTGGTGCCGCAGGGCGGCTTGTTCTGGGACGGACGCGTGAACACCTTGCAGCAGCAGGCCGGCGGGCCGCTGTTCAATCCGCTGGAAATGGACGGCGGCAGCGTGGCGACGCTGGCGCGCAAGTTGCGGCGCGCGCCGTACGCGAGCCGGTTCGCGAACCTGTTCGGCCCGGCGGTGCTGCGCGAGCCGCGCCTGCTGGTCAGCGAGGCGCTGTTCGCGCTGGCGCGCTACCAGATCGAGGATCCTTCCTTCCATCCCTTCGACAGCAAGTACGACGCCTGGCTGCAGGGCAAGGCCCGATTCACGCCGCGCGAGGCGCGCGGCTACCTGGCCTTCAACGACCCGCGCAAGGGCGACTGCGCCGCATGCCACGTCGACCAGCCGGGGCCCGACGGCCAGCCCCCGCTGTTCACGGACACCCAGTACGAGGCGCTCGGCGTTCCCCGCAACCCGCAGATCCCGGCGAATCGCGATGCGCACTATTTCGATCTCGGGCTGTGCGGGCCCTACCGCCGCGATCTCGCCCGGCAGACCCGCTACTGCGGCATGTTCCTGACGCCCACGCTGCGCAACGTCGCGACGCGTCACGCGTTTTTCCACAACGGCGTGTACCACCACCTGGCGCAGGTGCTGGCGTTCTACGACGATCGCGACACGCGCCCCTGGCGCATCTATCCGATCGTCGACGGTCGCGTCGACCGCTTCGACGATCTGCCGGCCCGTTACCGCGCCAACGTCGACCGTGTCGATCCACCGTTCGACCGGCAGCGCGGACAGGCTCCGCCGATGAGCCGGCGCGACATGCGCGACATCATCGCCTTCCTGCGAACCCTGGACGATGGCTGGCATGCGCCTGCCGCCACCGGCCCCCGATAACGCGTAACGCGTTGTCGGGCCTGGAAACGTTGCGGCAACGCGCCAGCAACAAGCCGGTCCTAGTCTTCAGCCTGAAGTCTGGTTTCCCCGCTGATTGCCCCCGGCCGCGCGCCGGGGCTTTTTTTCGCGCATGCGCCGCTCGCGCGCCCCGCCGGCGTGTCGTGCGCGGGGCGCATGCGGGCGTCCGGCGTGCCGGTCCACCGGCCCGCGGGCCTCAGGAGGCTGCCGTCACGCCGGCCGAGGCGCCGGGCCGTGTCCAGTGGCGGATGCCCTTGACGTTGATGCGAAAGTAGGCGGCGTCGAGCAGCGCCAGCGCCCACAGGCCCGACGCCACGTGCACGACGAACAGCACGACGTTGGCGAGCAGCCAGACGTAGAAGCCCTCCACGCGCATGCGCGCGTTGAGTTCGGCGCCGATGTAGGAACTCACGAGGCCCACGATCTGCAGCGCCCAGTTCCACCAGGGAAGCCGGGCCCAGATCGCGTGCAGGCTGATCATCCAATGTGCAGTCACGGCAGGAGCGGGAATCGGGAGCGGGAATCGAGAGCGGGGAACGGGAGCACAGCGCGGCATGCCGGGCTGCGCAGTGCGCGCATGGGCCCGCAGCGGCGGGGCTGCGCAGGCTTGCGCTGCCGGCATGGCCGTCGTGCAAGCCTTGTCCGCGAGTATCGCATCGACCGTGATCCCCGACGCTGCCGGGCATGGCGCAGGTGGTGCACGTCCACAAGCTGGTGCGTATGGCGCGTTGCGGGATCGACAACGGCCGGGTGGGCGGTTGAAGTGCCGGATGCCTGTTCACCGGCTCCCCCCTGACCGCAATCCAGTCCTGCCGGACATTCGGGCTCCGAGCAGCCGCGCCTGCAGCGCCCGCAGGCCGGCGCCCGGCGCTCAGGTTCGCGGCGGCCCGAGCAGCGCCGCGCGGCCTTCGCGCCGCAGGCGCTCGAGCAAGGCGCAGGCATCGTCGCGCCCGAGTGCGAGCGCGGCGCGGATGCCGGCGCCATCGGTGCAATCCCAGCCTGCCACCGGCACCGGGCGCGACGGTTGCAGGTAGCTGCGCTGCTCGCTGCGCGGCAAGGGCCGCGGGTAGCGCCGCGTGAGCAGCACCAGGGTGGGCGCGTGCGGCGCCGGCAGTGCCTGTACCGGCACGTTGTCGACCATGCCGCCATCGAGCACCGCGCGTCCGTGCAGGCGCAGCGCCGGCGTGAACGGCGGCGTGCACGACGACGCCAGCAGCAGGTCGGCGAGTTGCTCGGGAGTCGCGCAGTCCTGCGCGCGCAGCACTTCGGCGCGGAAGCCCAGCGCATGACCGGCACGCGGATGCAGCGCGCGCCGCAGCTTCTTGTCGAACTGGTACGCCAGCATGCCGGCCAGCAGCGCACTGTGCCCCGGCAGCCAGCGCGGCGGGCGCGCGACCTGCACGTACACCGGCGGCTGCGCGCGCAAGCGCTGCAGCGCGTCGGCATCGAGCAGCCGCAGCAGTGCGTCGCGATAGATCCGCGCGTGCGGGAAAGCAGCTTCCCCGCGCAGCCAGCGCTCGGGCTGGAAATTGCGCCGCAGCCGAGCGGTGATCTGCAGATAGTGCGCCAACGCCGGTTCGCCCCGGTCGGCCAGCAGCATGCAGGCAGTGGCGGCGCCGGCCGACACGCCGGCGATCGCGCGCGGCGCCAGTCCGGCCGGGCGCAGCACCTGCCAGACCCCGCTTTGCCACCAGCAGCGGTTGCCTCCGCCGGCGAACACCAGATTGGCGAAACCGGCCAGCACTTCGCGCGCGCGCGGCGCGGCGGCATCGCGCGCCGCGGCATCGGCGCAGGGCGGGGCGGTCGCGGCCTGCTGCATGGCGACGATGGTAGTGGCGCGACACGCCACGCGCGCGCAACGATGGCGCGGCGCGGCGGCGCAGGCTAGCATCGATGCATCGTAACCATCGCCGTGTGGCGCGTCACGAACGATGCCCGAACCCGCCAAGCCGACCCCGTGGTGGTTCACCGTGCTGCCCATCGGCGCGCTGGTCGCGCTGGGCGCGATGGCGCTGACCCATCGCAATTTCGAACCGAGCCGCGGCTTCGCGCTCGCCAGCGTCGCGCCGCTGCTGCTGGCCACGGTCTGGCTCGCCAACCATCTGCGCCGTCGTCTGGTCGGCTGCGTGCGCCCGCGCCGATTCGGCAGCAGCGACGACGAGCCCCAGGTGTTCGGCGCGGGTCGCGCCTGGCAGCAATCGCTGCTGGTGGCGCTGTTGTGCATGCTCGCGCTGGTGCTGTTCATCGATTCGTTTTGCAACACCGTCTTCGGCGACACGCGGTTCTCGACCTACGCGGTGACCGGGAAATACATCCGGGAGCAGCGCCTGGCATCGTGCGACACGCTGCGCATCGCGCGCCTGAGCGGCCCCGGCGAGCGCCACCACGTCTGCGTCTCGGCGCACGCCTACCGCAGCATCGTGCCGGGCCAGACGCTGAGGGTCGGCGAGCAGACCTCGTGGTTCGGCGACGAGATCACGAGCTACCAGCGCATCGGCCCGTAGCGCCTGCACGATCGGTGCGGCGCTGCTGGTCGAGAACAGGGGCAACGTTGCGGCTGCCGTGTTCGCCCCGGTCGATCGGCTCGGCGCGCACCCGTGGCATGCCGTCGGTGGCGTCCGAGGCGATGCAGATCCCACGGATGCGCTGCGGCTGCATGCGCCCCGAACCGGCCCAGCCCGCAGGGTTCGGCGCCTGCGGGGCCCTGTGCGGCCAACCGATGATCGCTCCCGCAGGCACACGAACGAAATGCCAGGTAGGTACGGAGTTACGGGACAGGACACCAGGGTGGGGAATCCGCCACGCCATTGCGGTGCACCACGCGCACAACGGGCTGGTGCTCGGAACCGAGGCGGGCGCTGAATTCGCCAAGCCGCGGCGCAGATCGCGCCTTCGCTGCAGGTGTCGGTGATGAAACCGGGCGAGCCGCGCCTGATCTCGCTCGGACGCAGGACCGTGGCGACGGGGTCTTTGCGGGCCCTGTCGTTGTCCGCCGGAATCGCCGGCGCGCCGCCCGACGCGCGTGACGTCGATCCTGTCGGGCGGTCGCCGAGCCCGGCAGCGGGGGCCGTTGTGCCAGATGGCGCATCGCGTGATCCGGCGCGCCGGGCAGGCGTTGCGGACGTTGAGCGCAGCGCTTGCAGCGGACCACCGGCATGCCGAGGGCCGACGCGGCATGGGCATCCCGGCCATGGGATGAATGCAACGAGATCGGCTCGGCGCGCAGTCCCGGTTGCTGCAGCGCATACCGATACCACCTTGGGGTGAATCCTGCATTCAAGCTGCCCGAGCCTGGCCGCTGAGCATCGGTCGACCGTCGGCTGGCTGCCTGCTCCGTTGGCGTGATCGACGCAGCGCAGGCAAGGCCATGGATGGAAGGTGGGAAACCAGCGCCTGCCGGGCCGTGACTTCGGTCGATTGCCGCAGACCACCGGTGCAAGCCTGCGCTGGAGTCCCGGTCGCCGATTCGCTGCGTCACCAGGAGCCATGCTGGCCGCGGGCGCTCCGGTCATTTCGCGCAGCGGCTGTTGCGGGCCAGGCAACGCTCACTCCATCGGCAAGCCGTCCTCGAAGCACCCGCCCGAGGGGCCACCCATCGGCAAGTGCACTCCCCACAGCACGCTGGCCGCGCCTTGCTGCACAGAGCGCGGCGCGTTGGCGCCGCCCATGTCGGTGCTCACCCAGCCGGGGCTGATTGCGTTGACCAGGATACCGCGAGCGCGCAGGCGATTGGCGAACACGCGCGCCATGGCCGTGAGCGCGGCCTTGCTTGCTCCATAGCCGCCCGGCGCTTCGCGCGCCATGCCGTGCAGGTCGTCCAGGGAAAGCCCCGGCGCGCGCAGGCGCCTGACCAGCTCCGGGGGCTGCGCCGACAAGCTGCCGAGCCCGCTCGTGACCATCACGACGCGCGCGCCCGGGGCCAGCAGTTCCTCGAGGGCCAGCGTCAGGCGCAAGGGGCCGAGCACGTTGACATCCCAGATCAGGCGCCGCGCCTGTTCGTACACCCCGGCGTTGTTCACCAGTGCGTCGAGCGACTGGCCGCGGCCCCGCAGGCGCCGCGCCAGCGCCGCGATGGACTCGGGGTCGGCCATGTCGACGCGCTCGGCCTGCGTGCCGGAAGGCGCCGCCAGGGGGTCGCGAACCCCCGCCAGAACCTCCCAGCCCTGGGCCGCGAGCGTGACGGCCGATGCGCGGCCGATACCCCGGCTGGCTCCCGTGATCAGTACGGTGGGCATGGGTTCGTGTTTGCGATGCTCGCGATGGGTGGCTTGCGCGCACGTGTTCAGGGTACACCCGCGGCTACGAGCCCGGGCCGGCGCCGCCGCCGCCGCCGGGCACGGCGGGCCTTGCAGTCTCAGATCAGCGAGAACGCAAGCAGCACGCTGCACGCCGCCATGATGGTCAGCCCGGTCATGAAGGCCAGATCCGCGTGGGCCTCGAGCGCCTCGGCCGGGCGCCGGCGCAGCGACAGGTACGACAGCAGGGCGCTGAGCAGGAACAGCAGGCTGTCGAGCGCGAGAAAGCGGTCCACCAGGGTCGCGAAATGCCCGAGGTGCAGCAGTTGGATGATCGACACGACGGTCATGCACACCCCGACCATCGTGGCCGAGGTCGGCAGGATGTGACCAGCAAGCTCTCGGTTGGCGTGGCGCATGGCAGCAGCGGGGGGGCTGGGACGGCGCGGATTATGGGTGGCGATGCTGAACCCACGCTGAGGCTGTTCCAATACCCCAGGGGGCCGCGCGCAGGCGCAGCAGCGCGGTGCGCCCGCCGACTGGTGCGCTGAGAACAGGGGAAGAACAGGGGCACAGCCGGCGCCAACGGAACCCCCGCGCAACCCCGAAAACAAAGCCCGCCGAGTGGCGGGCTTTGGTGATCCGAGCCCCGTACAGGACTCCCACACGCCAGTTCCGCATCGATGCGATCTTCTGCGCGATGCCCCTCCGGAACGCTTGGCGTTCCAGTTCCCACCACCCCACAAGCCGGTTCTGCATCGGCACAAGCTCCTTGCTGGAAGATGTGGATGGGCACGGGTGAAGGGGCCGCGCCTCGAATTCGTGTCTTGGAGGCTGCGCTGCGGCGAAAAGTCCCGCTCGCGGGCATGCCCGCAGCATCATTCGGTACATGCGCACGTGCGCGCGTCGGGTTGCCACGATCGAGCCGCCGCGCCTGCTCCTGTACACCGCCTGGCGGATATGTGCAGGCCCCTTCTCCGCAGCGCAACGCCGATCCACCCATCCATGATGAATGGGCGCTTCAAGCCTGATTCCATGTGATGGGCGCAATGTTGCAGCGCGTTGCCATTCGTATCGATTACCATCCCGCCACGGGCTTGGGCGCCAGTTTCCCCTTCGATTCGTTTGCCGTGCACGGCCGGGAGATGCTGATGAAGTCGACGATCGCGAGGTATTCCTTCCTTTCGCGCTGGCTCGCGCTTGGCGTGATGGTGCTATCGCTCGGCGCATGCGGCGGAGGCGGGGGCAGCGGCGGCACGGCGGCGAACCCGGGGGCAGGCTCGCTGCCGGTCGTCGGCACCGGGAGCTACCAGCAGAACGTGCGGATCCTGAGCGCCGCCGAGGTGCAGAGCATTTCGGTGACGACGAATATCGATGCCAACGGAGATACGCAGTGGACCGTTCCGGCGTCGATGGCCCTGGCCGCGGGGCAGGTGATCGTCGCGAACAACGTTCCCTACCAGGTCGTCTCGGCCAACGCGCAGGCCGATGGCCTGCATTTGGTGCTGGGGCGGCCGCCGATTTCCGCCTTGCTGAGCACGGCCGAGGCGCAGGGATCGTTCGACCTGGCGTCGATGTCGCCGAATCCGGCGCCCCATGTCACGGCGTCGGGCTTTCGGAGCCTGGCGCAGCCGATTCGCGCCAGCAGTCTGCTGGCGCTCACGGCGGGCCAGATCAGCCTCCACCCCGTCGTCTATTCCATCCCGGTCAACGTGGGAGGGGTCAGCGGAACGCTGACGGCCACGCTGACCGGGACAGTCGACTACGACTACTCGTTATCGACGCCGATTGCTGCCGTGCGGTTCAACGGCCAGGTCGCCGTCACCGGCACGCTGACGGCGACGGCTTCGGCAGCGGGGAGTCTGACGATCCCGATCGCCTCGCCGACGATCCCGTTCGACATCGGTGCAATCCCTGCCGGAATCACCCTTCCTCTGAACATCATCGTCAACGCCAACAGCGAACTGAAGGGCACCTGGCCGGTCAATTTCTCCCAGCAGATCTCGGTGGGGGTCTCCTATCCCTCGGCGCCGACGACGAGCAACCAGACGACCCCGGATACGACGCCACTCCAGATGAGTTCGGCCGACCTGAGCCAGTTCGTACCCTGCACCACGCTGACGGCATCGGTGGGGGCCACCGTGCAGGCGGGCCTGGAATTCTCGGTCACCGTGTTCGACGTCGCCAGCCTGACGGGGAACCTCAGCTACACGGAAAACGTGCAGGCACGCCTGGATCCGCGCGCGACGAGCCCGACGCTGGCCAGCAGCATCGGGTCGCAACTCGGTGACAGCTGGGACGGCCAGGCGGGAGCGTGGCCCGCCGTCGATCCAGCGAAGGAACTGAGCGACTCCTTCAGTCAGTTGCTGGTGGCCAACGCGCAGGAACTCATGAGCCTGGCCGGTACGAGTTCGCCGGGGCAGGGCATCGTCTATGGTCCGGTCACCCTGTACAGCTTGACCCAGACGGTCGTTGCAGCGCCGCCGCTGCCCGAGTGCGTGAAAACCTCGCCCGGTGCGATCAGCACCTCCGGACAGCTCATCTCCATCACCCCTGACAGCAGCGCGTCGCCCGACAGCGCGGGGCTCTCGGTGGTGACCACGGTGACCCCGCCGCAGATCGGCAGCACGCCGCCGACACCGCAGACGGTGTCGGCAAGCAACACCTTCGACGTGCTCACGCCGGGTGTCTACACCATCACGCGCGCGGCCACCGACGCATCGGGAGCGACGACGACAACGACCGAGCCGGTGCCGATCTATCCCGTCGGCTCGTACACGGGCACCTTCTCCGGCAGCCTGAGCTACGGCAGCTTCACCGCAGTGGTCGACGGCAGCGGCGACATCACGGCCACGGGAACCTCGAGCAATACCGGCTCCTTCACGGCGACAGGAAAAATCGCCTCCGATGGCACCTTCACGCTGAGCGGGGCAACCAGCGGCGGCGCCACCTTCAGCGGCGGCTTCACTCCGGGGACGAATGCCTGGACGATGTCCGGAACCTGGTCGCATTCGCCTGACGGCGGCACGTTTACCGCCAGCGGCGGCTGAACCTGAGGTGCCCGTCGAATTTCGCCTTCCAGATGGCCGCACGGCCAAGGCGTTGTTCGCCCGTGCTCTGAGAACAGGGGGGCATCGGGATCCAGCGTAACCCCCGTGTTAAAGGACAAAGCCCGCCTGGTGGCGGGCTTTGTCCTTGATTTCATTGGTGCCGGTGAAAGGAATCGAACCCTCGACCTTCTCATTACGAATGAGCTGCTCTACCAACTGAGCTACACCGGCGGCAAACCTGCAATGGTAGCGCATGTGGTAGCGCCTGTGGGTGCGTATCGTCACGCCGGCTCAGGCAGCACAGCCTGCGGGCGGCGCCTCCAGCACCTCGCGCAGCGCGTGCGCATAGGCCGCCAGGTTGGGCTCGTGGTCGATGCCCAGGGTCTTCAGGAAGGCGTGCGCCGACGCGCGGTAGGCGTCGAGCCCGCGGTCGTGCTCGCGCCACGCGCGCTCGATGGCCGCGGCGGCGGCGTCGCAGTCGAAACCGGGGTACGCGTAGCCGTTGCCGCGCAGGAACCCGGAGTTGTGGATCAGCGGGTAGGCGCCGTACAGCGCCTCGTAGTGCAGGTAGTTCTGGCCGTTCTCCCAGTGATGGGACACCAGCGCATCGCCGTGCAGCGCGAGCAGTTCGAACATCGGCAGTCGATCGTCGAAGGACGCCGCGTCGTGGCGTACCAGGTCGAGCGTCTGCGCCATCTGCACGAAGCCGGCGTGGTGACGAAGCTTGTCGCTGTTCATCACCCGCACGATCTCCACCGATTTTGGATGGCTGCGGTAATGGGCCTCGGCGGCGAGCAGCGGAACCAGGCTGGTCTTCACCATGCACAGGTTCGGCTCCGCCACCAGCAGGCGCCAGCGGCGGCGTCCCGGCCGGTAGCCGAAGCCCTGCTGCGCCGGCAGGCCCGCGCTGCCGCGTTCCAGGAACTCGGGGGTCCACAGGTGAGGCAGCACGCGCACCGGTGCGCGCACAGTGAGCGCGAAATAGTCGTGGCAGGAGTGTTCATATTCCTGCAGGGTCCACACCGCGCTCACGCCGCGACGCATGCACAGGCTGGCCGCGGGCAGGTCGAACAGGGCGCGCTCGACGTCGATCACATGGTCGTTGCCGACACGCATCCATACATTGCGCCCGCCACGCAACTGGAATGCGCGCAGCCACTGCGGGTCCAACTGCGCGCCCATCTCGATGACCAGGTCCAGGTCGTGCATGGCCTGCGGCAGGTTGACGATCTCCAGGTCCGCGCCCGCCAGCAGCATGGCATCCGGGATGCGCACCGGCGTGTCGCGCGCGATCACGATCACGGCGCGCGCCACCTGCGGCAGGCGACGCAGCAGCCGCACCAGGAACACGACGTTCTGGAAGGCGCCGTTTTCCCAGATCGACTGGGCTCCGTCGCGCAGCGCGAGGGTCACGCCGATGCGCGCCGGACGGCGCGACGCGTCGCTCATGCCGCCGCGCCCGTCGACGCATCGGCGCCGGCCACGCCGCGCAGGCATTGCAGCAGGTCGCGCACATTGGCTTCGCGGCGCGGGTGCAGGCCGGCCAGGAAGGCCCGCGCGTCGCGCAGGTAGTCGGCCCAGAACTCGGCGGGGCATCGCCACGCCTCGAGCACGCGCCGGCCGGCGTCGCGGGCGGCGAAGCCCGGGTAGTGAAAGCCCGGCGCGTGCCGGGCCAGCCAGTCCGAGTTGTGCACCAGCGGATAGCCGCCGTACAGCAGCTCGAAATGCAGGCCCATCGGTCCTGGCCCCCATTCATGCGACACCACGATGTCGCGTTCGTAGCGCGCCATGCACTCAGGCAGCGGCAGCGCCGGCTCGAAGCTGGAGCGGGCGTCGCGCGTGAGGTCGAGCGCGCTGGCGAAATGAAAGAAGGTCGGGTGCCGCTTGAGGCGCTCGCTGTGCATCACCATCATGCCGCGCAGCGCCTGCGGGTGCTCGCGGTATGCGGCCTCGCAGGCCAGCATGGGCACGAAGCACGAGCGAGCCACGCTGGCGTTGGGCTCCAGGATCGCCGCGTTCCATCCGGTGGTCGCGCGTGCGCGCCGTGCCGCGTCGAAGCCGTAGGAGCAGCCGCAGGCGCGGGCCTCGCGCAGCAGCGGATCCGGCGCCCACAGCGTCGGGATTTCGCGCACCGGCGCGCGCAGCAGGGTGCGCAGGCTGGCGCCGACGCCGGGCAGATCCCGCGAGTGCAGCCAGATCTGGTCCGGCTGCTGCGCGGTCCAGCCGAGCTCGGCTTCCCGCCCGAAAATCGCCGGCTCGATCAGGCTCGCGTGGCTGCTGCCGCACAGCCATGCCACGACCCGTACGCCCAGCGCCCGCACGCGGCGCAGCCATGCCTGCGGCAGGCCGGCACCGAAGTCGAGCACGATGTCGAGCTCGTGCGTGATGTCCTGCGGTCGCGCCACGCGTGGCACGGAGTCGACGAGGTCGTGCGGCGGCTGCCCGGCTTCCCGGGCTGCCGCATCGAGCAGGTACAGGCGATCGACCTGCGGCATGGCGCGCAGGCACATCAGCAGAAAGCTCAGCTCGCGCCGCGCCCCGGCGTCGGTCGCGGACGCAGCGCCGGCGCGTGGCGCGGCGACGGCGATGCGCAGCCCGCGCGGCGAGTCGGCCCAGGGGGCGGCGGCCATGGTCAGCGGCGCGGCGCGCGCGGCGCCGCCTCGCGCCAGCGGTAACGCACGAAGCGGCGCAGCACCAGGCATCCCGGGCCGGCGCGGATCAGCGTGACGGTGCCGCCGTCGTCGTCGGCGCGCTGGAACACGTTCATGCCGGGCAGCAGCCCGGAGCGCCGGTAGCCGCTGAGTTCATCGCGCGCCACTTCGCGGCAGGCTTGCGGCGCCCACGCAATGCGCTCGGCGAGCAGCGTGCAGGAGCCACCGCGCGCGGGGATCATCGTGAAGGTCGCGGCGTGGGTTCCGGTGTCCGGGCTCACCACGCCCATCAGGCCGAAGAACGGCGATGTGTCAGGGGTGCGTCGATCCCAGTCGAGCACGACGTCGTCGGCCGCGGCTCCCAGCAGCGCCAGGCTGGACAGGCGGCGCAGCGCAGGCAGGCATCGTCGCACGCCGAGCCGGCGCGCCGCGCGACTCATCAGATTCGCCGGCGCAGCCAGGTGCTCGCCCGCAGGCGTGGCGTCGGCCCGCGGCATGCCGAGCGCGCAGGCAGCGAGCAGCGCGGCGCCGAGCAGGCCGGCCGCGCGCAGCCAGCGTGCGCCCGGCGCCGGCGGCACGCGCCGGCACGGCGATCGCCTCACCATTTCCAGCCGACGCCGACGCTGGCTCCGACATAGCTGCCGGTGGTGCCGACGCTGGCGCCGAAACTCCAGCGGCCGTTTTGCGCCATGTGGCGAAAGGCCATGCCGAGGGCGCCGTAGTCCTGGAAGGTGCCGATGCCGGCGCCGAGGGCCGATTGCCCGGCCGACAGCGCCGGCAGATAGGTGCCGGCCATGGCCATGCTCATGGCCACGCCGCTGTAGGCGGTTTGCTGCAACTGGCGCAGCGAGCGTCCGAGCTGCTGCACCGAGCCGGCCACGGCGTCGAGCTGGCCGAGGTTCACGGCGTCTGCAGGGTTGACGCCCGGAGCCACGTTGACAATGCGCCGCGGGTTGCCGGCGCTCCCGACGGACACCGTGCCCGGCCCTCCGGGGGTGCTGTTGTCGCCCAGCACCACCGCGCCGTCGTTGCCCGCCGTGACGTTCACGTTGCTGCCCAGCACGAACACGTTGCTCGAGGCAATGGTGTTGTCGTTGCCGACGGCATAGCTGCCGCCGACGCCCTGGGCAATGACATTCGGGTCGCCGAAGGCCCCGGAGTGGCTGCCGGCGACCACGTTGCCGTAGCCGATGGCTTCCGACTGCGCCCCCGTGGCTGCGTTCTGGTACCCCATGGCCACGGAGCCCGTCGCGGCCACGGCACGAAAGCCGACCGCCGTGGCGTCGGTGCCGCTGGCGGCGCTCCACGACCCGTAGGCGGTGCTGCCATCGCCGCCGGCGTGCGCATCCAGGCCCGTGGCGGTGGCGTCCGGCCCGACGGCCGACGCCAGCGCCTTGGCCGAAGCCTCCGTCGTCACGCTGGTGGAGCCGACGCTCGCGCCTTCGGTCTGCACCCCCGTGACGCTGCCCGATGGGCTGCTCAGCGTGCCGCCGAGCGCGGTGGTGCTCAGGGTCGCGAGTCCGTCGGCGATCACGCCCGCGCTCAGCCCTGCGACCGCCGTCGACAGCGAGCCTACGCCGAGCGTGGCCGCGGACACGCTGCTCGACAGTCCCCCGAGTCGCGAGGACACGCTGGTGGACAGCGAGCCGATGCCGCTGGTCAGCGTGGCCAGCCCGCCGGACATCGCGGTGGACAGCGACGCGACACCGCCGGCGATGCTGGTCGACAGCGAGCCGACACCCGTGGACAGCGAGCCGATGCCGGTGGAAAGCGACGCGACATTGCCGGACACGGTGGTGGACAGCGAGCCGATGCCGGTGGAAAGCGACGCGACATTGCCGGACACGGTGGTGGACAGCGAGCCGATGCCGGTGGAAAGCGACGCGACATTGCCGGACACGGTGGTGGACAGCGAGCCGATGCCGGTGGACAGCGACGCGACGGAGCCCGACACCGTGGCGGACAGCAGCGCGATGCCCGTGGACACGCTGCTGCTCACGGTCGTGGACAGCGAGGCGAGGGCGGTGGTCGAGGCGCCCAGCGCCGTGCTCAGCTGGGCGACGTTGACGGCGTCGGTCGGCGCGGTGCCGGCGGCGACCCCGGAGATCTGGCGCGTCGCCAGTGCGCCATTGCCGACGCTGACCACGCCCAGGGTGCTGCGCCAGGTCGCACTGGTGTTGGTCGATGCGCCCAGCGTGGCGGGATCCCAGCCGGCGATCCCGGCGCCGACGCCGGCCACGCTCGAGCTGCCCAGCGCGACGCCGCCCGCGACCGACACCGAGGCGGTGTCGCCCAGGGCCGTGGCATTCAGTGCCAAGGCATTGGCGCTGCTTCCCAACGCCAGCGCGCCATCGCCGGAGGCGATCCCGAACGAGCCGACGGCGAGTGCCGTGTTGCCGAACGCGCTGGCCGAGTAGCCGAAGGCGTTGGCGTAGGTGCCGACGCCGCTGGCCAGTTCGCCCAGCGATTCGGCATAGACCCCGTTGGCGATGGCTCCGTGCCCGAGCGCGATGGCAAAGCCGCCGAGTGCCTGCGCATAGGACCCGATGGCGACGGGCGCCGAGGGCCAGGGCAGCCCGAGCGCGTTCAGGTCGGTGGCATAGGAGGCCAGGCCGAGGGAGATGCCGTCCCAGGCGATGACATTCGAGTACAGCGAGGTGTTGGGTGTCGAACCGCCGATGGAGATGTCCCCGCCCCCGGTTCCCTGCTCGGTGGCATAGGCCGAGCCCAGCGTCGTGCCGGTGAGCGCACAGGCCGTGCGCTGTTCCACCAGCAGCAGCGAGCATGCGGCGAGCATGGCGCTGGCGAGCCGCCTGCGCGGGCTGGCGCGACGCGCCGTGACGAGTTCGGAAACGGCGATCCAGGTTCCGGTGGCTCGCGAGAAGACGACGCTGTAGATGCGGTTCATGAACGCCCCTTGGCCACGCTGCCGGATGTTGTGCTCAACTGTCCATGCCCCCCGCCGCGCGGCCGCGGCGGGCGAAGCCGAGTCTTGCGCCGGCGCTCGATGCAGTGCGTTGCGGGGCGCTGCGCCATGCACGTGCGCGTGGCCGGCACGGCTGGCCGTGCGCTACAGCGCGGGCGTCGCATCCGTCACGAGATGTTCGGCGCCCGTCAGGTGAAGGCGCGTGCCGTTGGGCGATCCCACCGCGCGCGGCAGCGCCGCGGCCAGGCTGCCGGCAAAGCTGCCGCGGTAGGTCTTCGGCCCCTGGTGGCTCAGGCTGGAGCGGGCATCGACGTGGATTTCCCGGCCGATGGCGCTGCAGCGCCGGCACAAGGCATGGTCCCCGGACAGGTGGCGCCGGCTTTGCCGATCCACCATGAGGTCGAAAAGACCATGGAACAGGCCGTTGTTCTCCAGTCCCACGGTGTCGGGGGTGTGGCGCAGGTCGGGGCAGGCGGCGATCGGGCGATCGAAGGCGCTGCGCGCGATCAGCATGCATCCGGTGCGGGCCTCGCTGACGCGCAGAAATCCGTCCGGCTGCACGCACAGCCGGGTTTCGCCAGGCTCGCCGGGGGGGACGCAGTTGACCGGGAAGCGTGCGCGCAGGGTCTCGAAGCGTTCGCGGGGGGTGCCCGCGGCGAGGCCTTCGTAGGGCCAGTCCGCGGTTTTCAGCGGGTAGGCCCCCGCGGCCGCGTCATGGCCGCCGCGCAGCAGGCGCAGCGCGGCCTGGGTCGAGAAACCGAAGTCCGAGTCGATCCAGCACAGGTGGGTCCACGCCGGCCTGCCCGGGAAGCGCGCCACGCAGTCGTTGCAGGCGCGCGTGACCAGGCTTTCTCCCTGGTGCAGGAAAACCTGGATGCGCACACCGGGACCCTGCAGCTGCGCACTCAGGTCGAGTACCGAGCCGACGTCATTGCCGCAGTGGCGACCATCGTGCGACGGCGTCATGACCGCCACGAACGTGTCCCGCAGCTCGTTTCCTGCCATCTCCATGGGCCTCTCGATCGTCGCGGTCCGGCACGCCTGAACCTGGCCGGCCGGCGCATGCGCGCGGACCGCGCCGCGCGCATGCGCGGCCTGTGCAGTCGTGAACCGATGCTATCGACAGATGCGGCGGCCGGGTGACGTGATCACGCGCAGGCCATGGGGCCCTGACGGCCGGGTAACGAGGTCCGCGGCAAGGCCGGCACCGCGCGGGCGCGGGTGCGCGGCGCGCACGAAAGACCCGCCGTGCGGCGGGTGCCCTGGGCGTATCGCCCGCTGCGCGCGATCAGGCCGGCGCGCCGGCCTGCGCCTCCAGGTGATACAGGCGCAGGCGCTCGATCTCGTCACGCGAGCCCAGCATCACCGAGGCGCGCTGGTGCAACTCGGTAGGCTGGATGTCGAGAATGCGCGTGGCGCCGGCGACGGCCATGCCGCCGGCCTGCTCGACCAGCATGGCCATCGGGTTGGCCTCGTACATCAGGCGCAACTTGCCCGCGCGATCCGGTTCGCGGCGGTCCCACGGGTACATGAACACGCCGCCGCGCTGCAGCACGCGGTGCACGTCGGCCACCATGCTGCCGATCCAGCGCATGTTGAAGTCCTTGCCGCGCGGCCCTTCGCTGCCGGCCAGGCATTCGTCGATGTAGCGCCGCACCGGCGGGGCCCAGTGCCGCATGTTCGACATGTTGACGGCGAACTCCTGCGTCGCCGCCGGAATGCGCAGATTTTCCTGGGTGAGCACGAAACTGCCCTGCTCGGGGTCCAGCGTGAACGCGCACACGCCCTGGCCGAGGCTGAGCACGAGCGTGGTCTGCGGCCCGTAGGTGCAATAGCCGGCCGCGACCTGGCAGCGGCCGGGCTGCAGGAAGTGGCGCGCCTGCACCTGCTCGACGCCTTCGTCCAGGTGCAGCACCGAGAAGATCGTGCCGATGGTGACGTTGACGTCGATGTTGCTCGAGCCGTCCAGCGGGTCGTACAGCAGCAGGTACTCGCCGCGCGGAAAGCGATGCGGGATGGGGTGGATGCGCTCGAGTTCCTCGGACGCGATGGCCGCCAGGTGCCCGCCCCATTCGTTGGCCTCGAGCAGCACGTCGTTGGCGATCACGTCGAGCTTCTTCTGCACCTCGCCCTGCACGTTCTCGGTTTCCAGGCTGCCGAGCACGCCGCTGCTCGCGCCCCTGGTGACGGCGTGGCTGATGCGCTTGCAGGCGCGCGCGACCTGTTCGATGAGCAGGCGCAGCGGCCCCGGAATCTGGCCGTGGGTGCGCTGCTGCTCGATCAGCCAGCGCGACAGACTGACGGAATGGTCGGACATGATGGGGTTGGTTCCAGGTCGTCGGACGGCCGCTTGCCGCCATGCATTGTGCGGGTCACGCCAAGGCCTTGTCGAGGATCTCGCGGCAGTCGCTGGACAGCGCGTCGTGGCCGGCCAGCTCGCGGATCGCCGCTTCCGCGGCCTGCGCGTAGGGCGGCGCCAGCTTGCGCCAGCGGTCGAGCGCGCGCGCCAGGCGCGCCGCGACCTGCGGGTTGATGGCGTCCAGCGCGCGCACCTGCTCGGCCCAGAAGGCGTAGCCGGCGCCGTCGGCGCGATGGAAGGCGCCCGGGTTGGCCTGGCAGAACGTGGAGATCACGCTGCGCGCGCGGTTCGGGTTGCGCAGCGTGAAATCGGGGTGGCGCAGCAGATCGCGCACCGCCTGCACCTCGACCCCCGGGGCCGCCGCCTGCAGCGCGAACCATTTGTCGAGCACCAGCGGCTCGCCCGCGAACTGCGCGGCGAAGCGCTGCAGCGCGGGTTGCGCCAGTTCGGCGCGCGCGGCCACCAGCGCCGACAGTCCGGCGAGGCGGTCGGTCATGTTGTCGGCGTCCTTGACCAGCTGGTAGGCGCGGCCCTGCCATTGCGCATCGCCGTCGAGGCACAGGCAGGCGAGGGCGAGGTTGCGCAGGCCGCGGCGCGCCGAGCTGGCGAAGTCCGGGCTGTAGCCGCCCTGCGGGGCGAGTTCGCGCCACACGCGCTCCCAGTCGTCGCGCAGCTCCCGCGCCAGCACGAGGCGCAACTGCTGGCGCACGGCGTGGATGCGCGGCGGGTCGATCAGCGTGAGCTGCTCGGCCACGTAGCCCTCGCCCGGCAGCGTCAGCAGCAGTTCCTGGAAGGCCGGGTCGAGCCGGCTGTCGCGCAGCACGGCGCGCAGCGCCTGCAGGTAGCGCGCGTCGGGCTGCAGCGCCTCGCCGGCGGCGGCCGGCAGCAGTTGCGCCAGTGCCAGGCGCTGCGCCGACTCCCAGCGGTTGAACGGGTCGGGGTCGTGCGCCAGCAGCACCAGGCGTTCGGCATCGCCGAGGCCGTCGTCCAGGATCACCGGCGCCGAGAAGCCGCGCAGCAGCGACGGCACCGGCGCGCGCTCGACGTCGTGCAGCGTGAAGGTCTGCTGATCCTCGCCGAGCACCAGCAGCACCTCGTCGCTGGCCGGCGCGCCGTCCAGGCGCATGCGCAGCACGCCGCCGTCGCGATCGAGCAGCCCCATGCGCAGCGGGATCAGTTGCGCCTGCTTGTCGGCCTGCCCCGGGCTGGGCGGGCAGATCTGCTCGAGGCGCAGCGTGTAGCTGCGCGAGGCCTCGTCGTAGCTGCCGTGCGCGCGCAGGCGCGGCGTGCCGGCCTGCGCATACCAGCGCGCGAACACCTCGCGCCGGCGCGCCAGTTCGGAGTCGGGGTTGGCGTCGGCCATCGCGCCGAGAAAGTCGTCGCAGGTGACGGCCTGGCCGTCGTGGCGCGCGAAATACTCGCGCATGCCACGCGCGAAGCCCTCGCGCCCGACCAGGGTCTGCATCATGCGCACGACCTCGGCGCCCTTCTCGTACACCGTGGCGGTGTAGAAGTTGTCGATGGCGACGTAGCTGTCGGGACGCACCGGGTGCGCCATCGGTCCGGCGTCCTCGGGAAACTGCATCGCGCGCAGCGTGCGCACGTCCTCGATGCGTCGCACCGCGCGCGCCGATTCGCCGCCGGCGGCGGCCGCCAGGTCCTGGCTGAACTCCTGGTCGCGGAATACCGTCAGGCCTTCCTTGAGGCTGAGCTGGAACCAGTCGCGGCAGGTGATGCGGTTTCCCGTCCAGTTGTGGAAGTATTCGTGCCCGACGACCGATTCGATGTGCTGGAAATCGGTGTCGGTGGCGGTGGCCGGGTTTGCCAGCACGTACTTGGTGTTGAAGATGTTGAGGCCCTTGTTCTCCATCGCGCCCATGTTGAAGTCGCTCACCGCGACGATCATGAAGCGGTCGAGATCCAGGCTGAGCCCGAAGCGCTGTTCGTCCCAGGCCTGCGCCAGCACCAGCGACTGCAACGCGTGTTCGGTCTTGTCCAGGTCGCCCTCGCGCACGAACACCTCCAGCACGTGCTCGCGCCCGTCGCGGCTGCGCACGCGCCGCTGGCGGCTGACCAGGCGCGCGGCGACCAGCGCGAACAGGTAGCACGGCTTCGGGAACGGATCCTCCCAGGTCGCCTGCAGGCGGCCGTCGTCGAGGCGCAGCTGCTGCTGCAGGTTGCCGTTGCTGAGCAGCACCGGAAAGCGCGCGGCATCGGCACGCAGCACCACCGTGAAGCGGCTCATCACATCCGGGCGATCGGGCCAGAAGGTGATGCGGCGGAAGCCCTCGGCCTCGCACTGGGTGAAAAAGGCCCCGCCCGACATGTACAGCCCCGACAGGTGGGTGTTGCTCGCCGGCGCGCAGGTGTTGACCAGTTCGATCTCGCAGCGCTCGGGAAGCTTGTCGAGGCGGATGCCGCCGCCGGCCTGCGCGTACACGTAGGCACGGCCGTCGACGGTCAGCGATTGCAGCGTGATGTCCTCGCCGTCGAGGTGCAGCGCGGCGTCGGCGGCGGCCCCCGGGTTGCGACGCACCTGCATGCGGCTTTTCACGCGCGTGCGCTCGGGATCGAGATCGAACTCCAGATGCACGTGGTCGATGGAGAACGCCGGCGCCGCGTAGGCCAGGCGGGAGATCACGGGTGCTTGATCGGTGCGCATGTCGATGGGACTCGCAGGGGAGGAATGGGGCGTGGCGGCACGCGCGGCGCGCCGCCACGGCGGCTCACAGGCCCTGTTTCAGGCTGGCGGAGATGAACTCGTCGAGGTCGCCGTCCAGCACCTTCTGGGTGTTGGACATCTCGACCCCGGTTCGCAGATCCTTGATGCGGCTCTGGTCGAGCACGTAGGAACGGATCTGGTGCCCCCAGCCGACGTCGCTCTTGCTGTCCTCGAGCTTTTGCTGCTCGGCCTGGCGCTTGCGCAGTTCATGCTCGAACAGGCGCGAGCGCAGCATGGCCCAGGCTTCGGCGCGGTTCTTGTGCTGCGAGCGGTCGTTCTGGCATTGCACGACGATGCCGGTGGGCACGTGGGTGATGCGCACCGCCGAGTCGGTCTTGTTGATGTGCTGGCCGCCGGCGCCGCTGGCGCGGAAGGTGTCGATGCGCACTTCGGCCGGATTGATCTCGATCTCGATCGAGTCGTCGACCTCGGGGTAGACGAACACGCTGGCGAAGCTGGTGTGGCGGCCGCCGGAGGAATCGAACGGGCTCTTGCGCACCAGACGATGCACGCCGGTCTCGGTGCGCAGCTTGCCGTAGGCGTACTCGCCCTCGATCTTCAGCGAGGCGCTCTTGACCCCGGCGACGTCGCCCGCCGACTCCTCCAGCACCTCGACCTTGAAGCCCTGGCGTTCGCAGTAGCGCAGGTACTGGCGCAGCAGCATGGCGGCCCAGTCGCAGGCCTCGGTACCGCCGGCGCCGGCCTGGATGTCGAGAAAGCAGTTCCCCGGATCCATGGGGTTCGAGAACATGCGCCGGAACTCGAGTTCCTCGACGCGCCGGGCGGTGCCCGGCACGTCCTCGGCGATCGACGCCAGCGTGGCGTCGTCGCCCTCGTCGCGCGACAGCTCGAACAGTTCCTCGTGGTCGGACAGTTCGCGCTGGATGCGATCGAGGGACAGCACCACGCCCTCGAGCATGCGGTTTTCCTTGCCGAGTTCCTGGGCGCGCTTGGGGTCGTCCCAGACCTTCGGATCCTCGAGCGCCGCGCTTACCTCGCGCAGCCGGGCCGCCTTGGCATCGTAGTCAAAGATACCCCCGAAGCAACCTTGTCCGCTCGGAGAGGTCGCGGAGCTGGGCGGCGAGGGCGTTGAGTTGTTCGGCTTCCATGGGGTTTCGGCGATGTGGCTGCAAAGGCGAAACCGGCATTGTCGCATCCGTCGCGCATGTCGCGCCGCTGCGGCCGGCGCCTACTTGAAGAAGTCGCGCACCTTGTCGGACCAGCTCTTGCCGCTCGGCGCGTGGCGTTCGCCGCCGCGCTTGAGGGATTCATCGAGCTGCTCGAGCAGGCGACGCTGCTCGTCGTTCAGGTGCACCGGCGTCTCGACCTCGATGTGGCAGTACAGATCTCCGGCATGCGCGGCGTGGATGCCCTTGACGCCCTTGCCGCGCAGGCGCAGCGTCTTGCCGGATTGGGTGCCCTCGGGCAGGTCGATCTCGGCGGCGCCGCCGAGGGTCGGGACCTCGATGCGCGAGCCCAGCGCCGCCGCCGTCATGCTCACCGGGATGCGGCAGTGCAGGTCGTTGCCGTGACGCTCGAACAACGCATGGGGCTTGATCTGGATCTCGACGTACAGGTCGCCCGCCGGGCCGCCGCCGAGCCCCGGCTCGCCGTTGCCGCTGGAGCGGATGCGCATGCCGGTGTCGATGCCGGCGGGAATCTGCACCTCGAGGGTCTTCTGGCGTTGCGTGCGGCCCTCGCCGCGGCAACTGCCGCAGGGCTCGGGGATGATCTTGCCGGTGCCGCCGCAGGTGGCGCAGGTCTGCTGCATGGCGAACGGGCCCATGCGCTGGGTCGTCGCCCCGCTGCCGCCGCAGGCCGGGCAGGCCTTCGGCTTGGTGCCCGGTTTGGCGCCGCTGCCGTGGCAGGTGCCGCACAGCTCCCAGCTCGGGATGCGCAGCGACTTGGTGGTGCCGCGCGCGGCTTCCTCCAGCGTCAGGCTCAGCGAGTAGCTCAGGTCGGCGCCGCGGTAGACCTGCGGGCCGCCGCGCTGGCGCCCGCCGCCGCCGCCGAAGATCTCCTCGAAGATGCTGCCGAAATCGGCAAAGCCGGCGCCGCCGCCGAAGCCGCCGCCCATGCCGCCGGCCGACGGGTCGACCCCGGCGTGGCCGAAGCGGTCGTAGGCGGCGCGCTTTTGCGCATCGCTGAGGGTTTCGTAGGCTTCCTTGGCTTCCTTGAAGCGCTCCTCGCCGGCCTTGTCCCCCTGGGTGCGATCCGGGTGGTACTTCATGGCCAGCTTGCGGTAGGCCTTTTTCAGGGTGTCGTCGTCGGCATCACGGGGCACGCCCAGGACTTCGTAGTAATCGCGCTTGGCCATGGTCAACGCTGCGGGGGGATGAACGCAAAAAGGGAGGGCGCGCTCAGCGTCCTCCCGGCAATTCGCCGGCGCGTCGCCCCGGGCCCTGCCCGGGGCGCATCATCGCACGCCGGCCGGCGCCGCGGCATCACGCCTTGCCGTCCTTGACTTCCTTGAACTCGGCATCGACCACGGTGTCGTCGGAGCCCGCGCCCGCGCCGCCCGCGGCGGCCGCGCCCGGCTGCGCCTGCTCGGCCTGCTGCGCGTACATCTGTTCGCCCAGCTTCTGGCTGGCGCTCATCAGGGCCTCGGTCTTCGCCGTGATGGCGTCCTTGTCGTCGCCCTTGAGGGCTTCGTCCAGGTCCTTCAGCGCCGCCTCGATGGCCTGCCTGGCCGACGCGTCGAGCTTGTCCCCATGCTCGGCCAGGGACTTGCGCACGCCGTGCGCCGCGGCGTCGGCCTGGTTGCGCGCGTCGACCAGCTCGCGCTTGCGGTGATCCTCGGCGGCGTTCGCCTCGGCATCGCTGACCATGCGCTGCACCTCGTCCTCGCTGAGCCCGGAGTTGGCCTTGATGGTGATCTTGTTCTCCTTGCCCGTGCCCTTGTCGCGCGCGCTGACATGCAGGATGCCGTTGGCGTCGATGTCGAAGGTGACCTCGATCTGCGGCGTGCCGCGCGGCGCCGGCGGGATGCCCTCGAGGTTGAACTCGCCCAGCATCTTGTTGCCGGCGGCCATCTCGCGCTCGCCCTGGAACACCTTGATGGTCACCGCCGGCTGGTTGTCGTCGGCCGTCGAGTACACCTGGGTGTGCTTGGTCGGGATGGTCGTGTTGCGCTTGATCATCGCGGTCATCACGCCGCCCAGGGTCTCGATGCCCAGGCTCAGCGGGGTGACGTCGAGCAGCAGCACGTCCTTGCGCTCGCCGGACAGCACCGAGCCCTGGATCGCCGCGCCCACCGCCACCGCCTCGTCGGGGTTGACGTCCTTGCGCGGCTCCTTGCCGAAGAATTCGCGCACCTTGTCCTGCACCTTGGGCATGCGCGTCATGCCGCCGACCAGGATGACGTCGGAGATGTCGCCGATCTTCACCCCGGCATCCTTGATGGCCATGCGGCAGGGCTCGATGGTGCGATCGATGAGTTCCTCGACCAGGGCCTCGAGCTTGGCGCGCGTGAGCTTCATGCTCAGGTGCTTCGGACCCGACGCGTCGGCGGTGATGTAGGGCAGGTTGATCTCGGTCTGCTGGCTGCTGGAAAGCTCGATCTTGGCCTTTTCCGCGGCGTCCTTCAGGCGCTGCAGCGCCAGCACGTCCTTGGACAGGTCGGCGCCGGATTCCTTCTTGAACTCGGCGACGATGTAATCCATGATGCGCTGGTCGAAGTCCTCGCCGCCGAGGAAGGTGTCGCCGTTGGTCGACAGCACCTCGAACTGCTTCTCGCCGTCGACGTCGGCGATCTCGATGATCGAGACGTCGAAGGTCCCGCCGCCGAGGTCGAACACGGCGATCTTGCGGTCACCCTTGGAGGTCTTGTCGAGGCCGAAGGCCAGCGCGGCCGCGGTGGGCTCGTTGATGATGCGCTTGACATCCAGCCCGGCGATGCGCCCGGCATCCTTGGTGGCCTGGCGCTGGCTGTCGTTGAAGTACGCCGGCACCGTGATCACGGCCTCGGTGACGGTCTCGCCGAGATAGTCCTCGGCGGTCTTTTTCATCTTGCGCAGCACCTCGGCGGAGATCTGCGGTGGCGCCAGCTTCTTGCCGCGCACTTCCACCCAGGCGTCGGCGTTGTCGGCCTTCACGATGCTGTAGGGCATCAGCGCGATGTCCTTCTGCACCTCCTTTTCCTCGAACTTTCGCCCGATCAGGCGCTTCACCGCGTACAGCGTGTTCTTCGGATTGGTCACCGCCTGGCGCTTGGCCGGCGCGCCGACCAGGATCTCGCCGTCCTCCATGTAGGCCACGATCGACGGGGTGGTGCGCGCACCCTCGCTGTTCTCGATCACCTTCGGGCTGCCGCCTTCCATCACGGCCACGCAGGAATTCGTGGTGCCGAGGTCGATGCCGATGATTTTTGCCATGTTGAACTCCGGGAATCTCGTGGTTTGTCGTGTTCGTGTTCGTGCCGATGGGTTGTGCGGCCCGCTGTCGATGCAGATGCAGGCGCTCGCGCCGGATTCAAGCCCCTGGCGTCTGCGCCTGCGCTGCCGCGGCCACCGTGACCATGGCCGGGCGCAGCGTGCGCTCGGCCAGCAGGTAGCCCTTCTGCAGCACCGAGACCACCGTGTTGGCCGGCTGTTCCGACGGCACGCTGGCGATGGCCTGGTGTCGGACGGGGTCGAAGCGATCCCCCGCGGCCGGGTTCAGTTCCTGGATGCGGCTGCGCTCGAAGGCGCCGCGCAGCTGGTTCAGGGTCAGCTCGACGCCGGTCTTCAGGGTCTCGATGCTGCCGCTGGGGTCGGCCAGCGCGGCTTCCAGGCTGTCCTTCACCGGCAGCAGTTCCTGCGCCATCGACTCGACGGCGAACTTGCGCGCCCGGGCCGTTTCCTCCTCGGCACGCCGCCGCACGTTCTCGGCCTCGGCCTTGGCGCGCAGGAACTGGTCCTTCAACGCGTCGAGTTCCTGCTGCGCCGCCTTCAACGCCTGCTCCAGCGCATCGCTGCCGGCGGCGGCCTGCGTCGCGTCGCGCGGCGCATCCTGGTCGTGGGCGGGGTTCGGCTGGGTGTCGGCCTGCTCGGCCGCCGTGGCGTGGGTCTGGCTGTCTGGGGTCATGGGTCGCTTGCAGGTTGCATGGATGCACCGAGACGGTGCATGGGCTTTGCTGGGGATGTGGGGACGGCCTGCCGGGTTTCAAGGGTCGGCGGACGCTGGATGAACACGACGCTGTCGCGGAACGGCAGCCGGCGCAGGCCCCGCGCGAGGCCGCTGGCCTCGAATTCCGCGAGGCGGCCGCGTGCCACCCAGATGGCCAGCGGCCCGCCGCGCGCGATGGTTCGGCGCAGCAGCGCGCGATCCACGCAAGGCGACGGGCCCGTCGCATGGCGACAGCCGAACCACAGGTCGGAGCTGACGCTGTCGACCACGCGCAGCGGGCGAAACCCGTAGAACAGCAGCGAGGCGTCCTGGTCCTCGAAGCTGCGCCACGAAAACACGTCGACACCGCGCGGGTACAGCGTATGCAGCACCCCGGCCACGTGCTTCTGCGAGGTGTCCGGGGTCTTGGCCCAGGCCAGTTCGGTGCTGAACAGGGTCAGCGCCAGGCCGCACAGCCCGAACACCAGCAACCCGGCCTCGAGCAGGCGCGCGCGCAACAGCGCGGCGGCCAGCAGCGACAAGCCGAGCAGGGTCACGACGAGTTCGCGCAGCAGCGCGAACTGGGACGGCGGCAGGCCGCTGTGCAGCACCGCGCGATGCAGCGCCGGCACGCCCTGCACGGCAAGCCAGAGCAGCACGGCGGCGAGGCCGAAGCTGGCGCAGCCCGCCGCGGCCCATGGCAGCAGGCGCTGCAGGCGTCCCTGGTCGAGCGCCTGCTGCAGGCGCATGCCGCCCCACCAGGAGAGCAGCACGACCAGCGGCAGCAGGTAGTAGGCCCCCTTGTCGCTGGCCACCGAGAAAAACACGAAAAGACTGAGTGCCGCGTTGCGCGCCCACACCGCGCTGCGCCCCGCGGCGTCGTCGCGCAGTCGAGCCGTGCGCCAGCACAGCACCAGCAGCCACGGGGTCCACTGGAAAGTGCCGACCAGCAACCGCGGCACGTAATACCACAGCGGGCCGTGGTGGAAATCCGCCGGAATGCGGGTGCCGAGAAAGCGGTTGATGGTCTCGTTGACCCAGAAGAACCAGGCGAAGCCCGGCTGATGCCAGGCCGCCAGCAGTTGCCACGGCAGCGCCACCGCGACGAACAGCGCGATGGCCCAGGGATCGACAAACAGGCGCAGCATGCGCGCGCGCGGCAGCGGCCCCGGCGACAACAGCAGTTGCACGAGGCCGACCAGACCGAGCATCACCAGGGCTTCCGGCCCCTTGGTCATGACGGCGAGCCCGAGCGGCAGCATGGCCCAGCGCATCAGCGTGCGACTCGCCCGCTGCTCGGCCAGCACGACCAGCGCCAGCGCGACCAGCCAGCACAGGCTCATCAACGGGTCGAACAGGATGGTCCGCGCGATCTGCACCCAGCCCAGCGCGCTGCCGGCGACCAGCGCGGCGACGCGTCCTCCCAGCGGCGCGCGCAGCCGGCGCCCGAGCACGATGCAGCCCAGGCTGGCCAGCCAGGCGGCTCCGGCGTCGGGCAGCCGCGCCTGCCAGGCGCCGACGCCGAAGGCCTTGAAACTCAGTGCCATCAGCCAGTACAGCAGCGGTGGCTTCTCGATGTAGGGCACCCCGTCGAGATGCGGGATCAGCCACGATCCGCCATTGCGCATGGCCAGCGCGATATCGGCGTACAGCGCTTCGTTGTTGTCGCGTATCGGCGGGCGTCCGAGGGCCCAGAACAGGCACGCGGCGACCAGCAACAGCACCGCCGCGTCGGCCACCCACGCGGGGAGTGGGCGCGCCAGCAGCGCTGCGCGCGCGCCGCGGGATGCCGCAAGGCCTGCCGGACGGCTGGGGAAAAGGGTCAAGGCGGAGTCGGGAAGGTGAGGCGTCGGCAGGGGCCTGGCGGCCCTGCGCCGGCAGCGCGGGAGCCCGCGGCGCGCCGCTGCCGGTCGCGATCGGCGGATGCCAAACCCGCCATGTTAGTGTCCTGTCCCGTCGATCACGGTCCTTTCGCTAGGCCGTATCGGGGCGCGGGCAAGGCGCGGGCCTCAGCCCTGCGCTTCGCGCAGGGTTCGCGCGCGCTCGGCGCTGGCGGCCAGCGCAGCGGCGTCGGGCGCCTGGCGCGTCGGCCAGCCGGCCAGTTCCTGCTCCACCAGGCCGGCCAGCGCGCCGACCCAGCCGGGATCGGCGTTGAGACAGGCGATGTAGCGGAATTCCGAGCCGCCGGCGGACAGGAACGCGCGTTTGCCCTCGATGGCGATTTCCTCGAGGGTTTCCAGGCAGTCGGCGACAAAGCCCGGACACACCACGTCCACGCGGCGCACGCCGGAGCGCGCCAGTTCGCGCAGCGTCGGCTCGGTGTAGGGCTGCAGCCAGGCCTCGGCGCCGAAGCGGGACTGGAACGAGACCACGTATTGCGTGTCGTCCAGGCCCAGCGCCTCGGCGAGAAGGCGCGCCGTCTTGCGGCATTCGCAGTGGTACGGATCGCCGGCCAGCAGGGTGCGGCGCGGCATGCCGTGAAAACTCATCAGCAGGCGCTCGGGCCTGCCGTGCGCCTGCCAGTGGGCGCGCACCTTGTCGGCCAGCGCGTCGATGTAGCCGGCATGGTCGGCGAACGCGCGCAGCCAGCGCAAGCCCGGCTGACGGCGCTTGCCGCGCAGCCAGCCGGCCACCGCGTCGAGCGCCGTGGCGCTGGTGGCCGCGCTGTACTGCGGATACAGCGGAACCCCGAGCAGGCGCGTGACGCCCTGCGCGTGCAGTTCCTCCAGCACGGCCGGCGTCGCCGGCGCGCCGTAGCGCATGGCGTGGCGCACCACGACGTGGTGTCCGCGGCGCTGCAGTTCCGCCTGCAGCGCGCGTTCCAGCGCCGCCGTGGCCACCGCCAGCGGCGAACCCTCGGGTTGCCAGATGCTGGCGTACTTGGCCGCCGTCTTCGGCGAGCGCAGCGGCACGATGATGCCGTGCAGCAGCGGCAGCCACACCGCGCGCGGCACCTCGACCACGCGTCGGTCGGACAGGAATTCGCGCAGGTAACGGCGAACCGCGGCAGTGGTCGGCGCCGACGGGGTGCCGAGGTTGCACAGCAGCACCGCGGTGCGCGCGGGCGTGCCGTGCTCGTAGGGTTCGATGTCGCGACGGGACATGGTGGATCGGCAGGAAGGAAGCGCGCCGCGACAGCGTGCGCGGCGCCCGGGTGTCAGCGCTCGAGCACCTCGAACATCACGGTGGGCGCGGTCGGGTCGGTCGGTTTGGCGCCCAGGCAGATCTCGCCCTGGCCGTGCAGCACGCATTCGTTGCGACGCAGCGCCAGCGTGTTGTCCTGTCCGGCGTAGCGCACCCAGGTGCCGTTGCTCGACAGGTCGGTGAGCATGAAATAGCTGCCGCGCCACTCGATGCGCGCATGCTGTCGCGACACGCGAATGTCGTTGACCACGAACTCCGCGGCCTGGGTGCGGCCGATGTGCATGACCCCCTGCGCGGCCTGCATCTCCTGGTGCACGTCGAGCCAGGTCAGGCTCAGCAGTTGCGTGTCGCTGGAGATCACCGTCGGCAGGTGCGGCATGGTCTGGCTGTTCTGCCAGCCGGCATCCCACTCGATCTGCTGCACCGGCACCGGTTGTTCGTAGCCGCGCAGGAAGATCGAGCCCAGGCTGCGCAGGCGCGCCTGCAACTCCAGCGGCAGGCCCTCGATCACCGCTTCGCCGAGCAGGATCTGGCCGCCGGCGGCGGAGCCCGACAGCCGCGCCGCGGCGTTCACGGCGTCGCCGAAGCAATCGCCCGGCGTGAGCACCACCGGGCCGCGCGAAATGCCGATTTTCAGCGGCACGGCCATCGGCGCCGCGCGATCCTTGCCCCAGGAGGCGAGTCGGCGCTGCGCCTCGCAGCATGCCTGCACGGCATCGGCGTTGTCGTCGAACACTGCCAGCAGGCCGTCGCCGAGGGTCTTGACCACCTGGCCGCGGTGCTGCTCGATGGTCTCTCCCGCCGCGTGCGTGACCTGGGTCATGAGCCGGGCAGCCGCGGTATCCCCCATGGACTTGTACATGCCGGTACTGCCGACGACATCGGCGAATACCACGGTCCGCATCACAGGCTTGCGCAGAGTCGACATGGGCGCAAGTCTAGCCTGCCCCCATAAACCGTGGGGGATTTGTTCCCGTGCCTGGCGTGGGCACGGGCGTGGCAGCCGCCTACAGCGAGTCCAGGAAGCTGCGCAGCTTGTCCGAGCGGGTCGGGTGCTTGAGCTTGCGCAGCGCCTTGGCCTCGATCTGGCGAATGCGCTCGCGCGTGACGTCGAATTGCTTGCCGACCTCCTCGAGGGTGTGGTCGTTGGCCATTTCGATGCCGAAGCGCATGCGCAGGACCTTCGCCTCGCGCGGGGTGAGGGAGTCCAGGATGTCCTTGACCACGTCGCGCAGGCTGGCCTGCAGCGCCGCGTCGGTGGGCGCGAGCATTCCGGTGTCCTCGATGAAGTCGCCCAGGTGCGAATCGTCGTCGTCGCCGATCGGGGTCTCCATGGAGATCGGCTCCTTGGCGATCTTCATGATCTTGCGCACCTTGTCCTCGGGCATTTCCATCTTCTCGGCCAGGATGGCGGCATCCGGCTCGGTGCCGGTTTCCTGCAGGTACTGGCGCGAGATGCGGTTGACCTTGTTGATGGTCTCGATCATGTGCACCGGGATGCGGATGGTGCGCGCCTGGTCGGCGATGGATCGCGTGATCGCCTGGCGGATCCACCAGGTGGCGTAGGTCGAGAACTTGTAGCCGCGGCGGTATTCGAACTTGTCGACGGCCTTCATCAGGCCGACGTTGCCTTCCTGGATCAGGTCGAGGAACTGCAGGCCGCGATTGGTGTACTTTTTCGCGATCGAGATCACCAGGCGCAGGTTGGCCTCGATCATCTCACGCTTGGCCTCGCGAGCCTCCTGCTCGCCGCGGCTCATCTGGGCGTTGATTTCCTTGAAGTCCTCGAGGGGCACGACCACCCGGTTCTGGGTGTCGATCAGGCGCTGCTGCAGCTCCTGGATGCTCGGCAGGCTGCGCGAAAGCACCGCCGCGTAGGGCTTGTTCGAGGCGGCCAGGCGCTCGCCCCATTCCAGGTCGAGCTGATGCCCCGGGAAGCTCTTGATGAACTCCTCCTGCGGCATGCCGCAGCGGTCGACCACGATGCGACGGATCTCGCGTTCGTGCCGGCGCACCTCGTCGACCTGGCTGCGCAGCAGGTCGCACAGCTTCTCGACGGTGCGCGCCGTGAAGCGCACTTCCATCAGCGACGTGGAGATCTGCTCCTGCGCCTTCATGTAGGCGGCGGACTTGTAGCCGTCCCGGTCGTACGCCTTGCGCATGCGCATGAACGCATCATGCACGTCGGCGAAGCATTCCAGGGCCTTGCCCTTGAGCTCCTCGAGCTTGACCGAGCTGGCCACCGCGGCGGCGGCCTCGTCGTCCTCCTCGGCTTCCTCGGCGAGCGCGAAGTCGACGTCCTCCTCGGCCACGTAGTCGTCCGATTCGTCGTCCGAGACCATGCCGTCGACGACCTCGTCGACCGGCAGCTCGTTGTTCGCGATGCGCGCCGCCATGGCCAGGATCTCGGCCACGGTGGCCGGCGAGGCCGAGATCGCCAGCATCATCTTGCGCAGGCCTTCCTCGATGCGCTTGGCGATGACGATCTCGCCCTCGCGCGTGAGCAGCTGCACGGTTCCCATCTCGCGCATGTACATGCGCACCGGGTCGGTGGTGCGTCCGAACTCCGAATCCACCGACGACAATGCGGCCTCGGCTTCCTCCTCGGCCTCCTCGTCGCTGGAGGTGGTCGGGCCGTGCTGGTTGAGCAGCAGGGTCTGGGCGTCCGGCGCCTGCTCGTACACCGCGATGCCCATGTCGTTGAGCATGCTGATGATGGTTTCCAGCAGGTCGGGGTCGGCCAGGTTGTCCGGAAGGTGGTCGTTGATCTCGCCGTAGGTCAGGAAGCCGCGGGTCTTGCCCAGCTTGATCAGGTTCTTCAGGCGCTGGCGCCGGCGCGCGAGTTCCTCCTCGGTGACGTTCGAGTCGTCGTAGCCGAACTCCTTCAGCAGCTGCTTTTCCTTGGCGCGCGACGGACGCCGGCCGCGCGGCATCGGCGCCGCCGGCACCGCGGCTTCGTCGGGTTCGTCGGCCGCGCTGTCAATGGTCAGGTCGTCGGCCGGAACGTCCTTGTCGGCGGCCGGCTTCGCGGCGGCGCGGGCCTGCGCCGCAGTGCGCGGGGCGGGGCCCTTGTTCGCGGGTTTTTCGGCGGCGGAGCGGGAACTGGCGGACTTGGTCTTGGATGCGGGCATGCTCGGAGCGGGGGTCGGGGCTTGCGCCTTCGAGGCGCTGCCGCCCGCGGCACGCGCGCGGGCGCGGGGCGCCTTCTCGGCGCTGGCCGCGGGGGCTTGCGTCTTCGCGGTCTTGGCGGCGCTGTCGGCGGCGGCCTTGGCCGAGGAAGTCCTGGACTTGGTGGATGCGGATCGGGCTTGGGTCATCGTCGGATTCCTCGTACGCTGCTCAGCGTCCGGCCCCGGCGGTGGCTGAACGCAATTACCGTGCAACAAGCATAGGCCAAACCGCAGGCCGCCCCAGGGCCGCGGCGCGGGGGCCGCGGCATTGCCGCATGCGCGACCCGCCGCGGCGCTGCACCCGCCGGCGGCGGGCGCCCGAACCGTGATGGCACGCAGGCGCTTCTTGTGCGCAAAACCCCATAGTATAGGCGGGCGCCGCGATTTCAAGCCGCAACCAGGCCGCAACCAGGCCGCAACCAGAGGCCGCAACCGGGCCGCAACCGGGCCGCAACCGGGCCGCAACCGCCGCCCCGGCCGGTCGGGTTCAGAGGCGGGGCAGCTCGCGCATCAGCTCGCGCAGGCGCAGCGACAGGCTCTGGTATTCCGATCGCGCCGACTCGTCACCCAGGCCGGCTCCCGCGAGTTCCTGCTGGCGCTGCTTGATCCAGCTCATTTCAATGCTTCCCAGCGCGCCACGCAGATCGGGTTGCAGTTGCGCGGCGTCGAATTCGAGGTACTCGGAGGGCTCCAGAGCCTCCACCGCGGGCAGCAAACCGGCCTCGCGCAGCGCCTCCCACAGCGTCGACGGGGTGGCCTGGGCGTGTTCGTCCAGATAAGACTCGAGCCAGCGCGCGAGTTCCCCGACCGGTTCGGGCGCCAGGCCCAGCAATTCATGCTGCGCCGGGCTGACGTCGCGCCAGAGTTCCGGGTGCACCAGCAGGATGCGCAGCGCATTGCGCGCGTGGTCGGCGCGCGGCCGGCTCAGGCGTTGCGCGCGCGCCGCCCAGGCCGGGGTCTCGGCAGCCCGCGCGCTGCGCCGCGCGGCCGGCGCGGTCGGGAGCTCGCCGCC
>JAKAZQ010000018.1:37741-55519 GCA_021815805.1 Pseudomonadota bacterium | reverse complement strand
TCATGCCGCGCTCCCTTATGCTTAGGGCATGGCCCGCCCGGGCCGCCACTCACCCCACCGATTCATGACGCACACTGTCGCCCGAAAGGGCATCATTCTCGCCGGGGGTTCCGGAACCCGCCTGTACCCGGTGACACAGGCCGTGAGCAAGCAACTGCTGCCGGTGTACGACAAGCCGATGGTGTACTACCCGCTGAGCACCCTGATGCTGGCGGGCATCCGCGAGATCCTGATCATCTCGACGCCGCAGGACACGCCGCGCTTCGAGCAACTGCTGGGCGACGGCTCGCGATGGGGCATCCGGCTGAGCTACGCCGTGCAGCCGAGCCCGGACGGCCTGGCGCAGGCCTTTCTCATCGGCCGCAGCTTCCTCGACGGTGCCGACTGCGCGCTGGTGCTGGGCGACAACCTGTTCTGGGGCCACGACCTGCAGCCCATGCTGCGCAACGCCGACGCGCGCAGCGAAGGGGCGACGGTGTTCGCCTATCACGTGCTCGACCCGGAGCGCTACGGCGTTGTCGAGTTCGACGCCCAGGGACGGGCCGTGAGCATCGAGGAAAAGCCCGCCAGCCCGCGCAGCAACTATGCCGTCACCGGGCTGTATTTCTACGACGCCGAGGTTGTCGACATCGCCGCCTCGCTGCGCCCGTCGGCGCGCGGCGAACTCGAGATCACGGACGTCAACCGCGTCTACCTGGAGCGCTCGCGACTGCACGTGAGCACCCTCGGACGCGGCTACGCGTGGCTCGACACGGGCACCCACGAGAGCCTGCTCGACGCCGGGCAGTTCATCGCCACGCTGGAGAAGCGCCAGGGCCTGAAGGTGTCGTGCCCGGAGGAAATCGCGTGGCGCCAGGGCTGGATCGACGCCGCGCACATGCGCGCCCTGGCCGAACCGATGCGCAAGAACGGCTACGGCCAGTATCTGTTGCGCCTGCTCGCCGAAGAGCAGGCCTGAACCCCCGAACCGCGCGCCGCTGCCGCGGCGTGCTCCGCCGATGCCCTTCACCGCCACTCCCACCGCGCTGCCCGAGGTGTTCGTGCTCGAACCCAAGGTGTTCGGCGATGCCCGCGGGTTCTTTTTCGAGAGCTACAACCGACGCGATTTCGCCGCGCTCACCGGCGTCGACCCGGAATTCGTGCAGGACAACCATTCGCGCTCCGCGCGCGGCGTGCTGCGCGGGCTGCACTACCAGATACGCCGCCCCCAGGGCAAGCTGGTGCGCGTGGCCTTCGGCAGCGTCTGGGACGTGGCGGTCGATCTGCGCCGCAGCTCGCCGCGCTTCGGACAGTGGGTGGGCGTCGAGTTGTCGGCCGAGAACCGGCGCCAGTTGTGGATTCCCGCCGGATTCGGCCACGGATTCCTGACCCTGTCCGAACACGCCGAGTTCCTCTACAAGACCACCGACTACTGGTTCCCCGAGCACGAGCGCTCGCTGCGCTGGAACGATGCCGAGATCGGCATCGACTGGCCGCTGCCGTCCTTGCAACCGACGCTGGCGGCGAAGGACGCCGCGGCACCGCTGTTGCGCGAGGCCGAGCTGTTCGATTGAGCCGCGGCCCGGCCATCACGCCGGGCTGCCGGGCGGACTAGAATCCGCGCGAAGCCTTCGTTTCGCCAGCCGTTCGTTCCGCGCCCCCTTCGTTCCGCGACCCACCTGCCCGTGCGCGTGCCTTGCCTGCCCCCGTTGCGCCGGTTCCTGTCGGCTGCCGCCGTGGTGGCAGGCTGCCTGCCGCTGCCTGCGCAGGCGCAGCCCGGGCAGGCCTACCCGATGGGCAGCCAGTTCGGCTACGCCAGTTTCGGGCCGGGCCCCAGCCTGCAGGTCAACTGCGTCCCCTACCCGCTGGGTCCGGGGCTGCGCGTGCAGAGCACGCAGCACCTGCTGGTGCTGCGCGGGCAGTTGCCGGGCCTGAGCGGCCCCGCGGTGTTCCTGCGCGACGCCATGGGCAATGTGTTCGAGGTCTGGATGCTCGCGCCGGGACAAGTGCCCGCGGGAGTGGCGCAGGCCGCGAATCAATGCCTGTTCCGGCACTTCTGAACGCGTTGCGCCGCCGGCCGCGCGAGTCTCGCGGCACAGCGGATTCCCGAACATGAAAAAGCTCTACATCAAGACCTTCGGCTGCCAGATGAACGAGTACGACTCGGCCAAGATGGCCGACGTGCTGGCCGCCGCGCGCGACTACCAGCGCACCGACAGCCCGGATGACGCCGACCTGGTGCTGCTCAATACCTGCTCGATTCGCGAAAAGGCCCAGGAAAAGGTGTTCAGCGACCTCGGGCGCCTGCGCCAGCTGAAGGCGCAGCGCCCGCAGCTGCGCATCGGGGTGGCCGGTTGCGTGGCCAGCCAGGAAGGCGCCGCGATCATCGAACGCGCGCCGTTCGTCGATCTGGTGTTCGGTCCGCAGACCCTGCATCGGCTGCCCGAACTGCTCGCCGCGCGCGAGCACAGCGGACGTGCGCAGGTCGACGTGAGTTTTCCCGAGATCGAGAAATTCGACCACCTCCCGGCAGCGCGCGCCGAGGGCCCGACGGCCTTCGTGTCCATCATGGAAGGCTGCAGCAAATACTGCAGCTACTGCGTCGTGCCCTACACCCGTGGCGAGGAAGTCTCGCGTGCGCTCGACGACGTGCTCACCGAGATCGCGGAACTGGCGGCCCAGGGGGTGCGCGAGGTCACGCTGCTGGGGCAGAACGTGAACGCCTGGCGCGCCGAGGTCGACGGCGAACCCGGAGATTTCGCGCTGCTGCTCGAACATGTCGCCGAGATTCCGGGCATCGAACGCATCCGCTACACCACCAGCCATCCGAACGAGTTCACCCAGCGCCTGATCGACGCGCACGCGCGCATTCCGCAACTGGCCGCGCATGTGCATCTGCCGGTGCAGCACGGCTCGGACCGCGTGCTGGCGGCCATGAAACGGGGCTACACCGCGCTGCAGTTCAAGTCGATCGTGCGCCGGCTTCGGGCGGCGCGCCCCGGCATCAGCATCGGATCGGATTTCATCGTCGGCTTCCCGGGCGAAACCGAGCAGGATTTCGAGCAGATGCTGCAACTGGTGGACGATGTCGGTTTCGACGCCAGCTTCAGTTTTGTCTTCAGCCCGCGGCCGGGCACGCCTGCCGCGGCCCTGCCCGACGACACCCCGCAGGAGCTCAAGCTGCAGCGACTGCAATGGCTGCAGGCACGCCTGGAGGGCTTCGCCCGCGCGATCTCCGAATCGATGGTCGGCAGCAGCCAGCGCGTGCTGGTCGAGGGCCCCAGCCGGCGCAACCCCGACGAACTACAAGGGCGCACCGAGAACAACCGGATGGTGCATTTCGTCGGGCCCAAGGCGCTGATCGGGCAGATGGTGGACCTGCGCATCGCAGCCGCCTATCCGCACTCGTTGCGCGGCGAGTTCGCCGGCGCGCACTGAAGCGCGCGCCAGGCGGCCGGCGCAGGCCGGCCGCGGCAGGGTCACTGGATCGCCAGGCGCAGCGCGTCCCAGGCGCGCTTGAAAAAACCGGCCTGGTGCACGGGACGCAGCGCCACCAGCGGAAAGCTCGCCAGGGGCTTGTCCGACAGGTCGACCTTGAGCAGGCCCAGGGTCTGGTCGGCCGACAGCGGCGCCACCAGCGGATTGTCGCGCTGCACGGTGGTCTGGATGCGCTTGGCATCGCCGCGCGGGACGCTGACCGTGACGGTCTTTTCGCTGCCGATGGGCACCGTGGACGCGGCGCCCTTCCACACCGGCGCCTGCAGCAAGACCTTTCCTGCCTGCAGCAGGTGCACGTCGTCGAAATTCTGGTAGGCCCAGTTCAGCAGTTCCGCGCTTTCCGCCACGCGCGCATGCTCGCTGGGCGTGCCCATGACCACCGTCAGCACACGCCGCGGCCCGGTCGGCGTCTGGCGCAGCGCGGTGGTGATCATGCAGTAGCCGGCCTGCTGGGTGTAGCCGGTCTTCATGCCGTCCACCGTCGGGTCCGTGAACAGCAGGCTGACGCGATTCGGCTGGGTGATGTGGTTGTAGGTGAATTCCTTGACCTTGAAATACCGCGCGAAATCCCCGGGAAAGTCCCGGATGATGTGGGTGGCGATGACGGCCAGATCATGCGCGCTGCTGTGGTGTCCGGGGTCGGGCAGGCCGGTCGGATCCATGAAGTGCGTGTCGCTCAACCCCCACTGCTCGGCCTGGCGGTTCATCATCGAGACGAAGGTGGCTGCCGAACCGGCCACCGTCTGCGCCAGGGTCATCGCCGCATCGTTGCCGGACTGCACGATCATGCCCAGCAGCAGGTCGTTCACGGAAACCGGGGTTCGCGGGTCGATGAACATGCGCGAACCGCCGGTGCGCCAGGCCTTGGTGCTTTCCTGCACCATCTGATCCCGCTTGATCACGCCGTCGTGGATGGCCTTGAAGGTCAGGTAGGCCGTCATCAGCTTGGTCAACGAGGCCGGCGCCTCCTGCATGTGCGAGTCGTGCTGCGCCAGCACCTGATCGCTGGTCAGGTCCAGCACCAGCCAGCTGCGGGCATCCAGGTTCGGCGGCGTCACCGTGCGCAACAACGCGGCGGTGGGCCCGTTCGGCAGGTTGCCGACAGCCGTCGCGGCGCTGCTCGCCGGCACGGGGGCGGGCGACGATGCCGCCTGGGCCGTGCCGCAGGCCCAGGCAAGGGACAGGACCAGCGCGCCGGCGGTCAGGCGGCGCGCGCGAAACGATGGGGACAGGAACATTGTGCAAATCACCTGATGCAAAAAAGCCGGCAGGAATCTGCCGGCGAATCCGAGCACGCTGGCCGGCCGGGGCGGCAGGCCAGCCGCAACATAGCAGCGCGTGACGCGCCCGGTGTTTCCTCGGGTTTCGCGTGCAACGCGGGGTACGAACGCAGGCTCTGCGTCGCGGAATTCAGTCGCCCAGTGTGCCATGCCATGCGCAGACCCAGTCCTTCAGCGGCGTCAGCAGCCCGTGAAAGAAATGCCCCGCGCCGGGAACCACGAGCACCGGCTGTGCCTGCGGGCGTGCCCAGTCCATGACGGCGGCCAGCGGCACCACGTCGTCCTGCTCTCCGTGCACCACGAGCATACGCCGGGCCAGGGCCTGGCCGTCGGCCTGGCGCAGCGCCGGCACCGCGAAACCGGCCACGGCCGGCCCCACCAGGCACAGGTGCTCGACCTCGCGCCCTGCGCCGCGCAGGCGGGCGCACAGACTGGTGGCGACGAATGCACCGAAGGAAAAACCGGCGAGTGCCAGCGGCGCCGTCTGCGCCAGCCCGAGCTCGCGCTGGTAGTGCAGACAGGCCGCATGCAGGTCGTCGGTCTCGCCCACGCCGCGATCGTAGACGCCCTCGCTGGCGCCGACCCCCCGGAAATTCGGGCGCACCGCGGCGAAGCCGAGCTGCACGAAAGCCCGCGCGAGGGTCTGCGCCACCTTGTTGTCGAGCGTACCCCCCTGCAGAGGATGCGGATGGGCGATCAGCGCCAGACCGCGCGGCGGCTGCGCCGGCAGATCGAGCGCGGCCTCCAGCCAGCCGGCCGGGCCCTGGAGGCGTTCGCGCCGGGTCGCCCGGTTCATGCCGCCGGCTCCGGCGGCACCAGCAGGCGCTCGACGATCTCGCCACGGACGAGATGGCGCTCGACGATCTCGTCGATATCCTGCTGGTCGATGTAGGTGTACCAGACCCCTTGCGGATACACCACGCATACCGGGCCCTGCTCGCAGCGTTCCATGCAGCCGGCCCGGTTCACCCGCACCTTGCCGGGGCCGGCGAGCCCGGCCGCCTTGACCGCCTTCTTGCAATGCTCGAACGCCTGCTCGGCGCCTTGCGCGGCGCAGCAGGGACGCGGGCCGTCGCGCTGGTTGAGGCAGAAGAACACGTGATACTGGTAGTGACTCATCGGATGCGCGGCAGGATCAGAAGGGCTTGACGACCACCATCGGCACGATCACGAACAGCGCCACGGTGGGGATCTCGTTGAACCAGCGGTACCAGCGATGGCTGTGACGGTTGCGCCCCTGCTCGAACTGGCGCAACAGGCGCCTGCAGGCGTGGTCGAACCCCAGCAGCAGCAGCACGAAGCTGAGTTTGACATGCATCCAGGCGTTGCCCGGCCCGTGCAGGCCGATGCCGTAGTACAGCCACAGCACGAGCCCGAAACCGAGCGCCGGGACCATGAGGATGGTCATGAAACGAAGCAGCTTGCGCGCCATCAGCAGCAGGCGCTCGCGCTCGGCGCGGGCCTCCGGCGCATCGCCCACCATCGCCAGGTTGACATAGATGCGCGGCAGGTAGAACAGACCGGCAAACCAGGACACCACGAAAATGATGTGCAGGGCCTTGATCCACAGATACATGGCTGATCTCGCAGGGGAATGGCTCGGTGCGCACGACATGGCGCGACCGGACAAGCCGCATTGTGCCTGCCGGGCGTCGGATGCGCCGGATGCGGCGGCCGCGTCGAGAGGGCAAAAAAAGCCCCGGCATGCGCCGGGGTGAATAGCCTTGAGTGGATCAAGGCCCCCGCTCAGGGAGGAGAAGCGGGAGGGGCGCCTTTCAGCGACCGCCTGTAGCGATAGACTTTCGACAACCGAAAAAGTTCCCTGCGCGCTCCTTGCCCGCCCGCAGGGGTCGTGTGCCCATGGCCCGAGTGCCCCGCCGTCATGACCCAACCTCCCTTTCCCGCGACCCGTTTGCGGCGCCTGCGCCGCGATGACTTCACGCGCCGGCTGGTGCGCGAGCACCGCCTCGGCGCCGAGGACCTGATCCTGCCCGTGTTCGTGCTCGACGGGGAAAGGCGCCGCGAGCCCGTGGCGTCCATGCCCGGCGTGGAGCGCCTCAGCCTCGACCAATTGCTGCCGCTGGCGCAGGAGTGCGTGCAACTGGGCATTCCCGTGCTGGCGTTGTTCCCGGTCATCGACCCGGCCCTGAAAACTCCCGACGGGCTCGAGGCGGCCAACCCCGACGGCCTGGTGCCGCGGGTGGTGCGCGCACTCAAGCGCGAATTCCCGCAACTCGGCGTGCTGACCGATGTCGCGCTCGACCCGTACACGTCGCATGGTCAGGACGGGCTGCTCGACGAGACCGGCTACATCGTCAACGAGCCGACCGTGCAGATGCTGGTGCGCCAGGCGCTGGTGCAGGCCCAGGCCGGGGTCGACGTGGTGGCGCCCAGCGACATGATGGACGGGCGCATCGGTGCAATCCGCGACGCGCTCGAAGCGGCCGGGCACATCCACACCCGGATCATGGCCTACAGCGCCAAATACGCCAGCGCGTTCTACGGCCCGTTCCGCGACGCCGTGGGCTCGGCCTCCAATCTCGGCAAGGCAGACAAGAAGGTGTACCAGATGGACCCGGGCAACTCCGACGAGGCGCTGCGCGAGGTTCGCCTGGACATCGCCGAGGGGGCCGACATGGTGATGGTCAAGCCCGGCATGCCCTACCTGGACATCGTGCGGCGCGTGAAAGACGAATTCCGCATGCCCACCTTCGTCTACCAGGTGAGCGGAGAATACGCGATGCTGCGCGCGGCTGCCCTCAACGGCTGGCTCGACGGGCCGGCCGTGATCATGGAATCCCTGCTCGGCTTCAAGCGTGCCGGGGCCGACGGCATCCTGACCTACTTCGCGATCGAGGCCGCGCGCGCGTTGCGCCGCGGCTGAGCGCGTCGCGCAGGGCGCGGCGCGCTCAGCGCCACAGCAGGATCAGGGCCACGGCCAGCCATCCCAGCAGGAAATTCACTTGCACCAGGCGGTGGATTCGCTGCAGCGCGGCGCCCACGGCCTGCCACTGCGCGGTCTTCGCGGCCTGGCAGGCGCGCCGGTAATGCAGGAAATGGATCAGGCCGAAGACCGCGGTCATGAGCAGCCCGATGCCCAGCATGGCATGCCACGCCGCGGGCGCATGGGCCATGCCGACACGCCCGAGCATCCACGCGCCGCTGCCCAGCAGCATGGCGATGCTGGCCCAGACCAGCACGAAAAAACGCCGCAGCACCTGCAGCAGCAATTGCGCCCGCAACGGCGGCGGCAGCACCTGCAGCACGGCCGGCCGCAGCGCCAGCAGCACGAAGCTCATGCCGCCCAGCCAGATCACGGCGCCGATCAAGTGAACAAAAAGCAACAAGTTGTTCATGCTTCCTCCGGAGGATGAAGCGTAGTGGTTTCGCGCGCCGCGGCCGCGGCGCGCGGGCCTGCGGTGCACGCGCATGGTGCATGGCAAGCGGCGACATGGCGCCTCGACCCGGCGCGTGACGACGAAAGTGCTGGATCGCGCCCTAAGGGTTTACGTATACTTCCGCCGTTTGGCCATGAGCGAATTGTTACAGCGCCGGGCCGGGGTGAACACTTGAGAGACGTCGGGCACACGGCTGGTGCGTGCGCCCGACAGCAACGCCAGCAGCGAGGCCGCCGACGGTCGCGACAACCACCGGCGGCACGTCTGCGCACCGGAGCAGTGCGTGGGCAGGCCCCACGGCGGCGCGGCAGGACAGCCGCGCGGGTGCTGCGTGGCACTTCGAGGCGCGGTCCGTGGCAGCACGGCGCGCGCAACCCCGACCGTCGCGGACGTGCCGGCTGCGGCTGGCGCGGCGGCGTGACCGCACAGCACAGGGCCCGACCCGCGAAGCGCAAGTACTGAAAACCCGGCGGGCTCCTGGCGAGCGCGCCGCCACGATCAACCAACCGGCAAGCAACGCCGCGACGCCAACCAAGACCGTGCAAGCCTTGAACACCTGGGACGACGACCACGACGACGCCCCTCGCGAGCCGCTGAGCCGCGAGCAGGCGCAGGCGTTGCTGCGCGCCCGGCCCGGCGTGTCGGCGTGGCGCGTGGTCGGCCTGCAACTGGCGGTCACGCTGGGCGTGGCGCTGCTCGCCGGCGCGCTGGCCGGGCGCGTCGCCGCCTGGTCGGCGCTGTGGGGCGGCACCGTGGTGCTGCTGCCGGCGGCCCTGTTCGCCGGCGCCATGCGGCGATGGCTGGTGAAGCTGCCGCCCGCCTACGCCCTGTTCGGCTTCGCCTTTGGCGAACTGCTCAAGATTTCCCTCACCGTGCTGCTGCTGCTGCTGGCACCGCGCGTGCTGCCCGCGATGTCGTGGCCGGCGCTGCTGCTGGGCCTGATCGCCGTGCTGCAGGTGTACTGGATCGCCCTGCTGCTGCGCGGCAAGCCGCGCAGCAGCCAAGAAGTCTGAGTCCGCGCAAGCTCGCGACCCCACCATCCCCGAACCCGCCATGGCCGCTCAAGAACCCCCCATCACCGCAGGCGAATACATCATCCACCACCTGACGCAGTGGACCAACGTGCCGCGCGCCGGGGTGATCGATTTCCACGTCATCGACGTGGACTCGCTGATCATGACCCTGCTGCTCGGCGGGCTCGCCTGCTTCGTGCTGTGGCGCGTTGCCCGCAGCATGACCAGCGGCGTGCCCGGACGCCTGCAGGCCGCGGTGGAGATGCTGGCCGAGTTCGTCGACGAGCAGGCGCGCGGCATCGTTCGCAACGCCAGCTCGCGCGAGTTCGTCACGCCGCTGGCGTTCATCGCCTTCATCTGGATCGTCATGATGAACGCCATGGATCTGCTGCCGGTGGACCTGCTGCCGCGCCTGTGGGAAGGCGCGGCAGCCGCGACCGGGCACGACCCGCACCACGCGTATCTGCGCGTGGTGGCCACCGCCGACCTGTCGGTGTCGCTGGGCATGTCGGTGACCGTGCTGTTGCTCAGCCTGTACTACGGCATCCGCATCAAGGGTCTCGGCGGCTGGCTGCACGAGTTGTTCACCGCGCCGTTCGGCAACCATCCCGCGCTGTGGCCGCTGAACTTCGCCATGCAGCTGCTCGAGTATCTCGCGAAGACCCTGTCGCACGGCATGCGACTGTTCGGCAACCTGTATGCCGAGGAAATCCTGTTCATGATCATCGCGCTGATGGGGGCGGCCGGTCTGGGCAGCCTGTCCGGCTGGGCGCTGTTCGTGGGCAATGTCGCGGCCGGGCTGGCCTGGTCGATCTTCAGCATGCTGATCATCGTGTTGCAGGGCTTCATCTTCATGATGCTCACGCTGGTCTACATCGGCCAGGCCCACGATCACCACTGATCGGGTCTGCGCCCCGTTCCCATCGTCGTTCGACGTTCTTGGTTTTTTCCTTTCCTCTCTGACTCTTCAACCTTTCTCTGGAGCCATTCATGGATCACGTTCTCGGTTTTGTCGCGCTGGCCGCCGGCCTGATCATCGGTCTGGGTGCCAACGGCGCCTGTATCGGCATCGGCATCATGGGCAGCAAGTACCTCGAGTCCGCCGCCCGCCAACCCGAGCTGATGAACGAACTGCAGACCAAGATGTTCCTGCTTGCCGGCCTGATCGACGCCGCCTTCCTGATCGGCGTCGGTCTGGCCATGATGTTCACGTTCGCCAACCCCTTCGTGCTGAAGTGATCGGGCAGGCCGCATCCCGGCTTGCAACATCCCATCTCTGAAACTACGCAAGGGTTGGCGCCATGCATCTGGACGCAACACTGATTGCGCAGCTCATCGTGTTCCTGCTGCTGGCGGCATTCACGGCAAAGTTCGTGTGGCCACCGATCACCAGGGCCCTCGACGAGCGCGCAAAGAAGGTCGCCGACGGCCTCGCCGCGGCGGATCGGGCCAAGGCCGAACTGGCCACGGCCAACCAGGAGGTCGAGCGCGAACTCGCGCGCTCGCACCAGGAGAGCGCGCAGCGCCTGCAGGATGCCGAGCGCCGCGCGCTGGGCATCATCGAGGAAGCTCGCCGCAAGGCCGAGGAGGCCGCCGCGGGCATCGTCGCCCAGGCTCGCTCGGAAGCCGAACAGCAGGTGGTGAAGGCGCGCGAAGCACTGCGCGACCAGGTCGCCGCGCTGGCGGTGAAGGGCGCCGAGTCCATCCTGCGTCGCGAAGTCAACGCCCAGGCCCACGCCGAGCTGCTGCAACAGCTCAAGGCCGAGCTCTGAGCAGGAGAACTAGCGATGGCTGAACTCGCCACCGTCGCCCGGCCCTACGCCGAAGCGATGTTCGAAGCCGTGCAGGCCGCGGCAGGCACCGAGACGCTCGCTCAGGTCGCGCAGGCGCTGGACGGCCTGGCCGCCGTGTCGCGCGACCCCGCGGTGCGCCAGCTCGTCGGCGATCCGCGCCTGGACGTCGACCAGCTCGGCGAGCTGATGCTGTCCGCGCTGCCGCAGCAGCCGGGACCGGCGTTGCGCAACCTGCTCCACGTCGTGCTGGAAAACCACCGCCTGGCGGCGCTGCCGGCGATCGCCGAGCAGTTCCAGCGCCTGAAGGACGCGGCCGAGCAACGCGCCGAAGCGTTGATCACCAGCGCGTTCCCGATGGACGACGCGCAGCTCGAGGCGCTGCTCCCGGCCCTGGAGACGCGCTTCGGCCGCAAGCTGTATGCGCGCGTCGAGGTCGATCCCGGGCTGATCGGGGGCGTATGCGTGGCCGTCGGCGACGAGGTGCTCGACACCTCCGTGCGCGCCCGGCTGGAAAGCATGCGCCACGCGCTCACGGCGTGAGCCCCCTTTAACGCCTACGTATTCCGAGGCTCCCCATGCAACTCAATCCCGCAGAAATCTCCGAACTCATCAAGAGCCGCATCGAAGGCCTGGGCACGACCGCCGATGTGAAGAACCAGGGCACCGTCGTGTCCGTGTCCGACGGAATCGTGCGGGTGCACGGTCTGTCCGACGTGATGCAGGGTGAAATGCTCGAATTCCCGGGCAACACCTACGGTCTGGCGCTGAACCTGGAGCGCGACTCGGTCGGCGCCGTGGTGCTGGGCGAATACGGCCACATTTCCGAAGGCGACACCGTCAAGTGCACGGGGCAGATCCTGTCCGTGCCGGTCGGCCCCGAGCTCATCGGCCGCGTGGTCAACACCCTCGGCATGCCCATCGACGGCAAGGGCCCGATCGACGCCAAGATGACCGACGTGGTCGAGAAGGTGGCGCCGGGCGTGATCTGGCGCAAGTCGGTGTCGCAGCCGGTGCAGACCGGTATCAAGGCCATCGACTCGATGGTGCCGGTGGGCCGCGGCCAGCGCGAGCTGATCATCGGCGACCGCCAGACCGGCAAGACCGCGGTGGCCGTCGACTCGATCATCAGCCAGAAGGGCAAGGACCTGATCTGCATCTACGTCGCCGTCGGCCAGAAGGCCTCGACGGTGGCCAACGTGGTGCGCAAGCTGCAGGAACACGGCGCGATGGCCTACACCATCGTGGTCGCCGCCACGGCCTCCGACTCCGCGGCCATGCAGTACCTGGCGCCCTACGCCGGCTGCACCATGGGCGAGTACTTCCGCGACCGCGGCCAGGACGCGCTGGTGGTGTACGACGATCTGACCAAGCAGGCCTGGGCGTATCGCCAGATCTCCCTGCTGCTGCGCCGCCCGCCGGGCCGCGAAGCCTACCCCGGCGACGTGTTCTACCTGCACAGCCGCCTGCTCGAGCGCGCGGCGCGCGTGAACGAGGAATACGTCGAGAAGTTCACCAAGGGCGAGGTCAAGGGCAAGACCGGCTCGCTGACCGCGCTGCCGATCATCGAGACCCAGGCCGGCGACGTCTCGGCGTTCGTGCCGACCAACGTGATCTCGATCACCGACGGCCAGATCTTCCTCGAGACCGATTTGTTCAACTCCGGCGTTCGTCCGGCCATCAACGCCGGCGTGTCGGTGTCGCGGGTCGGTGGCGCGGCGCAGACCAAGGTGGTGAAAAAACTGTCGGGCGGCATCCGTACCGACCTCGCGCAGTACCGCGAGCTGGCTGCCTTCGCGCAGTTCGCCTCCGATCTCGACGACGCCACGCGGCGCCAGCTCGAGCGCGGCCGCCGCGTCGTGGAACTGCTCAAGCAGCCGCAGTACGAGCCGGTGCAGGTGTGGCAGCTGGCGACCTCGCTGTACGCGGTGAACAACGGCTATCTCGACGACATCGACGTCAAGCAGATCCTCGGCTTCGAGAAGGGCCTGCACGAGCACCTGCGCTCCAGGCACGCGGCGCTGGTCGAGAGCATCGAATCCAAGAAGGACCTCGGCAAGGAAGACGAGGCCGTGCTCAAGGACGCGATCGCCGAGTTCAAGAAGAGCGGTGCCTACTGAGCCAGCGCGGGCCGGGCTTGCCCGGCGCGCGTCGCGGGGTATGCGTCGATGCCGGGCCGCAGCGGCCCTGAACTGACGCAGCCCCGCCTCCTCGCACCCCACCCGAGCGAACGGACTGGAGAGCCCGAATGCCTGGAATGAAAGAAGTCCGCCTGAAGATCAAGAGCGTGCAGAACACGCGCAAGATCACCAAGGCGATGGAAATGGTGGCCGCCTCGAAGATGCGCAAGGCGCAGGAGCGCATGCGCGCCGCGCGCCCCTACGCCGAGAAGGTGCGCGCCATCACCGCCAACCTCAGCCAAGCCAACCCCGAGTACAGCCACCCGTTCCTGGTGGCGCGTTCGCCGGTGCGCAAGGTCGGCCTGATCCTGGTCACCACCGACAAGGGCCTGTGCGGCGGTCTCAACACCAACCTGCTGCGCGCGGCGACCCAGCAGATCCGGCAGTGGCAGGCCGACGGCGTCGAGCTGCATGGCTGCGCCATCGGCAACAAGGGCCTGCAGTTCCTCAACCGCATCGGCATCGACGTGGCGTCGCAGCTGGTGCAGATGGGCGACAAGCCGCATCTGGACAAGCTGGTCGGCCCGGTCAAGGTGCTGCTCGACGCCTACGAGCGCGGCGAGCTCGACGCCATCTACCTCGGCTTCAACCGCTTCGTCAACACGATGCGCCAGGAGCCGCAGCTGGAGCAGCTGGTTCCGCTCACCGGCCAGGCGCTGCGCACCACCGAGGACGAGCGCAAGCAGTATGGCTGGGACTACATCTACGAGCCGGACGCCAAGCCGGTGATCGACGCGCTGCTGGTGCGCTACGTCGAGGCCCTGGTGTACCAGGCGGTGGCCGAGAACATGGCCAGCGAGCAGTCGGCGCGCATGGTGGCGATGAAGTCGGCCTCCGACAACGCCAAGACCGTGATCAACGAGCTGCAGCTGGTCTACAACAAGAGCCGCCAGGCAGCGATCACCAAGGAACTGTCCGAAATCGTCGGCGGCGCCGCGGCCGTGTAGAGCCCGCGCGCGACGCCGAACCCCATCTGAGAATCCCGGAGAAACCCGAAATGAGCACGGCCCAAATTCAAGGCAGGATCGTCCAGTGCATCGGCGCTGTGATCGACATCGAATTCCCGCGCGAGCACATGCCCGCGGTCTACGAGGCGCTGCGTCTGTCCGACGCCCAGGATCTGGGCCTGGCCGAGCGCGGCGTGACCTTCGAGGTGCAGCAGCAGATCGGCGACGGCGTGGTGCGCACCATCGCGCTGGGTTCGACCGACGGCCTGCGGCGCGGCATGACGGTCGACGCCACCGGCGCGCCGATCTCGGTGCCGGTCGGCCAGGGCACGCTGGGACGCATCATGGACGTGCTCGGTCGCCCGATCGACGAAGCCGGCCCGATCCAGTCCGACGAACTGCGTTCCATCCACGCCAAGGCCCCGGCCTTCGACGAACTGTCGCCGTCGGTCGACCTGCTGGAAACCGGCATCAAGGTGATCGATCTCGTGTGCCCGTTCGCCAAGGGCGGCAAGGTCGGCCTGTTCGGCGGCGCCGGCGTGGGCAAGACCGTCAACATGATGGAGCTGATCAACAACATCGCCAAGCAGCACAGCGGCCTGTCGGTGTTCGCCGGGGTCGGCGAGCGCACCCGCGAAGGCAACGACTTCTACCATGAAATGGAAGAGTCGAAGGTGCTGGACAAGGTGGCGATGGTGTTCGGCCAGATGAACGAACCCCCGGGCAACCGCCTGCGCGTGGCGCTGACCGGCCTGACCATGGCCGAGAAGTTCCGCGACGAGGGCCGCGACATCCTGTTCTTCGTCGACAACATCTATCGCTACACGCTGGCCGGCGTGGAAGTCTCGGCGCTGCTCGGGCGCATGCCGTCGGCGGTGGGCTACCAGCCGACCCTGGCCGAGGAAATGGGCGTGCTGCAGGAGCGCATCACGTCGACCAAGAACGGCTCGATCACGTCCATCCAGGCCGTGTACGTGCCGGCGGACGACCTGACCGACCCGTCGCCGGCCACCACCTTCAACCACCTCGACGCCACCGTGGTGCTGTCGCGCGACATCGCGTCGCTGGGCATCTACCCGGCGGTCGACCCGCTGGACTCGACCAGCCGCCAGATCGACCCCAACGTGATCGGCGAGGAACACTACAACACCACCCGCGCCGTGCAGGGCATCCTGCAGCGCTACAAGGAACTGCGCGACATCATCGCCATCCTGGGCATGGACGAACTGTCCCCCGAGGACAAGCAGACCGTCGCCCGCGCGCGCAAGATCCAGCGCTTCCTGTCGCAACCGTTCCACGTCGCCGAGGTGTTCACCGGCTCCCCGGGCAAGTACGTGCCGCTGAAGGAAACCATCCGCGGCTTCAAGATGATCGTGAACGGCGAATGCGATGCGCTGCCGGAGCAGGCCTTCTACATGGTCGGCACCATCGACGAGGCCTTCGAGAAGGCGAAGAAGCTGAACTGAGCACGCGCCGCCGGGCCGCCGCCCGCGGCGTGCGGCCCGCCACCTGCCTTCCGGAGTGGTCATGAAAACCTTTCAAATCGATGTGGTCAGCGCCGAAGAGCTGATCTATTCCGGCCAGGCCCGCTTTGTCGCGCTGCCCGGGGAGTCGGGCGAACTCGGCATCCTCGCCGGGCACACCCCGCTGATCACGCGCATCAAGCCGGGCGCGGTGCGCATCGAGCGCCCCGACGGTGCGAGCACGGACGAGGACTTCGTGTTCGTCGCCGGCGGCGTGCTCGAGGTGCAGCCGCACCATGTCACGGTGCTCGCCGACACCGCCATTCGCGGCAAGGATCTGGACGAGGCGAAGGCCCAGGAGGCCCTGAAGCTGGCACAGGAGAACCGCGCCCATGCCAAGGAATCCCAGGACATCGCGGTGGTCGAGGGCGAACTGGCCATGCTGGCCGCCCAGCTCGCGGCGATCCGCCGCCTGCGCGGACGCGTGCACTGAACGCGCGTCGCCGGCTCCGGCGCGAAAGCCGGCCTGCCGACCCTGCAGCCACGCCCCACGGCGTGGCTTTTTTGTGCCCGCCGCGGCGTGACGCGGGCTGGGCCGCGGCCTGCGACCTGTGTAGCATCGGGGCATTCGCCCAGTCTCGCAGATGCCGACGACCCTCCGCGCCCCGCCTGCCCGCAGCGTCCGTGCCGCGCGTCGCGGCGCCCCGGCGCTGGCCGCGCTGTGCGCCGCGCTGCTGCTGGCCGGCTGCGCCGGCACCCCGCGCCGTGGTTCGCCGTGGATGCAGGCCCCGCTGAATGCTTCCAGCGGCTGCTACGCGCCGCGCCCGAACCTGCACGCCGCCTACAACCGCGACTACACCGTGCTCGGGCATCGGTACGCGCCCCTGCACAGCGCGACGGGCTACGACGTCGACGGCACGGCCTCGTGGTACGGCTGGGAATCGGGCACGACGACCTCGATGGGCAGCCATTTCAATCCCCGTGCCTTCACGGCGGCCAGCCGCGTGCTGCCGCTGCCGACCTGCGTGGAGGTGACCAACCTGCGCAACGGGCGCAGCGCACTGGTGCTGGTCAACGATCGCGGACCGTTCGTCGACAGCCGCGTCATGGACCTGTCCTACGGCGCGGCGAAGGCGCTGGGCGTGACCGCCACCGGCACCGCGCCGGTGCGCATCGTCGCGCTCGCGCACAGCCGTGAACAGCTCGCCGCCGTGTCGCACGCGGCGGCTCCCGCACCCGCCGCGGCGACCCCCGGGCCGCAGCCCGCGACGCCGCAAGCCGGCGTGGTGGCGGTGGCGCCGCCCCAGACCAGCTTCCCGAACGTCCCGGCAAGCTTCGCGGCAAGCGCCACCGCAGCGGCCGCGCCGTCGCAGCCGCCCACGCTGCAGCTCACCCCGCTGCCGCCGCTGCCGGCGTCTGCCGCATCAACTCTGGCGCGTCAGTCGCCTCCATCGCCTGCGTCACCTCCATCGGCTGCGTCGACAGCGGCGTCCGCGGCGGCACCCTCCGGCACGCTGTCCGCCGCGGCGGCCTTGCTGACGCCGCCTCCGGCGCCGGCGCGTGGGGCGCTGCCCGAAGCATCGGCCGCGGCGTCCGCGCCGGCGCTGCCGGGGCGTGCCGGTACGCCGCCGCTTGCGTCGGCGTCGCAGCCGCAGGCGCGCGCGCCGCTGCCGGCGGGAGCCCCGCAGACCTACCTGCAGACGGGCGCGTTCACGATCGAGGCGAATGCCCGGCAGGAAGCCCGGCGCCTGCGCGGTGCCGGCATCGGCACGGTCGAGGTGGTGCCGGGCTTCGTGCGCGGACGCACCTGGTACAAGGTGCAGATCGGGCCGCTTCCCGCGGGCGGCGGGCCGCGCATCACCGCCCGCCTCGGCGCCCTCGGGCTGCACAGCTACACCTTCGTGCAACAGTAGGCGCAGGCGCGCCGCTCAGCGCCCGCGGCGCAGGCAATGGCGCAGGAACCGTGCCCGTTGCTCGCCACGCCAGCCATGCCGGCTCGCCTGGCGCTGGCACATGCGCATGCGCCACTGCTGGCGCCCGGCGTGACGACGCGGGGCGGGACGGGCGCCGTGCAGCGGACCCAGGCAGTCAGGCGACGCGTTGCGCAGGCGCGCGGCGTCGACATCCGGCGCGAGCCGGCACTGCGGACGCGGACGCACCGGATACTCCGCGGCCTCGGACGCGGCGCTGCCGGACAACGCGCCGAACAACGCAGCGAACGACGCAGCGA
>JAKAZQ010000018.1:0-37641 GCA_021815805.1 Pseudomonadota bacterium | reverse complement strand
ACGCAGCGAACGACGCAGCGACCAACAGCAGCCAGGCCCCGAGCAGCGGCTGCAGCCGCCTGCCGAAGGTCGCGGACCATGTCCCGCCGTGGGTTGTCCCGCCGTGCATTCGCTGCCCTTCGCACCCGCGCCGCAAGCGCTCCATCCGAAGAAGGCCCATCTTAGAATGGGGCGCTTTGCCCTTGTGCTGCGCCGCCCATCCCGGCGCCGGCCGGATGCATCCGCGGGGCGCTCCCTTTTCTCCCCACGCCCACCATGCGCGCATTTCTCCTCAGGCTCAACGACACCCTGGCCGCCGCCGCCGCGCAACTCCTTGCGCCGGGCGCCAGCCTCGGCGACGGCCTGCTGCTCGAGCGCCCGAAGGCGGCCGGTCACGGCGATTTCTCCTGCACCCTGGCGCTGCAACTGGCGCGGCGCGTCGGCCGCCCGCCGCGCGAGATCGGGCAGACGCTGCTCGCGGCGGTGCAGGCCGATGCACAACTCGCCGACGGCCTCGAGCGCGCCGAACTGGCCGGCCCGGGCTTTGTCAATTTCACGCTGGCGCCGCGCATCAAGCACGGCGTGCTGCGCCAGGTGCTGGCCGAGGGCGAGAGCTACGGGCAGGTGGCCACCGACGCGAAGCGCAGGGTGCTGGTCGAATTCGTGTCCGCCAATCCGACCGGCCCGCTGCACGTCGGGCACGGACGACAGGGGGCGCTGGGCGACAGCCTGGCGGCGCTGATGGCCACGCAGGGCTGGGCGGTGACCCGCGAGTTCTACTACAACGACGCCGGCGTGCAGATCGGCAACCTGGCGCTGTCGGTGCAGGCGCGCGCGCGCGGACTCGCGCCGGGCCAGCCGGGCTGGCCGGAGAGCGCCTACAACGGCCAGTACATCGCCGACATCGCGCGCGACTACCTGGCCGGCGCGACCGTGCAGGCGGCGGACGGCGGCGCCGTGCGCGGCACCGGCGACGTCGACGACCTGGAGGCCATGCGCAGCTTCGCCGTGGCCTACCTGCGGCGCGAACAGGATCTGGACCTGAAGGCCTTCGGCATCCGTTTCGACAACTACTACCTCGAGTCCAGCCTGTACCGCGACGCCCGGGTGCACGAGGCGGTGCATGCCCTGGTCACCGCCGGGCACACCTACGAGGCGGACGGCGCGCTGTGGCTGCGCACCACGGCGTTCGGCGACGACAAGGATCGCGTGATGCGCAAGTCCGACGGCACGTACACCTATTTCGTGCCCGACGTGGCGTATCACCTGGCGAAATGGGAGCGCGGTTTCCACCACGCCATCAACATCCAGGGTTCGGACCATCACGGCACCATCGCACGCGTGCGCGCCGGACTGCGCGGCGCCGATCCGGACATCCCCGACGGCTATCCGCAATACGTGCTGCACAAGATGGTCACGGTCATGCGCGGCGGCCAGGAGGTGAAAATCTCCAAGCGCGCCGGCAGCTATGTCACGCTGCGCGATCTCATCGAATGGTCGGGCGGGGTGCGCGACGACCTCGACGACGAGCAGCGGGCACAGGCGCTGCGCCGCGGACGCGACGCGGTGCGATTCTTCCTGGTCTCGCGCAAGGCGGATACCGAGTTCGTGTTCGACGTCGACCTGGCGCTGGCCCAGAGCGACGACAACCCGGTGTACTACGTGCAGTACGCGCATGCGCGCATCTGCTCGGTGCTCGCGCAATGGCACGAGCGCGACGGCGCACAGTCGGCCGACCTGGCGGCCTGCGACCTGTCGCCGCTGACCCACGAGCGCGAGCTGGAACTCATCATGCTGCTGGCGCAGTACCCGGACGTGCTGCGCCAGGCCGCGGCCGACCTGAGCCCGCACGACGTCGCGTTCTATCTGCGCCAGCTCGCCGCGGCCGTGCACGGCTACTACAACGCCGAGCGCGTGCTGGTCGACGACACCGCGATCAAGCACGCACGCCTGGCACTGCTGCTGGCGGCGCGCCAGGTGTTGCACAATGCCTTGTGCCTGCTCGGGGTCAGCAGCCCGCAACGCATGTGAGAGTCTCCCGCAGGCCGGATCCGGTCGGCGCCGGCCCTGACGGCGTCGACACGCACGCACCCCCTGCGGGGTTTCCCGCAGGGCACGGCGCGGCGACGCGCCTTGTCGCGAGCACGAGCTCCGGCGCCATTCCTCGATACACCATGCCCAGTTCCTCCCGCTCTTCCCGAACCCCCGCCTCCCGTCAGCGCGGGGGCACCCTGCTCGGCGTGATCATCGGCCTGGTCCTCGGCCTTGCGGTCGCGCTGGCTGCGGCGGTCTACATGAACCGCGCGTCGCTGCCTTTCATGAACCGCTACCAGCAACGCCCGACCGGCGCCGCCTCGGCGGTGCCCAACTGGAAGCCGAACGCCGGGCTGAGCGGCGGCGCGGTGCCGCCGGCGGCGGTCGCCGGCGGGGATCAGGCAGGGCATGTCGCCAGTGCGCCGCTGAGCCCGCGCGCCATCGAATCCCTGGCGCAGCCGGCCAGCGGCGTGCTGGGAGCGCAGGGCGCCAGGGCCGGCGGCCCGGCGCCGGCCCTGGCGCCGGCGAGCCAGCCCGCCGGTGTGCCGGGGCTGCGCTACATCGTGCAGATCGGGGCCTACAGCCATCGCGCCGATGCCGAGGCGCAGCGCGCCAAGGTGGCGCTGACCGGCCTGGAGGCCCACCTCGACGAGCGCCAGGTCGGCGGGCGCACGCTGTGGCGGGTGCGCGTCGGCCCCTACGCCACGCCGCAGCAGGCGGACCAGGCACAGCAAAGCCTGAACCAGAGCGGCATCGGTTCGGTCGTGGTGCGCGTGACTCGCTGAGCCGATGCCGCGCGCAAAGGGCCTGCGCGACGCTGCCGACGGTGTCGGCCGACGCGCCTGTTGAAACGTTGTTTATTCCAGTCACCTGAAAGGAAACATGATGAAGCGCTGGTTGATTCGTTTCGTCTGCGTGGCGCTGCTGGGCTTCCAGATGGGCGCGCACGCCGCCACGTTGAACCTGACCGAGGGTCAGGGCTACCAACGCCTGGCGGTGCCGCAGCCGGTAAGCCCGCAAGGCAAGATCGTGGTCACCGAGTTCTTCTGGTACAACTGCCCGCACTGCGCGGCCATGGAGCCGCTGCTCGAGGCATGGGCCAAGACCCTGCCTGCGGACGTTGTGCTCAAGCGCGTGCCGGTGGCCTTCGCACCGCAGTTCGTCGACCAGCAGAAGCTCTATTACGCGCTCCAGGCGCTGGGCAAGGTCGGGCAGCTGCAGGGGGCGGTGTTCGACGCCATCCACCAGCAGCACATCACGCTGATGACCGAATCGCAGATGGCCAACTGGGTGCAGTCGCACGGCGTATCGCGCAAGGCCTTCGTCCAGGCCTTCGATTCCTTCGGCGTGCAAATGGACGCCAAGCGCGCCACGCAGATGGTCAGCGACTACCAGATCAGCGGCGTGCCCACGCTGGCCGTGCAGGGCACATACACGCTGTCGGCGTCGATGCCCCAGACTCCGAGCAACCCAATGGTGCTGCAGGGGGTCGACGCGATGATCGCCAAGGTGCGCGCCGGCATGAAGCACTGAGCGTTCGCGCTGGCGCCGGCGATGCCGGACGCCGCAACGCGAAGACAAAGCCCGCCGCTGGCGGGCTTTGTCTTCGCGTCTGGCCCATGCGTGCCTACAATGGGTTCCATGAAAGCAAAGTTCGTGCCGATCAAAGGCCTGGCCATGTTCCGGGGCGGCGCGCTATTGCTCGCGGCGCTGGCCGGCGGCCTGCCCTGCGCACACGCGCTGCAATCGGACCGCAAGCAGACGCTGCTGGTGGTCGCCGGGGACATGCATTACGACAACATCGCGCAGGCCACGGTGTTCACCGGTCATGTCACGATCACGAAGGGCTCGCTGAAGCTGCACGCGGCCAAGGTGCTGGTGCGCCAGCATGCCGACGGCTACGACGCAGCCACCGCGTACGGCAGCGTCGACGCTCCCGCGACGTTCGATCAGACCCTCGACTCCGCGCCGGGGCAGCCGCGCGTGACCATCCATGGCAGCGCGCTGCAATTGCACTACGACGGACGCAGCGACATGATCACCCTGACCGGGCAGGCGCTGCTCGAGCGCTCGCTCGACGGCCACCTGAGCGATCGCGCGCAAGGCGCGGTGATCACCTACAGCGATCTGACCGACGTGTTCAACGTGCACTCGGGCAAGGCCGGCGCGACGGCATCGAACCCGCGGGGACGGGTGCGCGTGCTGTTGTCGCCGCGCGCGGCGCCGACGGCGACGCCGCCGGCCGCCGGCACCCCGGCGCTGCGCGAATCCGCCACGCTGGAGCCGCGGCGATGATCGCGGGGGGCCTGCCGTCGCGCACCGAGGGCGGCGCGGCTGCCACGGCCACCGCGGACGCCGGCCCGGCCGCTTCGCGTGGCGGGCTGCTCAGCGTGCGCCGCCTGCACAAGCGCTACGGCGGACGCACCGTGGTGCGCGATGTCGGTTTCGACGTGCGCAGCGGCGAGGTCGTCGGGCTGCTCGGCCCGAACGGCGCGGGCAAGACCACCTCCTTCTACATGATCGTCGGGCTGGTGCGGGCCGATGGCGGCGAGATCCAGCTCGACGGGCGCGACATCTCGCAGCTGCCCATGTACCGGCGCGCGCGCCTCGGGCTGTCGTACCTGCCGCAGGAGGCCTCCATCTTCCGCGGCCTGACGGTCGCGGAGAACGTGCGCGCGGTGCTGGAGCTGCAGCGCGATGCCGACGGCCGCGCGCCGAGCAGCGAGCGTATCGAGCAGCGCCTCGGCCAACTGCTGCGCGAGCTGCACGTCGAGCACCTCGCCGACACGCCGGCGCCGGCGCTGTCCGGCGGCGAGCGGCGGCGCGTGGAGATCGCGCGGGCCCTGGCCACCGAGCCGCAGGTCATCCTGCTGGACGAGCCCTTCGCCGGGGTCGACCCGATCGCCGTGATCGAGATCCAGCGCATCGTGCAATTCCTCAAGGCACGCGGCATCGGCGTGCTGATCACCGACCACAACGTGCGCGAGACCCTGGGCATCTGCGACCACGCCTGCATCATCAGCGAGGGCAGCGTGCTGGCCGCCGGGCGCCCGCAGGAGATCGTCGAGAACCCTGCCGTGCGCAAGGTGTATCTGGGAGAGAGCTTCCGGCTCTGAACTCGCCGTGATGAAGCAATCGTTGAACCTGCGGCTGTCGCAGCACCTGGCCCTGACACCACAGCTGCAGCAGTCGATCCGCCTGCTGCAGCTGTCGACCCTGGAACTGCAGCAGGAAGTCGAGCAGATGCTCGAGCTCAACCCCTTCCTCGAGGCCGAGGAGGAGCACGCCGAGCCGGCCGCGCCTGCAGCGGCCGACGAAGCACCGAAGGAGCAGGAGGGCGCGGACGACGCCGCCCCGGCGGCCAGCCAGGCGACGACCGCCGAGGCCGCCGAGACCGCCGCGGCCGCCGCGGCCGCAGGCGAAGCCGAGGCGCCCGAGCTGCGCCTCGATGCCGAGGACTGGCGCAGCGGCGCGCAAAGCGCCGACCCGGCCGAGAACACGCAGAACGCCGAGCCCGGCGAGGGCGCCGAATGGGACGATGCCGCGCTCGGCAGCTGGCAGACGGGTGGCGAGGCGGACGACGAGTTCGATCCCCTGGGGCTGGCGCACGCCGCCGTCGACCTGCGCCAGCACCTGCGCTCGCAGCTCACCGGACGCAGCCTGTCGCCGCAGGACCGCGCCGCCGCCGAGGCCATCATCGAGTCGCTGGACGACGACGGCTATCTTCCCGAGGGCCCCGACGGGCTGGCCGCGGAACTGGCTCCGCAGTACACCGCGGAGGAGCTGGAGGCACTCGGCGAGTCGCTGCGCGTGGGCCTGCGCCTGGTGCAGAGCTTCGACCCCGCCGGGGTCGGCGCAGCCGATCTCGCCGAGTGCATGCGCCTGCAGCTGCAGCGCCTGCCGGCGGACGCCACGCGCGAGCTGGCGCTGGCGCTGTGCAGCCAGGGCCACCTGGAGCTGCTGTCGCGGCGCGACTGGAAGCGCCTGGCGCGTGCGCTGCAGAGCGACGAGGCGTCGTTGCGCGCGGCGCAGCAGCTGATCGCGCGCCTCGATCCGCGCCCAGGCGCCCGCTTCGCCGCCCAGGCGGCGCACAGCGTGGTACCCGACGTGATCGTGCAGCGTGTGGGAAGGCACTGGCGCGCCGTGCTCAACCCCGAGGTCATGCCGCGCCTGCGCATCCACTCGCTGTACGCCGAATTGCTGCGGCGCTCGCGCGACGGCGGAGGACTTTCCGGGCAGTTGCAGGAGGCGCGCTGGTTCGTGCGCAACGTGCAGCAGCGCTTCGAGACCATCGAGCGCGTGGCGCAGGCCGTGGTGGAACGCCAGCAGGCCTTTTTCAGCGATGGCGAACTCGGCATGCGCCCGCTCGTGCTGCGCGAGATCGCCGACGAACTCGGGCTGCACGAATCGACGATCTCCCGGGTCACCACGCAGAAGTACGTACTCACTCCGCACGGCACCTTCGAGCTCAAGTACTTCTTCGGCTCGGGGCTGGCCACGGACAGCGGCGCGAGCGCTTCGAGCACCGCCGTGCGGGCCCTGATCCGCAGCATGGTGCAACAGGAGAACCCGGCCTCGCCGCTGTCGGACGGCGAGATCGCCGAGCGCCTTGCGGCGCAGGGCATCAGCGTGGCGCGTCGCACCGTGGCCAAGTACCGCGACGCGCTGCGCATTCCGCCCACCGCGCAGCGCAAGGCCGTCTGAGGCGCAGGCTCAGGCGCCGTCGCGAATGCGCTGCACCAGCGCCGTCGTCGAGCGTCCCTGCACCAGTGCCAGCGCGCAGGCGCGTCCGCCCCACGAGCGCACCAGCGCCGCCTCGGGAAGGGAGTCCACGTCGTAGTCGCCGCCCTTGACGTAGATGTCGGGGCGCACTTTCTGCAACAGTTGCAACGGAGTGCTCTGCTCGAACAGCACCACCAGGTCGACGCTCTGCAGCGCCGCCAGCACCTGGGCGCGGTCCTCCTGCGGGTTGAGCGGGCGTTCCGGGCCCTTGCCCAGGCCGCGCGCCGAGGCATCGGAATTCAACCCCACCACCAGGCTCGCGCCCAGCGCGCGCGCCTGCGCCAGGTAGGTGACGTGGCCGCGATGCACGATGTCGAACACGCCGTTGGTGAACACCAGCGGGCGCGGCAGCGCCGCAAGTGCGGCATCGAGTTGCTGCGGGGTGCAGATCTTGCGCAGGAAATCCGGCACCGGCGGCGTGGGGTCGGGCTGTTGCATGGCGCGCATTGTCGCAGAGGGCGGGCCGCCAGCAGGACGCTCCGGCGCGACGCGCACGGTAGAATCGCGGGTCGTTCCCGGCCCTTTTTCCAGCCTTCGCCCTCCGGCGCGCGCCAGCGTGCCCAGCACACCATGAACGACACGACGATCCTCGCCGGGGCCGAAGACAGCCTGATCCGCAAGACCGAGATCATCATCAGCGGCGTGCTGCGCGCGGGCGTGCTGCTGAGCGTCGGCGTGATCCTCGTCGGGGTCGTGTACGGCTACCTGCTGCCGCTGTTCGGCCACGCCGCGGGCTCGACCTTCCCCGACACCCTGCCGGGAGTGATCGCTGGCCTGGAGGCGGCCAGCCCGATGGCCATCGTCAGCGCCGGCCTGCTCATCCTCGTGGCCACTCCGGTGATCCGGGTCGCCGTGTCGATCGTGGCCTTCGCGATCGAGAGGGACCGCACCTACATGGTGATCACCGCGCTGGTGCTGGCGATCCTCCTGCTGAGCATCTTCGGCATCGGCGCGCACGTCGGCAAGGCGGCCGCCACGAGCATGCCCGGGAGCAACTTCTTCGACTTCGTGTTCATCGCGCTGAGCAGCATGTTCGCCGGCTTCGTCGGCGCGCTCGCCGGGCTCGGCGGCGGCGTGTTCATCGTGCCCATCCTCACGCTCGTCTTCCGGGTCCCGTTCGCGTCGGCGATCGGCGCGTCGATCGTCTCGGTGATCGCCACCTCTTCCGGAGCCGCCGCCGCGTACGTGCGCGACCGCATGACCAATCTGCGCATCGGCATGTTCCTCGAGATCGCCACGACCATCGGCGCCATCTGCGGAGCCCTGGTGTCGTCGATGCTCAACGACACGGTGCTGTTCGTCGTGTTCGGCCTGATCCTGCTGGTGTCGGCGATTCCCCTGGTGATGCGCCTCGGCGAGGAACTGCCGCAGGGCGTGCAGAACCACCCGTGGGCCGCGCGCCTGCGCCTGCCCGGCATCTATGCCGACCGGCGCACGCGGCGCGACATCCCCTACAACGTCGCGCACGTGCCCGCCGGGTTCGGCATGATGTACGTGGCGGGACTGGTGTCCGGCCTGCTCGGAATCGGCAGCGGCACCTTCAAGGTGCTGGCGATGGACACCGCGATGCGCCTGCCGATGAAGGTCTCGACGACGACGAGCAATTTCATGATCGGCGTGACCGCCGCCGCGTCGGCCGGGATCTTTTTCCAGCGTGGAGACATCGACCCGATGATCGCCGCGCCGGTCGCGCTGGGGGTGCTGGCCGGCTCCATGCTCGGCGCCAAGACGCTCAACCACCTTTCGAACATCCACCTGCGCAAGATCTTCGTGCCGATGATCGTGCTGGTGGCGTGCAGCATGCTCGCGCGCGGCGCCGGCTGGCTGTGACACGCATCGGCGGCTGGCCGCGCCTGCGCCGTGGCGACGCCCGCGGCGGCGCGCCGGGCGCCACCCGCCGCGGCCGGGTCACGGCAGCCCCGACGCGCTGACGCGCTGCCGCCATGCGGGGTCCCATGCGGGGTCGTCACCCGCGTGCGGCGGCGCCGCCGGCCGCCGCGCGGTCGTCATGCTGCGCGCGCAGCCGGCGCCATGGCGAGCGGCCCCGCCGGGACTTTGGACACACACTCCGAAGGCAGGATTTCGCGAACATTTCTGTTGTTTTGTCGACGACTCGCCAGGTTTTCCGCGATGAAAGCGGACGATCAATACGCCTGTCCAAGCCGCTCCGAGGCCGCGCCGAGACCCCGGCGCGGGCCCCGACTCGGCAGCTTGCTTTTGATTCGCGGCGGGCGCACACTGGTTGCGTCGGGGTCCGGACCTGCCTTAGAGCCCGGATCCGACCTCCTGGACGCGCGCAGGCCGCACGCCGGAGCCGGCGCGTCGCAGGAGAACCCTGCAACCACAGTTTCATTCGAATCAGGAGGGATTCATGAACCTGACCATCAGCGGCCACCACATGGAAGTCACCCCTGCGCTGCGCAGCTACGTGGAATCCAAGATGCACCGGGTCACGCGACACTCCGATCAACTGATCAGCGTCAACGTGCTTCTGTCGGTGGAAAAGCAAAAGGAGAAGGAACGTCGGCAGAAGGCCGAGTGCACGCTGCTTCTCAAGGGACGCAACCTCTTCGCCGAGAGCCAGGACCACGACCTGTACGCCGCGATCGACGAACTCGTGGACAAGATCGACCGCCAGGTCGTCGAGCACAAGAACCGCACCCGGGCGCATCAGGCCGTGCCGGGCAAGCATCTGGCCGTTTCTTGAGCCGCAGACCTCCCTCCGTCGCGGCGCAGCGGCGCCGCGGCGGCTGCCGGCTCCCGCGCTCCGCCACCCCATGCGCCGCACACACGAGTCCCCGCGCCGGGTCGAGCCGCGCACGCTGCCGTCTGCGGCATCCGGCACTCGCAACGGCGGAATCGACATCAGGGTTACCCACCCCGGCCGACAGGTCGATACACTCACCGTCTGTCACCCTCGCGACGCCGCACGCGCGTCGCGTCCGCGCCGCCGCGCGAGGGCGGTTTCGCCCCGCGCGGCGTGCCCCGGCCCCGGAGGCCCGTCCATGTCCGCATCACCGGTTCCCACGCCATGAATTCCCTGGCCCAGATCCTGCCGCTGGCTCATGTCCAGGTAAACGTCGAAGCCAGCAGCAAAAAGCGCGCCTTCGAATTCGCCGGCCTGCTGTTCGAAAACCATCTCGGGCTCGCCCGCTCGGTGGTCACCGACAACCTGTTCGCACGCGAGCGCCTCGGGTCCACCGGGCTCGGACAGGGCATGGCCATTCCCCACGGGCGCATCAAGGGTCTGAGGCAGCCGAGCGCGGCGCTGGTCCGGCTGTCCAGCCCGGTTCCCTTCGAGGCTCCGGACAACCAGCCGGTGCAGCTGCTGGTGTTCCTGCTGGTGCCCGAGTCGGCGTCGGGCAAGCACCTGGAGTTGCTGTCGGTGATCGCCGAGATGCTGTCCGACGACGCATTCCGCCATCGCATGCTCGAAGCCCCCGACGCGGTCGCGCTGCATCGCCTGGTGCGCGACTGGGCTTCGCTGCAACACGCCGCCTGAGCCGGCGCGCCGTCGCTCCTTGAAAGCCGCCACCCTTTCCGCCGATCGCCTGTTCGAGGCCAACACGGCGCTGCTCAAGTGGCGCTGGGTGGCCGGGCAGCGCAATCCGGAACGACGTTTCGACGACGCCGCAGTGCAGGGCGCGACGTCGGGTGCCGACCTCGTCGGCTACCTGAACTATATCCACCCCTATCGCGTGCAGATCCTCGGCTGGCGCGAGATGCACTACCTGATCCACGCCGACGAGGCCGACAGCGGGCGACGCATTCGCCGCGTAGTCGGCCTCGGCCCGCCGGCGCTGGTCATCGCCGACGGCCAGGAGCCGCCGCCATGGCTGCTCAAGACCAGCGACGACGCCGGCATCCCGGTGTTCGTCACCGACGAGCCCGCAGCCTTCGTGATCGACGTGCTGCGCGCCTACCTGTCCAAGCTGTTCGCCAATCGCACCTCGCTGCATGGGGTGTTCATGGACATCCTCGGGCTCGGCGTGCTCATCACCGGAGAATCCGGGCTGGGCAAGAGCGAACTCGGGCTTGAACTGATCTCCCGCGGCCACGGGCTGGTGGCCGACGACTGCGTCGAGCTGTCACGCGTGACCCAGAGCGCCGTCGAGGGGCATTGCCCGCCGCTGTTGCAGAACCTTCTGGAAGTGCGCGGAATCGGCATCCTGGACATTCGCACCATCTTCGGCGAGACCGCGGTGCGGCGCAAGATGCGCCTGCGGCTGATCGTCCATCTGGTGCGCCGCGACACCCAGGATCAGGATTTCGAGCGCCTGCCCACCGGCAACGTGCGCCAGGACGTGCTCGGCGTGGCGGTGCGCAAGGTGCTGATTCCGGTGGAGGCCGGGCGCAACCTGGCGGTGCTGGTCGAGGCCGCGGTGCGCAACACCATCCTGCAACTGCGGGGAATCGACACCTTCAAGGAATTCCAGGAGCGTCAGCGCCAGGCGATGATCGAGGGCGGCGACGACTGAAGGCGGCGCCCGGCGCACGCCTCAGACGTCGGACGACGGCGCACGGCCCGGCTCGTCGCCCGGCTTCGGCCGGTAGGGGCAGGGATCGCGCCGGCAACTGGCGTACAGCGCCAGCGAGTGCTCCTGCAGTTCGAACCCGCGCTCGACGGCGATGCGCTGCTGGCGGCGCTCGATCTCGGCGTCGACGAATTCCTCGACACGCCCGCAGTCGACGCACAGCAGATGGTCGTGGTGCTTGCCCTCGTTGATCTCGAACATCGCCTTGCCCGACTCGAAGTGGGTGCGCGACAGGATGCCCGCCTGCTCGAACTGGGTGAGCACGCGGTACACCGTGGCCAGGCCGATGTCGCGCGAGTTGTCGTTCAGCAACTCGCGATAGACGTCTTCCGCCGTCATGTGGCGCATCGCCCCTTTCTGGAAGATTTCCAGGATCTTCAAGCGCGGCTGGGTGACCTTCAACCCGGTGCTGCGCAGGCCTTGCGCGTTCGAGACCGTCATGGGAATAGGCGATGTTTAGAATCGGGATGATAGTTCACCCCGTGGCGACGCTTTGCGCATTCCCCTATGTTGCGCGTGTCGCCGATGCATGCGCCAGCGTGCCCCTACGCACAGACCCCGATGCCCCTGTCATTCCTGTTGGACCATCGCCCCGCGCGCCGCGCGCTGGGCTGCGCGCTGGGACTGCTCGCCGCGCTGAGCCTTGGCGCCTGCAGCACGCAGACCCAGCAGCACGACCTCACGGACATGTTCAAGCCCTACCGCGTCGACGTGATCCAGGGCAATTTCGTGTCGCGCGAGATGGCCGCGCAGCTGCATCCCGGCATGACCCGGGCCGAGGTGCGCAGCATCCTCGGCACTCCGCTGCTGCAGGACGTCTTCCATGCGAATCGCTGGGAATACGTGTTCAGCCTGCGCCAGGGCTACCACGCACCCATCGTGCGGCGCTTCACCGTGGTGTTCGACAAGCAGGGGCGCCTGGTACGCACGCAAGGCGACCCGCTGCCTTCGGAGGACCAGTTCGTCTCGCAGATCAACGCGCTGCACAGCGGTGACAAGGCGCCCAGGCTGACCCGCGCGCAACTGCAGGCGAGCATGGCGGCCGCGGCGCGCAAGCTCGCCGCGCGCAAGCCGGCGCCCGCCGGCTCGGCGCCCGGCCCGCTCACCGTGGTCGCGCCGCGCGCCGAGATCGAGCGCCTGCAGGCGCTGGCGCGGCGCTCCGACCAGGCGGCGCTCGACAGCGCGGCATCGGCTCCGGCGCCGCTGTCGATTCCGCTGCTGCCCGCATCCTCCGCCAGCCCGATGCCATGAGCCCGTCCGACACACTCCATCGCATCGCCGTGGCCGGCAGCAGCGGCCGCATGGGCCGCATGCTGATCCAGGCCATCGCCGACGCCCCGGATTGCCGGCTCAGCGGCGCGCTGGATCGCGCCGATTCCGCCAGCCTGGGGCAGGACGCCGGCGCGTCGCAGGGTCTGCGGACCGGCGTGCAGGTGGTGGCGGATCTGCGCACGGGCCTGCAGGGCGCCGACTGCCTGATCGATTTCACGCGCCCCGAAGGCACGCTGGAGCACGTCGGCGCCTGCGCGTCGCTGGGCGTGGCGATGGTCATCGGCACCACCGGCTTCGATGCCGCCGGCCGGCAGCGCATCGAGGCCGCGGCGCAGCGCATCCCGATCGTGCTGGCGCCCAACATGAGCGTCGGCGTCAACGTGGTGCTGAAACTGCTCGAGCAGGCCGGGCGCGCGCTGCGCGAGGGCTTCGACATCGAGGTGATCGAGGCGCACCACCGCCACAAGGTCGACGCCCCGTCCGGGACCGCGCTGAAAATGGCGGAGGTCGTGGCCGCGGCCGCCGGGCGCGACCTCGCGCACGATGCGGTATGGTCGCGCCACGGCCATACCGGCGAGCGCACCGACGGCGCGATCGGCTTTTCGGTGGTGCGCGGCGGCGACATCGTCGGCGACCACACGGTGCTGTTCGCCGGCACCGGCGAGCGCATCGAGATCACGCACAAGTCCAGCAGCCGCGCGACCTATGCCGAAGGCAGCCTGCGCGCCGTGCGCTTCCTGGCCGGACGCGGGCCGGGCCTGTACGACATGCACGACGTGCTCGGCCTGAAGGACTGAACGCCGCGTCGGGGGCCCACGTTCCATGTCGCCGAACCCGATCCCCGGATTCCAGGGCGACGCCCCGATGCAACTCGTCGGCCTGGTGCTGCTGGGCATGTCGCTGGCCAGCTGGTTCGTCATCCTGCGCAAGACCGCCATGCTGGCGCGCGCCGCGCGGCGCGTGCCGGGCGCCATCGCGGCGTTCTGGGCGGCTGCGTCACCAACCGCGGCGTGCGCCGCGGCGCGCGCGGCCGATCCCGGCGGCCCGAGCGCCGAACTGGCCGAGGCCTGCGAGCGCCTGGCGGCGAGCCGCGGCCACGCGTGGCAGGCGCCGGCCGACCACGCGCGGCGGGAACTGCGCGAGGCCCTCGACCGCGCGAGCAGGCGACTGCACGCCGGACACGTGCTGCTGGCCAGCGTGGGCAGCACGGCGCCGTTCGTCGGGCTGTTCGGCACCGTCTGGGGCATCGAGCACGCGCTCGGCGCCATCGCCGCGGCGCACCATGTCGGCATCGACAGCGTCGCCGGACCGGTGGGCGAAGCCCTGATCATGACCGCGGCCGGGCTCGCGGTGGCGATTCCCGCGGTGCTCGCCTACAACGCGCTGGGCAAGCGCGCGCGCACCCTCGATGCGCGGCTCGAGGGTTTCGCGCTGGATCTGCATCACCTGCTCGGCGAACCAGCCACGGCAGGCGCACCGGACACGCCATGACCACGCCGCCCCGCACGGCGCGTCTGATCGGGGCTCCCAGCGATCTCGGCGCCGGCACGCGCGGCGCCTCGATGGGTCCGCAGGCGCTGCGCGTGGCCGGCTTGGCGCAGGCGCTGCATGCGCAGGGGCTCGTGGTGCACGATGCCGGCGATCTGGCGGGGCCCGCGCACGCGGCAACCGCGCCGCGTCAAGGCTGGCGCAACCTCGCCGAGGTGGTGGAGTGGAACCGCCTGGTGCGTGACGCCACGGCGGGCGCGCTGCACGCCGGCGAGCTGCCGATCCTGCTGGGGGGCGACCACAGCCTGGCCTTCGGCTCGATCGCCGCGGTGGCCGCGCACTGCGCCGCCACGCAGCGAGCGCTGCACGTCATCTGGCTCGACGCGCACGCCGATTTCAACACCGCGCAGAGCAGCCCCAGCGGCAACCTGCACGGCATGCCCCTGGCCTGCCTGTGTGGCATGGGACCCGCCGAACTGCTCGCGCTGGGCGCTGCGTGCCCGGTGCTGCAGCCGCGGCAGGTCCGGCTGGTCGGCGTGCGCAGCGTGGACGATGCCGAGCGCATGCTGCTGCGCCAGCACGCGCTCCGGGTGCACGACATGCGGGAAATCGACGAACGTGGCATGCGTCAGGTCATGCTGGAGGCGCTCGACGCCGCGCCCCGCGACAGTCACCTGCACCTGAGCCTGGACGTCGACTTCCTCGACCCCGATACCGCGCCGGGCGTGGGCACCACGGTGCGCGGCGGGCCGACCTGGCGCGAGGCCCAGTTGTGCATGGAGATGCTCGCCGATCGAGGCTGCGTCGCCTCGATCGACCTGGTCGAGCTGAACCCTGCGCTGGACCTGCGCAACCGCAGCGCCGAGGCGCTGGTGGAGCTGCTGCGCAGCCTGTTCGGGCGATCGATCCTGTTGCGCTGACGACCTGCGCCTGCGGCACGACGTGATGCACCGTATCGGTGCGCTAGAAGCAGCATTCGCGCACCAAGACCATGCATTGCGTCATATTGGTGCGCGCAACTCGCTTGGCGCGCGAGCAATGCACTCCGGCGGCGCATGATGCACGGTTTTGGAACGGTTTTTGCTTCATGGTGGGGCCTCTTTTTCGTACAGCGCATACCAGCCGCACGGAGTCCCCCGCTCATGCAAGCCCTGCAAACCAGCACCAACGTGCTGTTCCTCCTTCTCGGCGCCATCCTGGTGCTGTTCATGCACGCCGGATTCGCCTTCCTGGAACTCGGCACGGTTCGCCGCAAGAACCAGGTGAACGCCCTGGTCAAGATCCTCACCGACTTCTCGGTCGCCACGCTGGCCTACTACTTCGTCGGCTACTCGATCGCCTACGGCGTCGCCTTCCTGTCGCCGGCGTCGCAGCTGACGCTGAACGACGGCCTGGAGTTGACGCGCTTCTTTTTCCTGCTGACCTTCGCCGCCGCGGTTCCCGCCATCATCTCGGGGGGCATCGCCGAGCGCGCCAAGTTCTATCCGCAACTGCTCGCCACCGCGGTGATCGTCGGCGTCGTCTACCCGCTGTTCGAAGGCGCCATGTGGGGTGACCGCTTCGGCGTGCAGGCCTGGCTGCACGCGACCTTCGGCGCGCCGTTCCATGATTTCGCAGGCTCCATCGTGGTGCATGCGATGGGTGGCTGGCTCGCGCTGCCGGCGGTGCTGCTGCTGGGCGCGCGCAATGGGCGCTACCGCGACGGCCGGGTCAACCCGCACCCGCCGTCGAGCATCCCGTTCCTCGCGCTCGGCTCGTGGATCCTCGTCGTCGGCTGGTTCGGCTTCAACGTCATGAGCGCGCAGAGTGTCACGCGCATTTCCGGGCTGGTCGCGGTGAACTCGCTGATGGCCATGGTCGGCGGCACGCTGGCGGCGTTGCTGGCCGGACGCAACGACCCCGGCTTCGTCTACAACGGACCGCTCGCCGGCCTGGTCGCGGTGTGCGCCGGCTCCGATGTCATGCACCCGGTGGGCGCGCTGATCACCGGCGCCGTCGCCGGCTGGCTGTTCGTGCGCATGTTCACGCTGACCCAGAACCGCCTGCGCATCGACGACGTGCTCGGCGTGTGGCCGCTGCACGGGCTGTGCGGCACCTGGGGCGGCATCGCCGCCGGGATCTTCGGCCAGACGGCGCTCGGCGGGCTGGGCGGCATCAGCCTGGGCGCGCAACTCGTGGGCACCCTGGCCGCCGTGGCCTGGGCGCTGCTCGGCGGCTTGGTCGTGTACGGCATCCTCAAGGCGACGCTGGGGCTGCGCCTCGACGCCGAGGCCGAGTTCGACGGCGCCGACCTGTCGATCCACCAGATCACGTCGACGCCGGAACGCGAAGTCAGCTGGTAGCCAGGCGTCGGGCGCCGCCGGGGAAGCGCCAGCGCAAGGCGCGAGCCCCGGCACTTTGCGACAATGGCGGCTGATCCGGGAATTCCTCCATGAGCCGCGCAGACCCCAGCATCCATGACCTGATGACCGACCTCGGGCGGCGCGCGCGCGCCGCCTCGCGCGACATGGCGCGCGCCGGCACCGCGGCGAAGGACCACGCGCTGCTGGCGCTCGCCGACATCCTGCTCGCGCAGGCCGCGTCGCTGCAGCAGGCCAACCGCCTGGATGTCGAGGCCGCGCGCGAGGCCGGCCTGGAAGCCGCGTTCGTCGATCGCCTGCAACTCGGCGACAAGGTGCTCGAGCGCATGGCCGCGTCGTGCCGCGAGGTGGCGGCGCTGCCCGACCCCATCGGCGAGATGACCGAGCTGCGGCGCCGGCCCAGCGGCATCACGGTGGGCCGCATGCGCGTGCCGCTGGGCGTGTTCGGCATGATTTTCGAGAGCCGGCCGAATGTCACCATCGAGGCGGCGAGCCTGGCCGTGAAGTCGGGCAACGCGGTCATCCTGCGCGGCGGCTCGGAGGCCATCCACAGCAACCGGGCGCTGGCGCAATGCGCACGCAAGGCGCTCGAGCAGGCCGGGCTGCCGGCCGACGCGGTGCAACTGGTGCCGCTGACCGACCGCGCGGCGGTGGGCGAGCTCATCAGCATGCCGCGCTACGTGGACGTGATCATCCCACGCGGCGGCAAGGGCCTGATCGAGCGCATCAGCGCCGAGGCGCGTGTGCCGGTGATCAAGCACCTGGACGGCAACTGCCATGTCTATGTCGACGAGGTGGTCGACCTCGACATGGCGCTGAAGGTCACCGACAACGCGAAGACCCAGCGCTACAGCCCCTGCAACGCCGCGGAATCGCTGCTCGTGGCACGCGCCAGCGCGGCCGCGTTCCTGCCGCGCATCGGCGCGGTGTTCGCCGCCAAGGGCGTGGAGATGCGCTGCTGCGCGCAAAGCCGTGCGCTGCTCGAGCCGGTGGCGGCAGCCGCGCCGCTGCTGCGTGACGCCAGCGAGGCCGACTGGAGCACCGAATATCTGGCGCCGATCATCTCGATCAAGGTGGTCGACGGGCTCGACGCCGCGATCTCCCACATCAACCGCTACGGCTCGCAGCACACGGACACCATCCTGACCTCCGACCACGCGCATGCCATGCGCTTCCTGCGCGAGGTCGATTCGGCGGCGGTGATGGTCAACGCCTCGACGCGCTTCAGCGACGGTTTCGAGTTCGGCCTGGGCGCCGAGATCGGCATCTCCACCGACAAGTTCCACGCCCGCGGCCCGGTCGGGCTGGAGGGCCTGACCAGCCAGAAGTGGATGGTGCTGGGCGACGGCCAGGTGCGAACCTGAGCGCACCACGCGCGCCAACGCCGAGGAGCCCGCATGAACCCACGCGATCGCATCCGCCTTCTCGGCGCCGGACTCGCCGGACTCGGCGCGGCACCGGCCCTGGCGACACCCAGCCAGGGGCCGGTGCCCGCGTCGCCGATCTCGCGCCAGCCGTGGAAGGTCGTGATGCAGATCAGCGTCGACCTGGAACAGGCCTACGAAGGCCTGGTGAACATCCAGAACGTGCTGCAGCTCGATCCGCGCATGCAGTTCGTGGTCGTCGGCTACGGCAAGGCCATCCGCTTTCTGCTGCAAGGCACGCGCACGCCCACCGGCGCCGCCTTCTCGGGCATGGTCGGCGGTCTGGCCAGCCAGGGCGTGCAATTCAAGGCCTGCCAGAACACCCTGAGCTTTCTCAAGATCCCGGCCAGCGAGTTGCTGCTGGAGGCGACCACCGTCCCCGCCGGGGTGTACGAGATCATTCGGCTGCAGGCCGAAGGCTGGCACTACCTCAAGCCGTAGCCTCGCGGGCGTGCCGCCGCGGCGGCACGCCCGCGAGACGTCCCCAGGAGACCGTCATGTCCGCACCGACTCCCGCTCGCCGCAAGATGCTCATCGCCTCGGCCGGCGCCGCCACCGTCGCGGCCACCGCCGCGTCCGCGCGTGCCGCCACGGCGCGGGAGCCGGTGCGCGTGGTCTACCACATCACCCAGGGCAATGCTCAGGCCTCGCGCGCCATGAGCAACGTGCGCAACCACCTCGCGGCCGACCCTACGGCGAAGATCGTCGTGGTCGGCAACGGCGACGGCATCGAATTCCTGCTCAACGGCGCGAAGGATGCGCTGGGCGCCGCCTACGCCGGCAACGTCGGCGACCTGGCGAACCGCGGCGTGTCGTTCCGCGCCTGCGCCAACACGCTGAGCAGCCGCCACATCTCGCCCGACCGGGTACTGCTCGACGCCACGACCGTGCCCTCCGGGGTGGTCGAGGTCGCCGACCTGCAGTTCCGCCAGGGCTACGCCTACATCTCGCCCTGAAACCTTCCGCCACCGCCCACGCCGCGGCGCGCCCGCTGCACCAGGACCTGCTGGCCGCGGCGGAACTGCTCGGCTGCGTGCTGCGCGGCGAGTCGCTCGCCGCGGCGCTGCCGCGCCTGAGCGCCCAGGGCGCCTGGGACGGCCCGCGACGCGGCGCCGCGCAGGCCCTGGGCTTCGAGGCGCTGCGCGGGCTCGGACGTGCGCGCGCGCTGCTTCGTCTGCTGTACCCGCGGCGTGTCAAGCCGGCGCAGCTCGAGCATCTGCTGCTCGTCGCGCTGGCCCTGCTGAGTCTGCCCGAGCCGCGCCCCTATGCCGACCACACGCTGGTGTTCGAGGCGGTGCAGGCCAGCGCTTCGCGCAGCGCCACGCGCGGCGCGCGCGGCCTGGTCAACGCCCTGCTGCGCCGCCTGCAGACGGATCGTGAAAGCCTGCTGGCGCAGGCCCTCGAGCAGCCCGAGGCGCGCTACAACCACCCGCAGTGGTGGATCGACGCGTTGCAGGCGGCATGGCCGCGCGAGGCGCAGCGTGTGCTCGAGCTGGCGTCGCGCCCCGCGCCGCTGGCGCTGCGCGTGAACCCGCGCCAGGCATCGCGCGCGCAATATCTGGAACGCCTGCACGCCGCCGGCATCGAGGCCACGGCGCCGTGCGAGCCGGGGCTCGAGCAGGCACTGGTGCTGGAGCAGGCGCTGCCGGTGGGCCGGCTGCCCGGCTTCGACGACGGCGCCGTCAGCGTGCAGGACCTGTCGGCGCAGCTGGCCGCCGGCCTGCTCGACGTGCAGCCCGGCATGCGCGCGCTCGACGCCTGCGCAGCGCCCGGAGGCAAGACGGCGCACATCCTGGAGCGGGCGGATTGCGAACTGCTGGCGCTGGAGCGCGATGCCGCGCGCGCCACCCGCATCGGCGACACGCTGCGGCGCCTGCGCCTGGCCGCGGCGCAGGTTCAGGTGGCCGATGCCGCCCAGCCGTCTGGCTGGTGGGACGGGCGCGCCTTCGACCGCATCCTGCTCGACGCCCCCTGCAGCGCCAGCGGCATCAGCCGGCGCCACCCGGACATCCGCTGGCTGCGGCGCCCCGACGACATCGCCGCGCTCGCGACGCAGCAGCGGCAACTGCTCGACGCGCTGTGGCCGCTGCTGCGCCCCGGCGGACGGCTGCTGTATGTCACCTGTTCGCTATTCCCCGCGGAAGGTGCCGAGCAGGCCGCCAGCTTCCTGGCGCGTCGCCCCGATGCGTTAGCATTGGTCGCGCCGGGACAGATCCTCCCGGGCGGGTCGCCCGAGCGCGACGGGTTTTTCTACGCACTGTTCGCCAAGCGTGACGATGCCCCTGCATGAGTCTGCCGGACGCCCCTGACACGATGCGCCGTCGCGTGCTCGCCGCCGCGGGCATCGGCGTGGCCACGGCCATGCTGCAGGGCCGGGCGACGGCGGGCAGCGCCACCATTTACGCGCAAACGCCCATCGTCACGCTCGAACCCGATGGCGTGTACGCCAGCACCAGCGTGGTGTTCGCGCTGCCGGTGGCCCTCGAGGACGCGCTGCACCGGGGCATTCCGCTGTATTTCCTGACACGCCTGATGGTCACGCAGTCGCGCTGGTGGTGGTTCGATGCCAGCATCGGCGAGGGCCGGCAGCTCACGCGCCTGGGCTACGAGCCGCTGCTGGGCAAGTACCGGGTGGTCACCGGCGCGCTGCGCACCACCTACGCATCGCTCGACGAGGCGCTCGATCAGGTGCAGCATGTCCTGCGCCTGAAGGTGGCCGATGCGCATGCGCTCAAGCGCGGCGAGAGCTACCAGGTCGGCGGGCATTTCGAGCTCGATCTGTCGCAACTGCCGCGTCCCTTCCAGCTCAACGTCGGCTCGCAATCCGAATGGCAGATCGAGGCGGACTTTCCGCGCGCCGTGTTCACATGGACTCCCGCACCGTCAACCGCGCCACCCGCGTAGCCTCCTGGGCGGCGCTGGCGCTCGGCCTGCCGCTGGTGGTGTTCCTGGTGTTCCTGCTGGCGGTGTCGACCAAGAACACCGCCGAGGTGAATCCATACTTCGGCGCCTTGTACTGGATCAACATCGCCGTCGCCGCGCTGCTGCTGCTGCTCATCGTCGGGCTGTCGTCGCGCCTGCTGTGGCGCCTGCGCAAGCGCCGCTTCGGCAGCCGGCTGCTGGTCAAGCTGGCGGTGGTGTTCACGCTGGTGGGGGTGCTTCCCGGGCTGGTCATCTATGTCGTGTCGTACCAGTTCGTGGCGCGCAGCATCGAGACCTGGTTCGACGTCAAGGTCGAGCGCGCACTGACCTCGGGCCTGAACCTGGGGCGCACCACGCTGAACGTGCTGCTCGGCGATCTCAGCGCGAAGGCGCGCAACGTGGCGCCGCAACTCGAGGACAGCCACGGCGACGTGCCGCCGGTGGCGCTGGAGCAACTGCTGCAGCAGCTCAGCCTGGAGCAGGCCACGGTGTTCGACGCCAACGGCAACGTCCTGGCGAGCGCGGGCGGCAACCCCTTCGCCCTCGTGCCCGACCTGCCGAGCGCCGAGGCCATGCGCCAGCTGCGCCTGATGGGCCAGCTGTCGAGCGTCGAGGGCGACGAGGACGGCGTGGCCGGCTCGAACGACCAGCTGCGCCTGCGCGTGGTCATCCCGCTGCCCAACCGCAGCCTTCTGCTGCCGGGCCACCAGCACTACCTGCTGCTGGTGCAAAGCGTGCCCGGCGCGATCTCGCGCAGTGCCCTGGAAGTGCAACGCGCCTACGCCGAGTACCAGGAGCGTGCGCTCGGGCGCGACGGCCTGCGCCGCATGTACATCTCCACCCTCACGCTGACGCTGTTCCTCGCGGTGTTCGCCGCCGTGCTCATGGCCGTGCTCATGGGCAACCAGCTGGCACGCCCGCTGCTGCTGCTGGCCGACGGCATGCGCGCCGTCGCGGGCGGCGACCTGCGCCAACGCCCGGAGACCCAGTCGAGCGACGAACTCGGCAGCCTGACCCGCTCGTTCAACGCCATGACCGCGCAACTCGCCGATGCGCGCCAGCAGGCGGAGGCCAGCCGCCAGGCCCTGGAGGCCTCGCGCGCGTACCTGCAGAGCGTGCTGGACAATCTGTCGGCCGGGGTGCTCGTGCTCGGCGACGAGCTGCGCCTGACGCTGGCCAATCCGAGCGCCACGCGGGTGCTGCGCGTGGCGCTGCAGGGCGCGGTGGGCCAGCCCATCGCCGGCGTCGGCGGCCTGCAGGGTTTCGCCACCGAGATCGAGGGCGCATTCCACGAACTCGCCCCCGGCAGCGCCGACCACTGGCTGCGCCAGCTCGACTACACCCCGCCGGGCAGCGACACCGCGCTCACCCTGCTGGTGCGCGGAGCGCGCCTGGCACTGCCCACGCAAAGCGCGTCGTTGGTCGTGTTCGACGACATCAGCGAGCTCATCTCCGCGCAGCGCTCGCTCGCCTGGGGCGAGGTCGCGCGGCGCCTGGCCCACGAGATCAAGAACCCGCTGACGCCGATCCAGCTTTCCGCCGAACGCCTGCAGATGAAACTGGAATCACGCGTGAGCGGGGCGGATCGCGACATGCTCACGCGCGCCACCGGCACCATCGTCAACCAGGTCACCGCCATGCGGCGCATGGTCGACGAATTCCGCGACTATGCACGCGCCCCGGTGACCCATCTCGCGCCGATGGACCTCAATTCCCTCGTCGGCGACGTGCTCAATCTGTACGCCGCGCAGTCGGCGCACCTGCACGCCGAGCTCGCCGAGGGGCTGCCCAACATCGAGGGCGATGCGGCGCAGCTGCGCCAGGTCGTGCACAACCTGGTGCAGAACGCGCTCGACGCCGTGGCCGCGCAGCAGCAGCGCTCGGTCACCATTCGTACCGAGACCTACCGCTCCAGCAGCAGCGGCGCGCAGCGCGTGCGCCTGTCGGTCAGCGACAGCGGCCCGGGCTTCAGCGACAAGGTGCTGGCGCGCGCCTTCGAGCCCTACGTGACGACCAAGCCGCGCGGAACCGGGCTCGGCCTCGCCGTGGTGAAAAAAATCGCCGAGGAACACCGCGCGCGCGTGGAGGTGCAAAATCTCGGCAGCCCGGCGGGAACCAGCGGAGCCCGCGTATCCCTTATATTTCCCGCTATGGCATCCCCCCCGCCGGCCAGCGCGGCCTGACGGCAAAACCTCGGAATCACGTGGCCTATGGCTAGCATCCTTGTGGTGGACGACGAGATCGGCATTCGCGATCTGCTGTCCGAGATCCTGAACGACGAAGGGCACACGGTAGAGGCAGCGGAGAACGCCCAGCAGGCGCGCGAAATGCGCGCGCGCTTTCAGCCCGACCTCGTGCTGCTGGACATCTGGATGCCCGACACCGACGGCGTCACGCTGCTGAAGGAATGGGCCGGCGCCGGGCAACTCACGATGCCCGTGATCATGATGAGCGGCCACGGCACCATCGACAACGCCGTCGAGGCCACGCGCATCGGCGCGATGGCCTTCCTGGAAAAACCCATCGCGCTGCAAAAACTGCTGCGCGCGGTCGAGCAGGGATTGAGCAAGCCGGCGCCCAAGGCGCGCGTCGAACCCGCCATCGGGCACGCGCCCGAAGCCGCGCCGGCACCGCTGCTGGCCGAACAGAGCTTTCCGCTGGACCGCCCGCTGCGCGAGGCGCGCGACGATTTCGAACGCGCCTATTTCGAGTTCCACCTCGCGCGCGAGGGCGGCAGCATGACCCGCGTGGCCGACAAGACCGGGCTCGAGCGCACCCACCTGTACCGCAAGCTCAAGCAACTCGGCGTCGACTGGGGCCGCGGCCCGCGCCGCCTGCCGACGGCCGGCGGTGCGGCGGCGCCGACGCCGGTGTCCGACGACGAGGACTGAGCCGCGGAAATTTCCAGAGGGCCGCGCAAAGGTTTGCTAATATGTGCGGCTTGCTTGAGTTCGCCAATGCGTGCAGGCCGCAGTACACGCAAGAGCCGATCCAAGCGAACAAGACGAACAAGACGAACAAAACGGCCAGGTAGCTCAGTTGGTAGAGCAGCGGACTGAAAATCCGCGTGTCGGCAGTTCGATTCTGCCCCTGGCCACCAGACACCACGAAGCCCCGCTCGCAAGGCGGGGCTTCGTCGCTTCTGACGCTCGGCCTGACGCCCGGTCTGACGCTCGTATCGGTGAGCCCGCGCACCTGCGTGCGTGCCGCTGCGGTATACGGCCGCCACGACATCGAGCGTCAAGGGGCGACGCGAAACCGCCCGGCTGCACGCAACGCCCATGCAGCCAGGAAGTTGCCGGCCACCCCCATCACCAGGGACGACCGGCGCGCGTCGGCGCTGCGCAGCCTGCCTTGAACTCGGAAGTCCCCGTGACAGGCGCGGCATGCTGATGCGTGTCTCCAGGTTCGCTCGACTCGCCCGCATCGTCTGCTCGGCGTCATTCGATGTGCAGCGCACCCGACCCCGGCAGGCGGGTCACCAGATCCTGGCCCATCAGCCGCGACGGGGTGCAGGCGCCGCCGGCGGGTGCATTGCCGAGCAGGTGCTGGACGGCGGCCAGCGATCCGGTGACCGTCAGGCTGTAGACGTTTGCGGTACGGATTCTCGCGACCCGGGTCTCGCCGCGTGAATTGATCGCTTCGCCCCAGACATACGTCGGCATTTGCTCCCTGCTCTTGTCGCTGGGGCCACTGACGGCCCTGTCGATGCGAGCCTTGATCCAGCGCTGCACACACGACAGTCGCAGCAGCGGGCGGATCAGGTAGGCACACCGGGCCGCGGCGATCAGCGCCGGCGAGCCGGGCATGTAGACCTCGATGTTGGGGATGCCCGTGGTGTGGAAGGCGGTGGCGACATCACCCCACGGGATGGTCATCGAGGCCTTGAGGCCATCTCCGAAGTCGATGCGACGCACCTTGCAGGCCAGCGGGACATCGACGATGCGGCCGTCGCGACGAACCTTGCCACCCTGCACGAGCCCTTCGACGGTAGTCTTGGCCGTTCCCGCAGACATCCCCGAGCCGGAGTCGAAGCCCAGCGCCAGGTGGGTAGCGTCGGGCAACGCCGCCTTCAGCGCCGCGGCGACGCAATCGGTCGGAATGACATCGAAGCCGACCCCGGGGCACAGCACCACGCCGGCGGCGGCGGCCTGCGCTCCCAGCGTTTGCGCGAGTTCGAGCACCGCGATTTCGCCGGTGATGTCGAGATAGTGCGCCCGCGCCTGGATGCAGGCCCGCATCATCACCTCGGCGGTCGCGGAAAACGGTCCCGCGCAATGCAGTACCAGCGCGAGGCCGCCGAGTTCGCGGGCGACCTGCGCGGAGTCGTCCAGCGCGAAGACCCGCGACTCGAGCCCCAGCTCGCCGGCCAGCGCCTGCACGGCATGCCGGTTGCGGCCTGCCAGCAACGGACTGAGTCCGCGCTTGACGGCTTCGCGGGCGATCAAGCTTCCGGTGTAGCCGTTTGCGCCGTAGATCATCCAGGGCTGCCTGGAGGGTGCCGGGTGGTCGTCGTTCATCGGGTCGCGCATCGGGAAACGGCCGGGCGGCTTCGCCGCATCTGGCGTCCATCATCGCACGCGGGCGACGCGCCACGCACACACGCCGCATGGCTTGTTATATGATGATCATAATCCAAAAAGATATTTCCCCGCCGACCTGGCGCAACCGGAGAGCGCATCGTGAACGAAACCAGAACCACCGCCCCATCGATCGCCGTCGCGGGCCCGGCTCGCCGGGCGCGCTGGGTCAGCGGTCGCGCAGCCCGGGTGTTGCTGTGCGTATCCGGGGTCTCTTTCATGATCATGCTCGACGCCAATGTCGTGGCGGTTTCGCTGCCGACGATCGCCCGCAGCCTCGGCAGTTCCTTCGCCGACATCGAGTGGGTGGTCAGCGCCTACATCCTCGCCTTCGCCGCATGCCTGATGCCGATGGGCGCGCTGGCCGACCGCTTCGGCAGGCGCCGGTTGCTGCTGCTCGGCCTGGCGCTGTTCACCTTCGCCTCACTGCTGTGCGGGCTGGCGCCCGGTGCCGGCACGCTGAACGCGGCTCGAGCGCTGCAGGGGGTCGGCGCGGCCCTGCAGCTCAGTGCTGCTCTGGCGGTGCTGGGGCACGAGTTCCGCGGCGCCGACCGCGCGCGGGCCTTCGGCTTCTGGGGAACGGTGATCGGGCTCGCGGTGGCGCTGGGCCCGCTGGTCGGGGGGGCCATCACGTCGAGCGTGGGTTGGCGCTGGGTGTTCTTCGTCAACGTGCCGATCGGCGTCGCTCTGCTGCTGCTCGGCCACTCGGCGGTGGAGGAGTCCAGGGACCCCGACGCGCAGCGCGCCGACATCGCCGGCATGCTGTTGTTCGCGGCCGCGCTGTACACCCTGATCCGGGCGATGATCGGCGCCAACGCCACAGGCTGGAGCAGTCGCGCGACGCTGCTCGGCTTCGCCACCGCGGCGCTGCTGTTCGGCGCCTATGGCGTGGCCGAAGGGCTGCAGCAGCGTCCGATGGTCGATTTCGGGCTTTTCCGCAGGCGGACCTTTCTTGGCAGCAGCATCGCGATGCTTGGATTCGCCGCCTCCGCCCAGGTCATGCTGACCTACCTTCCGCTGTACCTGCAGAACGCCTACGGCTACGGCGCCGCCGCTGCCGGTTTGCGAATGATGCCGTTCGCGCTTGCGCTGCTCCTGTTCCCGCGCATCGCTGCGGCGCTGGCCGCCAGGGTCTCGGGCCGCGCCGTGCTGAGCCTGGGCTTGCTGGTGACCGCGGGCGGCAACGCCCTGACGGCCTGGCTGGTGCGCGAGCACGCGACGTACCTGGCCGTGGCGGTCGGCATGGCCGTCACCGGCTGCGGAGCAGGGCTGCTCAACGGCGAGACGGCGAAGGTCTCGATGAGCGTGATTCCACCCGAGCGTGGAGGAATGGCCTCGGGAATCGGCGCGACCCTGCGCTTCACCGGACTTGTGACCGGAATCACCGCCCTCGGCGCAGTGCTGGTCGGCCAGACGCGGGCCCGCTTCGCCACCTCGATCCCGGCCATCGACGCCAGGCTGCCGCCGCTGCACGCGATGGTGTCCCGGCTGGTCGCCGGCGACCTGCCGGGTATGCTGGCAGGCCTGCCCGCGCCGACCAGGCAGGCGCTGACGCGGATCGCACGCCAGAGCTATGCCGCGGGTTTCTCGACGGTGCTGGCTTGCGCGGCCGCGGTCGCGCTGCTCGCCGCGCTGGCGAGCTGGCTGCTGATCAGCGCGGCCGAAACCTCGCCGGAGCCGAAGCCGCACATCGGGAGACCTTCATGAAAGTCAGCAGGGAACAGGCCGAACGCAACCGCCGGGAAGTCGTCGCGTCCGCGGCCAGGCTGTTCCGCGAGCACGGCTTCGACGGCATCGGGCTCGGCGAGGTCATGCGCGCGGCCGGTCTTACCCATGGCGGCTTCTACAAGCAGTTCGACTCCAAGGAAGGGCTGGTTCGCGAAGCCATGGCCACCGCGCTGGAGCGCAGCCGCGCGAAATGGCAGCAGCGGATCGCCGCCAGCGCCGGCGATCCGCTGCCCACCTTCGTCGAGGGCTACCTGTCGCCAGCCCACCGCGACAACCCGGCCGACGGCTGCGCCTTTGCCGCGCTCGCTGCGGAAGCTGCGCGTCGCAACGACCCGCAACTGCGCGAGGTCTTCGAGGAGCAGACAAGGCACTACCTGGACATGCTCTGCGCGATGCTCGACGACCAGCCCGCGACCCGCAACCGCGATCGCGCGCTGGCGATGCTGTCGACCGTCGTCGGCGCATTGCTGATGTCGCGGCTGGTCGTCGACCCTGAACTGTCGGCCGACTTCCTGCGGGCCTCGGCCGCGGCGATCCTGCGCACCGATTGAAGCGCGCATGCGCGCGCAGCGGCCGGCAACGCGGCGTGGCGCCGCTCGCCGAGCCGGGCCTGCAAGGCCAGCGACAGCTGTTCGCGCTGAACCGCCCCCGCGACAGCCTGCTGCATGCGTCGCCGACGCCCGGCGTCGGCGGCGACCCAGGGGTGGCACCCGCGCTCGACGCGCCTTGACCAGGGGGAACCCATGATGACGACACTATTTCTGGAAGACTTCACGCCAGGCCAGCGCTTCGTCGGCCGCACCCGCATTCGCATGGACGAGCACAGCGTCAAGGCTTTTGCGTCGGAGTTCGACCCGCAACCCTTTCACCTTGACGCAGGCGCCGCGAGTTCCTCGATCTTCCGCGGCCTGGCCGCCAGCGGCTGGCATACCGCCGCGATCACCATGCGCCTGCTCGTGGACAGTGAGTTGCGCCCCGCGGGCGGAATCGTCGGCGCCGGCTTCGACGAACTGCGCTGGCCGCGGCCGGTGCGCCCCGGGGACGAACTGCGAGTGCAAAGCGAGGTTCTGGAAGTACGGCCCTCGAGATCCCGACCGCAGCAAGGCTTGATCAAGGTGCGTACCGACACCCTGAATCAGCACGGCGAGATCGTCCAGACCTCGGTGGGGAATCTGGTGGTTCCATGCCGCTCGGCGCCGCCGCCACCCACCGCGTGACGGCAGCGGCTCGGCCGCGCGCCACCGCTGTCGCCGTCGCCGTCGCCGTCGCCGTCGCCGCGCCCGATCGTCGACCCGCGCTGCTCGGCCGGCGGCAGGCCACCGCACCTTTGCGATGGTTCGCGCAGACCCTGCCCGCAGCGCGCTGTGGCCGATCCGGGCTCGCCGGTCGAACCCGCCCGGGCGTCCGGCCGCTGCCGCGATGCCCAGCGCCGGCTCCCGAGCCCTGGAGTTGCCAGCGGAAGGTTCGACGCTTCACGGCAGGCGCGGAGCCTGAAACATCCGACTGGCGCTCGCGGATTTCTTGCGGCGGCGGCACAATCCGCGAAAAGGTCCGTGCGCCGGACGCCGCCTCGGCGGCAGAGTCGCGCGTCGGGCCCGCGGATTCGGCGGCGCGGCCAGCGGTGCGCAACGTCGTCGCGCAATGCCCTCCCAGCGGAGCACAGTCATGGTGTCCTCCTTTGACGAACAGCCCGGCCTGCCGCTTTCGATGCAGCTCATGCCCATCGGGGCGCTGGCCGTGATCGTGATCTCCATGCTGTCGGGAGCCAAGCGCTTCAGCCCGAATCCAGCCTACGTGCACGCCGCGCTGTCGCTCGGAGCCGTGGCCAGCCTGCTGCTGGCATGGCGTTTGCAGCCGAAGATCGTCGGCTGCTGGTACAAGCCTCGTTTCGGCGACCGCCAGCCCTATTCCGAACTCGGCGCCTGGGGACGTGCGCTGGCCAACGCGGTGCTGGCGGTGCTGGCCGCCGGGTTCCTGCTGGCGGCCGTGGGCAACACCCTGCTGGGCACCAGCCGATCGGAGATCTACTTCGTCACCTCCCGCTACGTCACGCACGGGCGCTGGGGCTCGTGCTACGGCGTGCGCCTGCAGCGCCGATCGGATGCGAGCGACCGGGTCCACCTGTGCCTGGATGCCGGGCAGCAGTCGAGCCTGGCCGTGGGCAGCCGGCTCGCGGTGATCGAGCGTTCATCGTGGTTCGGCCGGCAGGTGCAAAGCTACGCACCTGTCGCACCCGCCGGCGGTTGAGCCCCACCGCCGAGGCGGCCTCTGGCGCACGGGTTTCGACGCGGATCGGGCCTTCACCGCACACACTCCGCGAACCCAAGTGGGGCGGCGCGCCGGCGCTGCCGGGCGAGGCGCCGCCGCCGCATCAGCGCATGGTCACGAACTCTTCGGCGGCCGTCGGGTGGATCGCCACGGTGTTGTCGAAATCGCGCTTGGTGGCGCCCATCTTCAAGGCCACGGCGAAGCCCTGCAGCATCTCGTCCATGCCGTAGCCGATGCCGTGGATGCCGACGATGCGCTGCTGCTCGCCGACGCACACCAGTTTCATGCGCGCCGGCTGACGCGCGTGGGTGACGGCGCTGTACATCGGCGTGAACGACGACTGGTAGACCTTCACCGCGGCGTCACCGAACTGCTCGCGCGCCTGCGCCTCGCTGATGCCGACGGTGCCGATGGGCGGATGGCTGAACACCACGGTGGGCACGTTCGCATAGTCCAGGCGCTCGTCGGTTCTGCCGTTGAACAGGCGCTCCGACAGCCGGCGGCCGGCGGCGATGGCCACCGGCGTCAACCCGGCGCGCCCCGTGACGTCACCCACCGCGTGGATGCCCGGCACGTTGGTGTCCTGGAAGTCGTCGACCGTGACGTGGCCCGCCGCGTCGGTGGCCACGCCGGCGGCCTGCAGGCCCAGCCCGGCGGTATTCGGCCGGCGTCCGATGGCCCAGACCACGCAGTCGGTGTTGTGCACGCTGCCGTCGTCGAAATGCAGGTCCAGGCTGCCGTCGGCGTTGCGCGTCAGGCGGCTCGGCACGGCGTGGGCATGCAGCGTCGGTCCCTCGGCCCGCATGACCTCGGCCAGGGTCTGGCCCAGCATGGCGTCGAAGTGCCGCAACGGCGCGTCGTGGCGCACGAACAGGTGGGTCTGCGAACCCAGCGCGTTGAGCACGCCGGCCAGTTCCACCGCGATGTAGCCGGCGCCGACCACGGCCGTGCGCGCGGGCATTTCGCGCAACGCGAAAAAGCCGTCGGAGTCGATGCCCAGCTCGGCTCCCGGAATGTCCGGCAGGCTCGGCACGCCACCGGTGGCGATCAGGATGTGCCCGGCCTGCAGCCGTGCGCCGTCGACCTCGACCGTGCGGGCGTCGACAAAGCGCGCGAAGCCGCGCACCAGCCGCGTGCCGCCGCGCTCCAGGCCCGACGCATAGCCCGCGTGCATGCGCTCGATGTAGGCATTGCGGCTGGCCACCAGCGTGGCCCAGTCGAAGCGTGAGCCCTCGCTGGCAAAGCCGTAGTCGGGGCCGTAGCGATGCAGCGCATCGGCGATCTGCGCGGCGTGCCACATGATCTTCTTGGGTACGCAGCCGACGTTGACGCAGGTGCCGCCGATCGGACCGGCCTCGATGACCGCACACTTGCGCCCGTGCAGCGCAGCGCGGTTGGCCGACGCGATGCCGCCGCTGCCGCCGCCGATGACCAGGTAGTCGAATGTTTCCAAATCGATGCTCCGCAGCGCAGGGTTGTTGACAGGCCCCGAAAGATACCCCGCCATTGCGCGCCGTGCAGCGTGCCACGCAGCGCGCTGCGCGCGCCGCCGAATGGCACAATGCCGTCACCATGGCCCTGTACGAGCCGCGTTACCAGATCGAGCAACGCCTCGGCCGCGTCGAGTTGCGGCGCTACGCGCCGTACGCGGTGGCGCAGGTCGAGGTGGCCGGCGACGCCGGGCAGGCCGGGCGCGAGGCCTTCGGCATCCTCGCCGGCTACATCTTCGGCAGGAACCGCGGCGCGCGTGCGCTCGACATGACGGCGCCCGTGACCCAGGCCGCGACGGCGGCCAGGCTGCCGATGACCGCGCCGGTGACCCAGGCCGCATGCGCCGGCGGCTACGTCGTGCAGTTCGTGCTGCCCGACGGCCTGCGCGCGGCCGACGCGCCCGAACCGCTCGATCCGCGCGTGCAGCTGCGCGACGTGGCCGCGGGCCTGGTGGCGGTGCTGCGCTACTCGGGGCGCTGGACGCAGGCCAACTACCGCAGTCACCTCGACGAACTGCAGGCCACGCTGCGCCAGGCGCAGCGTGGCTGGCACGGCGAGCCGACGCTGGCGCGCTACAACCCGCCGTACACGCCGTGGTTGCTGCGCCGCAACGAGGTCTGGCTGCGCCTGGACGAGCCACGGCCGCACAGGCCGCCGCGCTGACGGCGTGGAGGCGCGTCGGCGCCCCCGTGCGCCGGCGCAGCAGTCAGGTCGCGCCGTGGCCGGTGGCCCACGGCCTGCGACGTCGCGCCCGATCCGCCGCCGCGGTGCGCGATGCCGCACGCGGCATGTGCGGCATCGCGCATTCGTGTCGGAAACGCTGCCGGACGAGACATCGGGTAGAGTGGCTGCGGTCGGCGAAGTCGCGCTGTCCGCAGACCCGCCGGGGTCGGTGCAGGCCACGCCCTGGGTCCGCCGCTCGCGCTCGCAAGCGCCATGTCCGCAAGCGCCATGTCCGCAAGCGCCATTTCCGCAGGCGCCGTGTCCGCAAGCGCAGTGTCCGCAAGTCCACGCCCATCCCGCAACACGCCCATGCCCGAATCCCCTGCCCCCGATCGCGCCGTGGAGGCGCGGCGCTTTGTCCGCGCCCATCCGCACGGCGTGCTGTCGACCCTTTCCCGGCGCCTCCACGGAGCGCCGTTCGGCTCGATCGCCCCCTTCGTGCTCGACCACGACGGCTGCCCGGTGATCCTGATCTCCACGCTGGCCGAACACACGCGCAACCTGGATGCCGACGCGCGCTGCAGTCTCATCGCCCACCCCTGCGCGCAGGACCCGCAGGCGGCCGGGCGTGTCACGCTGATCGGCCGCGCCACGCGCCTGCCGGACAAGCACGCGCTGGGGCCTCGCTACCTGCGACGCTTTCCCGAGGCGCAGGACTATTTCGCGATGCACGACTTCCACTTTCATCGCATCCACGTGGAAGCGGTGCGCTACATCGGCGGCTTCGGCAGCATCCACTGGATCGACGCGAAGGACTACGCGCCGCCGCCGAACACGCTGGGCGACAGCGAGGACTCGATCGTCGACCACATGAACCAGGACCACGCCCACAATCTGCGGGCGTACTGCGAGCATGTGCACGGCGTGCAGGCGCGCACGGTGCAGATGATCGGGGTCGACGTCGACGGCTTCGACCTGCGCGCCGACACCCAGGTGCTGCGCTTCGATTTCGAGCGGCCGGCGTGCGATGCCGGCGCCGTGCGCGAGGCCCTGGTGGCGCTGGCCCGCGCCTGCCGCGCGCAGTCCTGAGCGGACGCCGGCTCAACGCCGGCGCAGGCGCGTCACCTCGGGCAGGAACACCTCGGTCACCCAGAGGCATTCGCCGTGTCGCACGAAGGCCGACCGGCGCGCCCACAGCGGCGTCGGCAGCGGCGCGCCGGCCGCCCGCCCGCGCAGCGCGCGACGGGTGCGCCGCGCCAGCGGGTGCACGCGCGCCAGGCGCCGCACCTCGAGGCGACCGCGACGAATGTCGCGACAGGCGAACAACCAGTCGCCCAGCGGGCGCCCGGCGATGTGGCGCAGGCCGCGCCAGGCCTGGCGCAGGCAGCAGGGCGCGGCGGCACTGCAGGCCCAGACCAGCGCGCGACCGTCGAGTTCCAGCACGACCTCGCGCAGCCATGTCCGCGGCGTCGCGCGCGCCGGCGCAGCGGCGGCCGGGTCGCTGCGCGCGCAGCGCTGGCGCAGGCGCCGCACGCGCAGCGCGTCGCCATGTGCACGCAGCAACGCGCTCAACGAACCGCGCGCGCTCAGCCAGGGCCGCAGCTCCGGCGCCGCCGCGGCGGCGCCGGCCGGCAGCGCGCGCCAGCCCGCGCGCGCATGCCGCGATCCGGCGTGCCGGCTGGCTTCGACACGGCGCCCCGGCATGCCTGCGGGTCAGCGGACCTTGCCTGCGCCCCGATACGCCTCAGCGAAATGCCGGGTATTTACGGGACAGGACACTAGCGGGCCGTGTTCAGGCGACGGACCAGGTCGGCGTACTCGATCGCCCCGGTGATGCGGGTGCCGTCATGCAGAAAGGTCGTCGGCGTGCTCTGGATGCCCAGGCGCTGACCCAGCAGCAGATTCGCCTGCAGGGCCTTGGAGTCGCAGGCGGCGGGTGCCGACGGCGGCTCCTTGTGCTGCTCCATCCAGGCCTGCCAGGCCTGGCCGCGATGGGGCGCGCACCAGATGTCGCGCGCCTTGGCCGGCGACTTCTGGCTGATCACCGGGAACAGGAACACATGCACCGTCATGTTCCCCGCGCGTGCAAGGGTCTTGTCGAATTCGCGACAGAACGGGCAATACGGATCCTCGAAGATCGCCACCTGGCGCGAGCCGTTGCCGTACACGACCTTGAAGGAGTCCTGCAGCGGCAGCTTGTTCCACTGCACCTTCTGCAACTGCTGCACGCGCGCCTGCGTGACATTGACTCCGGTACGCGTGTCCAGGATGTTGCCGGCGAACAGGAAGCTGCCCTGGGCATCCGTGTAGAACACATGGTCGCCGATGTCGACTTCGTACAGTCCGCCGTAAGGAGTCTTGATGATGCGCGCCGAGGCCGGCAGGTTCGGCAACACCTTGGACAACGCGCGCCGAACGTCGTCGGGGCCGGCGTGCGCGGCCCCCAGCATGGCCAGCGCGCCGAGCGCGCCGATCAGGAAATGTCGCAGGTTCATGGGCAAAAATTCTCGTTCGGGTCGCGCATGCCCCGTCGGCAGGCGGTGGAAGACCTTGCAGTGGGTCGGGTCTTGTCGGCCCGACAGGAGACAGTCCGCGGGCGCCGGCTCGCCCGGGCCTCAGGAAAGCACCGAGCGCCCTGAAGCATAGCCGGCAAGCCAGCGCTTGAGGGGCGGCAGGTGGTCGGCGACGCGCAGTCCCAGTGCGCGCAACGGCGCCAGCACGCGCAACTGCGGTGCATACAGTCGGTGCAGGCCGTCGGTCGCCAGTTCGAGCGCCATCACCTGCTCGGCGCGGGCGCGCGCATAACGTTGCAGCAGCGCAACGTCGCCCGGGGACTCCGCCGCCGTACGCCGCGCCAGCACCGCGGCCAGCGCCTGCACGTCCTGCAGGCCCAGGTTGAGGCCGTGCCCGGCCATCGGATGCACGACATGGGCGGCGTCGCCGAGCAGCGCCACGCCGTCGGCGGCGACACGCTCGGCGCGTTGCAGCAACAACGGCCACGCGCCGATCTCGCCGTGCGCATGCAGCGGCGCCAGCGCCGCGGCGCCGAGCGCGGGCAATTGCTGCTGCACGCGCTCGGCCAGTTGCTCGGGCGCGAGCGCCTGCAACGCAGCGGCGAGTTCATCGGGAGCCGACCATACCAGCGACACCTCGGGATGCCCGTCGTGTTCCGGCAGCGGCAGCAGCGCGACCACACCTGCGTCAGGGGTGAATACCTGCAAGGCGCGCGCGCCGTGCGCCGCGCCGCAGCGGAAATTGCAGACCACCGCGGTCTGCCCGTAGGGCCTGGCGCGCACGCCGATGCCGCTCCAGGTGCGCACCTGGCTGGCGCGCCCGTCGGCGCCGACCAGCAGGGGCACGCGCAGCACGCCGCCGCCGGTCAGCTGCAGCTCCCACGACGCCGCCAGCCGCTGCGCCTGCACGACACGCTCGGGCAGCAGGCGCACGCCGCGCTCGAAGCGCAAGACGAGGTCGAGCGCGCGCTCGATGGCGTCGGATTCGACGATCCAGGCGAGGGATTCGACACCCTGCGCGTAGGCATCGAAATCCAGCGCGGCGCCGTCGCCGGCGATGTGCATGCCCTGCACCGCCTGGATACGCTGCGCCGGAATTTGCTCCCAGACGCGAAGACCCTGCAAAAGTTCGCGTGATGCGGAGTTCACGGCATAGATGCGCTGCGCGAAACCCGACTCCGGCTGCGCAGCTGCCGGCTGCGCGCCGCACAGCGCAACACGCAGGCCGGCCTGCGCCAGGGCCAGCGCCGCCGCCTTGCCCACCAACCCCGCGCCCACCACCACGGCCTCGTTTTCGAGCATGCTCATGCCGAACCACCTATGCCTAGAATCGTGTTCTGCCGTCGATCCCCATGACCAACCAGCGCACTGTGCCCCGGCATTGTGCGCCCAGCCGCCCGCCGGGCCCCGCACGCACCATGCCTCCGACGAGACCCCGCGCCGGCCCCCGGCCCGCCCCGAGACCGCCCGATGCGGCGGCCGCAGGCTCATGGCGGCTCGGCTGATCCGCGCCGCGCTGGCCGCGCTGCTCGCGCTGACCATCCTGCTGGTCGGGGGCGTCGGGCTGGCGCTGCTGGCTTTCCATCCCAACGCCTTCAAGTCGGCGCTGATCAGCGCCGTGCAGCAGCGCTACCAGCGCCGGCTGCAATTGCCCGGCACGCTGCGCCTGCGCCTGTTCCCGCCGTTCACGCTGCAGACCGGGCCGATGCGCCTGAGCGCCACCGACGGTCATACGCCGTTCGCACAGGCCTCCGACATGCTGCTGCACCTGGATCCGCTGGCATTGCTGCGCCGGCGCGTCGTGATCGATGGTGTCGAACTCGAATCCCCACGCCTGGAGCTGCGGCGCGATGCGTCGGGTCGCTGGAATTTCGCCGACCTGCTCGCCATGCCGGCAGGCGCGGCGTTCACGCTGCAGTTGCACGATCTCGGCATCCACGATGGGGATATCGCGCTGAGCGACGCCCGCGACGATTTCGAGGGGCGCCTCGGCGATGTCTACGGGCACGCCTCGGGCATCGGACGGGCCGGCTGGCACGGCCTGTCGCTGCGCGGCGAGGCCGTGCTGCCGGAGCCGAGCAGCGACACCCGCTTCAACCTGCGGGGCCAGTTGCATGTCGACCCCGATGGCGGCGGCACCCTGCGCAATCTCGTGCTGCGCTGCGACGGCAGCATGCTGGATGGCGCCCATGTGCTGGGCGATCTGCACGCCGACGTGCACTGGATGGCCGAACCGTCCAGCGACCTGCGGGTACTCGACCTGCGGCTGCGCGCGCAGGGGCGCCTGCACGACGGCCGCCCCGTGCAATTCGAACTCGCCGAGCCGCTGCTCGAATGGAGTCGCAGCAGCGTGCGCGCTGCGGCGCTGCGCGCCAATGCGCTGGTCGGCGCGGCGCCGCACACGCTGCGCATCGGGTTGCGCGGCAGCCCGCTGGACGGAGCGCCCGGGGCGCTGCGCGTGGCCATGCTGCGCCTGGCGCTGCGACGCGCGCCGCCACGGCCGCTGGATCTGCACCTGCAGCTCGCCGCGCATGTCAATCTGGCGGCCCGCAGCGCGGTGCTCGACACCGTCGATCTGCGCGGCGCCTGGGGCATCCCGACGCGCCGCTGGCAGGCCCAGGGGCAGGGCAGCTACACACCCGCGCACGGCCTGCAGGCGCGACTGCAGGCCGACAACGGCGCGCAGATCGACGCGCGCCACGGCGCCGACGGCTGGGCGCTGCGACTGCAGGCGAAAGACCTCGACCTCGGCAGGCAATCGGCCACCGCGGGCTGGCACAGCATCGGCGCGCTGCTGCGCCTGCTGCCGAACGCGCAGGCCAGCGTGCAGGCCGACACGCTGCGCTGGGGCTCCGTGCAACTGGGCTCGGTGCGGGCCCGCCTGCACGATGACGACCACACCCTGAGCCTCGACGACCTGCAGGCCCAGGCCTGGCAGGGAAGCCTGCAGGCACGTGCCCGGCTCGGCCTGGATGTCCACCATGCCTGGTTGCAGGCATCGCTGCGGCATGTCTCGCTTGCGCGCATGCTGGACGCGTTCTATGGCGACTCGCCGATCGACGGCCGGGCCGACCTGCAGACCGAGGTGTCGTGGCAGCAGGCGGGCGGCGGCGGGTTGCGCGCGAACTCCGGCGACGCCTCGCTGCAGGTACGCGACGGACACCTGCGCGGCATCGACCTGCGCACCATGGCGGGGGCGCCTGGCGTGGCGGGAGCCGCCAGCGCCTTCGTGCAGCTCGACGCCGCGGCGGCCATCGCGCAGGGCGCGGCGCAGTTGCGTGAACTGCGCCTGCACACCGTGAACGGCGACTGGCGCGGCGGCGGCAGCCTGGGCCTGGACAGCGACAGCCTGCAGCTGCGGCTCGAACGGCTGGCCGCGCCGTCCGGCGGCGCGTCCGCGCCGGGCCTGCGCGTCGCCGGCACCCTGGCACACCCGATCTACACCTGGCAGGCGGCAGCGCACGCGTCGGCGCCGGCGCCGCAAGGGCCGCCGCGCTACAGCCCGAAGTAGGTTTCGCGCACGGCGTCGCTGGCCTCGAGCTCGGCGCGCGTGCCGCTGGCGCGCACCTTGCCGTGGTCGAGCAGGTAGCCGCGGTCGGCCA
>JAKAZQ010000017.1 GCA_021815805.1 Pseudomonadota bacterium | reverse complement strand
TGCAGCGTCTGTTCCGCAATGCCCAGAATCTTCGCCGTCGCCGCCATGCTCTGCCCAGCCTTGACCAGCCTGACCGCTTCCAGCTTGAACTCCAGCGTGTAGCGCGCCCTCGTTGCCTTCATCACTTTCGTTCTCCTTGCCTGTATTCAACCACTCAGCAAGGGATCCGGTTTTCAGGGGCAAGGTCAGTTTGGTCGATTCGACGGATCCGCACACGGGCGGCCACGAGATTGTTCCCGGTTCGGGCATATCGATGCGCCTGCAGATGATCGAACCGGACGGCAAGAAGATTCCGTTCTCGATCGTCGCAGAACCGCAGAAATATTTCGACGATGGCTTCGTGAAATATATCGCAGCGGCGTCCGCCGGAATCGTCGCCGGGGGGTTGGCATTCGTCGCCATGTCCTCCAGGTCGCTCAAGAATGCACAGGCGCAGTTGAATGCCGCGACGGCCCGAACAAGGTTGGCAGCCGAGGCGAACCAGGCGACCGTGGAACAAAAGGTGGCGCAGTTGAAGGCCGGCGCCCGCAAGCCCGCGCTGATGGATGCGATCAGGGCCTCGCCCGCATATCAGGCGGAGCTCGAAAGACTCGGCGATGCGTACCTCAACAACGTCTACTGGGCAGTCAGGAAGGATACATTTATCGTTCCGGCGATGTCTTTGAAAAATGGGCAGGACAGAGCCGCAAGAGAAGAGGCATGGCCCGCTGAACTCGCGCGATTGAAAGCGGATCCGCAGGCCATGCAACGGGCAGGCGACGCGAAGGCCCAATGGGTGCGGAACATGCTGTCGGGCGCGGATTCCGATCGGACGTCGATTTTGCAGGCGCGCAAGGATCTTCTTCAATTCGAGCAGGCACAATACGAACGGGTCGTCGCGAAGAAGATCGTGTCACTCGAGGAAGAGTCTGTGCCGTTCAGATCGGGCTCGGTCAGCGTGAAGGAACTGCTGGGGCACCAGCACGAGTTCCGCAGCCAGGTCTCGCGCGGACGTTTCAGGTCCTTCGTCGGCGGTGCCGGCGCGGGGGTGGCCGTGACCGCCCTGGTCTACGGCATTCTCGAACTCGGCGGGGTGATCCGCGAGGCCATGGAGCCCACGGCGCGGCCGGTTCCGGCGCATAGCAACCAGACCGTGAACGTGCGCCTGGCCATGACGGGTGTGCGTCGGGCATCGGGAGGGTTTGCACAGACGCGCACCGCGATGGCGGAGACGCGGGTGGTGGGCGGCACGGATCGCAACTACCTGCTGGCGCTGATGACGGGCAAGTCCCGCTACCTGGAGTACTACAGCGCCGCCAAGCCCCGCGCCGGCGGCGCGGACAAGGAGCCGGGAGCGGCCGGCGAGGTCGCGCTGTATGTGCTGCCGCTGCCCTCGGCCAGCACCAGTTGCAGCGAGCTGAGCATGAGCACCAGGCACGGCCAGCCCATGTTGCGCGGGTATTGCGTGGACGAGAAGGGCGAGTACCGGCTGAGTTCCCTGAACATCAACGAATGCGTGCCGCTGGCGGACGTGATGAACCGGAACGGTCAGCTGCGTTGCGAGGAGACTGCGCCACCGGGCAATTACCGCGGGTACTTTCATTTCGCGACCGCGGATGGCCGCGGCGAGACGTACCGTTACGACCCGTGGCGCGGCGTGCTCACGGTGTCGTCGCAGACTGGCACGGACAAGCGCCGCGACATTGCCACGCTGGACTACCGGAAGGAATGCGACGAGGGCAGCGCCGTGGACTACGACCCGGCGGCCCGGCGCCTGTACTGCGTGCGTCGCCGGGCTGCTTCGGGAAGTGCGCAGGCGAAGCCGGTGTCATCGCAGCCGGTTGCCGCCGCCCATCGCCTCGTGCCTGCGCAGTGAAGGTCCCGCTGCGGGCCCTGGCCGGCAGCGTCGAGCCCTGCATCCACGCTGGCGCTTGCCCGGGCATCCGGCCGGGCGACTGTGCGTGGGCGCGGATGGATCCATCGGCGGGGCATGCGCGCGACCGGCGCGCGTGCCCCGCCGGCGCTGCCCGGCGCGCTGCGTCGACGTCGTCCGCGCCGGCCGGCAAGCAAAGACAAAATGTAATGTCTGCGACAGGGTATGTCGTGAACCGCGCCGAGCAGCCCAAACTCTAAGGCCAAACCCTGAGATTTCAGGTCGGATGCAATCGATTGCGGAGCGCCATAGATTTAATCGATTGCAATCGATTGCACGGCCGCGTCTACTCGCCCCCCAGGACAGCCTGCGAGCCGTGCGCAGACGGGCGTTCAAGGCACTGCGCTTGCTCAAGCGTCGTGTTTCGTGTTGCAGACGACATCGATTCCTGGGGACAGTATGAACAAGACAACAATCGCCATTGCCGTTCTCACGCTTCTCGCGGGTGGCGGCGGCCTGGCCACGGCCAGCGCACAGACCACATCGACCAGCAACTCCATGGCGGCCAAGACGTCCGGCAAGGCGTCTGCCGGCGCGCAGGACGCCAACGCGCAGCAGCCGCTGGTGAACCTGAACGCGATCCTGGTCACCGGCACGACGCAGAAGAAGACGGTGATGCAGCAAAGCCTCTCCGTGACCACGCTGAATTCGACGCAGATCCAGCAAACCGGTGCCACCAACACCGCCGCCATCCTCGGTTCGGTGCCCGGGGTGCACGCCGAATCCTCGGGCGGCGAGGGCAATGCCAACCTGACGGTGCGTGGCCTGCCGATCTCGGCCGGCGGCAGCCGCTATGTGCAATACCAGGAGAACGGCCTGCCCGTGTTGCTGTTCGGCGATCTCGATTTCGCGACGCCGGATGAATTCATACGCTCGGACTTCAACACCTCGCAGCTGCAGGTGGTGCGCGGCGGTGCGGCGTCGACCCTCGCCAGCAATGCGCCAGGGGGCATCGTCAACTTCATCGACAACACCGGGCGCCAGAGCGGCGGCGACATCGGCTTCACCGAGGGCCTGAACTATCGCCTGAACCGCCTCGACTTCGACTACGGCGGGCATGCCGGCAGCGACATGCGCTACCACTTCGGCGGCTTTTTCCGCGAGGGCAACAGCTCCAAGGGCACCAACTTCACGTCGGAAAACGGCGGCCAGTTCAAGTTCAACCTGACCAAGGAACTCAACAACGGTTCGCTGACCCTGTACTTCAAGCATCTGGACGACAAGACCCCGACCTACCTGGACGTCCCGGTGCGCGTGGTCAACGGCCAGATCACGCCGCTGCCCGGCGTCGATCCGCGCACCTACTACCCGCTGAACGGCACGAACATCGTGAGCGACAGCTACGTCGGCCCCGGCGGCGGCATCATCACCAACAGCACGAACAACGGGCTGTCCGTGAAGTCGGATGCCATCGGCGCGCATGTCGCGCTGTCGCTGGCGCAGGGGTGGAGCTTTGACGACAAGTTCAGCACCGCGCACAACTCGGGCAACTTCCTGGGTCTCGACGCTTCGCAGGGCGGCCAGACGGCCACGACCTACGAAGGCGAGATGTTCGATGTCGGCCTGAACAACCTGAACAACACCTTCAACAACCTGCAGTTCTCCAAGGACTTCCACGCCGCCGGTGCCAAGGTCCACGTCGCAGGCGGCCTGTTCACCGCGATCCAGAACGTGGCGGAAACCTGGAACTGGAACGTCTACTCCATGAACCTGGTCACCGGCGGCGCCACGCTGCTGGGCAGCGGCACCACGCCGGGCATCGGTTTCGGCTGCGGCGCCATCTGCGTGCGTGACTTCAACGTGCAGTACACGGAGAACTCGCCTTTCGCCGATGTCGCGGTGACCGAAGGCAGGCTCACGGTCGACGCCAGCGTGCGCCACGACTCGCTGCACGCCAACGGCTGGCAGAACCAGGGGGTGCCGAGCTCCAACCCGGCGCAGTACGTGCCCTACACCGTCGCCGGCACGAACCTGTCGGCGGTCAACTACAGCGTCGCCCACAACTCGTACTCGATCGGTGCCAACTACCTGGTCACGCCGGATCTGGCCTATTTCGCGCGCTACAGCGACGGCGTGTCGATGAACGGCGATCGCATCCTGTACGGCAACCCGTTGAACGGCAGCACGCCGATCCCGATCAACGAGGTCAAGCAGCAGGAAGCCGGGGTCAAGTGGAAGCGCGGGGGCTTCAGCATGTTCGGCACGCTGTTCGCCGCGCAGACGCAGGAGAGCAATTTCGACCTCACGCAGAACCAATTCAGCGACAACACGTACCACGCCTACGGTATGGAGCTCGAGGCAGGCTATCTGCACAATGCCTTCGGCCTGCATGCCGGACTGACGTACACGCACTCGCGCATCGTCGCCGCGCCCGGGAATTCGAGCTGGCTGAACAAGATCCCGCAGCGTCTGCCGAACCTGATGTATCAGATCACGCCGACCTACAGCTACGGCAACTACCTGCTCGGCGCCAGCATCATCGGCCAGACCTCGTCGTATGCCGATAACGGGAACACGCTGTCGATGCCGGCGTACACCTACGTGAATGCGTTCCTGAACTACAACGTGTCCGACAACACGACGATCTCGCTGGCGGCGAACAATCTGTTCAACAAGCTTGCCTACACCGAGGCGAACGTTCCGAGCAACGGCCTGTCCGTGGCGCGGGCGATCATGGGCCGCACCGTGACGGCCTCCATCCGCTACTCGTTCTGAGTGGCGCCGGCGCCCCGCCCGGGGCGCCCCCCTTTCCCACACGATTCGAGTCATGAGCACCGCTCAAGGGCTACCTGCGCCCGTACGAAGCGTGCCGGCGGCGACACAGCCGGCCTTCAGCGCGCAGGCGCGATCGCGCTACGCGCGCCATGCCGACAGCCTGACGCAGCTGCTGTCCAGCCTCTACGGCGAGCGCGAGGACTTCCAGCAATGGCTCGCGCGCTTCCTGGACCGGCTCGCCAGTCTCGAGCAGGCGCGCGGCGAGGATCTGCGTGAACTCGACCAGCGCCGCCTGCAGGATCCCGACTGGCTGGCGCGCTCGCCCGGCGTGGCCTATTCCTGCTATGTCGATCGTTTCGCCGGCAACCTCGCGGGGGTGCGCGAGCGCATCCCGCACCTGCGCGAGTTCGGGGTGCGCGTGCTGCACCTGCTGCCGTTCCTGAAGATGCGCCAAGGCGCCAACGACGGTGGCTTCGCCGTCAGCGACTTCGCCAGCATCCAGGACGGCCTGGGCTCGCTGGACGATCTCCGGGAACTCGGCGCTGCGCTGCGCGGCAACGGCATCAGCCTGATGGCCGACATCGTGCTCAACCATGTCGCCGACGACCACCCCTGGGCGCGCGCCGCGATGCGTGGCGACGCGGCGCGCCAGCAGTATTTCCTCACCGTGGAGCGCAGGGACGAGGTCGACGCCATCGAAGCGCATCTCGATCAGGTCTTCCCGGACCAGGCGCCCGGCAACTTCACCTGGAATCCGGCGCTGGCGCGCTGGGTATGGACGACCTTTTTCGACTACCAGTGGGACCTGAACTATCAGAACCCCGAGGTCTTCGCCGAAATGGCGCTCGCCATGGTGCATCTGGCCAACCTCGGGGTCGAGGTGTTCCGCGTCGACTCCGCGCCCTACATCTGGAAGCGCATCGGCACCGACTGCCGCAACCAGCCCGAGGTGCACGTCATCCTCAGGGCGCTGCGCGTGGTGCTCGACATCGTCGCGCCGGCCACGCTGATGAACGCCGAGGCCATCGTCGAGCGCGAGGAGATCCTGCGCTATTTCGGCGAGGGCCGGCGCGAGTGCAGCCTGGCCTACAACGCCGCGCTGATGGCCGCGACCTGGGTCTCCCTGATCGCCGGCAGTGCCGCGATGGTGCGGGACACGGCCGCCGCCACGCCGCAGCTGCCTGCCGCCTGCGTCTGGGTAAACTACGCGCGCTGTCACGACGACATCATCTGGAGCGTGCTGCGGCGCGACATCGAGGCGCGCGGCGACGACTACGCCGCCATTCTCGGCGGCGTCGCGCGTTCGCTGCACGGCCAGGACGCCGCAAGCTATTCGAGGGGAGTGCCGAGCCAAAGCCACGATCCGCTGCACGGCACCAGCGGCATGACCTCGGATCTGGTCGGACTGCGCGACGGTGACGAGGACTCCTGGCGCCGCTACGCGCTGGTCTACGCCGTGGCGTTCGCCATGCCGGGCATTCCCCTGGTCTACATGGGAGACGAACTCGGACAGGGCAATGCGGCGCTGCCGCAGCGCCAGGCCGCCGACGACACGCGCTGGCTGCATCGACCGGCGCTGGACGAGGCCGCGCTGGCGCAGCGGCATGTGCCCGGAACCACGGCGCAGCGGGCGTTTTCGCTGATGCAGTGGTTCCAGCAGATGCGCCGGCAGCTGCTCGACCGGGCGTCGGGCCAGGCAGTGGAGTTTCTCGCCGGGCTGCCGCAGGGCGTGCTCGGCCTGCGCCGGGGGATGTGCCGGGTGCTGCTCAATTTTTCCGGGACGCCGCAGCGGGTCGCACTGGCTGACGGCGACTGGCGTGCGTACGCGCCGTGGCAGGACGCGCCGCGGATCGTCCGCGACGCGCTGCAGCTGCCCGGGTACGGTCAGGCCTGGCTGTGGCCCGATGCCGAAGCCCGCGTCGCGCGTGCCCGGTCAAGCATGGAGTCGAAATGATCTACGGACAGAAGAAGCGGGATCCCCTGCGCTATTTCGGGGGCATGGGCCTGGTCATCGCATTGCACATCGCCCTGATCTACGCATTGATCAACGGTCTGGCGACCAAGGTGGTCAAGCTGGTGGCCCGGCCCATGCAGACGCAGATCGTGCATGAGGTCGCGCCGCCGCCGCCGCCGCCACCCAAGCTGCCGCCACCGCCGCCGCCGCGCGTGGCGGTGCCGCCGCCGCCGTTCGTCCCCATCCCGGTGGTGGCGCCGCCGCCCACCGCAGCGCCGACGATCACCGCGGTGCAGAGCGCCAAGCCGGTGCGTTCGGCGCCCGTGCACGCGGCACCGGTGGTGGCGCCGCCGAAGCCCGCGCCGAAGCCCGTGCCGGTCAACCACAACGTGGCGGCCGTGTGCTCGAACCTGATGACTCTGGCCCGGCAGATCGTGTATCCGTCGCTGGCCATGCGGCACGGCATCTATTCAGGCCGCGTGGTGGTCGAATTCACCATCGATCCATCCGGGCACCCGAAGGATTTCACGATCCGCAGCTCGAGCAACCATGTATTCAATCAAGCTGCCATCAACGTAGCGCGGCAACTCCAGTGCGTGGGCCAGGGAGTGGATGTCCGCGTGCTGTTGCCCATCGGCTTCCAAGCCAATAGTTGAACCGACAAGTCTGCATCCAGGAGACCACCATGCTTTGTGTTTCACGTGCCCGCCAAGCCGCCGTCGCGGCCGCGCTGATGAGCGCGCTCTCTCTCGCCCCGGCCGTGGCCGTGGCAGCTCCGGCCAGCGCGCCGGCCGCCGCGGCCAGTACGGCCCCGGCATCGATGCCGGCGTCCGCCGCGGCGCCGGACTCGCTGCCGCTGGCCGCCGCGGCGCCCGCGGCGGCAGCCGAGCCGGCTGGAAACCCGTACGGGCTCGGCGCCCTGTGGCATCACGGCGATATCGTGGCCCGCGCCACGCTGATCATCCTGGTGATCATGTCGATGGGGAGCTGGTTCATCATGATCGTCAAGTTCTTCGAGCAGGCGAAGATGTATCGCCAGGCCAACCAGGCCAACAAGACCTTCTGGTCCGCCGGCAGCGTCGAGCAGGGCGCCCAGGGTCTGTCCGAGAACAGTCCGTTCCGCTTCCTGGCCGGCAGCGGGCTGGAGGCGCTGCAAAAGCATGACGGCCTGCTGAAGAACGTCGATTTCCACACCTGGCTGTCGATGTCCATCCAGCGCGCGCAGGAGGGCATCCAGAACCGTCTGCAGGACGGTCTGGCGTTCCTGGCCACCGTCGGCTCGACGGCGCCCTTCGTCGGCCTGTTCGGCACGGTGTGGGGCATCTACCATGCGCTGACGGCCATCGGCATCGCCGGGCAGGCCTCGATCGGCAAGGTCGCCGGGCCCGTCGGCGAGGCGCTGATCATGACCGCCATCGGCCTGGCCACCGCCGTGCCCGCGGTGCTCGGGTACAACCTGCTGGTGCGTCGCAACAAGAAGGCCATGGAGTACGTGCGGGCCTTCTCCTCCGACCTGCACTCGGTTCTCATGGGTGCGCAAAGCACCAAGGCCTGAGGAGCTGGCGATGGCCATGCAGCTGAACACGTCCGGCAGCGACGACGACGACGAGCTCAACGCGACGATCAACACGACGCCGCTGGTCGACGTCATGCTGGTGCTGTTGATCATTTTCCTGATCACCATTCCGGTCGTCACGCACACCGTACCCGTGAAGCTGCCTCGCACGGTGGACAAGCCGCTCGTGACCAAGCCGCAGAACGTGACCATCTCCGTGACCGCCAACGGCGACATCTACTGGGGTGAGCGCAAGGTCGACAGCAGTGCACAGCTGCTGCACATGCTGGTGGCAAAGGCCGGCATGAAGCCGCAGCCGAAGGTGCAGATCCGCGGCGACCAGAGCGCGCGCTACGAGTACGTGGGAAAGATCGTCTACCTGTGCGAGAAGGCCGGGCTGACGAGCGTGAATTTCATCATCCAGCCGCCGTCGCGTTGACGCGGGCACGGAGAAGTCGACATGGCAATGAACGTAGGAGGTGGCGGCGGCAGCGGCGAGCCGGAGGTGATGGTGGAGATGAACACCACGCCGTTGATCGATGTGATGCTGGTGCTGCTGATCATGCTGATCCTCACCATCCCGATCCAGATGCACGCGGTGTCGCTGAACCTGCCCAACGGCAAGCCTCCGGCAGCGCAGGTGCCGCCCAAGGTGGTGCAGATCGACATCGATTTCGACGGCACCATTTCCTGGAACGGCACCGAGATCGACAGTCCGGCGAAGCTGTCGCAGCTGCTGACGCAGGCCGCGCGGACATCGCCGCAGCCGGAGATCCACATCCGCCCCAACAAGCTCGCGCCCTATCGCGACGTGGCCAGCTTGATGGCCCTGGCGCAGCGCGATGGCATCACCAAGCTGGGGCTTATCGGCAACGACCAGTTCGCACCCTGAGCGGGCCCGCAAGGAGATCGTCATGAGGTTCTTTCCCATTCGCGCGGGTGCGCTGCTCGCCGCGCTGTCCATGGCGTGCAGCGCGGCCGCCGCGCCCACGGTGCCGCGCTCGCTGGCACTGGCCCTCAACAAGGCGCAGGCCGCCTACAGCGCGCATCGCTATCGCGCCGCGCTGGAGCAATTGCAGGCCATCCAGCGCACGCAAAGGCTTGACGGGTATGGCGCTTATCTGGTCGAGCGCAGCCTCGGTACCGTGGCGGCGGCGGCCGGCGACTACGCGGTTTCCGCCGCTGCCCTGCGCAAGGCGCTGAACAGCAAGGCGGGCGACCCGGCGGTGGCCGGAGCGCTGGCGCAGACCCTGATCTACGCCGATTACCAGCGCCACGACTACGCTGCCGTGATCGCCGATTCCCAGCAGTGGAACGCCGCTCTCGCCGGCAACGCCCAGGTGGGCTCCATGCTGCAGCAGGCGTATGGCGCCACGCGCCAATGCGGCAAGCTGGACGCGCTGCTCGGACACTCCCGGGATGCCGCGGCGCTGTCCAGCCTGGTCGCCTGCTACCAGGCCAGCGGCGATGCGCGCGGCGAGCGCGCCTCCGTGCTGCGCCTGCTGCAAGTGCGGCCGACGCCGGCCTACTGGCAGGCGGCGCTCGGCCTGGTGGGCGACGAACATGGCGTGAGCAGTCGCTACGCCCTCGACATGTTGCGTCTGAAACAGCGCGTCGGGCTGCTCGCCACCGCTTCGCAGTACATGGAGCTCACCATGCTGGAGCTCGAGGCGCAGGATGCCCATGGCGCGAAGCGCGCGATCGACGCCGGCTATCACGCCGGGGTGCTCGGCAGCGGTCCGGGCGCGCCGCGCCAGGCGCGTCTGGCGCGCATGGTCGAGCAGCGCCTGGCCGCGCAACCCGCTGGCTGGCACAACCTGGACAAGGCGCCGCGCTCGGCGCAACTGGCCGGTGGGCTGGCGCTGGTCGACGCCGGTCAGGTGCAGCGCGGGCTCGCGCTGCTGAAGCAGGCCGAGGCCGGTGCCGCGCTTCCCGATGCCGAGTTGCAGAACCTGCGCCTGGCCGAAGTGCTGGGCAGCGTCGGCCGCGAGCGCGAGGCGCGCGCCATTGCGCACAGCGTGGCCGTGCATGCCAGCGGCGCACTGCGCGACGTGGCGCGGCTGTGGGAGATCGCGTTGCAGATGCCGCGCGCCTGAGCCGCGCGCGCAGGCATGACCATGAATCCATCGATTGTCGTTTTCGGCGAGACCGTCGTCGACCTCATCGGCGCGCAGGAAATCCTCGGCGGAGCGCCGTTCAATGTCGCGCGGCACCTCGCCGCGCTCGGCGAGGCGCCGCTGTTCGTGACCCGCGTGGGCGCCGATCGGCACGGCGACGCGGTACTCGCGGCATGTCACGAGTTCGGCATCGACTGCGCCGGTGTGCAACGCGATTCCACGCATGCCACGGGGGTCGCGCGGGTGCGCATGGAGCCTGACGGACCGCATTTCGATCTCGCCGACGATGCGGCCTTCGATCACATCGAGGCCGCGCCGGCGGTGCGAAGCCTGCAGGCCTTGGCGGGGCGCACGGCATTGCTGTACTTCGGAACGCTGGCGCAACGCGGACCGGTGTCGCGGCGCGCGCTGGACGCCGTGCGCGCGGCGCGTCCGCTGTACGCCTGCGTCGACCCGAACCTGCGGGAAGCCCCGAGGGATCGCGCCGAGATGGCCGGGAAACTGCACGGGGCCGCCGAACTCAAGCTGAGCGAGCAGGAACTGCGGCAACTGCTCGCGCTGGCCGGGCTGCCGTGCGACCTGCCCGTCGACGCGGGGCTGCTGGATGCGCTGGCGCGGGCCTTCCATCTGCCGCAACTGCAGCGCCTGTACTGGACCTGCGGTGAGCGCGGCAGCCGCTGCCTGTGCCGAGGTGGGCAGGAGGCGCTGCGCGTGGAGGCGCAGGCGCAGCCCGATGTGGTCGACACGGTCGGCGCGGGCGACGCCTATTTCGCCGTCGTGCTGCTCGGCCGTGCGCGCGGCTGGCCGCTGCCGGACACCATGCGACGCGCCGCGCGCTTCGCCGCGGCGATCTGCGGCGTGCGCGGCGCGGTGCCGGCGGACCGGCGCTTCTACGACGCCTGGCGTGAGGCTTTCGCGCGGACACCCGAGCCCACCGGACAGCCATGAAGCGACGCTTGAGTCTGTGGCAGATCATCAATATGAATGTCGGATTTTTCGGCATTCAGTTCAGTTTCGGGCTGCAGCAGAGCAATATGAGCCCGATCTACAAGTACCTCGGCGCGCATGCGGCGACGCTGCCGCTGCTCTGGCTCGCCGGACCCGTGACGGGCCTGGTGCTGCAGCCGATCATCGGCAGCATCAGCGATCGCACCAGTTCGCGCCTGGGCCGGCGCACGCCTTTTTTCCTGGCCGGCGCGCTGGCGTGCAGCGTCAGCCTGCTGGCGATGCCGCTGAGCGCGTCGCTGTGGATGGCCGCCGGTCTGCTGTGGATCCTGGACGCCGCCAACAACGTCACCATGGAGCCCTACCGGGCCTTCGTCGGCGATCTGCTGCAGGAGGAGCAGTACGCCACCGGCTTTCTCGTGCAAAGCGCGTTCACGGGGCTGGGACAGACGCTCGCCTACCTCACGCCCTCGCTGCTGGTCTGGCTCGGCATGAGCGGCAATGCCCTGGGCGGCAACCACGTGCCCGAGATCACCCGCGCGGCGTTTTTCATCGGTGCCGCGTTTTCCATGCTGTCGATCCTGTGGACCGTGCTCACGACCCGCGAAGCGCCGTCGCCGGCGGCTTCGCGGGTCGGCCCGGGCTGGGGCGCGGCGCTGCGCGAGGTCGTCGACGCGGTGCGCGACATGCCGCGCCCGATGCGCCAGATGGGCCTGATGAGCCTGTTTCAGTGGTACGCCATGTTCTGCTACTGGCAGTACATCGTGCTGTGTCTTTCGCAGTCGCTCTACGGCACCACGGCCCAGGGCAGCGAGGCGTTTCGCAACGCGGTGCTGCTCAACGGACAGATCGGCGGCTTCTACAACGCCGTGGCCTTCGTCGCGGCGTTCGCCACCATTCCGCTGACGCGTCGTCATGGCGCGCGCGTCATGCACGCCGTGGCGCTGGCTTGCGGCGGCCTCGGGATGCTCGCCATCCCCTACCTGAAAAGCGAATGGCTGCTGCTGCTGCCGATGGTCGGCGTGGGCATGACCTGGGCCAGCATGATGGGCAATCCCTACGTCATCCTGGCGCGTTCGGTGCCAGCCGAGCGGGTGGGTGTCTACATGGGGATCTTCAACACCTTCATCGTCATCCCGATGATCATCGAGATCCTCACCATGCCGCTGCTGTACGACCGCGTGCTGGGAGGCAACTCGGAGAACGCCATCCTGTTTGCCGGTATGCTGCTGTTGTGCGCGTCCGCATCGATGCGGCTGGTGTCCGGGCAGCACGCCGAGCGTTTGGTACCCGTCGTCGGATCCAGCATGAAATGACCGTGCCCTGTCTGCGTGCCGATCTGCTGCGTCGCCCGCCGGGTCGGCGGCAGCGCTGCCCCGGGGGTGATCGTTGAGCGAACAACTCGAAGCTCCGCGCACGCGCCGCCCGCAGATGGAGGACGTGGCGCGCATCGCCGGCGTGTCGCGCGCCACGGTGTCGCGGGCCCTCAGCGGCCACCCTGCGATCAGCGAGGAGACGCGGCAACGCATCCACGACATCGCGCGCAGCCTCAACTACACGGTCAACATCGGGGCGAAGAACCTGCGCCAGGGGCGCAACCAGACCATCGGCTTCGTCATCCCCTACGAGTCCACCGTCCGCCAGGCCGTTTCCGATCCGTTCTTCCTGAGCATGCTCGGCAGCGTCGCCGACGCCCTGACGGATCGCGGTTTCGAGATGCTGGTGTCGCGCGTCGACGCCACGCAGATCGACGAGGTCGCGTCGGCGGTCGACTCGGGTCGCGCCAGCGGCGTGATCCTGATCGGGCAATGGCACCAGCACGAGCAGCTGAACCGGCTCGCCGATCGCGGCGTGCCGCTCGTCGTCTGGGGCGGCCAGTTGCGCAAGCAGGCCTACGCCACGGTCGGCAGCGAGAACCAGCTCGGCGGCTACCTGGCGGCGCGCCACCTGCTCGAGCGCGGGGCGCGCCACGTGGCATTCCTCGGCGACCTTAACCTGCCCGAGGTCGGGCTGCGCTATCAGGGCTACCTGCAGGCGCACGCCGAGGTCGGGCGCAAGGTGCTCAAGCGCCTGCAGGTCAACGTACCCTTCGCGGCCGGGCTCGCCAAGACCGCCATCGAGCACTATTTCGCGGCACGACCGCGCGTCGATGCGGTGTGCGCCGCCAGCGACCTGCTCGCCATGATCGCCATCCAGTCGCTCGGCGCGCTGGGCCTGCGCGTACCCGAGGATGTCGCGGTCGTCGGCTATGACGACGTCCCCTTCGCAGCGTCGTTCAACCCGCCGCTGACGACCGTCAGCCAGCAGATCGTGCGGGCCGGCGTGGAACTCGTGTCCGCGCTGCTGGAGATCATCGGCGGCGGCAAGCCGCAGAACCGCACGCTGCCGACGAGCCTGATCCTGCGGCAATCGGCCTGAGCTTGCGCGCCGGCCGCGCATGGCGGCCGCCGCCCCGCACGCAGGCATCTTGCGCACAGATCAAATGTCCCGCGTCGCGCCCGTGGATCGACCGCGCAGCCGCGACTAGCCTGCAGGCGTTGTCGCACGGCATCGCGCGAGCCCGGACGGGTTTCGCCGTCGCTGCGGCCCGCAGCGCGGTGCGCGCGGATCGGGGGAGTGGAGCATGCGCAGACACGGCAGTTCGATGGTCGCCGGGTGGACGCTCGGCACACTGATGCTGGCGGGTTGCGGCGGTGGCGGCAGCTCGTCGACGACGCTGGAGCCGGCGCCGGGAACCACCTTTCCGCTCGGGGCGGCGGTCGTCCAGTTGTACACCACCGGCTACCAGAAGACCGCATCGGTCAGCGGTACCGCCGTGTACGCGGGTACGTCGTTTCCGGTCAGCGGCAGCGTGAGTCTCGCCCTCGGACCGGCCGGCAGCACGACCACCACCTTCGCCGGACAGACCGCGCTGAGCGCGAGCAGTTCGGTCAGCGGCACGATCGCCGTCGCCGGGCAGAGCATCGACATCTCGAGCAGCGCTCAGGAGTACCTGACGACCTCCTATGCGCCGCTGGGCTACACCAGCTCGGTCGCCTATTGCGTGGCGCCGACGCCCGGCGTGTATCCGGCACAGGTGTCGGTCGGCCAGGCGGGAACCGTCGTGACCTATGCGTGCTACACGGACAGTTCGATGAGCGTCGCGACGGGCACGCAAACGTTGAGCTACGTGGTGAAGGCCGCAGGCTCCGCCACCGCGGTGATGGTGTCGCTGGTCGACACGTTCGTGAACACCGCGGGCCAGCAGACGGTGGCCGGCAGCAGCAGCTACCTGCTGGACGCTGCCGGCGGGCTCGCCTTGTCGTCGATCACCGCGCAGCAGAGCGATGCCGGCGTGCTGCTCGACCTGACCTTCACCGTGCAGTAGCCGGCACGCCGCGCCGATCAGGCCGCGCTGACCCGGTTGCGGCCGCCGTTCTTGGATTGGTACAAGGCCGCGTCGGCCCGGATGACCACGGTCTCGGCGTCCTCGCCGTCGCGCAGCGCAGCCACCCCGAGGGATACGGTGAGGGCGGGCAGGGCCACGTTATCGCGCTTGCGCACCAGGCGCAGCGCGCCGACCTTGGTGCGGATCTTCTCGGCCATCGCCATCGCGACCTCCATGGACGCGTCGGGGAGAATGACCAGGAACTCCTCGCCGCCGTAGCGCACGGCGTGGTCGTCCGACCGTATGCATTCGCCGATCGTGCGGGCGACGTTGCGGATCACCGCATCGCCCACCGCATGTCCGAAGCTGTCGTTGAAGCCCTTGAAATGGTCGATGTCGACCATCAGCACCGCCAGCGGGCGCGCCTCGCGTTCCTGCAGCAGGTCGTCGAAGCGCGCGTCCATGCCGCGTCGGTTGAGCAGGCCGGTGAGCGGGTCGTGCATCACCGCGCGGCGATGCTCCTCGAGTTCGTCGCCCAGGCGTCGTGCTTCCTCGATGGTCGCCTGCATGCGTTCCTGCAGCGCCGCCGAGCGTTGGCGCGCGGCCTCGCCCGCGGCCAGCAGCTGCCTGGCGGCGTCGAACAGGGCTTCCCTGCTCGGTTCCTGGGGCGTGCCCAGGGTCGAGATCGCATCCTGGATCTGCGCGCTGAACCCGGCCGCGCTCTGTCCGGCCTCACCCATGTTGTCGACCACCGAACTGAGCAGGGCCTTGATCGCATCGCCGACACTTTGCCAGGCGTCGGCGCTGTTGGGCATCAGGAAACGGTCGAACAGGTCCTGCCACTGCCGCTCCGAGATCTTGCCGCCGTCGCGCACCACGGGCTCCAGCGCCTTGCGCAGATCCGGGTTGCGCCGGCTCTCGTAGCTGAAGGCGACGGCGTAGGGGATCGGGCAGGGCGGGGCGTCCAGCACCTTCAGCAACTCATGGCTGCGCAGCGACAACGCTTCGGCGTCGCTGCGTGAATGGCACAGCAGGTGCAGGTCAGTGGTCATGGAAACCGGACAGCTCGTTGCACGGTGGATCGGGATGCGTCAGACCGTCCGCGCCCGCGACGCCAGTCCGTCGCACGGCGCGCGGAGTGTCGGCGCGTGCGGGAACAGCAGGGGTCGGGGCACCACGGGGAAACTCACGGAAAGTGGCAATGAAAAGGCTTTCAGCGACATATTGTGTTGGCCGATCTGGAGATGCGTCAAGAATGCCGCGCGAGACGGCCGCAGCAAAGTCTATTGCCGGATCTGTGGGCTTGCGTGGGCTTGCACAGCGCCTGCCCGACGGCGCATTGGCGCAGCATGCGCATCGCGCGGTCCGTCGGTGCGCGCGGGCGCCCGCGCCGCTGACCGGCTCAGCGCAGCCCGGAGTCGGTCATCGCGGTGAAGAACACACCCGCGAAGCCGAGGGACAGGCTCAGCGCCAGCCCCATGAGCAGGCGCCAGCCGGCGGGCACGAACAGCAGGTCGACGATCAACGCCAAGGCCACGCCGACGACGGCGGCGACGACGTAGCGAAGCTTGGAGCGGCGGGCGGGCATGAGGCGCGTGGACGTGGTGGGCGGGCGCTCGGCCTGCGCCCCCACGCAGTCTATATCCCGCCGCGCGCGCCGCGCTGCTGCAGCGGCGCGTCAGCCGCGGGCGACGGTGGGCGTGGGTGCTCGAACTTGCGCACCCAGCCCTGCGCGACATCATGCATCGCCGCGGCGTCCAGGAAGTAGTGCCGTTCGCGGCCGGCGCGCAGGCTGTGCACGAGCCCGGCCGCCTGCAAGCGGCCGAGGTGCCTGGCCACGGCCTGGCGCGTCATGCCGAGGCCGAGGCCCAGCGCGCGCAGCGACTGCCCGCCCTGGGCGTGAAGGCGGTCGATCAGGCGTCGCCGGCCGGGATCCGCGAGGGCGCGGAAAATCAGGTCGTCGTTCATGGCGTGGCGCAACGTGCGGCAGGCCTGGCGGCGGCATGCCCGGCCCACTGTAGGCAGGCCGCCCATGCGCGGTCAAGCCGCCCGGGCTGCCGCGGCGATGGCGCCGGCGCCGCGCAGCACCGACAATCTAGGTGTCCTGTCCCGTAAATACTTGGCATTTCGCTGGGCCGTATCGGGGCGCAGGCAAGGCGCGGGCGCGGGTCCAGGCTGGGCGCCCGGCCCCGTGGCCGCAACGCATCCTGCGCCCCGATACGGCCCAGCCCGAAGGGTTCGGCGCCTGCGGGGCCCTCGCCGGCCGCCCGCACCGGGTCAAGGCGCCCAGTCTTGACCCGGTGCGGGCGGCCGGCGATCGCTCCCGCGGGCACACGAACGAAATGCCAGGTATTTACGGGACAGGACACTAGCCGGTAAACAGCCTACGACCATGGCAGCGCCTGCCACCCGCACCGTTTTCGCGCCGGGCCCGGCCGGCCGCATCGAACTCCTGCTCGATGCGCCGGCGGCGGCGCCGCGCGGTGTCGGCATCGTCGCCCATCCGCACCCGCTGAAGGGCGCGAGCGCGCGCCACAAGGTGCCGCATGTGCTGGCGCATGCGCTGCGCGATTGCGGCTGGCTGGCGCTGCGCCCGAACTTCCGCGGGGTCGGGCACAGCGACGGATCGCACGATCACGGCGTCGGCGAGATCGACGACATGCTCGCGCTGGCGCAGTGGGCGCGGCTCGGGCATCCGGGGCTGCCGCTGGCCCTGATGGGGTTTTCCTTCGGTGCGTACGTGCAGTCGCATGTGGCTGCGCGACTGGCGGCCGCGGGGGAGCCGGCGCGCCACGTGCTGCTCGCCGGCCTGCCGGTGGGTCCGGTGCGCGACGGGCTCGACTACGCCCCGGCGATGCTCGACGCCGCCTGGCTGGTGCATGGGGAACGCGACGAGCGCGCGCCGCTCGAGCCGCTGCTGCGGTGGGCGCGCGCCGGCGCATGCGCGGTGTTCGTGGTGCCCGGTGCCGATCACTTCTTCAGCGCGCGCCTGCATCTGCTGCGCGAATGCGTGGCGGCCCAGATCGGCGGCGCATGAGGCTCTGGCGGCAGGCGCGCCGGCGCCCGCCGTGGTAGCTTCGGTGATTCAGTTTCGTGCCGTCCGGGCGCGCTTGCCGCGCTGCCGCGCGGGCGTGCACGGCATGTCGTATGTCGCATGTCGCACGCCGGCGAATGGCAAGGTCGGCGCGGTGCCGGCGTGCACGCAGGAACAGGGAGCCAAGGAAATGCTGGAGAACAATCTTCGCGACAAGGTCGTGGTCATCACCGGCGCCAGCAGCGGTCTGGGCGAGGCGGCGGCGCGCATGCTCGCCGCGCACGGCGCGCATGTCGTGCTGGGCGCGCGGCGCCTGGCGCGTCTCGAGGCGCTTGCCGTGCAGCTGCGCGCCGACGGCCGGCGCGCGCTGGCGCTGGCCACCGACGTGACCGATGCCGCGCAGGTGCAGGCACTCGTCGACGCCGCGCTGGCGGAGCACGGACGCGTGGACGCCATCATCAACAACGCCGGGTTGATGCCGCACTCGCTGCTCGAGCGCCGCAAGCTGGACGACTGGAACCGCATGATCGACGTCAACATCAAGGGCGTGCTGTACGGCATCGCCGCGGTGCTGCCGAGCATGCGCGAGCGCAGGGCCGGGCACATCATCAACGTGTCGTCGGTCGCCGGGCACAAGGTGCGCGCCGGCAGCGCCGTGTATGCGGCGACCAAGCACGCGGTGCGCGTGATCTCCGAAGGCCTTCGCATGGAGGTCAAGCCCTATGGCATCCGCACCACGGTGATCTCCCCGGGGGCGGTCGACACCGAGCTGCCCGACAGCGTCACCGAGCCCGACGTGGCGCAGGGCGTGCGCAAGTTCTACGAGGTGGCGATTCCGGCCGACTCCTTCGCGCGCGCGGTGGTCTACGCGATGAGCCAGCCCGACGACGTCGACATCAACGAGATCCTGTTCCGCCCGACGGCGCAGGAGTTGTGAGCGCGGCGCCGCGCCGGCCGCGTCAGCGGTGCGCCGGCGCCAGCGGCGCGATGCCGCGGCGCTGGCGCATGGCGCGGCCGACGGCGTCGAGCTGTTCGTCGGCCAGCACGCGCGCGGCCATCGGCAGCAATTCCGCTTCCTCGTAGGCGATGTGCTCGGCGTAGGCATCGATGAAGCCGCGCGCGGCGTCGCCATCCAGCGCCCCGGCATCGCCGCGCAGCACCGCCTGCAGGCCCTCGCGCACGCCGGCCCAGTGCCGTTCGAGCGCCCGGTGCTGGGTCGTCAGGCGCTGGATCATGTCGCGGATGCACACGGCGTCGGAACCGGCCAGCGCCTCGAGCAGCGCGGGGAACAGATCCTGCTCCTCGTCGGCGTGGTGCTGCGGACCGGCGTGGTCGAAATAGCGCATCACGCGCTGCGCCGCATCGCGCGCCTGTTCGTCGACGCCGTGTTCGCGCAGGTGCGGCAGCAGACGCTGCAGCAGCTCGCATTGCTGATGCACGCGGCCGTGGCAGGCCGCGAGCATTTCCAGCGGAACCTCGAATCCGACGGCCGGCGCCGTCGAGCCAGGCTGGGCGATGTCCATCGCGACTCCTCGGTCCGGCGCCCGATCGGCATCGAGCGGGCCACGCGCGGATCCTGAAGGGGAATTATAAATCCTTGTTCAAGCCGCGCCGGCCAGGTGCGCCGGGAGGCTCAGTCGGCCGCGCAACGCGCCGGCCAGCACACGATGTGGCGCGGGTCGACCATGTCGCGCAGGCGCGGCAGCAGCGCATCGATGACCTCCGGCACGTCGTAGAACTCCAGCACCAGCGGCAGGTGCACGTTCAGGCGCAGCAGGTCGTCGGCGTGGATCTCGCCGTGGCTGCCGAAGCCGGCGATGCCGCGGAACACGGTGAGGCCGGGAACCTTGTGCTCGTCGTGCAACAGACGGAACACCTCGCGCATCAGGTTGTGGCCTTCGAACTTGTCGCCTTCGCGAATGTACAGGCGCACCATGGTCACGGCTTTCATCAGGAAACTCTCCAGGCATGTGCCAGCATGGCACCCAGCGCGACTGCCGCGACGCCGCCGACCAGCGACACCAGCACATAGCCGGCGGCCTTCGCGGTCTCGCGGTTCTCCAGCAGGGTCACGACTTCCAGCGAAAAGGTCGAGAAGGTGGTGTAGCTGCCCAGGCCGCCGGTGAGCAGGCCGCCGCGCAGCAGCGGATCCATGCGTCCCGCGGTGGCGAAGAACAGCACGCCCATGCACAGGCAGCCCGTCAGGTTGACCGACAGCGTGGCGAACGGAAAACCCTGGCCGAGCCAGCGTTGCACGACGCGCGACTGTGCGTAGCGCGCGAACGCACCGAGTACGGCGAAGCAGGCGATCGACAGCAATTCCATGCGCAGGCCTTGGCGGCAAAAGACCCGATTGTGCCGCAGCGCGGTCGCTGCGCGCTTCAGTTGTCGATGGCAATGGCTCGCGCGAGCAGTTCCCCGGAATCCGCGTCGGCGCTGAACTGAACGTCCACCCGCGCACCATCGGCCAGGCGGCCGCCCGTCACGCGCACGCCGTGGATGGCGATGTGCAAGCCGTTGACGTAGAAGCTGCTGCCGTCCAGCCCGTAGACACGCCCGCTGGTGCTCGACGCCGCCGCATTCGCGTGCCCCGGCAGGAAGCGCAGGCTGTAGGCCTGCAGTCCGTCGGGACTGTTGCTGGCCTCGACCTCGACATAGGCGCCGTCGACGAGTCGCGACGCGCTGCCGTTGCTGATCACCGCGTTCTGCAGCACGGTGATCACCGAGGCGGTGGTCTGGCCGTCGTCGCTCCAGCTCAGCAGCAGGGTGTGGCTCGCCGCGTCGTACTGGCGCACGGTGCCGGTCAGATCCAGCGTGCCGCCATCGGGCGCAGTCGCCAGCACCTGCAGGCTCGCGGCGCGTACCGTGTTCGGCGCGGCGGCATCGACGCTTCCCGTGATGCGCACGAACACGCCGTTGCCCAGGCGCTCTCCGGCCGCAACCGCCGCGGCGTTCACCGGCACGCCGCGCACCAGAAAGTGCGCCGCATCCACATAGTCGGTGATGTTGCCGCGCAACTCGACGATCGCCGGCTGCGTGGCGCTGGACTGCACGCTGTCGGCCAGCACGCTGCGGCCGTCGGGCGCGACGCGTCCCTGCACGACGACGTACTCGCCGACGCGCAACGCCTGCAGCGCGGCGGCGGTGGCGGGGTCGGCAGGGGTCACGTCGATGCCGGCCACGCGTATGCCCGGCGCCGGTCCGGGTGCGACGAGCCCGCCGATGCGTGCCGCGCCGGTGGCGCCGAGCAGGCTGCGCACGCGCACCACGCGGGCGTCGAGCAGGTTGCCGGTGATGCGGGTCGGGCTCCATACGTTCACCAGTTCGCCATCGCGCAGGCGCGCGCCCGCCGGATAGACCTGGGTGGCGGCGGTCATGCGCACGTGCACGCTGCCGAGGTCGAAGCCGGTGGCGCCGGCGTCGAGTCCCGAGACCATGCCGGTGAGGCGCGTCGATGGCGTGGCGCCCGGCAGCTGCACCACCCGCGTGGCCTGCAGGTACCCCCGCCCGCGCGCGTCGACGCCGAATGCGCCGTCGGCCTCGATCACCATCGTGCCCGGCTGCAGCGCGGAGAATCCGCGCAGTCCGGAGTAGAAGGTGACCGGCCCCGCGGCCGGGTCGGTGTTCACGCGCACCTGCAGTCCATTGACCGTGAAACTGTCGGTGGTCGGCGACACGGACTGCAGCGGGCCGGCGACATCGGGCTCGATCAAGGCCGCGCTGGCGCTCGCATCCTGCAGCAGTTGCAGGCTCTGGCCGAGACCGATGGAGCTTGCCGCCTGCCCGACGCCGGGGGCGTCGTCGTCGAAATAGTGGGGTGCCGCGCCGTCGTAGGCGCGACCGGCGATGACCACGCTGCCGAAACCGGTGACGGTGCCCAGCGAGACTGCGGTGCCTGTGCCGCTCGCGCCGCCGCTGGCCGCGGCGCCGCCGCCGCCACAGGCGTCCAGCGTGGCCAGGAGCAGGGCGCCGACGCATGCGGCAGCGCGACGCAGCCAGCGGTTCATGCTCATGTCGGGGCACCCGCGCCATCCGGCGCGGGCTCCTGCTGCGCATCGCCCGGCGCCGCCTGCGCATCGCCCGGCGCCGCCTGCTCGTCGCCCTCCGACCAGTAGTAGGCGCCGAATCGCATGCGCTGGCGCGCATCGGCACGCCCGCGATCGGCTTCGTACAGCCGGCTGGCCTCAGCGATCATCTGGCGTCGCGCCTGCGCCCACAGACTGCGCGCGAGCTGCGCGAGCTGCGCCGCCGATTCGGGGCTGAGTCCGCTGGCGAACACGCTCTGCTCCAGCTGCGGGGTCTGGCCGAGCAGGTTGGCCACCGCCGTGCTGGCGTGGTCGGCGACATTGGCTCCGAACAACTCGAGCAGTTCGCGCGACCCCGGCGCCGGCACGAAGCCCTCCGCGTTCGGTTCCACCCAGTCCTGCGCGTCGCGCTGCACCACGCGCACCAGTCCGAGGCGCAGCAGCTCTCCGAGCAGCGTGAAGGGATGCACGTCCTGGGTCACCGAGCGCGCCAGGGCCTCGAACGAGTCCTGCGCCCCCAGGCGCGGCAGCGCCCGCGGGCGGCCTTCGGAGTCGCACAGCGCAGCGCTGCCGAGCCAGCGCGCGAACAGCTGCGCGATGGGCGAGACCTCGGCGGCGATGCGCTGCCCCATGGCGCCCTCGCGCCAGCTGCGCACGTCCTTGCGGTGCACGCCGCTGAGCACGCTGACGGCGGAGTCGGTCTCGCGCTGGCCGTGGCGACGCAGTTCGGCCCGCGCCTGCTCGATGAACACCGGCTTCAGCTCGACGGACAGGCGGCTGTAGTCGATGCCGCTGGCCAGCAGCAGACGCACCAGCGGCCCCAGCACCTGCCCCAGTGCGCGGAGCACCTCGGGCGCCGGCGGCACCGGAGCATGGCCCGAGCCGGCCGGTGGCGGACGAAGGGGAGGGCGTCCCATGAAAGCCTTGTCAAGGCCGCGCGCGTGCGCAGCGGGTCTCGAAAAGGCAAATGGTAGCCCAGCCCGGATTGAATGGGAAAATTTCTCTGCGACGCGCCGACGCCGGTCAGTTCGGGCTCAGCGAGCCGTTGGGGTGCACGCGCACGGGCTGCCCCAGCGGCGGCGGGTTGGTCAGCGTCAGCGTGCGCGTGGCGCCGCTGTCCATGCGGATGCGCACCCGGTACAGGGTCTTCGCATTCATGCGCTTTTGCACCTCGTTGCCGGCGAGGCCGCCGCCCACCGCACCCAGCACGGTGGCCGCGGTACGGCCGTTGCCGGCGCCGATCTGGTTGCCCAGCAGACCGCCGACGAGTCCGCCGACCACCGCACCGACGCCGTTCGCCTGTCCCGGTTCACGCACCGGCGCGACCGCCGTGACCACACCGCATTCGGCGCACGCGGGTGCCGTTGGCGCAGGCGCGACCTGCTGAGGCGCGAACTGCTGAGGCGCGAACTGCTGGGGTGCGAACTGCTGGGGTGCGAACTGGGCGCTCGTGCGGCGTCGCGTCGACGCCTCGCGGCCGCCGTCGGCATCCGCGGCCGGCGCGTGATCGCTGAGGCGCGGGAACTGCGCCTGCGGTTTGCGCGACGGGCTGGCCCCGCTGACGGCCACCGCGGACTGCGGCGGACGGGCGACGGCGCTCGGTTGCGCCGGCGTGCTGCCGGCTGTGGCGGGGACGCCGGCACGCATCGCGCCGGGGACGCTCAGCTTGTACAGCACCGCCCCCAGCAGAATCACGATGAGGGCGCCGATCGTGCCCATGACGATCCAGGCGGCCCTGGGGATCGGGCTTCCCCCGCCTGGCGAGGGATTGGGAGAGGACATGGTGGTGATCCGTGGTGTGGGGAAACTGCGTCTTGCAACGCGCAGGCCCGTATTTTCGCCGACAAGCGCCGACGCTGCGCTGGCCTGCCGGCGGCCGTGGCGCCCGTGCCCGGGCCCGGGCGGCGAGCCGGCGGCGTGTGTTCGATGGGCGCGTCGGTGCCCGCGCCGGATGCACGCGCGTGACGCCTACCCCGGCCTGCGCGCGCGCGGCGCGCGCGCCAGCAGGCTCAGCCCCAGCGCGGCGCCGGCAAGCACGGCACCGGCCTCGAAGGCGCGGGCAGCACCGAAGCGTTCCCAGATCCAGCCGGCGCCCACCGCGGCAAGCAATTGCAGCAGGCCGGTGCACAGGTGGAACACACCGAACGCGCTGCCGCGCAACTCGGCTGGCGCGGTGGCCGCCACCGCGGCGGCGAACACGCCCTGGGTCAGCCCCAGGTGCAGCCCGTACAGCGCCACGCCCAGCCAGAGCGCCGGCAGGCTGTCGCCGCCCAGCGCCAGCATCGAGCCGAGCAGCACCACCATGCCGGCGGCGAGCACCGGAGCGCGGCCGCGGCGCTGCGCGAGCAGTCCGGCAGGCAAGGCACTGAGCGCGTAGACCAGGCTGAACCCGAGGGTGACCAGCGGGATCCAGTGCAGCGACAGGCCGAGCTGGCGACCCCGCAGCACGAGGAACGCCTCCGACAGGCGCGCCAGCGTGAACACCCCCGCGGTCGCCACCACCATCCAGTACGCCGCCGGCAGGCGGCGTGCGTCGGCCAGGCGCGGCAGGCGCATGCCGCCGCGCGGCGCGCGCGCGGCGCCGGCCGGCGGGCGCGTGCGCTGCGGTTCGCGCACGCCCAGCGCCAGCACGGCCACCGCGACCACGGCCGGCAGCACGCCGAACCACAGCACGTGGCGCAGTCGGCCGGGCAGCCAGCCGAGCAGCACCATGGCGGCGAGTGGTCCGAGGAAGGCGCCCACCGTATCCATGCTCTGGCGCAGTCCGTAGGCCGCATCGCGCAGCGGCGCCGGCGTGGCGTCGGCCAGCAGGGCGTCGCGCGGGGCGCCGCGGATGCCCTTGCCGACGCGATCGAGCCAGCGCGCAGCGATGATCCCGGCGGCGCCCGACGCCAGCGGGAACAGCGGCTTGGTCGCCGCCGACAGCCCGTAGCCCAGCAAGGCCAGGGTCTTGCGTCTGCCGAGGCGGTCGGACCACACCCCGGACACCATCTTGAGCAGCGAGGCGGTGGCCTCGGCCACGCCCTCGACGAGCCCGATGGTCAGCAGGCTGAAGCCGAGCACGGAACTCATGTAGACCGGCAGCACGGCGTGGATCATCTCCGACGACATGTCCATGAACAGGCTCACCCAGCCGAGGGCCCATGCCGTGCGCGGCAGGCGGCCGGTGGAGCGGGAGATGCTGGAGCTGCGGGACATGGCGGACGGTGCGGCGGCGGGCGGCGATGCGAGCATCGGCGGCACGCGTCGCCAAGGATAGCCGGACGCTGCGCGGCGACGCACGCCCTGGCATCTGCGGGCGGGTTTTTTGACAAACCCCTGCAGGTATATCAGTGACTCCCTGATGGAAATCGTTTCGTTTGGTTACTAGCATGGATTCCATGCCAGGGCCGACTGCGGCGGGTGGAGTCTTCGCACATGCGCGCAGCCGCAACGGCAATGTCCAGCACACGGGAGGCCATCATGAACGCATTCCAGCCACCATTCGCCGCCGCTGCGCGCGCCGCGCCATCCGGCCGCGTCGCCGCCGCCACCGGAGCCGCATCATGAACGCCCCGTGTGCCGCGCAATACCTGCGACAGGCGCACGCGCCGGCCGCCTCCGACGCCTGCGCCATGTGCTTCCACCGCCGCAGCTGCCTGCCCTCGGTGCTCGGCGATCTCGCGCCGGCGGCGCTGCGCGACGTGCTGGGGCCGCCCCAGCGCGTGGCCAAGGGCATGCGCCTGGTGGTCGCCGGGCAGGCGGCGCCGCGCGTGTTCATCGTGCACAACGGGGCGTTCAAGTCGCTCGTCGGCGTGGCCGACGGGCGCCAGCGCATCGTCGGCTTCCAGGAAGCGGGCGACTGGCTCGGCCTGGAAGGGCTGTCCGGCGTCTACCGCGCCGATGTGGTCGCGCTCGAGCACTCGCAGGTCTGCGAGGTCGACCTGCTGCACCTGGAGGATCTGGCCGGACGCACGCCCGCGCTGCAGCGCTATCTGTGTCGTGCCATGGCGCAGGCGCTGGTGCATGCGCAGGGCCAGCAGTTCGCCCTGGGCAGCATGCATGTGCGCGAGCGTCTGGTGCGTTTCCTGCTGGATCTGTCGCAACGCTACGCGCAGCGCGGCCTGGCCCCGGCCGAGTTCACGCTGCGCATGAGCCGCGAGGACATCGGCGACTACCTCGGTTTTCGCCTCGAGACGGTGAGTCGCGTGTTCACCGAACTGCACCGCGCCGGCCTGATCGAGCTGGCGCGTCGCCGCGTGCGCATCATCGATCGCGGTGCGCTGGACGGGCTGCTCGACACCGGCGCGCCGGCTGTCGTGCGCCCCGCGGTAGCCCCGGCGTCGTCGCGCACGCTGCGCGACGGCGGCCTGCGCATGGCACGCGCCGCGGCGCCGCAGGCGAGCCGGGCGAGCGCCGTCGGCGGTTGAAGCCGGGGGCGTCGGCGCGCGCAGCCGCCCCGGCTTGCGGTACGCTGGGGCACGCCGGCGCGCGCCACGCCCGGATGCGCAGCGTGGCACGGCCCCCGATTGCGTGTCGCCCATGGCCCCCCACACTTCCGCGCAAGCACCGCCGCTGCGCACGACGGCCCGACGCATCCTGCTCGTCGATGATCACCCGTTGGTGCGCATGGGTCTGCGCGGCCTGCTCGAGGGCGAGCCCGATCTGCAGGTGTGCGGCGAGGCGGCCACGCTGGCCGAGGCGGTGGCCAGCGTGCGCGCGCTGCAGCCCGAGCTCGTCATCACCGATCTCTCGCTGGGCGACGGCAACGGCCTGGAACTCATCAAGCGCCTGCTGGCCCAGCATGAGCGTCTGCGCGTGCTGGTGTGCTCGATGCACGACGAGCGCCTGTTCGCGATGCGCGCGCTGGAGGCCGGTGCCTGCGGCTACGTGGGCAAGGAGCAGGCGGGGCGCCACGTCGTGGAGGCGGTGCGCGAATGTCTGGCGGGCCGCGTCTGGCTGAGCCGCGCGATGACCGAGCAGATGCCCGATGTCGCGCGCGGCGAGTACCCGGCGGGCGACGCCATGGCGCGCCTGACGCCGCGCGAACTGGCGGTGTTCGAACTCATCGGGCGCGGGCTCAAGCCGTCGCAGATCGCCGGCCAGATCCACCTCAGCGTGAAGACGGTGGAGACGCACCGCGAGAAGATCAAGAAAAAGCTCAACCTGCACAGCGCCAGCGAGCTGACGCGCAGTGCCATGCAATGGGTCGAGCGGCAGCACTGAGCAACGGCTGGCGCAGCCCCCGATCGCTGGCGCAGGCGATGCGGCGCACCGACGCAAAAACGGGAGCTCGCGCTCCCGTCCGGTATGCAGCAGGCACGGGCGGGCCCGCGGGCCCGCCGTGCCTCACTTCTGGTGCATCACTTTTTCAGGCTGAGGATCCAGGTGACCAGTTCCTTGGCCTGCGCAGGCGTGACCTGCGGATTGGCCGGCATCGGAACCGGACCCCAGACGCCCGACACGCCGTGCAGCACGGCGTTGACCAGCGTGGCCTCGGCGCCCGGCTTGCCCGCATACTTGGCCGCGACGGCCGTGTAGGCAGGGCCCACCAGCTGCTTGTTCACGGCATGGCACGCCAGGCAGTTCTTCGACTTGGCCAGGGCCATCATGTCGGCAGCGTAGACCTGCGACATCGCGGCGACGGCCAGGCCAACGCCAATGACAAGTTTCTTCATTCTCGAATCTCCAAGGTTGAGCGAGGCATTCGCGCTGAATCCATGCGTGTAACGCACGTGCGCACGGGTACGTTGACCGCGCAACCGCGAAAAAACGCGCCCGACGTGACAGCACGGGATATGCTACCGCACGCGAAGGCGGGAAAGTCGATCCTGATCAAACGTCTGCGCCTGCGAGGTACGGCGAAGTATCGTCGGTAATGGTATGTAATCCTGGTCGATTTCCCGGAGTGACGCGATGTGGATCCTGATCCTGGCCATTGTGCTGCTGGCCCTCAAGCTTGGCGGCGTCGGGCCCTTCGGCGCGCTGTCGTGGTGGTGGATCGGCATCCCGCTGGGCGCGGCCTTCCTGTGGTGGGAAATCATCGACCCCATGTTCGGCATCTCGCAGCGCCGCGCCATGCAGCAGATCGAGCAGCGCAAGGGCGAGCGCAACGCGCGCGCCCGGCGCAACCTCGGCATGCGCGCGCCGCGCGACGGAGGCGACAAGCGCTGAGCCGGCCGCAGCGGTCGCCGGGTTGCTGCGCGGTTGCGGGGGTGATGGCGGGGGGTGATTGGGCTACACTTCGCGCCGTCAGGAGAGTGCCTGCGGCAGCGCGCCAGTGCGTCGCGCCGCGGGACGCCGAAGGCGTAAGCCGGGTTCGCGGCACCAGGTGCCGGGAGCCGGCGTACCGCGCAGGCCCCAGGACTGACGGGACTCCCCCAGGGAGTTCACCTCACTGGAGAGCGGCGTCGCGCGGCGGCGTCCACCGAAGGGGCAAGCCCGGCGCAGGCCGGGTCAATCTCTCAGGTACCAAGGACAGCGGGGGCACGGGAGCGTCGCGCATGGTGCGGCGCGATCTGAGGTCCGAGGAGCCACGCATGTCCGAGCCAACGTCAGCCGCCGCTGCGGCGCAGTTGCAGCAGACCCCGCTGCATGATCTGCATGTGCGCCTGGGCGCGCGCATGGTGCCCTTCGCCGGCTACTCCATGCCCCTGCAATACGACAAGGGCATTCTCGCCGAGCACCGCCATACGCGCCAGTCGGCCTCGCTGTTCGACGTCTCGCACATGGGCCAGGTGCGGGTGCGCGGCGGCCAGGCGGCGGCCGCGCTGGAAAGCCTGATTCCGGTCGATGTCGCCGGGCTTGCGCTGGGGCGCCAGCGCTACGGCTTTCTGCTCGATGCCGGAGGCGGCATCCTGGACGACCTGATGATCGCGCATCGCACGCGCGACGGCGCCGCCGGCAGCCCGCAGGAATATTTCCTGGTGGTCAACGCGGCGCGCAAGCAGCACGACCTGGAGTGGCTGCGCGGGCATGTGGGTGGTCGCTGCGAGATCGAGGCGCTGCCGCGCCATGCGCTGCTGGCGCTGCAGGGTCCGGCCGCCGCGCAGTTGCTGGCGGGCCTGCTGCCGGTTGTCGCCAGGCTGCGCTTCATGGACGTGGCGTGGGCGCGCCTGCCCGCGAGCGTCGGCGACGCGGAGGTCTTTGTCAGCCGCAGCGGCTACACCGGCGAGGACGGTTTCGAGATCTCCGTGCCGGGCGAGCATGCCGCGGCCCTGGCCGAGGCGCTGCTGCGCCTGCCGGGGGTGGCGCCGGCAGGCCTGGGTGCCCGCGACACGCTGCGCCTGGAAGCCGGACTGTGCCTGTACGGCCACGACATGGACACCGCCACGACGCCGGTGCAGGCGCGTCTGCAATGGGCCATCCAGAAGGTGCGTCGCAGCGGCGGCGCGCGCGCCGGAGGCTTCCCCGGCGCCGACATCGTGCTGGCCCAGCTCGACGCCGGCGCGCTGCCGGACACGGTACGCGTCGGGCTGCGCGGCGCGCAGCGCGCGCCCGTGCGCGAGGGCGCCGAGCTGCGCGACGCCGACGACCGCGTGGTCGGACGGGTCACCAGCGGCGCGCTCACGCCGACCGCCGACGCGGCCATCGCCATGGCCTACGTGCCGGCGGCGTGCGCGGCGCCCGGCATGCAACTGTATGCGGTGGTGCGCGACAAGCGCCTGCCGATGCAGGTCGTCGACATGCCTTTCGTACCCCACCGCTACGCCCGCACCTGAATCGCCGGCGCGGCGCCCGCCGTCGCCGCATCCATCCCCTCGATCCGCAATCCCGCTCCGGAGTTCCCCACCATGACCACCAAGTACACCCCCGACCACGAATGGGTTCGCATGGAGTCCGACGGTACGCTCACCGTCGGTATCACCGCCCACGCGCAGGACGCGCTGGGCGACGTGGTGTTCGTCGAGCTGCCCGATGTCGGGCGCAGCTATGCGCAGAAGGACACCGCCGGCGTGGTCGAGTCGGTGAAGGCGGCCGCCGACGTCTACATGCCGCTGTCGGGCGAGATCGTGGCGGCCAACGAGGCGCTGGTCGCCGACCCGTCGCTGGCCAACAGCGATCCGCAGGGCGCCGGCTGGTTTTTCCGCGTGCTTCCGAGCGACGCCGCGCAGTTCGACGCGCTGCTCGACCAGGCGGCCTACGACCGCCTGCTCGAAAGCGCCTGAACGCCGCCCCGTTCCCCCCATTGCGCGGCGTCCGCCGCGCCGACCCGCCGACCCGCCGACAGGCTCTCCCGAGGCCGCACGCACCATGTCCCTGTCCCAAGCCCCTCATCTCCCCGGCCTGTCCGAGCTGGAGGATCGCCACGCCTTCCGGCGGCGCCACATCGGTCCCGATGCGCAGGAGCAGCAGCACATGCTGCGCGTGCTCGGGCACGCGAGCCTGGACGGGTTGATGCGCGCGGTGATCCCGGAGTCGATTCGTCGCGATGCAGCGATGCACCTGCCCGAAGCCGTCGGCGAGCAACAGGCGCTGGACGAACTGCGGCGCATCGCGTCCGCGAACCAGGTCCTGCGCAGTTTCATCGGCCAGGGCTACGCCAACGCCCACATGCCCGGCGTGATCCGGCGCAACGTGCTCGAGAGCCCGGCCTGGTACACCGCCTACACGCCGTACCAGCCCGAGATCAGCCAGGGCCGGCTCGAGGCCCTGCTGAACTTCCAGACCATGATCGCCGACCTCACCGGGCTCGACGTCGCGAACGCCTCGATGCTCGACGAGGCCACCGCGGCGGCCGAGGCGGTGACGCTGGCGCGGCGCGTTTCCGAGCATGCGTCCGACAGCGTGTTCGTCGCCGACGACGTGCTGCCGCAGACCCTCGAGGTTCTGCGCACGCGTGCCGAGCCGATCGGCCTGCGCGTGGTCGTGGGGGCGCCGCGGCAGGCCCTCGACGCAGAGCATTTCGCCGTGCTGCTGCAGTACCCGGGGGTCGACGGGGGCGTGCACGATCCGCGCGAACTGATCCGCGCGCTGCACGAACGCGGCAGCCTGGTGATCGTGGCCGCCGACATCCTGGCGCTGGCCGTGCTGGCCTCGCCGGGCGAACTGGGCGCCGACATCGCGGTCGGCAACACCCAGCGCTTCGGCCTGCCGCTGGGTTGCGGTGGTCCGCACGCCGCCTACCTGGCGGTGCGCGACGCGCTGAAGCGCCAGTTGCCCGGACGCCTGGTCGGCGCCAGCCTGGACGCGCAGGGCAACAGCGGCCTGCGCCTCGCGCTGCAGACCCGCGAGCAGCACATCCGGCGCGAGAAGGCGACCAGCAACATCTGCACGGCGCAGGTGCTGCCGGCCGTGCTGGCGGCCATGTACGCGGTCTACCACGGCCCCGACGGATTGCGCCGCATCGCGCAGCGCGTGCACGCGTTCACCGCGCTGCTTGCCGATGCCTTGCGCGCGCAGGGCTGGGAGCTGCGTCACGACAGCTACTTCGACACGCTGACCGTGCATACCGGCGCCCACACCGATGCCGTGCATGCGGCCAGCCTGGCGGCGGGCATGAACCTGCGCCGCGCCGGCGTCGACTGCGTCGGCGTCACGCTCGACGAGACGGTCGAGCGCGCCGACCTGCGTGCGCTGGTCGGGGTGTTCGCGGGCGTGCGCGGCGTGCCCGCCGACGCCGAGCGCCTGTTCGACAGCGCCGCCTCCGGCATGGCGCCGCGCTGGCCGGCGGCGCTGACGCGGCGCAGCGACTACCTGCGGCACGAGGTGTTCCACGCCCATCGCAGCGAGACGGGCATGCTGCGATACCTGCGTCGGCTGGCGGACAAGGACATCGCGCTCGACCGTGCGATGATCCCGCTGGGCTCGTGCACCATGAAGCTCAACGCCACCAGCGAGATGGAACCCATCGGCTGGCCGGAATTCGCCGCGGTGCATCCGTTCGCACCGCCCGGGCAGCGGCGCGGCTACGCGCTGCTGGCCGAACAGTTGCAGGCCTGGCTGGCGCAGGCCACCGGCTACGACGCCGTGAGCCTGCAGCCGAACGCCGGATCGCAGGGCGAGTACGCCGGCCTGCTGGCCATCCGCGCCTGGCATCGCAGCCGCGGCGAGCCGGCGCGCGACGTCTGCCTGATCCCGTCGTCGGCGCACGGCACCAACCCGGCGTCGGCGCACATGGCCGGCATGCGCGTGGTCGTCGTGGCCTGCGACGCGCAGGGCAGCGTCGACCTCGACGACCTGCGCGCGAAGGCGCGAGCGCATGCCGCCCAACTGGCGGCGTGCATGATCACCTATCCCTCGACCCACGGCGTGTTCGAGCCGCGCGTGCGCGAGATCTGCGACATCGTGCACGAGCATGGCGGGCAGGTCTATGTCGACGGCGCCAACATGAACGCCATGGTCGGCCTGGTCAGCCCGCCCGAGTTCGGCGCCGACGTGTCGCACCTGAACCTGCACAAGACCTTCTGCATTCCGCACGGCGGCGGCGGCCCGGGGGTCGGGCCGGTGGCGGTGCGCGCGCATCTCGCGCCCTTCCTGCCGGGGCACGCCGCGGGCGGCGAGCCGGGGCACGGCGTGGGCGCGGTCAGCGCCGCCGCGCTGGGCAACGCGTCGGTGCTGCCGATCGCCTGGATGTACATGCGCATGATGGGCGCCGAGGGCCTGCGCCAGGCCAGCGCGGTGGCCATGTTGAACGCCAATTACCTGGCGCGCCGCCTGGCGCCGCATTTCCCGGTGCTGTACAGCGGCCCGGACGGGCTGGTCGCGCACGAGTGCATCATCGATCTGCGCGGGCTCAAGGAGTCCAGCGGCATCACCAACGAGGACGTGGCCAAGCGCCTGATGGACTACGGCTTCCACGCGCCGACCATGAGTTTCCCGGTGCCCGGCACGCTGATGATCGAGCCGACGGAGAGCGAGTCCCTGGTCGAGCTGGATCGCTTCGTCGACGCCATGAGCGCCATCCGCGCCGAGGTCGCGCGCGTCGAGCGCGGCGACTGGCCGCGCCAGGACAACCCGTTGAAGGCGGCGCCGTTCACCGCCGCGGTGGTGTTGCAGGAGTCCTGGCCGCACCCCTACACGCGCGAGCAGGCGGCGTTCCCGGTGGAGCAGCTGCGCCTGCACAAGTACTGGGTGCCGGTGGGGCGCGTCGACAACGTGTGGGGTGACCGCAACCTGCAATGCGCCTGCCTGCCGCCGCAGGCGCCGGCGGGCAGCGACGCGCCGGGACTGGCCGCGGCCTGAGCCGGCAGGGCCGTTGCGGCCCGAGCTTGCGGCCCGAGGTTGCGGCCCCGGTTTGCCGCGCTATTCGACCAGCACGCCGGCTTCGCCGGCGTGCATGCCGCCGATCACGGCGGCCTGCGTGAAGCCCTCGGCGGCGAACACCTCCAGCACCCGCGGCAGTGCCTCGCGCGTGCAGCTGACGAGCAGGCCGCCGGAGGTCTGCGGGTCGGTCAGCAGGCTCTGCGCCAGCGGATCGGCGCAGCGCAGGCGAACTTCGGCGCCGTAGCTGGCCCAGTTGCGCGTGGAGGCTCCGGTGACCATGCCGGCGGCGGCCAGCTCGCGCACGCCAGGCAGCAGCGGCACGGACTCGGCGCGCAGGCGTGCGCCGAGTCCGGCGCCGCGGCACACTTCCAGGGTATGCCCGAGCAGCCCGAAGCCGGTGACGTCGGTGATCGCGTGCACGCCGTCGAGTTCCGCCAGCAACGGCCCCGGGGTGTTCAGGCGCGTGGTGGCGTCGAGCATGACGCGGTAGGCGTCGGCGTCGAGCCGGTCCTTTTTCAGCGCGGCGCTGAAGATGCCCACGCCCAGCGGCTTGCCGAGCACCAGCAGGTCGCCGTCGCGCGCATCGCGGTTGCGCCGGATCTGCGCGGGATGGGCCATGCCGATCACCGCCAGCCCGTAGATGGGCTCCACGGAGTCGATCGAGTGCCCGCCGGCCACCGGGATGCCGGCGCGCGCGCAGGCTTCCTGGCCGCCGCGCAGGATGGCGCCGATGGTGTCGGCGGCCAGCACCCCGACCGGCATGCCGACGATGGCCAGCGCGAGCAGCGGGCGCGCGCCCATCGCGTACACGTCGGAGATCGCGTTGGTCGCTGCGATCGCGCCGAAATCGCGCGGATCGTCGACGATGGGCATGAAAAAGTCCGTGGTGGCGACCAGCGCCTGGGTGTCGCTGAGGCGCCACACGGCGGCGTCGTCCGACGTTTCGGTGCCCACCAGCAGTTGCGGCGGCGCGGCCAGCGGCAGGTGCTGGCGCAGGATCTCCTGCAGCACCGCGGGAGCGATCTTGCAGCCGCAGCCGCCGCCGTGCGACAGCGAGGTCAGGCGCGGCGGGGTGGCGGGACGGGGGGAGGGCGTGGCGTGGGAGGACATCGGGGATGCGGCGGGAGATTGCGGAATCGGGGAAGCGGGGAAGCGGGGAAGCGGGGAAGCGGGAAAGCGGGAAAGCGGGAAAGCGGGAAAGCGGGAAAGCGGGAAAGCGGGAAAGCGGGAAAGCGGGAAAGCGGGAAAGCGGGAAAGCGGGGCGCGGGCTGGCACAGCGCCTGCGGCGCCACGCCCCGGGGTCGGGTCAGTGCCAGGTGGTGCAGTGGTCGACGAAGCGTTGCAGCGGCGGCGACAGCACCTTGCGCCGCGGCTGGATGCGGAACAGCGTGCGTTGCAGGCGCGGCAGCGCCGCATCCACGCGCACCAGCCTGCCATTGTCCAGCCAGTCCTGCACCACGCGCAGCGACAGGCAACTGACTCCCATGCCCTCGGCGACGGCGCGCTTGATGGCCTCGGAATTGCCCAGGTGCATGGTCGCACCGAATGCGCCGAGGTGGGGCAGCAGCAGCGACTCGACGGTTTCGCGCGTGCCCGAGCCGGGCTCGCGCAGGATCCAGCGCGCGCCTGCCAGCGCCGGCAGGGCTGCGCCGCTGCGCACCAGCGCGTGGCTCGGCGCCGCCACCACGCAGAGTTCATCCTCCATCCACGCATGGACCTCGAGATCGGGGTGATGGCAGGGGCCCTCGATGAATCCGACGTCGACGCGGTAGGCCGCCACGGCCTCGACCACCTCGCGCGTGTTCCCCACCTCGAGTTCGACGCGGGCCTGCGGCCAGCGGCGCTCGAAGGCGCCAAGCACCGAGGGCATCATGTAGTTGCCCACGGTGGTGCTGGCGCCGACCCGCAGCGACGCGGCCCCGGCATCGAACAGATGCTCGATCTCGCGCATCTGGTCGAGTACGGCCAGCGCCCGCGGCAGCAGCAGCCGCCCGCAATCGTTGAGCACGACGCGTTTGCCCACGCGGTCGAAGACCCTCGTCGCAAGCTGGCTTTCCAGCTCCGCGAGCGCGGCGCTGACCGCCGACTGGGACAGCGCAAGCTGGCGGCCCGCCTCGATCGTGCTGCCGCTGCGGGCGATGGCGACCATCACGTCGAGCTGTCTGAGGGTGAGTCTCATCGAAATTTCCGGTTGATTTCATTTTATCTCGGAGAACAGCCGGTCAATCGCTGCTGCGCCAGGGCTCGGCGCGGAGGCAGCGAGAGACCCCGCCTGCAAAAAACCCTTTTACCGCCAATAACTTGAGAACTCCACGCGGGTTCATGGGAACCTGTGTCGCCGGGCGGACTCCCAAGGGTTCGAGCTTGGTGTTGACGGCGGCGGGCGAGCATCTGCCGCCGAGCGAGAGACGCCGGGAAGTTGACGAATTTGGTGGGTCTTTCTACAATCCCGACTGAATTCGTCAGGTATTGGGGCAGCCCGCCCGCAAGCTTGGCGAGACGATCGCCAAGGTCGCTGCCGGCGCCAGCGCCCGCACACTTGGAGACCACCATGAGACTGACGACCAAAGGACGATTCGCGGTCACCGCAATGATCGACGTGGCCATGCGCCAGCACCTCGGCCCGGTGACCCTTGCCAGCATCAGCCAGCGCCAGCGCATTTCGCTGTCGTACCTGGAGCAATTGTTCGGCAAGCTGCGGCGCCACGAACTGGTGGAGTCGGTGCGGGGGCCGGGCGGCGGCTACAGCCTGGCACGCCGTCCCGAGGACATCTCCATCGCCGACGTCATCATCGCCGTGGACGAACCGCTGGACGCCACGCAGTGCGGCGGCAAGTCGAACTGCCAGGGCGACGGCGCGGATGGTCGCTGCATGACCCACGATCTGTGGGCGGCGTTGAACACCCGCATGGTCGAGTTTCTCGACTCGGTGAACCTGAAGACCATGGTGGAGCAGAACCTGGCGCAGGGCGTGTCGATCGAGCAGACGGCGGTGATCCGCAAGCCTGTCTCGCCGATGCCTGCGGCCAAGCCTTCGAAGGTGCGGGCGCCGAATTCGGTGTTCAACCTGGCGCAGAACCTGGCCTGAGCCTGCCCGGCGTCCCGGCCGCGCGGCCGGGCCGCGGGTTCGGTGAAGCCGTGGTCCGGAGGTGCGGGGGCTCGCTCCCCGCCGGCCTCCGGATCTGTTGCATGTGAAGTGTTATTTCATCGTTACAGGAATTTCTCGAACTACCGACCATGCCGACCACTCCGCATTTCCCGATCTACATGGACTACGGCGCCACCACCCCGGTGGATCCGCGCGTCGTCGAGGCCATGATTCCCTGGCTGTACGAGCATTTCGGCAATCCGGCCTCGAGAAGCCATGCCTGGGGCTGGGAAGCGGAGGAGGCGGTGGAGCGTGCGCGCTCGCAGGTGGCCGAACTGGTGCATTGCGACGCGCGCGAACTGGTCTGGACCTCCGGCGCGACCGAGTCCATCAACCTGGCGCTGAAGGGCGCGGCGCATTTCTACCAGGGGCGCGGCAAGCACATCGTGACCCTGCGCACGGAGCACAAGGCGACCCTGGACACCTGCCGTGAACTGGAGCGCCAGGGCTTCGAGGTCAGCTACCTCGACGTGCAGCCCGACGGCCTGCTCGACCTCGATCGCTTCCGCGACGCGCTGCGCCCGGACACCATCCTCGCGTCGGTGCTGCTGGTGAACAACGAGATCGGCGTGATCCAGGACATCGACGCCATCGGCGCGATCTGCCGCCAGCGCGGCATCCTGCTGCACGCCGACGCCGCGCAGGCCACCGGCAAGGTCGCCATCGACCTGCGCAGCAGTCCCATCGACCTGATGAGCCTGGCCTCGCACAAGACCTACGGCCCGAAGGGCGTGGGGGCCTTGTTCGTGCGGCGCAAGCCGCGCGTGCGCATCGAGGCCCAGATGCACGGCGGCGGCCACGAGCGCGGCATGCGCTCGGGCACGCTGCCCACGCACCAGATCGTCGGCATGGGCGAGGCCTATCGCATCGCGCGCGTCGAGATGGGCACCGAGATCGAGCGCGTGCGCATGCTGCAGGCGCGCCTGCTGGCCGGGCTGCGCGACATCGAGGAGGTCTACATCAACGGCGACCTCGAGCGGCGCGTGCCCCACAACGTCAACGCGAGTTTCAATTTCGTCGAGGGCGAGTCGCTGATCATGGCGCTGAAGGGCATTGCCGTGTCCAGCGGTTCGGCCTGCACGTCGGCCAGCCTGGAGCCTTCGTATGTGCTGCGCGCGCTGGGGCGCAGCGACGAACTGGCGCATTCCTCGCTGCGCATGACCATCGGTCGTTTCACCACCGAGCAGCAGATCGACCAGGCCGTCGCGCTGCTGAAGGAAAAGGTCGCCAAGCTGCGCGAGCTCTCCCCGCTGTGGGAGATGCACCAGGACGGAATCGACCTCAACACCATCCAGTGGGCGGCGCACTGAAGCGCGTCGCGGCACGCATTGAACCAGGAGGACATCATGGCCTACAGCGACAAAGTCATCGACCACTACGAAAACCCTCGCAATGTCGGCTCCTTCGCCAAGGACGACCCTTCCGTCGGCACCGGCATGGTCGGCGCCCCGGCCTGCGGCGACGTGATGAAGCTGCAGATCAAGGTCAACGAGCAGGGCATCATCGAGGATGCGCGCTTCAAGACCTACGGTTGCGGCTCGGCCATCGCGTCGTCCTCGCTGGTCACCGAGTGGGTCAAGGGCAAGACCCTCGACGACGCGCTGACCATTCGCAACACCCAGATCGCCGAGGAACTGGCGCTGCCGCCGGTAAAAATCCATTGCTCGATCCTCGCCGAGGATGCGATCAAGGCGGCCGTCAAGGACTACCAGGAGCGGCACGCCGCGCCGGCCGCGCCCGAGGCCGCGGCGCCTCGGGTCGCCGCGGCCTGACGCGCCACGGCGCGCCCCCGGCGCCGCGCGCGTGCGCGCGGCGGGGCGCCGGTGCGGGTTCCCGCCGCATCGCGAGGCCCCGACGGCTGCGTCACGGGCGCGTCGCGTGCTCGCCATTCCCGATGTTTTCGGAGTCATTCGTCATGTCCATCACCCTGACCGAAAGCGCCGCGAGGCATGTATCCAAGTACCTGGCCCAGCGCGGCAAGGGGGTCGGCGTGCGCCTGGGCGTCAAGACCAGCGGCTGCTCCGGCCTGGCCTACAAGCTCGAATACGCCGACGTGGTGGCCCCCGAGGACCAGGTGTTCGAGAGCCACGGCGTCAAGGTGCTGGTCGATCCGCAGAGCCTGAGCTACCTCGACGGCACCGAACTCGATTTCGTGCGCGAGGGCCTGCAGCAGGGCTTCAAGTTCAGCAATCCCAACGAACGCGATCGCTGCGGTTGCGGCGAGTCCTTCCGGGTCTGACATGGATCTGCCCACGCCCATGCCTGTACCCATGCCGTTGTCGCGATCGCCCCGTCGGGGTCCGGCCCGCCTGACCTCGCGCCCCTTCGCCGAGCACTGAGTTGGATACCGCCGTCCACCCCCGCGACCACGCCGAGCTGCAGGATGCGCAGCGTCCGGGCATCGATTTCCACGGAGACCACTTCGCGCTGTTCCAGTTGCCGCAGCGCTTCGCGCTCGACGGCGAGGCGCTGAGCGCGCAGTGGCGGCGCCTGCAGGCGCTGGTGCACCCGGACCGCTTCGCCGGCTCGGGTGCGGCGCAGTCGCGCCTGGCCATGCAGTGGTCGACGCTGGTCAACACCGCGTATCGCACGCTGCTCGACCCGCTCACCCGCGCGGCCTACCTGTGCGAGCTGCGCGGCGTGGCCATCGACGCCGAGCGCAATACCGCGATGCCCCTCGAGTTCCTCGAGGAGCAGATGGAGTGGCGCGACCAGCTCGAGCAGGCCCGCGCGCACGACGATGCGCAGGCCCTGCAGGCGCTGCGCGAGCGGGTGGGGCAGCGGCGCGACGAGGTCCTGCGCGAGCTCACGCTGCGTCTCGACGGCAGCGCGGCCGACGCGCGCGTGCGCGAGCTCTGGACCCAGCAAGCCGCCGGCCTGGTACGCGTCCTGATGTTCATCGACAAGTTCCGTCGCGACCTCACCCCCCGGCGGGCGCGCACCCTCTCCCACCCGGCCCTCTGAACCGTTCCGGCCGCTTTCCCGAAGCGCCCGCCAACGGCGCGCTCGATTCCGCATGGCCCTGCTCCAGATTTCCGAACCCGGTCAGTCCCCTGATCCTCATCAACGCCGCGTCGCCATCGGGATCGATCTCGGCACCACGCACTCGCTGGTGGCGGTGGTGCGCAGCGGCGTTGCCGAATGCCTGGCCGATGCGCAGGGCCGCGTGCTGCTGCCGTCGGCCGTGCACTATCGGGGCGACGCCGAACCCGTGGTGGGGTGGCAGGCGCTGGCCGAGAAGACCGTCGACGCGCGCAACACGGTGGTGTCGGTCAAGCGCTTCATGGGGCGCGAGCTCGCCGACCTGGCACCCGAGCAGCGCGCCGCCTACGTCTTCGAGGACCGCCCCGGGATGCTCGCGCTGCGCACCGCCGACGGCGTGAAGACGCCGATCGAGGTCTCCGCCGACATCCTGCGCGTGCTCGCGCTGCGCGCCCGCGAGGCGCTCGGCGTGGAGCCCGTGGGAGCCGTGATCACGGTGCCCGCCTATTTCGACGACGCGCAGCGCCAGGCCACGAAGGACGCCGCGCGCCTGGCCGGTCTGCAGGTGCTGCGCCTGATCAACGAGCCCACCGCCGCGGCGCTGGCCTACGGCCTGGATCGTTCGGCCGCCGGCGTGTGGGCGGTGTACGACCTCGGCGGCGGCACCTTCGACGTCTCCGTGCTGCGCCTGAGCCGCGGCGTGTTCGAGGTGCTTTCCACCGGCGGCGACACCGCGCTCGGCGGCGACGACTACGACCAGCTGCTGGGCGCCGAGCTGGCGCGCCGCGCCGGGCTCGCGGCGCTCGACGCACGCGCGCAGGCCGAGCTGCTGCGCGCCGCGCGCCAGGCCAAGGAGACGCTCAGCGAGCACGCCGAGGTCCGCGTGCGGCTCGAACTCGGCGCCGCCGGGCGCATCGACAGCGTGGTGACGCGCGACGAGTTCATCGCCTGCACCGCGGAGCTGACCGCGCGAACCGTGGACATGCTCGCGCGCGTGCTCGACGACGCCGGGATGCATCCGCAGGACATGTCCGGGGTCATCCTGGTGGGGGGCGCCACGCGCATGCCCGCGGTGCGCGATGCCGTGCGCGACTTTTTCGGGCTCGAGCCGATGACCGATCTCGACCCCGACGAGGTCGTCGCGATCGGCGCGGCGCGCCAGGCGCACGCGCTGGCCGGCAACAGCGACGACGACACCCTGCTGCTCGACGTGATCGCGTTGTCGCTCGGGCTGGAGACCATGGGCGGCCTGGTCGAGCGGGTCATCCCGCGCAACAGCACCATTCCGACGGCGCGCGCGCAGGAGTTCACCACGTTCAAGGACGGCCAGACCGCGATGTCCATCCACGTCGTGCAGGGCGAGCGCGAACTGGTGTCCGACTGCCGTTCGCTGGCGCGCTTCGAGTTGCGCGGAATCCCGCCGATGCCGGCGGGCGCCGCGCGCGTGCTGGTGACCTTCCAGGTCGATGCCGACGGCCTGCTCGAGGTCAGCGCGCGCGAGTCGAGCAGCGGCGTGCAGGCGCATGTCGAGGTGCGCCCCAGTTATGGTCTGAGCGACGACGAGATCGCGGAGATGCTGCGCAGCGCTTTCGGCAGCGCCGACGCCGATGCCGCATCGCGCGCGCTGCGCGAACAGCAGGTGGAGGCCGAACGCCTGCTCGACGCCACGCGCTCGGCCATGCAGGCCGACGCCGACCTGCTCGAGCCGCACGATATCGACACCATCCACGCGGCGATGGCGCGACTCGCGCAGGCCGTGCGTGGCGACGACCACGACGCGATCCACGAGGCCGCCGGGGAGTTGGCGCGCTGCACCGAGGCGTTCGCCGCGCAGCGCATGAACCGCAGCATCCAGCGCGCCCTGGCCGGGCGCAGTATCGACAGCGTGGCGCGTGGCGAACGCGCCCCCCGGAAGGACTGACTCCATGCCCGTGATCACGGTGCTCCCGCACCATGAATATTGCCCCGAGGGCGCGCGTGTCGAGGCCGAACGCGGCACGTCGATTTGCGAGGCCCTGCTCGAGCACGGCATTCCCATCGAGCATGCCTGCGAGATGTCCTGCGCCTGCACCACCTGCCACGTGGTGGTCCGCCAGGGTTATGCTTCGCTCGGGGAGGCCGACGAGAGCGAGGAGGACCTGCTGGACAGGGCATGGGGCCTGGAGCCGACATCGCGCCTGTCCTGCCAGGCGATCCTCGACGGCGAGGACGTGACCATCGAGATCCCCAGGTACTCCATCAACCACGCCAAGGAGTGATGCCATGGATGTTTCGACCATCGACCAGAGCTACGCGCAGTTGCAGTCGCAGGATCAGGTCATCGCGCAGCAACTGCAGGCGCTCGCTGGCAAGCTGCAGGAGGCGGCCCGCGCCGGCAGCAGCGACGCGCGCGAATGGGCTCTCGATCTGCGCGAGCTGGCTCTTGCAGTGCAGGCCCAGCAGCAACAGACCAACGGGCTGCTGCAGGCCATTCATGCGATGTGGCAGTCGGAGCACGATCGCCTGCAGGCGCCGCAGCAGGTGGCGATGCCGCCGCAGCAGGCGATGCCGGCGCAGCAGGCGCCGGTCGGCTATCCGGGCGGCTACCCGCAGCCTGGTTTCGCGCAAGGCGGCGGCATCGGCTCGACCCTGCGCAGCTTCCTGGGCTCGGGCTTCGGCCAGGCGGTCACGATGGGCGCCGGCATCGGGCTCGGCGAGGACCTGATCAACCGCATTTTCTGAGCGCACGCAGCCGGCGGTTTCAGGCCAGCGCGTCGAACGGCAGGAACTCCACGATCTCGCCCGCCGCGACGTCCGCGCGCTCGTGCTGCAGCACGACGAAGCCGTCGGCCTGGCTCATCGAGTGCAACACCCCGGAGCCCTGGTTGCCGGTGCTCACCGCCTGCCAGCGGCCGTCTGCCAGGCGCTGCAGGCGCGCGCGCTGGAACTCGGTGCGTCCCGGGCGCTTGCGCAGCGGCTGCGCGGCGAGCACCGGCCAGCGCGGCAGCGCGTCGGCCTGCGTGCCCATCAGGCGCAGCAGCAGGTCGCGCACGAGCACATAGAAGGTGACCATCACGGCCACCGGGTTTCCGGGCAGGCCGACCAGCACCGTGTGCGCCGTTCCGCAGCGCAGCACGCCGCAGGCCAGCGGTCGCCCCGGGCGCATCGCCACGTCGCGGAACGCCACGTCGCCGAGGCGCGCCAGCGTGCGTCCGAGGTGGTCGGCGTCGCCCAGGCCCATGCCCCCCGAGCTGATGACCACGTCGGCCTGTTCGCAGCCGCGCAGCAGCGCGGCCTCGATGCGCGCGGGGTCGTCGGGCACGAGCCCGAGGTCGACGGGCTCGCAGCCCAGGCGCACGAGCATGGCGCGCAGGGTGTGGCGATTGCTGTCGTAGATGCTGCCGGGATCCAGCGACTGGCCGATCGAGCGCAGTTCGTCGCCGCTCGACAGGAAGGCCACGCGCAGGCGACGCCGCACCGCGAGTTCGCCGACGCCCAGCGAGGCTGCGAGGCCGAGATCGGCGGCGCGCAGCAGGCGCCCGCCCGCGAGCGCGGGGCGGCCCGCGGCGAGATCCTCGCCGCGCCTGCGCACGTTCGCGCCGGCGCGCACCACGCCGGCGGGAATCACCACGTCGGTGTCGCCGGTCCGGCACAGTTCCTGCGGCACCACGGTGTCGCAGTCGGCCGGCAGCACGGCGCCGGTCATGATGCGCACCGCGGCGCCTGCCGGCAGGTCGCCGGTGAAGGCGTGCCCGGCCAGGCCGCAGCCGGCGATGCGCAGCGTCGTGTCGCCGGTGGCATGCAGCTCGGCGCTGCGCAGCGCGTAGCCGTCCATCGCCGCGTTGTCGTGGGCCGGCACGTCGAACGGCGCCATCAGGTCGCGCGCCAGCACGCGGTGCAGCGCCTCGTGCAGCGGCACCATGCGCACGTCGAGGTCGGGCACCGGCAGTTGCAGCAGCAACTCACGGGCTTGCGCCACGCTGAGCATCGGTTCGGGACGGGCCGGGGAGGGCGGGGGCATCGGGGAGGTCTCGGAGCGCGCGGCGGCGCGGGTGCGCAGGGCGTCGAGCTGCCGCGGCAGGTTGATATTGTCGAAGCAAGCGGGATCGTCGAACGCCGCCTCGGCGAATCCCACTCGTGCCAGCCAGGTCTCGACCTTGTGCTCGCCACCGCGCAGGAAGTCCAGCAGGTCCGGCAGCAGCTCGCGCCGCAGCAGCGCGAACACCGGCTGGCGGCGCCCGGCGGCGTGCGCCACGGCGGCCGGCTGCGCCTGCGCCAGCGCCGCGGCGGCGAGGCGCCGCGCCAGATCCGCGGGCAGGAACGGCGCGTCGCAAGGCACGCTCAACAGCCAGGGCGTGGCGCAGGCGCGCAGGCCGGCCGCGATACCCGCCAGCGGGCCTGCGAAGGCCGTCGGATCGTCGTCGGCCAGCACCGTCGCGCCCAGGCGCGCGTACTCCACCGGGTTGCGGTTCGCGCTGACCAGCAGCGCGCCGACCTGCGGGCGCAGGCGTTGCAGCACGTGCTCGGCCAGCGGGCGGCCGCGCACCTCGAGCAGGCCCTTGTCGGCGCCGCCCATGCGCGCGCCGCGGCCGCCGGCCAGCAGCAGCCCGGTGATCTGCGAGGGCTCGAGGGCCGGCGCAGCGGCCCCTGGCGTGGCGTGCGGGGAGTCGGTCATGCCTGGACGGTGTGCGCGCGGGTCAATCGGCCGGCAGCGGCAGCGGGTCGGCATGGCGCGGGCGCGCCTTCATCAGCGTGACGATGAGGCAGCCGAGCGCCAGCGTGAACACCATGCTGGCCAGGAACACGGCCAGCGCCACGGCCCGCGCGTCGAACACGCCGGTGTGCTTGATCCAGGCGACGCTCGGCGGCCCGGGAGGCTGTTGCAGGTGCACCGCCAGCACGGCCAGCAACGGCAGGCCGGCGCCGAGCAGGTAGCCCGGGATCAGCCAGCGCGCGATGCGCGTCTCCCAGCCGGCGAGCACCGGTCGGAAGGGATCACGCGGACGACGGGAGGGCATCCGGGGGCGGCGGCCGTGGATCGTCAGCCGCCGATGTAGGACATCTCGACGCGCCGCGCGGCCGGCTCGCCGTGCTCGCCGCCGTGCGCGCCGCGCAACTCGGAATAGCGGTCGGCACGCGCGTTCCAGACCTGGGCGATGGCGCCGCGCAACGCGTGATCGTCGACCGCCGCGACGCCCCGCTGCGCGTCGCCGCGCAGCAGCGCGCGCAGGTCATGGCCGTGCGCCGCGAACAGGCACAGATAGAGCTTGCCTTCCATGGACAGTCGCGCGCGGTTGCAGTCGCGGCAGAAGGCGCGTGTGACGCTGGAGATCAGGCCGATCTCCAGGCTGCCGTCGTCGAGCGTCCAGCGCTCGGCGGTCTCGCCAACCACATTCGGATCGAGCGCACGCAGGCGGTGCCGGGCCTCGATGTGCTGCAGCAGCTCGGCCGCCGGCACGACCTGGTTCATGCGCCAGCCGTTGGTCGTACCGACGTCCATGTACTCGATGAAGCGCAGCACCACGCCGCTGCCGCGGAAGTGTTCGATCATCGGCAGCACCTGGTGGTCGTTGACCCCGCGCTGGACCACCATGTTGACCTTCACCGGGGACAGCCCGGCGGCCTGCGCCGCGCGGATGCCCTCGAGCACCGTGGCGACCGGGAAGTCGACATCGTTCATGCGCCGGAACACGGCGTCGTCGATCGCGTCCAGGCTCACGGTGACCCGCTGCAGGCCGGCTGCGCGCAGTGCCTGCGCCTTGCGCGCCAGCGCCGACGCGTTGGTGGTCATGGTCAGCTCCACCGGGCTGCCGTCGGCGCCGCGCAGGCGCGCCAGCATGCCGATCAGGTCCTCGACGCCGCGGCGCAGCAGCGGCTCGCCGCCGGTGATGCGCAGCTTGCGCACGCCGAGTTCCACGAAACTGCGCGCCACGCGCTCGATTTCCTCGAAGCGCAGCAATTCGTCGTGCCGCAGGAATTCGTACTGGGTGTCGAAGATCTCCTTCGGCATGCAGTACTTGCAGCGAAAATTGCAGCGGTCGGTCACCGAGATCCGCAGATCGTGCAGAGGGCGACCGAGACGGTCGAGCACCGTGCTGCCCGGAGCCGGGGTTTGCGCGGGGACGGCCGGCACACTCGCGGCGTAGCGATGGTCGACCAGGGAAATCGTGCGTTCGGACATTGCGTGATTATCGACAAATCCGGCGCGAGCCTGCTCGAGCCGCCACGCGGCGCATGCGCCGCGGCTGTTCGGCGCGCTGCGCCGCCATCGCGCGCGCCGGGATTCGCCCATTGTTGCGGCGCGGCAGCACGCGTAGCATGGGCCGCTGGCGCACGCCGCGCACAAGCTGCCACGTCCGCGGCGGCGCCGGCCGACGGCGCGGCGCCGCCCTTAAAAACCACACTCAAGACATGGCCTACACCATCGATCTTTCCGGGCGCGTGGCGCTCGTCACCGGGGCTTCCAGCGGACTGGGCTGGCAATTCGCGCGCGCGCTGGCCTCGGCCGGCGCGGCGGTGGCGCTGGCGAGCCGGCGCACCGGGCGCCTCAAGGAACTGCGTGCCTGCATCGAGGGCGAGGGCGGCGACGCGCATGTCGTGGAACTCGACGTCGACGAGCCGTCGAGCATTCGCAGCGCGGTCGCGCACGCCGAGACCGAAGTGGGCAACATCGACATCCTGGTGAACAACGCCGGGGTGTCGGTCGCGTCCAAGCTGCTGGACGTGCAGCCCGACGACTACGACCTCATGTTCGACACCAACGTGCGCGGTGCGTTCTTCGTTGCGCAGGAGGTGGCGCGGCGCATGATCGCGCGTTCGCGCGGCGCGGCTCCCGGCACCTGGGCCGGCGGACGCATCATCAACGTCGCGTCGATGGCCGGGCTGCGCGTGATTCCGCAGATCGGCGTGTACGCGATGACCAAGGCCGCGGTGGTCCACATGACCCGCGCCATGGCGCTGGAATGGGGGCGCTACGGCATCAACGTGAATGCCATCTGCCCCGGCTACATCGACACCGAGATGAACCACGAGCACTGGGACACCGAGGGCGGACGCAAGCTGATCGACATGCTGCCGCGCAAGCGGGTCGGCCATCCCGCCGATCTCGACCCGGTGCTGCTGATGCTGGCCAGCGGCCAGAGCCACTTCGTCAACGGCGCGGTGATCGCCGCCGACGACGGCTTCGGCGTGTGACGGGGCGTCATGGAACTGAGGCTTCCCGAGGCACGCAGGCAGGTGTTCCAGACCGTGGTGCCGATGCGCTGGGGCGACATGGACGCGATGGGCCATGTCAACAACACCCTGTATTTCCGCTACATGGAAATCGCCCGCATGGACTGGATGCAAGGCCTGCTGGGGCAGGCCGTGCAGGCCGGCGAGCCGCCGCCGCCGGGACAGGGCCCGGTGGTGGTGAACGCCTTCTGCAATTTCCAGCGCGAACTGCGCTACCCCGGCTCGGTGCTCGTGCGCCTGAGCGTGGCCAACCCCGGTCGCAGCAGCTTCGACACCTACTACGAGCTGTCGCGCGACGATCGCCCCGAAGAGTGTTTCGCCAATGGCGGCGCCAAGGTGGTGTGGATCGACCACGCGCAGCGCAGGAGCGTGTCGCTGCCGGCGGCGCTGCGCCAGGTGCTCGAGATCGCCTGAGCCGGCCCGCGGCTGCGGGCCGCGCCGCGCTACAGCTGCATTTCCGGCACGTGTGCCGGAACGATCAGCTTGCCGGCCGTCTTGGCCACGATTTCCTCCACCGGCACGCCCGGGGCGCGCTCCCTGAGCACGAACGCGCCGTTCTCGATCTCCAGGTAGGCGAGGTCGGTGAGCACGCGGCGGATGCAGCCGGCACCGGTCAGCGGCAGGGTGCAACGCGGCAGCAGCTTGGATTCGCCGCCCTTCGAGGCATGGGTCATGAGCACGATGATGTTGGCCGCGCCGGCGACCAGGTCCATCGCCCCGCCCATGCCCTTGACCAGCTTGCCCGGGATCATCCACGACGCGATGTTGCCCTCGACATCGACCTCGAAGGCGCCCAGCACGGTCAGGTCGACATGCCCGCCGCGGATCATCGCGAAGGAATCGGCCGAGTTGAAGATCGCCGCTCCGGGGCGCGCCGTGACGGTCTGCTTGCCGGCGTTGATCATGTCGGCGTCGACCTCGCCTTCGGTCGGGAAGGCGCCCATGCCGAGCAGGCCGTTCTCCGACTGCAGCATGACGTCGATGCCCTCGGGCACGTAGTTGGCGACCAGGGTCGGGATGCCGATTCCCAGGTTGACGTAGTAGCCGTCGCGCAGTTCGCGCGCGACGCGCTTGGCCATTTGTTCGCGGGTCAGGCTCATGGCAGGTGTTTCCTTCAGGCGGCTGCGCGCACGGTGCGCTGCTCGATACGCTTCTCGAACGTTCCCTGGATCACGCGGTCGACGTAGATCCCGGGGGTGTGGATCTGGCTGGGCTCGAGTTCGCCGGGTTCGACGATCTGCTCCACCTCGACCACCGTGATGCGTCCCGCGGTCGCCGCCAGGGGATTGAAGTTCTGCGCCGTGTGGCGGTAGATCACATTGCCGAAGTGGTCCGCCTTCCAGCCCCTGACGATCGCGAAGTCGCCGACGATGGACGGCTCCAGGATGTAGTTGCGCTCGCCGAAGCGGCGCACCTCCTTGCCCTCGGCCACCGGCGTGCCGTAGCCGGTGGCGGTGTAGAAGGCCGGGATGCCCGCGCCGCCGGCGCGCAGCTTCTCCGCCAGCGTGCCCTGGGGCGTGAGTTCGACCTCGATCTCGCCGGCCAGCAACTGCTGCTCGAACATCGCGTTCTCGCCCACGTAGGAGGCGATGACCTTGCGGATCTGCCGGGTCTCCAGCAGCAGCCCGAGGCCGAAGCCGTCGACCCCGCAGTTGTTCGAGACCACCGTCAGGCCGCGCGTCCCGCGACGCCGGATCTCGGCGATCAGGTTCTCCGGGATGCCGCACAGCCCGAAGCCGCCGGCGATCACCGTCATGTCGTTCTCGAGGCCTTCCAGCGCCTCGGCGAACGTGCTCACACGTTTGTCCAGTCCACTCATGTCGTCTCCCGTTCGCTTGCGCGCGCCGGCGCGGTCGCAGGCATCCGATGGGTCGTGCCGCAGCCGGCGTCCACGTGATGCTCGCTGCAGCGCGGTGATTTGTAAAATTGATATTTTAAAGGGATTGTTTTGCAAAACCAATCAACGATGACGGTCAAGCAACTGCGGGCATTCCTCGCGGTGGCGCAGAGCCTGAGTTTCGTGCAGGCCTGCGAGCGCCTGCACGTCTCCCAGCCGGCGCTGAGCCTGGCCATCAAGGCGCTGGAAACCTCGCTCGGCGGCGCGCTGTTCGCGCGCACCAGTCGCAGCGTGCAGCTCACGCCCGAGGGCCAGGTGCTGCTGTCCATCGCCCCGCGCCTGCTCACCGACTGGGACAACGCGCGCGACCTGATGCGCCAGCATTTCGCGCTGGATATCGGGCGCGTGAGCATCGCCGCCATTCCCTCGTTCGCCGGCAACCTGCTGCCGCGTGCGCTGGCGCTGTTCGTCGCACGCTACCCGCGCATCGACGTCGCGGTGCACGACGTGATCAACGAGGAGGTGCTGGAAATGGTGGGCGGCGGGCGCGTCGAGCTGGGCATCGCCTTCGAACCCTACAACGTCGACGGCCTGAACTTCGCGCCGTTCTACGACGACCGTTTCGTCGCCGTGGTGCGCGCGGACAGCGAACTGTCGAGCCACGCGGCGCTCGGCTGGCGCGAGCTGTCGCGCCAGCGCTTCATCACGCTGCAGCGTCCGTCGGCGGTGCGCATGCTGCTGGAGCACGCGTTTCGCGAGGCCGGGCGGGAGCTGGTCGTGGCCTTCGAATGCCACCAGCTGGCCACCGTCGGACGCATGGTGGCGCAGGGGCTCGGGATCAGCGTCGTGCCCGGCTTTTGCGTGCAGCAGATGCGCGAGCTCGGCGCGCACTGCGTGCCTCTCGAGCATCCGCGCATCGAGCGCCGCATCGGGCTGTTCACGCGCCGCGAGCTGCAGCTGTCGAGTGCCTCGCAGGCGTTGCGCGATGTGCTGCTCGATGTCGCCGACTGGAGTCGCCTGCTGCAGCAGCCAGACGGCGTCGCGCGCGCGGGCGCGGGGCCCGAGCATGGCGCTTCAGATCGGCCAGCCGGCGCGCCACGATGCCCATAGCAGGCGCAGCGGCGGCAGGCTGATGCGCTGGCTCAGCAGCGCGTAGTCGGCGCTGTCGAGTTCCTGCAGCAGCGCGCGTCCCATGTGTTCCAGCGCCATCGCCGCGCGTCCGGCGCGGCCCAGGCCGCGCGGTCGCAGCGTGCGGGCCCGGCCCAGGCGCTCGCCGGCCTGGGCGCCCGCCTCGCGCAGCGCGGCACGCAGCGCGGGGCTGTCGCGCAGCTCGAGCAGGTCGTGTTCGCTCAGGCCGTGGCCGCGCAGCACGCTGCGCGGCAGGCGCACCACCTGCTCGCGTGCGTCGCGCCCTACGTCGCGCAGCAGGGCGACGGTCTCCAGCGCGGCCGCCAGTTCGGCCGCGTATTCCTGCGCGGCCGCGTCGCGACCACCGGCCAGCCGCATGGCCACGCGCGCCACGCTGCCGCTGCCGCGCAGCGACTCGTCGTGCAAGGCCTGCCAGTTCTCGCGCGCCTGCGGCGGCGTCGGCTGCACCGTGTCGAGGGCCCGGCGCAGCAGCGCCGTGGCGCCCGGCGCCTCGCGCAGCGCCGGTTGCAGTTCGCGCAGCAGCGGATGCTCCACCTGCAGGTCGTCCAGGCCGCGCAGCTGCGCCTGCCACCAGCCGAGCTTGGCGGCGCCGACGATCGGATCCGAGACCGAGGCCGGAATCCGGCGCACCGCTCGCCACCACGCCTGCAGCGCCAGCAGCTGCCGGCGCGGCGCGGCGTGCAGGTGCAGCGTGGCGTAGTACCAGGCGGTGCCGCGAGGCGCGAAATCTTCTTGCAAGGGGTCGAGGGCGGGCATGGCGGCGGTGGCTCGCGGCGGCGCGTCGGCAGGTGCGGGATGCGCGCCGCGCCCCGCGTGCCGATCCGGAAGCCTGCTAAGGATAGAATGCTTTGTTTGCCGACGTCTGAGCAGGTTCGCGCCGGACACGCCGTCGCGCGAGGGTGGCGAAATTGGTAGACGCACCAGGTTTAGGTCCTGACGCCCTCACAGGCGTGGGGGTTCGAGTCCCCCCCCTCGCACCATGACGCCGCCGGCAGCACTCTCGAATCGAACAACGGATTTTCCCATGACAGCCGTAGAAACCCTGGATAAGCTGCAGCGCCGCATCACCGTTTCGGTACCCAAGGCCGACCTGCAAAGCGAAGTCGTGTCGCGCCTGAAGAACATGTCCCGCACCGCGCGCGTGTCCGGCTTCCGTCCCGGCAAGGTGCCGCTGGGCGTCCTGCAAAAGCGCTACGGGCCGTCGGTGGAGGCGGAAGTGCTGCAGGACAAGGTCGGCCAGGTGTTCTTCGATGCGGTGCGTGCCGCCCACGTGCGCGTCGCCGGCATGCCACGCTTCACGCCGCACGATGTCGCCGACGGCGCCGATGCGTTCTCGTTCGACGCCGAGTTCGAGGTCTACCCGGACATCGCGCTGGGCGACCTGTCGGGTGTGGAGGTCGAGCGCGCCAGTTGCGCGGTCGATGACGCGGCCGTGGACAAGACGGTCGACGTGCTGCGCAACCAGCGCCGCAGCTTCGCCGAACGCGACGCCGCCGACGCCACGGCGCGCGACGGCGATCGCGTGACCGTGGATTTCGTCGGCCGCATCGACGGCGAGGCGTTCGCGGGCGGCAGCGCCGAGGGCTTTGCCTTCGTGCTCGGCGAGGGCCGCATGCTGCCGGAGTTCGAGACCGGCGTCGGCGGGCGCAAGCCGGGCGACGACGTCGAGTTCGACGTGCATTTCCCCGAGGACTACCAGGGCCGCGAGGTCGCCGGCAAGACGGCCCGCTTCAGCGTGCACGTGCACAAGGTCGAGGCGCCGCAACTGCCGGAGATGACCGCGGAGTTCGCCAAGGAACTCGGCGTGCCGGACGGCGACGTGGCCAAGCTGCGCGACGACATCCGGCGCAACCTGGAGCGCGAGGTCAAGGCTCGCCTGAGCTCGCGCAACCGCAATGCGGCGATGGAAGCCCTGCTCAAGGTCAATCCGGTGGATCTGCCGGCCGGCGTGGTCAACGAGGAGATCGAGCAGCTGATCCAGGGCGCGCGCCAGGATCTGGCGGCGCGCGGCATGAAGGACGTCGACAAGCTGCCGATCGCGCCGGACATGTTCCGCGAGCAGGCGGAGCGCCGCGTGCGCCTGGGCCTGATCGTCGCCGAACTGGTCAAGGAACACGAACTGCACGCCAAGCCGGAGCAGATCCGCGCCCACGTCGAGAACCTGGCGTCCAGCTACGAGGATCCGCAGGAGGTGGTGCGCTGGTACTACGGCGACCAGCAGCGCCTGTCCCAGGTCGAGTCCATCGTGATCGAGAACAACGTCGCGGACTACGTGTTCGACAAGGCGCGCACCAGCGACAAGGCGCTGAGCTTCGACGAACTGATGCAATCCGCCTGAGGGCTCGAGCCGCCTGCGGGCTGCGCGCCCGAGGCCGCCGCCGCTCGGCCAGCGTCCCCCTGCGGGGTGCGGCCGGGCGGTTTTTCATGGTGGCCCCTGAATACCCTTGTTAGCAGACAGGTCAAAGCCCCTGAGCGCGCCGCGTCGGCCCTGCGGACGCCGATCCGGGGGCATGCTAACCTTGAAGCATTCCATCGCAACGCACGGTCATGAGTGCTCTAGAAACCCAGAACCTCGGCATGGTGCCGATCGTCATCGAACAAAGCGGGCGCGGCGAGCGCGCGTACGACATCTATTCGCGCCTGCTGCGCGAGCGGGTGATCTTCCTCGTGGGCCCGATCAACGATCAGACGGCCAACCTGGTTGTCGCGCAACTCCTGTTCCTCGAGTCGGAGAACCCGGACAAGGACATCTCGCTGTACATCAATTCCCCCGGTGGATCCGTCTCCGCGGGCATGGCGATTTTCGACACCATGCAGTTCATCAAGCCCGACGTCTCGACGCTGTGCATCGGCCTGGCGGCGAGCATGGGAGCCTTCCTGCTGGCCGCCGGCGCCAAGGGCAAGCGCTTCTCCCTGCCGAACTCGCGGGTCATGATCCACCAGCCCCTCGGCGGGGCCCAGGGCCAGGCGACCGACATCGAGATCCAGGCGCGCGAGATCCTGTACCTGCGCGAGCGCCTGAACCGCATCCTGGCCGAGCGGACCGGCCAGTCCCTGGAGAAGATCGCTGCCGACACCGAACGCGACTTTTTCATGTCCGCCGAGCAGGCCAAGGAGTACGGCCTGCTCGACGAGGTCATCGCCGCGCGCAGTTGAGAAGGCGAGAAGGCGTGGACCCCTTATTCGAGTAGCGAGCCATGGCTGACAAAAAGACACCCACGGGCGAGAAGATCCTGTACTGCTCCTTTTGCGGCAAGAGCCAGCACGAGGTGAAGAAGCTCATCGCAGGGCCGTCGGTGTTCATCTGTGACGAGTGCATCGACCTGTGCAACGAGATCATCCGTGACGAGGCGGTGGCCGCGGACAAGGCCGAGCGCCAGGGCCGCAGCGAGCTTCCCATCCCGCAGGAAATCAAGGACATCCTCGATCAGTACGTGATCGGGCAGGAGGCGGCCAAGCGCATCCTGTCGGTTGCGGTGTACAACCATTACAAGCGCCTGCAGCACACGGCCAAGCCGGGCGAGGTCGAACTCAGCAAGAGCAACATCCTGCTCATCGGCCCGACCGGTTCGGGCAAGACCCTGCTGGCGCAGACCCTGGCGCGGGTGCTCAACGTGCCGTTCGTGATCGCCGATGCGACGACCCTGACGGAAGCCGGCTACGTCGGCGAGGACGTCGAGAACATCATCCAGAAGCTGCTGCAGAGCTGCAACTACGAAATCGACAAGGCGCAGCGGGGCATCGTCTACATCGACGAGATCGACAAGATCTCGCGCAAGTCGGAGAACCCGTCGATCACCCGCGACGTGTCGGGCGAGGGCGTGCAGCAGGCGCTGCTCAAGCTGATCGAGGGCACCATGGCGTCGGTGCCTCCGCAGGGTGGGCGAAAGCATCCCAACCAGGATTTCATTCAGGTGGACACGACGAACATCCTGTTCATCTGTGGTGGCGCTTTCGATGGTCTGGAAAAAATCATCCAGAATCGCTCGGAAAAGTCCGGCATCGGTTTTTCCGCGACGGTGCGCAGCAAGTCCGAGCAGAGCCTGTCCGAGACCTTTGCCCAGATCGAGCCCGAGGACCTGATCAAGTTCGGACTGATCCCGGAACTCGTCGGCCGCCTGCCGGTGGCGGCGACGCTGTCCGAGCTCGACGAGGCGGCGCTGGTGCAGATTCTCACCGAGCCGCGCAACGCGCTGGTCAAGCAGTACCAGCGCCTGTTCGAGATGGACGGCGTGAATCTCGAATTCCGGCCCTCGGCGCTGTCGGCGATCGCGCGCAAGGCCCTGCAGCGCCGCACCGGCGCGCGCGGCCTGCGCTCCATCGTCGAGCAGGCGCTGCTCGAGATCATGTTCGAAATTCCCAACATGAAGGGGGTTACTGCCGTGACGGTGGACGAGAACACCATCGCCAGCGGCAGCAAGCCCCTGCTCACGTTCGAGGACAAGGCGCAAGCGGCGGGCGCCTGAGCCCGCGCTGTCGCGGCGGCGTGCGCCCGATCGCACGCTCCGCGGCCGTATGTGCCATGATCTTGCGGCGCGTGGGTTGATTCGGCATTCGAAAGGGGGGAGCGGCACAGGGCTTGCAATCCGGGCCCGGCTCCCCATCTGTGCAGCATGCTTTTTTCAGGGAGCCAACATGGCTGAATCCCAACTTACGTCCCCGGCTGAACCCGCCGCCACCACCGCGGTGCCCCTGTTGCCCCTGCGGGATGTCGTGGTCTTTCCGCACATGGTCATCCCGCTGTTCGTGGGCCGGCCCAAATCCATCCGGGCTCTGGAGTCGGCCATGGAGGCCGGCAAGCAGATCATGCTGGTGGCCCAGAAGACGGCCGCCAAGGACGAGCCCAAGCCCGAGGATCTGTTCGAGATGGGTTGCATGTCGACCATCCTGCAGATGCTCAAGCTGCCCGACGGCACCGTGAAGGTGCTGGTCGAGGGCGTGCAGCGCGCCAAGGCCTCGCGCGTCGAGGACAACGGCGACTATTTCGTCTGCGACACCGAGCTGCTCGAGGCCGAGCCCGAGGCGTCGGCCGAGTCCGAGGCGCTGCGCCGCGCCGTCGTCACGCAGTTCGACCAGTACGTCAAGCTCAACAAGAAGATCCCGCCGGAAATCCTGACGTCGATTTCCGGCATCGACAATCCCGGGCGCCTCGCCGACACCATCGCCGCGCACCTGCCGCTCAAGCTCGAGCACAAGCAGACGGTGCTGGAACTGGCCGACGTGCATGCGCGCCTGGAGAACCTGCTGGAACAGCTCGAGCGCGAGGTCGACATCCTGCAGGTGGAAAAGCGCATCCGCGGGCGCGTGAAGCGCCAGATGGAAAAAAGCCAGCGCGAGTACTACCTGAACGAGCAGGTCAAGGCCATCCAGAAGGAACTCGGCGAGGGCGAGGAAGGCGCCGACATCGAGGAACTCGAGAAGAAGATCAAGGCCGCGCACATGCCCAAGGATGCGCGCAAGAAGGCCGACGCCGAGCTGAAGAAGCTCAAGCTGATGTCGCCGATGTCGGCCGAGGCCACGGTGGTGCGCAACTACCTGGACACGCTGGTCGGGCTGCCGTGGGCCAAGAAGACCAAGATCAAGCACGATCTCGGCTTCGCCGAGCAGGTGCTCGACGAGGACCACTACGGCCTGGAGCGGGTCAAGGAGCGCATCCTCGAGTACCTCGCCGTGCAGCAGCGCGTGGACAAGGTCAAGGCGCCGATCCTGTGCCTGGTCGGGCCGCCCGGGGTGGGCAAGACCTCGCTCGGCCAGAGCGTGGCGCGCGCCACCGGGCGCAAGTTCGTGCGCATGGCGCTCGGCGGGGTGCGCGACGAGGCGGAGATCCGCGGGCATCGCCGCACCTACATCGGCTCCATGCCGGGCAAGATCCTGCAAAGCCTGAACAAGGTGGGGGTGCGCAATCCCCTGTTCCTGCTCGACGAGGTGGACAAGCTGGGCATGGACTTCCGCGGCGATCCGTCGTCGGCGCTGCTGGAAGTGCTGGATCCCGAGCAGAACCACACCTTCAGCGACCACTACGTGGAGGTCGACTTCGACCTCTCGGACGTGATGTTCGTGGCCACCAGCAACTCGCTGAACATTCCGCCGGCGCTGCTCGATCGCATGGAGGTCATCCGGCTGTCGGGCTACACCGAGGACGAGAAGGTCAACATCGCGCAGCGCTACCTGCTGCCCAAGCAGATGCGCAACAACGGCGTGAAGGAGCACGAGCTCGAGGTCACCGAGGATGCGATCCGCGGCATCGTGCGCTACTACACGCGCGAGGCCGGGGTGCGTTCGCTGGAGCGCGAGATCTCCAAGATCTGCCGCAAGGCGGTGAAGGGCCTGCTGCTGAACAAGTACGCGAGCAAGGTCGTGGTCAGCGCCGACAACCTGAACGACTTTCTGTCCGTGCGCCGCTTCAACTTCGGGCTTGCCGGACGCGAGAACCAGGTTGGCCAGGTGGTCGGGCTGGCATGGACCGAAGTCGGCGGCGAACTGCTCACCGTGGAGGCCACGCGCCTGCCCGGCAAGGGCAACATCATTCGCACCGGCTCGCTCGGCGACGTGATGAAGGAGTCCGTGGAAGCGGCGCGCACCGTGGTGCGGGCGCGCGCCCGGCGCCTGGGCATCAAGGACGAGGTGTTCGAGAAAAGCGACCTGCACGTGCACGTGCCCGAAGGCGCCACGCCGAAGGACGGCCCCAGCGCCGGCATCGCGATGACCACCGCGATCGTCTCGGCGCTCACCGGTATCCCGGTGCGTGCCGATGTCGCGATGACCGGCGAGATCACCTTGCGCGGCGAAGTGCTGGAGATCGGCGGCCTGAAGGAAAAGCTGCTGGCGGCGCACCGCGGCGGCATCAAGACCGTGCTGATCCCGGAGGAGAACGTCAAGGATCTCCAGGAACTTCCCGAGAACATCAAGAACAGTCTCGAGATCGTCCCGGTCAAGTGGATCGACAAGGTGCTGGAGATCGCGCTGGAGCGCGCGCCGCAGGCGCTTCCGGACGAGCCTGCGGCCGCCGCGGGGTCGGCCGCTTCCGGAGACGCGCCGGCCAGTTCGGAGGCGACCACGCGCCATTGAACCCGGCGCCGCATCGTGTGGTTTTCGCGCGCAGTTCCGCTGCCACGGGGCTTGCGCGCGCAGCAGGCCGTCGGTTAAGATTGCATTCTTTGCTTGCGGGGGTATAGCTCAGCTGGGAGAGCGCTTGCATGGCATGCAAGAGGTCAGCGGTTCGATCCCGCTTACCTCCACCAACCGAGCAAAAAGCAGTTTGCAGTACGTCCTGTCCCCTTCGTCTAGAGGCCTAGGACACCGCCCTTTCACGGCGATAACAGGGGTTCGAATCCCCTAGGGGACGCCAGTTTGCAAGGCCCGAGTGGTTCACGCCACTCGGGCTTTTTGGCGTCTGGGGGGCATGATGGGAAGCGCCCCTTCGCAGTCCGAGCGAGGATGTCCCGACGTACCGTGTCGCAGGGCCGGTGTGTCCGTTTATGCGACGATGCCGGCGCTCGGCATGTGGCCACAGACAACGTTCGGGCCGATGGCGTTCGGAGTGCGCCAAGTCACATCTCGCAGCGGCCCCTGCAACTGGCGTTCCACCCCGAGCAGCGTCGCGAAGATGGCCATGCGGACGGCCACGCCGCTGTCCGACTGGCGGAAGATGGCCAGGCGGGGATCCGCGTCGAGATCGGTGCTCAGATCGTTCGCGCCCGGCGTGCTGTCCCGGGGCAGCGGATGCATGAGCACCGTGGTCTCACCGCAGCACTCGTCGAGAAAGGCCTTGTCGACCCGAAATTCGGCGGTGTAGCCCTCGGCTTGTTCGCCCGTGAAGCGCTCGCGCTGGATGCGGGTGGCATAGGCGACGTCGAGATCCTTCAAGGGCTGGCGCAGGACC
>JAKAZQ010000016.1 GCA_021815805.1 Pseudomonadota bacterium | reverse complement strand
GGCGCCAGCCGGCCCCGCGCGCCCGAATCAGGGAATCAGGGTACAGGGCCTCGCCGAGGGTATCGGGCCTCGCCGCGCGGTATGCAGCGGGTGCCGCGTGATGGGCTGATGGCGTGATGGGCTGATGGCGTGATGGGCTGATGCACAGGCCCCGCCTGTACCGAGACAGGCGCCGCACCAGCCGGCCGGGTTCTTGCGCAGGTTTTCGCGTAGGTCTTCCCGCAGGTCTTCGCACAGGTCTTCCCGCAGGTTTTCGAGCATCGTCCGGGTCGACCTAGAATCAGTGCATCCGATATTGACGCGTCTGGCGCGCAAGTTGCATGGCCACGCCCGCAATGTGGGCGAAGCAGCCTCGCGCCGTCCCGTTCTCAGCGCCCTGCGCAACCGGTCGCCACCGGCGCCGATACCCGTTGCGCTTGCCTGTGTGAACACGCCCGCGCTGCTGGCGCGCCGACACTGCACCCCCGGCATGCACGACCCATTCCTCAGCGAAGCCAGCGCCTGGATCGCCACCCATCTCCCCGAATCCGCGGCCATCGTGCTGTCCGCGCTCGCACTGCCGGCCTTTCTGCTCGCCTCCAGGCTGGTGCTGCGCACGTTTCGCGGTGGCAGCGTCGGCCCGCTGTTCTGGTTGCGCACCCGCCGTGCCCTGCGCGCGGTCTGGATGCTGCTCATCCTGCGGCTGGATCTGCGTCTGCTGCATGCACATCTCGGCTCCGTGCCGTGGCTGCTCGGCCTGTTGCGACTCGCGCTCATCGCCAGCTTCACCTGGCTGGCCATGCGCGTGGTACAGGCCGGCGGCGAGTCCGTGACCTTGCGCCGCGGCGGTCTGGCACTGCCGGAGGATCCGACGCTTCTGGACACCAACCTGCAGGCCCGAGGCGCACTGACGCGCGCCCGTGTGCTGACGCGGGTGATCAACCTGCTCGTGATGCTGATCGGCGTCGCACTCGCGTTGATGAGCATCCCCGGCGTGCGGCGCATCGGCACCAGCCTGCTGGCGTCGGCCGGGATCGCCGGCGTGGTCGTCGGTTTCGCCGCACGCCCGGTGCTGAGCAACCTGCTGGCCGGGCTGCAGATCGCGCTGACCGAACCGATCCGGCTCAACGACGTGCTGATCGTCCAGGGAGAATGGGGGCGTGTCGAGGAGATCACCGGAACCTATGTCGTGTTCCGGGTCTGGGACGACCGTCGCCTCATCCTGCCATTGCAGTGGTTCATCGAACATCCGTTCGAGAACTGGACGCGCACCAGCGCCAGCCTGCTGGTGACCGTGTTTCTCTGGGTCGATTACACCATGCCCATCGAACCGATCAGGGCCGAGCTCAAACGCATCTGCGCCGCCGATCCCGACTGGGACGGCCGCTACGCGCTCGTGCACACCACCGAAGCCGACGACCACGCACTGCAGCTACGCCTGCTGATGAGTGCTGCGAACTCGGCACGTGCATGGGAATTGCGCTGTCGGGTACGCGAGGCCATGGTCTGCTACCTGCAACGCGAATGGCCGCAGCACCTGCCCAACAGGCGTCTGAGCTTGCAGCCGGGTCGGGCGCCCCAGGGCGCCGAAACCCCCGCCGCGCTGCGCCCGCGCATGGAGGAACCCGCCTGAAGCGGTGGTGCGCCGAAGGCATGCAAAAAGGCCCCGACACGAATGCGGGGCCCTGGGTGCTGCATCCCGGCGAACTGCCGGCCGGCACGCAGCCTTGCGTGCCTTGCCGGCGGAAACCGCGCGGACGGTTCAGATTCAGAGTGCGCGGATGTTCGTCGCCTGCGGGCCCTTCGGGCCGTCCTTCACCTCGAACTCCACTTGCGCGCCTTCGGCGAGGGTGCGAAAACCACCGCCGTTGCGGATTTCGCTGTGGTGCGCGAACAGATCCTTGCCGCCGTCACTCGGGGCGATGAAGCCGAAGCCCTTGCCATCGTTGAACCACTTCACGATGCCGGTCTGAATTGTCATGGTGTTTCCTGGAAGAAATAAAGCATGGAACAAAAACCCCGCTCGCAACATGCGAACGGACACAGAAACACCCAAGGACAATCAGCGTGGGGAATACAGGCGACCTCGCCGGAGCAGCGTGGCCCCGCAACGGGGCCAGCGGTCGCGCACGAGACCTTGTAGCAACGGACTTGCGCGAATCTATGCAAAAAGTATACCACCAAACCGGCACGCGCGCCGCTTGGCAGACTCTCCTTGGCAGAGTCTCAAGCCATCGCCGGGCCGCCCCAAGATGGCTTGACCCCCATGGGGGGCGGGCTGGGCGCAGCCCGGCCCTGGGGGCTCAAAAGCCGGCTTCGAGACAGGCCCGGAAGCAGGCTCAGAAGGCCACCCGGGTGCTGAACAGGTACCCATCCAAGGCGCGCTGCACCCGCTGGAGCGTCGCCGCATCGCCGGCATCATCCCCATCGCCCTTAAGGGAGATGCACACCTCGAGCCCGCGCTCGCCGTCGCTGACCTGCAGCGCGTCGGCCTGCACGTGCAGTTCCTGCTCCAGCACCCATGCGACCTGTCGTCGCGTCGCGTCGAGGCGAAGCGCCGGCTTGAAAATCTTCCCGACGCTGGTCAGGGGCATCTGCTCGACGATGTAGACATGCCTGGGCCACGCCGGCCGCTCGTCGATGCTGGCCTGCGCGTGCTCGGCCAGTTCGCGCTCCGACACGCTGGCGCCGGGGCGCAGTTGCACATAGACCACCGGGAGTTCCCCGGCGTAGACATCGGGCTGGCCGACCGCGGCAGCCATGGCGACGGCCGGATGATCCGTCATCGCCTGCTCGATCATCGCCGGGTCGATGTTGTGCCCGCTGCGAATGATCAGATCCTTGCTGCGGCCGCAGAGAAACAGGCGCCCGTCGTCGTCGCTATAGGCCAGGTCGCCCGCCACCAGTTCACCGTCGACGAACACCCCCGCATCGCGGGCCGGATCGCGGTAACCGGGAGAGACATGCGGCCCGCGGATCACCAGCACGCCGGTCTGGCCGGCCGGCAGGCGCTCGCCGATGCTGCCGTCCGGCAGCAGACGACGCACCTCCGCCCGCGTGTAGGGAATCGGAAACCCGACGGATCCCTCGCATGCCCTACCCCGCGCGGGGTCGACGCTGACCACTCCGGCGGTTTCGGTCATGCCCAGCACCTGGTGCATGCGCGTGCCCGTGACACGCTCCCAGCGCTGCGTCAGCGCATGCGGCACCGGGGCGCCGCCGGTCAGCCCGATCCGCAGGCTGGAGAGATCGTGGCCCCGCGTCGGCACGTCGAGCATGGCACCCACCGCGGTCGGCACGCCGGCACCGGCGGTGACACGGTGGCGCGCGACGATGTCCCAGTAATTGCGGATCATCGCCGGCTCGCGGTAGCCCGCCGGCGACATCAGCAACAGATGCGCGCCGCAGAGCAGGGCCCCGAGCCCGCAGGGCATCGCCGCCGCGACATGGAACATCGGAAAACCCTGGGTGAGCACCGTCTCGGGGCCGAAGTCGAGCATCACGGCGCTGCCGTAGGAGGCGCAGATCTGGTTGTCGTGCGTATGCCGCACCAGCTTGGGCGCCGCCGTGGTGCCGCCGGTGTGAAAATAGGCGGCGATGTCGTCGCCTCCGCGCAGTTCGTCCCATTCCAGGCGATCGCCGCGCGCCGCGCGCAACAACTCGCCAAGCTCGAGGGCCGGTTCGTCGCCGGGGCCCACGCGCACCAGGTGCAGCCGCGGCAGGGCCTGCTGCACGGCCAGGGCCTTCTGCCAGATGTCCAGGCTCGGGTGCGGTCCCAGCGCCACCAGCACGCTGGCTCCCGCGGCGCGGAGCAACTCGGCGATCGCCGCCGGCTGCAGCAGGAAATTGATCGGCAACGCGCTGCCCGCGCACTCCGCGCCCCACAGCACAGCGTGGGTCTCGATCAGGTTGGGCAGCATGTACGCGACCACCGGCGCCGGGCCGGCGAGCGCGTGAAAGCCGTTGGCGGCACGCCGCACCAGCCCGAGCAGTTCTGCATAGCAGACCACGCGCGGCTGCTCGTCAGCCTCCCCTGTCATCAGCATGGTCAGGGCCGGGTGCTGCGCGAAGCGAGCGGCCGAGGACTCCAGGACTTCGAGCACGCTGCGCCCTGGAGCGCGCTCGCGCCAGGGCATCTCCTGCTCGAAACGCCGCACGTCGGCGAGATCCCGCAACACAGGCTTCGACGGCTCAGGCATGCCCACTCTCCGCTGAACGACTCGATGATCGCGGTCGACCCGCGGCGAACGCATCGACAGCACGTACCGGGCCCGCGCGCTGCACGGGAAACACCTGGCTGGACGTTAGCATCCGCGGCCGGCGCTGCCTATGCGTGGCTTCCCGACGCGCCTGCGCCGCCGTGCCGGGCCGGGCAGCCTCGCCTGCGCGAGCCCGTCGCGGCGGCGGCGGTGCGCCGTTCGACGCGTCGAAGCCGTCGCTGCACCGAGCTGGAACACTCCGTCAACGGGCCCAGCCTGCCCCCGCGTCGGCGTGCGCACGCCGTACCATTCGACAATCATGGAAACTTTGCATGCCGCGGATCTGCTCGCGGCGCTCGGGCACGAAACCCGTCTCGGCATCTTCCGGCTTCTGGTCGAAGCGGGACCCGAAGGGATGAATCCGAGCGCGATCGGCGAACGCCTGGGCCTTCCCGGCCCGACTCTGTCGTTCCATCTGTCCCACCTCGCGCGCGTCGGACTGATCGGTGGCCGCCAGGAAAGCCGTTTCATCTTCTACGCCGCCAATTACCCGCTGATGGACGAGCTGATCGCCTTCCTCACGGCGAACTGCTGCGCAGGCAGCGCCTGCCTGCCGCAGGCGCAGTCCGCCCGCTGCGACAGCGACAGCCGATGAGCCTGCAGCGCGGCCTGCCGGATGGCGCGGCTGCAGGCCTCGCTCCCCGCCTATGAGGCGGCGGCGTTGCGCCGCCGCAGGAAACCGACGCTGAGATCGACCAGCGCGCCCTCGAGCCGCGGATTCTTCAGCAGGCCGGGATCGCGGGCCAGCGCGGCGCGGATGACACCCGCCACCGCGTGGGTCAGCACGAACGCGTCGATCTCGCCCAGTGCCCCGACGGGGCTGCCACCGTCGGGCAGGCCACGCAGCATTTCGGCCATCGCCGCGACCGGTCGGTTCATCAGCTCGCCATCGGCTTGACGCAATGCGCGCTCCACCAGAATGCGCCTGGCGCGGTGCCGGCCCCCGAAGGCGTCGAGCACGATGCGCAGCACGGCGCGCACCCGGTGCTCCATCTGTCCGTGGGTGACCGTGCCCCCCGCGCGAGCGCCGAGCTCCGCCGCGATACGCCGCATGCGCGTGGCCCGTTCGTGCTCGGTCAACGCGGACAGGATCTGTTGCTTGTCGGCGAAGTACTGGTAGATGGTGCCGACGCTGAAGCCCGAACGCTCGGCGATGCGATTGGTCGATAGCGCCGCCTCGCCTTCGTGCTCGAGGATCTGGATCGCCGTCTCGAATATGAGTTCGCGCGTGCGCAGGGCACGCGCCTGGCGCGGCTCGCGGCGCCCAGGTGATGGATTCTTCTGCATGTTTTGCGCGACAACGCCCCGTGGAAAATGCGAGCTCAAAACCTGAGCAATATTCATAAAATTAGCACACCACGCGTCGATCGAGACAAGCATGCGCGCCCATGTTCCATTGCTCCTGAGCCTCCTGGGCATCGTCCTCGGAGCCGCGCTGGTGGAGGCACTGGCGCTGAGCGCGCGAGGCGGCTTCGACTGGAAGAGCGCGGCGATCTCCGTCGGCGACCTGCTCGGGCGCCGCCTGCCCCTGCTGCTCGGCGTTTCGACCTCGGGCGCGCTGCTCGGCGTGGTCTGGCGCTTTCGCATGCAGACCCTGCATGTCGACGGCGGCGCGATGCTCCTGCTGCTGTTCGTCGGGCAGGAGTTCTGCTATTACTGGTACCACCGCGCTTCGCATCGCATCCGCTGGTTCTGGCTGACGCACTCGGTGCACCACTCGCCGAATGACCTGACCCTGGCGGCGGCATTTCGCATCGGCTGGCTCCAGCACCTGACCGGCGCCATCGTGTTCTTCGCGCCGCTGGTGTGGCTCGGATTTCCGCCGCAGCTGGTGATCATCACGCTGTCGCTGAACCTGCTGTACCAGTTCTGGTTGCACGCCACGTGGATTCCCAGGCTGGGATGGCTGGAGTACGTGTTCAACACACCCTCGGCCCACCGCGTGCACCACGCCGCGAACATCGAGTACCTGGACGCGAACTATGGCGGCGTGCTCGTCGTCTTCGACCGGCTGTTCGGAACCTACGTGCACGAACGCGAAGACCTGCCATGCCGCTACGGACTCGTGCATGCGCAGACATCGCACAACATCCTGCGCGTCGAGTTCGACCCCTGGATCGCGCTGGCGCGCGATCTCCTGCGGGCGCGAAGTGCGCGCGAGGTGCTCGGCGCGGTGTTTGCCCCGCCCGGCTGGCGTGCACAGGGCGACGGCGAAACCACCGAGGATCTGCGGCGGCGAGCGGCCTGTTCCGACCCGCGCGGCGGCTGAACCGGCCGGCGGCGCGGCTGCGCCAGAAACCAGCGCCAGAGTACCTGCACGAACATCGCCCACCCGACGCACGCCATCCCGCGATTCGCGCGCCTGCAGCCCGTCCATGCGCCGGGCACTTCAACGGCCGGCCGCGTAGCCCCGTTCCTGCGCAGGAACCGCAAAACCCGTCCGCGCACGGCGAATCCTTCTGCTGACAAGGGCCTCGAATCGCTGCATGGCCCTGCATCGGCGGCTCGCCGAACAGGGCGAAACTGGGCACTGGTTTGTCACGATGGCTCATCGTCCCTGATGGCCCTTCACGACCTCGGCACAAGGCGCAAAGGGCTGGGCTGCGCTCGTAAGATGTGCTGGTTGCCTGTGGCTCCGCAATGTTCGGTGTCCCGTGCCCCCAAGCCCTGGAGCACCACACAATGACCGACATCGCCATCTACGAGTCACCGCAAGGCCGCGTCGAGGTGCGAGTCGACCGCGAAACGGTATGGCTCAGCCAGAGACAGATGGCCGAACTGTTCGATACCTCGACAGACAATATCGGTTTGCACCTCAAACGCATCTATGCGGATGCCGAACTGGACGAGCCAGCAACTACCCAGGAATCCTCGGTAGTTCAGCGCGAAGGTTCCCGCCAGGTCAGACGCCTGGTCAAACAGTACAACCTCGACGCGATCATCTCGGTCGGATATCGCGTCAACTCCAAGAAGGGCGTGCAATTTCGCCAATGGGCTACCGCCCTGCTCCGCACGCACCTCTCGCGCGGATACACGATCAATGCACAGCGGTTCGAGGCCAATGCTCGCGAACTCGAAGCCGCGCTCCAAATCATCCGCCGAACCGCACACAGCGACCACCTCGCGCTCGACGCCGGCCGCGGATTGATTGATCTCGTCAGCCGCTACACGCGCACCTTCCTGTGGCTGCAACGTTACGACGAGGGGCTGCTCGGCGAACCTGAAGGCCAGCCGGGCGGCGTTCTTCCCACCGCCGAACAGGCCCGCGAGCACATCGCCACCCTGAGAGACGACCTGCAGCGCCGCGGCGATGCGAGCGATTTGTTCGGACAGGAGCGCGGCGACGGCCTGGCTGCCATCCTCGGCAACCTGGAACAGAGCGTATTCGGCGAACCCGCCTACCCGGACATCGAATCAAAGGCGGCACACCTGCTCTATTTCGTCGTGAAGAACCATCCCTTCGCCGACGGCAACAAGCGAAGCGCGGCGCTTCTGTTCGTCGACTTTCTGCACCGCAACGCCCGGCTCCTCGATGCCACAGGCGCCCCCGTCATCAACGATGTCGGCCTGGCCGCGCTGACCTTGTTGGTCGCCGAATCGGACCCGAAGGACAAGAACGTGCTGATTCGCCTGATCATGCACATGATCGGGACGTCCCCAACACTCGCCGAGCGGGCGTAAAAAAGCCCCAGGCTTGTGACCTGGGGCTTCGCATTTTGGCTCCCCGACCTGGGCTCGAACCAGGGACCTGCGGATTAACAGTCCGTCGCTCTACCGACTGAGCTATCGGGGAACAAGCCTTGCAGTATAGCCCGATTCTTCGGCACCCGACAAGGCTGGACCGCCCGAGGGACGCAAGCGCGGCGCGCGTTCGGGGGCGCGGGCAGTCCGGCCATGCCGGCACCCACGGGGAATGCCCGAGTGGGCTAATCCTGCGCCTGCGGCGCCGCGAGCATGCGCTGCACGTAGCGCGCGATGACGTCGACTTCCAGGTTGACCCGGCTGCCACGTTGCAGGGTGTGCAGATTGGTGTGCTGCAGGGTGTGGGGAATCAGATTGATGTGCAGCCGCGCGCTGCCGTCCGGAGCATCGTCGACGCGATTGACCGTCAGGCTCACGCCCTGGAGGGTCACCGAGCCCTTGTAGGCGAAGAACCTCGCGAGATTCGCCGGAGCCGCGACCACCAGCAGGTAGGACTCGCCTACCGGCTCGAAGGCGTGCACCTCACCCACTGCGTCGACATGTCCGGTGACCAGATGCCCGCCCAGTCGCGTGGCCAGGGTCAGCGATTGCTCCAGGTTGACCAGCGCGCCGGGATGATCCAGCCCGCTGGTACGCCGCAGACTCTCCGCCGAGATGTCGAACACGAAGTGCTCGTCGCCCTTCTGCACCACCGTCATGCAGGCGCCGCTGACGCAGATGCTGTCGCCGAGAGCTGCGCCGTCGAGCCATCCGGGCGGCGTGGATACGCTCACGCGCAACCCGGCGCCCTGCCCCGGCAGGGGTTGCGTGGATTGAATGCGCCCGAGCGCAGTGATGATTCCGGTGAACATGAAAGGGGATCTCCAGGGGCTTCTGCCTCGTGCCATGGTAGCCAGCATCGCAGCGGGGCATGCTGTCACACGCCGATTCCCCTGCCGCGCGAGCGCGATGCGGGCAAGCCGCGGCCGGGCGCGGCTTGCCCGGGAGCCACTCAGGCCTGAGCGGTCTTCACCCAGCCGGCGATCTGCGGGCGATGGGCGGCGATCCAGCCCGCCGTGATCTCGGCCAGCGGCTTGCCCTTGTTCAGCTCGCCCTTCATCGACTGGATGTCGCTGATGGGCAACCGGAACTCCCGCAGGAAGCGCGCAAGCTGCGGTGCGCGCGTCTGCAGTTTGGGGTTGATCACGGCATCGATATGCCCCGCGGTGCCGTAGACATCCTTCCGGTCCTGCAGGGTCTTGAGGTCGAAGCGCGCTCAGATGCCCAGCGGCTTCCACGCCGTGACCACGATCCAGTCCTTGCGCTCGATGGCACGTTGCAGCTGCGCCTGCATCGCCGCGGTCGAGCTGGTCAGCAACGACATGTCATGCATGCCGTACACCTTCAGGGCCTTGCGGGTATTGATCATCAACCCGGCACCCGCCTCGATGCCGACGATGCGGTCGTGGAACCTGGCGTGGTAGTTGTTCAGGCCTTCCAGGCTGTCCACCCGCACTCCTAGCGGCGGCGACGCGCCCAGCCCTGCGGGAAGTCTCCCGGTTGGAACCCAACGCCAGTTGGCGCGCCACCGCCGATCCGCACTGCAAACCCTGACAGATTTTTCCCGGGACCCGCCGAATCCGGGCTTCGCGCCAGCGTCGCGACGGGCTCGGTACACTGCGCGCACATGTCCAGCGCAACTTCCGTCCGACCCGCTTCCCGCGCAGCGTTCACCCTCCCGGTACGCGTGTACTGGGAGGACACCGACGCCGGTGGCGTGGTGTACTACGCCAACTACCTGAAGTTCTGCGAGCGCGCGCGAACCGAGTGGTTGCGCCGCCTGGGCATCGACCAGCAGCATCTGGCCGACACCGCGGGCCTGCTGTTCGTGGTGAGCGCTGCCGAGGTTCGCTACCTCCGTCCGGCGCGCCTCGACGATGCGCTGCTGATCGACGTCGCCATCGGCAAGACCGGCGGTGCCAGCCTGGAGTTCCTGCAGACGGTGCGTCGCGACGACGCTCCCGGCACCCTGCTGGCCGAGGCGCGCTTCGTCGTCGCCTGCGTGCAGGCCGGCAGCATGCGACCGCGGCGGCTTCCCGACGCCGTGCTGCGCGGTCTCGACTGAGGCAGGCCGCGGCCGCCCGGCGCAGGCACGCTGCCGGTTCCGTCGCGCAGGCACAATAGCGCCTGCGCCAAGGCGCGTCCGGCATCGCAGCCGCCGCGAGGCGTCCGCGCACAGCAAGCCCCTATTGATCGTGGATCCCGCATGGACCAGAACTTTTCCATCGTCTCCCTGGTGCTGGGCGCCAGCATCGTCGTGCAACTGGTGCTCGCCCTGCTCCTGTCCGTCTCGCTGGCCAGCTGGACGGTGATTTTCCGCAAGTATTTCTCGGTCAAGCGGGCACGCCTGAAGACCGACGATTTCGAGCAGGAGTTCTGGTCCGGCAGCAGTCTCAACGACCTCTACCAGAGCGCGCTCGGCGCGGCCCGCCATGGCAGCCCGCTGCAGCGCATCTTCGCCTCGGGCATGCGCGAGTTTCTCAAGCTGCGCGAACGCCGGCTCGATCCCAGCACGCTGGTCGACGGGGCGCGCCGCGCGATGCGCGCCGCGCAACAGCGCGAAATGGACGTGCTCGAATCCAACCTGTCGTTTCTCGCCTCGGTCGCCTCGGTCTCGCCCTACGTCGGCCTGTTCGGCACGGTATGGGGCATCATGCATGCCTTCGTCGGCCTGTCCAACCTGCAGCAGGTGACCCTCGCCACGGTCGCGCCGGGCATCGCCGAGGCCCTGGTGGCCACGGCCATCGGCCTGTTCGCGGCGATCCCCGCGGTCATCGCCTACAACTTTTTCGCGCGCGACATCGATCGCCTGTCGATCCGCTTCGAGTCCTTCATGGAAGAGTTCTCCAACATCCTGCAGCGCCAGGTTGCGCCGCACCCGGGAGGCGGCAGCGCGCCCGCCCCGGGCGCGTCGCGCTTCCCGATGGACGCGGGGGGGCGCTGAAGTGGGCGCGATCCAGCAACGCTCCGGCGGCGCGCGCCGGCGTGCGCTGGCGGAGATCAACGTCGTGCCCTACATCGACGTCATGCTGGTGCTGCTGATCATCTTCATGGTCACGGCGCCGCTGATCACGCCCAGTCTGGTCAAGCTGCCCACGGTGGGCGCCGCGTCGCGCGCTCCCGACACCGTGGTGGAGGTCGACCTGCGCGTCGACCACACGCTGCAGGTGCGCCTGCTCGACCCGAAGGCCCGGCCCGGATCGGCGGCGCTGCAGCCGCAGGACGTGACACCCGCGGCACTGGCGCAGACGGTGGGCCAGATCGCCGCCGGAAACGGCAGTTCGCTGGCCGACATGCCGGTGATGATCGCCGCCGACAAGAACGTCAAGTACGACGACGTCATGAAGCTGCTGGACCGTCTCAAGCGTGCAGGCGTGCGCCGCGTCGGCCTCGCCGTGGCTGCCTCCGGCGGACGTTGAGCGATATGCCGTCAACCGCGGCACCCGCGCACGCGTTGATCCCCCGGTAGCCTCCGTCCCGACCCCGATGAACCACCCCGCCGCCGACGCCCTGCGCCCGCCCGCCGAACGCGGCAGCGGCCGCGCCCTGCTGCTGGCGCTGCTGATGCACCTTCTGCTGATCGTGCTGATCGCCTTCGGCGTGCATTGGCACAGTCACACCCCGCAGGCGGTGGAGGCGGAGCTGTGGGCGCCGACCGCGCATCTTTCCGCGCCGCCGGCGCCGCGGCCGCTGCCCAGGCCGACGCCTGCGCCGCAGCCGCAGCCTCGGCCGGCGCCGCCGCCACCACCGCCACCGCCACCGCGGGCACAGACCCGCCCGCAACCGGACCAGGCCGAAATCGCGCTGCGCGAGCAGCGCAAGCGCGAGCAGCAGGAGCGCAAGCTGCGCGCCGAGCAACTGGCGCGGCAGCAGGCGCGCAAGCTCGCCGAGCAGCAGCACGAAAGGCAGTTGCAGCAGCAACGCCTGGCGGCGCAGCAGGCCGCCGCGCAGAAGGCCGCCGAGCAGAAGGCCGCCGCGAAAAAGGCTGCTGCCGAGAAGGCCGCTGCGGAAAAGGCTGCGGCCGAGAAGGCCGCCGCGGAAAGGGCAGCCGCCGAGAAGGCCGCGGCTGCGAAGGCTGCAGCCGAGAAGGCCGAGCGCAGGCGCGAGCAGCAGATGGCGCGCCTGCAGCAGCAAAGCCGCCAGGATTATCTGAAGAGCCTGATGGCGCAGGCCGGCACCGGCGCCTCCCCGGCCGGTACCGCGGCGGCCAGCGCCGGCCCGTCGGGGGGCTACGGGGCGCGCCTGGCCACGCTGATCCGGCAGAGCACCATCTACACCCAGGCGCAGATCGACCAGATCCAGGGCGACCCGAAGGTCACCCTCAGCGTGACCCTGGATCCGAACTCCGGGCAGGTGCTCGGGGTGCGCGTGAAGCGCTCGAGCGGCGTGCCGAGCTGGGATGACGCCGTGGTGCGCGCGGTCAAGCGCCTGGGCCGTCTGCCGAGCGACCATGGGCGCTGGTGGACGCCGCTGGAAATCGTCGACGGGCCGCGCGACGCCACGAACTGAGGCGCTTCGCCGGCGCCGGCTGCCGCGGCCGCGCGGCCGCGACACGAACTCAGGCCTGCTGCCAGGCCGCCGCCGGCGCCTCGCCGGCGTCGTAGACCACCTGCACCTGCCCCTCGCGCGCGAGCCTGCCGAGCGCGGCCAGGGTGTCGTCGCCGGGCCGCAGGCGCAGGCGGTCGAGACGCAGGGTGGCGCGCGCGCCGGCGCGCTCGAGTTCCAGCTCCAGCGGCAGCCCCGCGTCGACGTCCCCGGGCGCGTGGGTGCGCGCCAGTTCGAGCAGCGGCGACGCATCGGCCATGCCGTTGACCTGCATGCGGATGCGTCGGCCGAGGCGCTCGCGCGCCTGCTCCAGGCTCCACACCGCGTCGACATTGAAACGGATGCCCCCGCTGAACCGGTCGGCCATGGCGCGTCCCTGGAAGACCAGGAGTTCGTCCTCCCGCAGCAGCGCGCGCACGCTGTCCAGCAGGCGCTCGTTGACCACGGTTTCCAGCATGCCGGAGCGATCCTCGAGCGTGACGATGGCCACGCGCCCGCGCTGCCCCTGCACCACGCGCATGCCGGCCACGATGCCGGCCACCAGCACGCTGTCGCGCGACTCGGTGAGTTCGGCGAGGCTGCGCGGCGCGAAACGCCGCACCTCGGCGGCATGGGCATCGAACAGATGGCCGCTGAGCACGAAGCCGACGGCCAGTTTCTCCTCGCCCAGGCGCCGGCGCAGATCCCATGGCGGCTGCTGCTCGGGCTCCGGGGCGCCCGCATGGTCGTCGGCGAGCAGGTCGAAAAGTCCGCCCTGGTCGGCGTGCTCGGCACGTTGCGCGGCATGCTCCAGCGCCATGCCGACCGCCGCCATGAGCGTGGCGCGATTGGGGTCGAGGCCGTCGAAGGCGCCGCCGCGGATCAGCGCCTCGAGCACGCGGCGGTTGATGCGCGTGCGATCCACGCGCTCCGCGAAATCCATGAACGAACGAAACGGCCCGCCCGCCTCGCGCGCCTCGACGATGGCCTCGATGGCGGCACGCCCCGTGCCCTTGATCGCGCCAAGGGCGTAGCGAATGGTCCGCGCGTCCACGGCGTCGAAGCGCCACTGCCCGTGGTTGACATCGGGCAGCAGGATGCTCAGGCCCATGGCCCGCGCGTCGTCGACCAGCACCCGCAGCTTGTCGGTGTCGTCCAGCGCGATGCTCATGTTGGCGGCCATGAACTCCGCCGGGTAATGCGCCTTCAGCCATGCCGTCTGCACCGCGAGCAGCGCGTAGGCGGCCGCATGCGACTTGTTGAACCCGTAGCCGGCGAATTTCTCCATCAGGTCGAAGATCTCGTTCGCCTTTTCCGGAGCGATGCCGTTTTTCGCGGCCCCCTCGGCGAAGATCCCGCGATGCCTGGCCATCTCCTCGGGCTTTTTCTTGCCCATGGCACGACGCAGCAGATCGGCGCCACCGAGCGAGTATCCGCCGATGACCTGCGCCACCTGCATGACCTGCTCCTGGTACACCATGATCCCGTAGGTCTCCTCGAGCACCGGCGCCATGCGCGGATCGGGATACTCGATGGATTCGTTTCCGGCCTTGCGCTGGCAGTAGCTGGGGATCAGGTCCATCGGACCGGGACGGTACAGCGCGACCAGCGCGATGATGTCCTCGAAGCGGTCGGGCCGGGCGTCGCGCAGCATGCCCTGCATGCCGCGCGATTCGAGCTGGAACACCGCCACGGTGTCGCCGCGGGCCATCAGCTTGTAGGTCGCCGGGTCGTCGAGCGGGATGTCCTCCATGCGCAAGCCGGCCATCTCCGGGTGATTGCGGTGGATGTTGCGCAGCGCCAGGTCGAGGATGGTCAGCGTGGCCAGGCCGAGGAAGTCGAACTTGACCAGGCCGATCGCCTCGACATCGTCCTTGTCGTACTGCGACACCGCGTCGCTGCTCCCGGGCTGCGCGTACAGCGGGCAGAAATCGGTCAACTTCCCGGGAGCGATGAGCACGCCGCCGGCGTGCATTCCGATGTTGCGCGGCAGGCCCTCGAGCTGCCGCGCCAGGCCGAGCAACTGGCGCACCTCCTCTTCCTGCTCCATGCGCTCGCGCAACTGCGGCTCGACCTCGATGGCCTGGTCGATGGTCACGTGCTGGCCCGGCTTGTTCGGGATCAGCTTGGCCAGCTGGTCGCAGAAGGTGTAGCCGAGCTCCTGCACGCGCCCGGCATCGCGCAGCGCGGCGCGCGCCGCCAGCGTGCCGAAGGTGGCGATCTGGGAGACCGCGTCGACCCCGTACTTGCGCTTGACGTAGTCGATCACGCGGTCGCGGTTCTCCTGGCAGAAATCGACGTCGAAGTCCGGCATCGAGACCCGCTCGGGGTTCAGAAAACGCTCGAACAGCAGGTTGTAGGCCAGCGGATCCAGGTCGGTGATGCGCAGGCTGTAGGCCACCAGGGAACCGGCGCCGGAGCCACGCCCCGGGCCCACCGGGCAGCCGTTGTCCTTGGCCCAGTTGATGAAGTCGGCGACGATCAGGAAGTAGCCCTCGAAGCCCATCTTGGCGATGATGCCGAGTTCGAACTCGAGGCGCTCCGCGTAGCGCCCGCGCTCCTGCTCGCGACGCGCCGGGTCGGGGTAGAGCTGCTCCAGGCGCCGCTGCAGCCCCTCGTGCGAGCGGGCGCGGAAAAACTCCGCCAGCGGCACCTCGTCAGGCGTCGGGAAATGCGGCAGGCGTGGCTTGCCCAGCACCAGCGTGAGATTGCAGCGCCGCGCGATCTGCACGGTGTTGGCGAGCGCCGACGGAAGGTCGGCGAACAGCTCCTGCATCTGCGCGGTGGTCTTGAAGTACTGCTCCCGCGTGAATCGCCTCTGGCGTCGCGGGTTGCCGAGGGTTTCGCCTTCGGCGATGCACACCCGAGCCTCGTGCGCCTCGAAGTCGTCAGGCCCTAGAAACTGCACTGGATGGGTCGCCACCAGCGGGATGTCGAGCTCCGCGGCGAGGTTCGCCGCGGCGTCGACATGGCGCGCGCACTCGGCGTGGCCGCTGCGCTGCACCTCGAGATAAAAGCGATCCCCGAACAGGTCCCGGAACTGGCGCGCAAGCTGGCGCGCACGCGCGGCCTCGCCGCTGAGCAGCGCGCGTCCGACCGCCCCCTGCCGCGCGCCGCACAAGGCGATCAGGCCCTCGTGCAAGCCGTCCTCGGCGAGCCACGACCATTGCATCTCGGCCTGCCCGCCATGCTGACCGAGCAGCCAGGCGCGGCTGAGCAGTTCGCACAGGTTGAGGTAACCGCGCTGGCTCGCGACCAGCAGCAGCAAGGCAGCGGGCGTCCCCTGCCCCGCCGCGTCGGGCAGCGCCAGTCGGACGTCGCAGCCCAGGATGGGCTTCACCCCGGCATCGCGCGCCGCGGTGTAGAAGCGCACGCCGGCGAACAGATTGTTGAAATCGGTGATCGCCAGCGCACCCTGCGCGTCGGCACGCGCCGCGGCGACCGCGTCGTCGACGCGCAGGCTGCCGTCGACAATCGAGAATTCGGTGTGGGTTCGCAGGTGCACGTAGGACATGGGACCATTGTAGAAAGCGCCGCCCGCGTCGCGACGGCGCTGGCGCGCAGCGGCTGTGCCGGGCGCGCCATACCCCGTCGGCCTGTGGGGTGACAGGCCCGCAGACCGACGTCGGCGCAGGCAGTGCTTTCTATAATGCTCGTCGGATCTGCCCATGACCCGCCGCTGCCTCGGCGCAGCCCGCGGAGAGTCTCGCGCGCGCATGCCGCGGCGGCCAGCCGGCCAACCGCGCCACATCCTCCGGCACGCCGGCCCTGCACCTGCCGCGCAGCACGCGCGGCACTCAAGGATTGATCGATGCCGAACCTGCCTGTCCTGCCGACCCTCTCGCTGCATGCCGACGGCGTGCTGTGGGTGGGCCTGGCCCTGGTGCTCGCATCGCTCATGGGCGAATCCATGCTGCGCCTGCTGCGCTGGCCGCGTCTGATCGGCTTCATGGTGGCCGGGCTGCTGATCGCCGCCGGCGGCGGCGGTCTGCATGCCCTGTCGCTGCCGGCCGGCGCGCGCGCGGTGGTCGATGCGGCACTGGCGATGCTGCTGTTCGAGATCGGGCATCGCGTCAACCTGCGCTGGCTGCGCGCGAATCCCTGGCTGCTGTTCACCAGCGTCGGCGAATGGAGCCTGAGCCTGCTCGCCGGCTGGGCGGCGCTGAGCGCCTTCGGCGTCGGCGGCATGCCGGCACTGGCCGTATCCGCCGCGCTGGCATGCACCTCGCCCGCCGTGGCGCTTCGCCTCAGCGGCGAATTCCACGCGCGCGGACAGGTCACCGAGCGCATGCTGCTGCTGGCTGCGCTGGGAACCACGCTGTCCATTCTCACGGTCGGCCTGCTCTCGGGCTGGATCGGCGCGCAGACGGCGACCCATTGGTGGAGCGCGGTGCTGCAGCAGGTCTACGCCATCGGCGGCTCCGTGCTCGGCGCGGCGGCCCTGGCATGGGCCGTGAACTGGGTTGAGCGCCATTTCGACTTTGCCGATGAAGGCGCTGCGTTATTGCTCGTTGGCTTGATCCTCCTGGTACTTTCGTGCACGCGCGCCCTGCACTGGTCGAGTCTGTTGACACCGCTGCTGGCCGGCATGCTGCTGCGTCTGTACAGCGAGCGCCCACGCCTGTGGCCGCGTCACTTCGGTACCGCCGGTGGCGTGCTCGTGGTGCTGCTGTTTCTGATCCTCGGCCTGAGCCTGGATCCGCGGGTGCTGCTGCTGGGCGTGTCGGCCGGGCTGGCGCTGGTGCTGCTGCGCACGCTGGCCAAGCTCGCGGCACCGCTGCTGCTGGGACGCCCGTCCGGACTGAGCCTGCGCCAGTCGCTGGCCCTGGGCCTGAGCCTGACCCCTGCCTCCGGCGTGAGCTTCGTGCTGCTGCTGGATCTGGGCGCTTCGCATCGGGTGCTGCCGGCGCCGCTGCTCGACGCCGGCTTCGCGTCCGTGGCCATGACCCTGCTGGCCGGCACGCTGGCCGCGCGCTGGGCGCTCGGTCGCGCCGGAGACATCAAGGCCCCTGCCGGGGGCCGTTGAAAGGATGCGGTTCGGAGGCGCCCGGGCATGGGGCTCGTGGCGCGCATTGCGCTCGGCGCGGAGGATATCTCGATGAGCCTGGAAAGCTTCGCGAATTCGCAGGCGCTGTCCATCGGCGTGGAGCTGGAGCTGCAGATCGTCAGCCGCCACAACTACGACCTCATACCCTGCGCGCCCGACCTGCTGCGCCTGCTCGAAGACCGCAGGCTTCCCGGCGCGGTGACGCCGGAGATCACCGAGAGCATGATCGAGTTGTCGACCGGAGTCTGCGGCAGCTACGCGGACGTGCTGGGGCAACTCGGCGAGACCCACGCGGTGCTGGTCGAGGCCGCCAACAAGCTCGACGTCGGGCTCGCCGGCGGCGGTACGCATCCCTTCCAGCATTGGGCGCACCAACGCATTTTCGACAAGCCGCGATTCCTGCAACTGTCGGAGCTGTACGGCTACCTGAGCAAGCAATTCACGGTGTTCGGCCAGCATGTGCACCTGGGCTGCCCGGATGCCGACACCGCGCTGTACACGCTGCACTGCATCTCGCGCTTCATTCCGCATTTCATCGCGCTATCCGCGTCCAGCCCGTTCGTGCAGGGAGAGGACACCGGCTTTCACTCGGCACGCCTGAATTCGGTGTTCGCCTTTCCTCTGTCGGGCCGCGCACCGCTGGTGCTCACGTGGCAGGACTTCCAGAAGTACTTCGACAAGATGACCGCCACCGGCGTGGTGCAAAGCATGAAGGACTTCTACTGGGACATCCGGCCCAAACCCGAATACGGCACCATCGAGGTGCGCGTGATGGACACGCCGCTGAACATCCTCAAGGCAGCGCGCATCGCGGCCTACATCCAGACCCTCGGGCGCTGGATCCAGAGCGAGCGTCCGTTCGAGCCGAACGAGGACGACTACCTGGTGTACACCTTCAATCGCTTCCAGGCCTGCCGTTTCGGCTTCGACGGGAACTTCGTCGATCCCGCCACGCGCGAGCACCGAACCCTGCGCGAGGACATCCTGCGCACCCTGATGCGCCTGGAGCCCCACGCCATCGATCTGCGGGCCGACATGGCCCTGCGCGAACTGCTGGCCGACGTCGGCGGGCGCGGCAACGATGCGCAATGGCTGCGCGAGACCTACGCCCGCGAGCACCACCTGCCGGAGGTGGTGCGCCAGCAAAGCGCCCGCTGGATGTCTCCACTCGCCTGATGCGCGGGGCCGGCCCGGTCCTCGCGGCCGGTCCGGCTCGGCCCGAAGCTGTGCTCGCAGCGCGCGGCTTCATGGCATGCCATCCCCGGGCTGCGGGTAGGCAAGGTGCGAAATCATGGGCGTGAAGCGCGTGGCCCAGGTGTGGCCGTCGAAACCGCAGAGCAGGCGTCCGTGCAGTTCCCCGGGCGGTCCGCGCATGCGATCGGCGCGGAACACCGTGGCGCGGCTGCGGTGCAGATGATCGCCGTCGTCAGCGCCACGTCGGTGAACAGCGGTGCAAGCAGCAAGCCGGCACCCGTCTCCTGCACGACCCTTGCGCTCAGGAGCACGGCCAGCACCATGGCTCGAATGCCGTTGCGATGCATGCGATGCGACATGACAAGCTCACGTGGTGTGGTGGACGGCGTCGCGGCGCGACATGCGCCGGCGACGCTCTCGGGCGGACAGGCGCGATCACTCCGGGTAGGGAACGTCGGAGATCATCGGTACGAAACGGGTCGCCCAGGTCAGGCCGATGAAACTGAACAGCCGGTGGCTTTCGACGTGCGGCTCGAGCCCGACCCGGCGGTCCACCCGCACCACCGACGCGCGGCTGCCCATCCCACCGCTTGCACCGAACAACACCAGGTAATCCACGGTGTTGTCGGCGTTGCTGGTTCCCACCATGGAGGTCAGCGCGGAACCTCCATGCTGCAGGGAGTGGTGGAGCTCGGAGCGCGACTTGCGCAGCAGATCGAAACTCCAGGAGTCGAACAGCGCGGACTGGAACAGGAAGTGGTCGCGCAGGCGGCCGGGCGCCGGCTGGCGGTCGTTGGCGATCACGTACATGCTCATGGTCTGGAGCCCCTCGACGATCGTGCCGTAGATGTTCATCGGTTGATTCAGCCCGTCGAGGTCGAACGCCCCGAAACGCTCGACGCTTTGCCAGGAGCCGCGCGCCGGGATGGTCAGCAGGGCGACCGGGTAGGAGCCACCGGCGGCGTCGCGCAGATCGGCGAAAAAGGCGTAGTGCGTGGTTCCGTCCAGGGTCTCGACCATGGCATGGCCCTGCGCCTGCGGCCGGATGCGGGAAAAGTCATGGCCTCGCGGCAGGCTGAGCTCGCGCCAGCGATCGCTGAAATAGTGCAGCTCGGCCGGCATCAGGCTGCACTGGATGGAACGGATCCAGAGCAGGTCGAGGCTGCCGGACACGAACCACATCGGCAGGCCGAAGTCGATCGTGGGCAGGTCGCGCCCGGTCAGGCCCGGCTCGTAGCAGCGGAACGCGGGCGACGGCTCGAGCGGGGAATCCTCGAAGGCGGCGCAGAGTCCGCGACGCGTCGGGTAAAGGTTGAAGGCCCGGTTCGACGACATGACGAGACTCGTGCCCTCTCCCGTCCACTCTCCGACCGTGCTGCCGCCTTGCAGGGTCACCGCGCGCCGGCGCGCGTACAGGTGCCGGCCGTCCTTCGACAGATACAGCCCGCTGACCTGGCCGCCGGCACGCATGCCGGGAATCGCGCGCAGGCGCATGCGCCTGCCGTCGAACAGCATCATCGCGGCGTCCTCGATCACGCCGTGCACGCCATAGTGCCGGAACCCGCCGTAGCTGCCATGCACGAAAGAGGCCTGGTAGACGTAGGCCCGGGCTTGTGCCTGCAGCATGTCGCCGTCGTGCATGCCGGTCACGCGCACCGGGTTGTCGCTGCCCACCAGAGGGACCTGCGACAGGCTCAGCACGAACACGCAGGGCTGCGTGCGCGACACCACGCTGCCCGGCCGGCACAGGCGTTCGGCCGCGCCGACCCCGAGCGGATCCGCCAGCCATTGCACGCTGCCCAGGCTGGCGAGCTCGATCTGCTCGAGGCGCACCTCGCCCGGTCCGCTCACCCGCACCCGCGCCAGCAGCTCGCGCAGACCCAGGCTGCGTTGCATCTCGAGAATCAGTCGGGTCGCCTCGGGCTGCTTCCCGGCGTCGCGCTGCGCGGCATCCGGCTGCTCGACCTGCGGCCCGCCGCCGGCGCCGGGCCTGGCATCGGCGCCCGGCAGCAGCGCTTTCCCGGCGGAGGACTTGTCGGCGCCGGTGGCGGCTTCGGCATCGGGCGGCGACACCCCGCAACTCAGGCACTGCCCGAAGACATCGACCGGTGCCTCGCGCGGCATGGACCCGCCGCTGCCGTGCGGCTTGGGGTGCGGCTTGGCGTGCGCTTGCGACAACGACTCCCGGACATGCTCGACCAGCCAGCCGACCGCGACCAGGCCCGCCGCGGACAACGTGGGCACAAGCCACGGCGCGACAAGCACCGGCACCCCGGCCTGCGCGCGCTGGGCGAGGAACAGTGACAGCAGCAGCGGCACGACGCGGCGCGCCAGGCGGCGAGGCAAGGGCATCATGGGAGACCTCCGAGGGGCCATGCGGCGACGGCGCGCACGACGTGCGGCGTCAGGCTGGGTAGGGAACGCTGGAAAGCATCGGCACGAAGCGGCTTGCCCGCGGCTTGCCCGGGAAAAGGAACAGGGGCTCGCTGCTCAGCTGCGGCGCAAGCCCGCCCATGCGATCGACGCGGATGAGCTGAGCGTGGGTGCCGAAGAACTCGCCGGCGGTCATCAGCACGAGGTAGTCGGTGGTTTGCGTGTCGTCGGTGACGCCGACCATGTCGGTCAGCGCCTCGTCGCGGCTGTCGGGCGGCGGCCTCACCCATTCGGCACGCGACTTGCGCACCAGCGCGAACTCGACAGGCTCGAACACCGCCGATTGCAGCAGGTAGCGGCGCGTGCTCGTGCCCGGCGGCGGGTTGGCGTCGCCGGCGATCATGTACAGGCCGGTGTTCCCGCGCCCGTCGATGAAGGTGCCGCGGATGTCCCTGGGCACGCGCAGGGTGCCGAAGTCGAAGGCTTCGAAGCGTTCGATGCGAGGCCGTTCGGATCCCGGCACACCGCGCGGCAGCAGGTGCATCATCGCCGCCGGGTAGCGTCTGTCCTGGCCGTCGAGGAACCTGCCGAAGAAGGCATGGCGCTCGACTCCGTCCGGGGAGCGCGTCTGCGCGTAGTCGTGGGGATCCAGGTCGTGCAGCTCATGCTCGGCAGGCAGTTGCACGGACACCCAGTGATCCGAGAAGTGGTCTACGACCGCGGGGTAGGAGAAGCGGTGCAGCGAGCGGATCCACAGCAGATCGAGGCCGTGGCTGGCGCGCAGCGCGGACCCCTGCTGGTCCTCCTGGTGCATGCCCATCGACGGCCGCTGCGGATCGAAGCATTCGAACTTGCGAACATCGCTGTACGGATCCGCTCCGTCGATCGCGCACGCCCCACGCCGCGTCGGGTAGACCCGGAACGCGTCGCGGGAGACTTTCAGCAGATCGGTTCCCATGCCGTTCCAGCGCCGCAGCGTCTGGTTGCGAAAACCAGGTGCTGCGCGGGTGTGCAGGTACAACTGGCGTCCGTCCTTCGACAGGAGCAGGCGCAGCAGCCAGTCGGCGCCGGGAATGCCCGGGACGGCGCGCAAGTGGAATGTGCGACCGTCGAACAGCATCATCGCGGCACCGACCGGCATGCCGTCGGTGCCGGGCCAGGCTCCCGGTATCGGCCGTTCCTCGACGCCGCTCACGAACGAGGCCTTGTAGATGAACACGCGGCCGCGTGCGTCGAGTTGCCGCCCTTCGTGCTGCGCGGTCACGCGTACCGGAGCGAACGCACCGACGTGCGCGTCGCGCGAGAGGCCGAGCAGAACGCTGCAGGGCGTGGTGCGCGACACCAGGCTGCCCGGCTTGCACGGCGGGATCGTCGAGCCGGCGTCCAGCGCGTCATGCCTCCATTCGACCCCCGCTTGGTCGCGCAGCCAGAGCCGCTCGAACCGCACCTCGCCGGGGCCCGCGACACCCACGCGCGCGCGCAGCGTGCGCAGGTCGACATGGCCTTCCAGGGTGAGGCGCAACTCGGTGGGCTCCGGCGACGCGCCGGGTTCATGCGACGTGACGGGATCGCGTACGCCGGGATCGGGCATGCGGCGGTCGTCCGTGCTCGCTGTTCCCATCGGCAGCAGCTGCTGGCGCTGCGCATCCGGGCGTGCCGGCGGATCGCGGCGCGCGCCGGAATCCGTACCGGCCTGCGCGTCAGCGCCCTCGCCACCGACCTCGACGCCGGGGTTCGCGTCGGGGCCGCCGGGGGGGCGGCCCGGATGCAATCGCAAGCGCAGACCCACCGCGCCGCCGATCAGGCCGACCGACACGACGCAACCCCACACCAGCGGCACCACCAGGGGCAGCCCCGCCGACGCGGGCGGCGCAGCCAGCGCCAGGGCCAGCACAGCCCCGAGCGGCGCGATGCGACGACGAAGGTGGCACAGGGCCATGACAGGCTCCCGGGAAAGATCGGGCGGCACCGACGGGGCATGCCGCGGAACGCCGCGGCACCAGCGCGGCGCCGTTCGTGCACTGCCGTGTCGCGCAGCGCCGCAGTCCAGGGTTCCCAGCGTAGAAAGGCTGCGGCAAAGCTGCTCGGCACGCAGCATTCGCCCACTTGTCGTATGCGGTTACATTTCGAACCGCCGTGCCGGACCGCCTGGCGCCACGCGCCAGAAGCCTGGGCGGCAGAGGGCGAGCCTGCTAGAGCGGGTACGGAATGTTCGAGATCATCGGCACGAAACGCGTCGCCCTTGCCTCGCCGCCGAACACGAACAGCGGCTCGCTGCGCACCGCGGGCGGCAGGCCGCCCGGGCGATCGACGCGGATCAGCACGACGTGCGTGGCGTGGCGGTGTCCGGGAACCAGCAGCAGCAGGAAATCGGTGCCTTCGTGGTCGTCGGTCGTGCCGATCATGCCCCGCAGCCCATGCCCCAGCACCGCCGGGCTCGGCTTGCACCATTCGGAGCGCGACTTGCGCACCAGTTCAAAACCGACAGGCTCGAACACCGCCGATTGCAGCAGGTAGTTGCGCCAGCAGCGACCCGGCGGCGGCTGAAAGTCGCCGGCGATCATGTACAGGCTGGTGTTGCGACGTCCGTCGATGAACGTGCCCCAGTTGTCGATGGGCCAGCGCAGGGGTCCGAAGTCGAAGGGGTCCAGGCGCTCGACGCGCGGCCGGTCGGCGCCCGGCACGCCGCGCGGCAACACGCTCATCATCGCGGCCGGATACTGCCGGCCCTGGCTGTCGAGAAACCTGCCGAAGAAGGCATAGCGCTCGACGCCGTCGGAAGAGCGGGTCTGGGCATAGTGGTGCGGATCGAGGTCGTGCAACGCGTGGTCGGGGGGCAGTTCCACCGGCATCCAGTGATCGGAGAAATACCCCATTTCGGCCGGCAGGAACGGCAATTGCAAGGATCGGATCCACAGCAGGTCGAGCCCGCCGGCCGTGCCGGGCACGGGCTCCGACAGCGTCGTCTGGAACATGTTGATCGGTGCCTGTCCGGGGGCGAAGCATTCGAACCTGCGCAGCGGCGTGTACGGGTTCGTGCCGTGGAATGCGCAGGCGCCCCGACGCGTCGGATACACGCGGAATGGCGTGCGCGACGACATCGCAAGAATGCTGCCCTGACCGCTCCAGCGCTCCAGCGTGAACACGCGGGCAAACTCGGGGGGTTTGGTGTGGACATACAGTTCCCTGCCGTCCTTGGACAGGTGCAGGCCGATGATCGAGTTCGCCGCGGGCATGCCGGGGACGCCGCGCACCTGGAAACGCGCGCCGTCGAACAGCATCACGGCCGCACCGGAGATGGCGCCGAAGGGGCCCTGGTGCAGCAGCGCGGCCTCGGGACTGTAGAAAAAGGACGCGTTGTAGACATAGGCCCGGGCACGTGCCTTCAGGCTGCGTGCGTCATGCAGCGCCGTGACGCTGACCGGCGCGAACGCGCCCACGTGGGGATCGTCGCCGAGTCCGAGCAGGAACACGCAGGGCCGGCTGCTCGACACGACGCTGCCGAGCTCGCACAGCGGCGCGCCGCCGCGGACGTGCGCGGCCTCGCGCACCCAGCGCACGCCGGCGCTCTCGCGGGCCTCGATGCGCTGCAGACGCACCTCGCCGGGGCCGACCACGCGGACCCGCGCGAGCAGTTCGCGAAGCCCCACATTGCCGTCGAACTCGAGCTGCAACTCGGTGCGCTCGCGTACCCGTGGCGCGCCTTGCGCGCCGGCCCCGGGCGACGTCGGCCCGGCGCAGGGCTGGTCGTTGCCGCGGCAGGCGTCCTGCGGAGAGTCCGGACGGCCGGCGCCCCGCTTGGCGCTGTCGCCGGACATGCCGGAGCGCGGCGCGCTCGGCGCGATCATCCAGCGCATGCACAGCGCGCCGCCGATCAGTGCGGCCGATGCGAAGGCCCCGAACACCGTCGGCAGCAGCAGCATGGGTACGCCGGCCGACGCGGCGTGCGCACCCAGTGCCAGTGCCAGGAACAGCGCGAACGACGCCATGCGGTGACGCGTGATGTGCAGGGACATGGGAGATCCATGGGAAAGTCGGTGAGGCGCGGTGGGGTGAGGTGCGGTGGGGTGAGGTGCGGCAGGTCGGGCACGCCGGCAGGCAATGCCAGGAACCGCCGCGGCGCCCGCGCCCGCCCTGCCGCGGCACAGGCGCGGCACAGGCGCGGCACAGGCGCGGCGTCTGCAGCGGCGCGCAGGCGCGGTTTCGGGGTTCCGGATTCTCAGCGTAGACAGGTCCTGGCGACGCTGCCCGCGCGCCGACTCGCGCCCACGCCGCGCCTGCGGTCAGGCGCGTGCACGCGACGCCGGCGTGCAGGCGCCGGCAGCACCGCGGGCGCCGTCTATGCCGGCGAGCCCGCGCCGGATCCCGCGGCGAACTGCATGCGGTGAAGCTGCGCGTACAGGCCCTCACGCGCCAGCAACTCGGCCTGCGTGCCGAGTTCGACCAGGCGTCCCTGGTCGAGCACCGCGATGCGGTCGCAATGCGCGATGGTCGCCAGTCGATGCGCGATGACGATGGTCGTGCGCCCCGCCATGAGGCGATCCACCGCCTGCTGCACCAGACGCTCGCTCTCGGCGTCGAGCGCGCTCGTGGCCTCGTCCAGGATGAGCACCGGCGCGTCGCGGTACAGCGCGCGCGCGATCGACAGGCGCTGGCGCTGGCCGCCCGACAACTGCGAGCCGTTGTGCCCGACCTGGGCCTGCAGCGCACCGGGCAGCTCGCGCACGAAATCGGCCAGCGCGGCGGCTTCCAGCGCGGCCCAGGCGCGCGCCTCGTCCACCGCCTCGCCGAAACTGACGTTGGCCGCCACGCTGTCGTTGAGCAGAACGACGTCCTGGCTCACCAGCGCGATCTGCGCCCGCAGGCTGCGCAGGCTCCAGTCCCGCAACGGCACGCCGTCGAGAAGCAGGCGACCGGTGCTCGGCTCGAGCAGGCGCGGCACCAGGCGCATGAGGGTCGTCTTGCCCGCGCCGGAAGGGCCGACCAGGGCCAGGCTTTCGCCGGCATGCACGCGCAGGTCGACGGCGTCGAGCACGGCGCGCTCGACCCCGGGCAGGCGCACGCCGACATGCTCGAACACCAGTTCCCCGCGCGCCCGCTGCAACGCGTAGCTGCCGGGATCGGCCTCCTGCGGAGCGTCGACGATGCCGTGCAGACGCTCCAGCGAGCTGAGTGCGCGCATCATCGGCTGCACGATGTCGGCCACGCGCCGCAGAGGCGACAGGGTCATGAGCATCGACGTGATGAAGGACACGAAGCCGCCCACGCCCTCATGCCCGACCACGTCGCTCTGGTGCAGCGCGTAGACGATGACCAGGGACACCGCCAGCGCCGACAGCCACTGCGACACCGGCGTGGTCGAGGAGCCCGACACCATGGCCTTCACGGTGAGGCGGCGCAACTGCTGGTTGAGGGCCTCGAAACGCCGCGAGAACGCGCTCTGCGCGTTGTGCACGCGGATCACCGGCGCCGCCAGCATGCTCTCTTCCAGCGCGTAGGAGGTGGTCTCCGCGGCACGCTGCATCTGCGCGTTCAGGCGCTTGGCGCGCCGGCTGATGATGCGCATCGCGACGATCAGCGGCAGCAGGATGACCAGGGTGATGAGGGTCAGACTCCAGTTCAGCCACAGCAGGTAGCCGAACAGCGCGGCCAGCGTCAGGGTGTCGCGCACCAGCGTGAGCATGCCGGGAAAGATCATGCCCAGTGCGAGTTGCGCCTCGTAGACGGCGGCGCCGATCAGGCTGCTGGCGCTCTCCTTGCGCAACGCGGCCAGTTCGGCATACAGGATCTGTGCGTACACCAGCGTGCGCACCCGCGCGAGCACGTTCTGGGTCATCCACTGCGTGAGGAACTGCGAGGCCAGCCAGGCCAGGCCGCGAATGCTGAACAGGCCCAGCAGCACCGCCGGCACCATCCACAGCGAGAAGTCGCGATGCGCGGTGAAGCCGACGTCGAGCACATGCTTGATCAGCGCCGGCAGCGTCGGCTCGGTGGCGGCGACGACCGCCGCGCAGACCACGATCAGCAGCGCGGCCACGCGATTGCGCGGATCGGCTCCGAACAGGCCGCGCAGCAGGGCCAGGCCACCGCGCGCTGCGGACTCGGAAACGGCGGACGCCGCGGTGTGCTTGGACATGGATCGAAACGTGGAAGAATGCTGGACGGCAGGGCGTGCCTGCCGGCGGCCGACTCGGCTTTCTACCATAGGGTGCGACAACGCCCGCCCCCGCGGCAACCCCCTGCGACCATGTTCAGCATCCTGATTCCGACCTGGAACAACCTGGAGTACCTGAGGTTGTGCGTGGACTCGATCCGGCAGCACAGCGTGATGCCGCACGAGATCCTGGTGCACGTCAACGACGGCTCGGACGGAAGCCTGGCCTGGGTGCGCGCGCAGGGGCTGCGCCACAGCCACAGCCCCGGCAACGTCGGCATCTGCCTGGCCGTCAACGGCCTGGCCGCGATGGCCACGCAGGACTGGCTGGTCTACCTCAACGACGACATGGTTTGCTGCCCGGGCTGGGACCAGGCGCTGGCCCGTGCCATCGCGGCGCGCCAGGCTCGCGCGGCCTATCTGTCGGCCACCGTGATCGAGCCGACGCACACGGTCAACCCGCTGACCGTCGTGCAGGATTTCGGACGCAGCGCGCAGGACTTCGACGCCGCGGCGCTGCTGGCGCGGCACGCCGAGCCGGCACGTGACGACATCCTCGGAGCGGCGTCGCCGGTGAGCGTGGTGCCGCGCCACTGGTGGCACGCGGTCGGCGGCTACAGCCTGGAGTTCAGCCCCGGCATGGGCAGCGAGGACGACCTGATGATGAAATTCTGGGTTGCCGGCTGCCGCGACTTCGCGGTCATCGGCGACAGCCGCGTGTACCACTTCGCGTGCCGCAGCACGGGGCGCGTGCGCCGCAACCACGGAGCGCGCACCTTCATCATGAAATGGGGCCTGTCGCAGGGCGAGTTCCGGCGCGGTTACCTGCAGCGCTTCGCGCAGGCCGAGGCCGCGCAGGCGCTGGGCGCCGAGTCGCTGGCGCGGGCGTCGCGCGTGGGGCGCATCAAGCGCGCGCTGTACGGCCTGAGCGGCGATTTCCCGCTCGGCGACATCGGCGCCTGGGAGCCCGATCCACGCCGGCTCGCGGCGCGCGGGGAGAGCGTGCAGTGAGCGCGCCGCAGACGCCGCGCGGCCCGAGCATCGGGGCCATCATCATCACCCGCAACGAGGAGCGCAACCTGCCGGAATGCCTCGCCGGCCTGGCATGGTGCGACGAGATCGTGGTGCTCGACCACGCCAGCGGCGACCGCACCGTGGAGCTGGCGCGGGCGGCCGGCGCGCGCGTCGAGCAAAGCCCGGACTGGCCGGGGTTCGGAGCGCAGAAAAACCGCGCGCTGGCGCTGGCCGGTTGCGACTGGGTGTTGTCCATCGACGCGGACGAACGCGTCGGCGAGGACCTGGCGCGGGAAATCCGCGCCGCCGCGGCGAACCCCGGCGACGCCGCGGCGTTCTCGATTCCCAGGCGGTCGAGCTACTGCGGACAGTTCATGCGCCACGGCGGCTGGTACCCGGATCGCGTGACCCGGCTGTTTCGCCGCGGCAGCGCCCGCTTCAGCGACGACCTGGTGCATGAAAGCCTGCGCGTCGACGGAAACGTTGCGCGCCTGCGCGAAGACCTGCTGCACATCAGCTACCGCTCCCTCGACGACGTGCTGGACAAGATGAACCGCTACAGCAGCGCCGGCGCGGTCAAGGTGGCCGCCGGCGGCGGCGGCGCGGGCCTGCTCGACGCGCTGCTGCACAGCTTCTGGGCGTTCATGCGCACCTATGTGCTGCGCCGCGGTTTCCTGGATGGCCGCCTGGGCTTCGTGCTGGCCTGCTCGACCGCGCACGAGACCTGGTACCGCTATCTGAAGGCCTGGCGTCTGCGCGAAGCGCAACGCCGTCCCTGAGGCCTTCCGCGGCCTGCGCAGACCGGCGTAGGCCGAGCTTCAGGCCGTAGAATTCCGGGCGGCCGCGCGTTCCGCCGGCGCCAGCCTGCCAGGACCCTCATGCAACGACGACGCTTTGTACTCGGTACGACCCTGCCCGCGGCCGCCCGCGGCCTGCGCCTCGCCGGCGCCCTCGGCCTCGCGGCGCAGCCCCTGCTGGCGCGTGCGCAGTTCCGCGTCGACGTCTCGGGCGTCGGCGCACACCAGATTCCGGTTCTCGTCGACACCTTCGCCGGGCAGGCCTCGTGCCCGCAGCCGCTGGCCGACATCATCCGCGCCGACCTGCTGCGCAGCGGCCAGTTCCGGGTGACGCCGGCGAGCGACTCGCCGACGCTGGGCGACGCCGGGCCGCCGGCCTACGACCAGTGGCGCGCCGCGCAACTCGAGGCCGCCGGCGGCGGCAGCGTGGTGTCGGTCGGCCCGCAGACCTGGGCGATCCGCTTCCGGCTCTGGGATGCCGTGGGGCAGCGCGACCTCGGCGGCGTGGCGCTGCGCGTGGTCGGCGGCGACCTGCGCCTGGCGGCGCACCGTATCGCCGATTTCATCTACCAGAAACTCACCGGCCAGCGCGGGGTGTTCGCCACCCGCATCGCCTTCGTCAGCCGCGGCGGTCCGAGCAGCTTCAGCCTGCTGGTGGCCGACAGCGACGGCTACAACCCGCTGGCCGCGCTGCGCAGCCGCGAGCCGCTGATGTCGCCGACCTGGGCCCCGGACGGCGCCAGCCTGGCCTATGTTTCGTTCGAGACCGGCAAGCCCGTGGTCTTCGTGCAGAACGTGCGCACCGGCGCGCGGCGCGCGGTCGCCGATTTCCGCGGCAGCAACAGCGCGCCGGCGTTCTCGCCGGACGGTCGCAGCCTGGCGGTGGTGCTGACCGTCGGCGCGGCCTCGCAGATCTTCACGCTGCCGGCGGGAGGCGGTCGTGCCCGGCCGGTGATCCGGGCCAGCAGCATCGCCACCGAGCCGGTGTTCGCTCCGGACGGCAAGAGCCTGTACTTCGTCAGTGATCGCGACGGATCACCCCAGATCTATCAAGCGGGCCTCGACGGCTCGAACCTGCGGCGCGTGACCTTCGCCGGGGACTACAACGTCAGCCCGGCCATCAGTCCGGATGGCAAGTCGCTGGCGTTCATCTCGCGCCAGGGCGGCAGCTACCAGCTGTGGCTGCAGGACCTGGCCAGCGGCGGCACGCGCGCGCTGGGCGAAGGCCCCGACGACGGACATCCGAGCTTTGCGCCCAACGGCCAGATCCTGGTCTACGGTGCCGCCGAGCGCGGCGCGCAGGTACTGCGGACCGTCTCGCTGGACGGCAGTGTTCGCACCACCCTGGCAGCGCCCGGTCAGCAGGTGCGCGAGCCGGCCTGGGGGCCGTGGACGACCCCGGCCTGAGCCTGCCCCAGCATCGCCCGGCGCACCACCGCCGCGGGGCGGTGCGTGTCCGCCCTCCTCCCCTTGTTCCGCCCTGTCGTTCCTGTCCAGCCGGAGACGCACCATGAGCCGTTCGTACCGATTCGTTCCGCTGCTCGCCGCGGCCGCCATGCTCGCCGGCTGCGCCTCCGGCGTCAGCCTCGGCGAGAAGGCCCCCGTGGTAGCCCAGACCGCCACCCCGGTGGGAGCCGTGGCGGGTGCGCTGCCGGGCGCCAGCGCCGGCAGCGCGGCGCAGAGCTCGGTGGCCGCAGTGCAGACCGGTGGCGCGGGACAGGCGTACGGCGGTGGCGCGCCCGGCCCCACCGCCGATGTCGGACGCAGCATCTACTTCGCCTACGACAGCTTCAGCGTGGATCCGCGCTACCAGCCGACCCTGCAGGGCAACGCGCAGTACCTCACCACCCACCCCGCGGCGCAGGTGCAGTTGCAGGGCAACACCGACGCCCGCGGCAGCCGCGAGTACAACCTGGCGCTCGGCCAGAAGCGCGCCGACGCGGTGATGCGCAGCCTGGAACTGCTCGGGGTCAAGCCCTCGCAGATGGAAGCCATCAGCTTCGGCAAGGAAAAGCCCAAGGCCCACGGCACGACCGCCGAGGACTACGCGATCAACCGTCGCGTCGACATCGCCTACCAGCCCTGATCCCCCGGGCCTCACGGCCCGCCCTTTCCGGAACCGCCCCCGATGACCACTCCGACCTTTCCCGCCGGCGCGCGCTTGCGCCGCGTCGCCGCCGCGCTGGCCCTGGGCCTCGGCGGCCTGGCCTGGACCGGCGCGGCGCATGCCGAGCTGTTCGCCGACAACGGCGCGCGCCGCGCCATCCTGCAGTTGCGCGCGCAATTCGCGCAGATGCAGCAGACGCAGCAGGCCGAGCAGCAGCAGCTGCAGCAGGTGCGCAACTCGATGCTCGACCTGGCCAACCAGATCGACCAGCTGAAGACGGAGATCGCGCAATTGCGCGGGCGCCAGGACACGAGCACGCGCCAGCTGGATCAGGCGCTGGCCGGCATGCAGGCGAGCCAGAAGGCGCTGAGCCAGCGCCTGGCACCGCTGGAGCCGGTGCAGGTGCAGATCGGCGGCAAGACCTTCACCGTGCCGCCGGCCGAAAAAAGCGCGTTCGAACAGGCGCTGGGCAATTTCCGCAACGGCCAGTTCGCCAGCGCGGCCGACCAGTTCCGCGCCTTCATCACGCAGTACCCGAGCGGCCCCTACCTGGACGAGGCGCGCTACTGGCTGGGCAATTCCCTTTACGGGCAGCAACGCTATCGTGACGCGGTGCAGGCGTTCCAGGACCTGCTGCAGTCGTCCCCCGATGCCCAGCGCGCGCCGGAGGCCATGCTCGGCCTGGCGAATTGCCAGGTGCAACTGCACGAATTCAAGACCGCGCGCATCACGCTGGAACGCCTGCTGAAGAAATATCCCGACTCGGAGGCCGCGTCCGCCGCGCATGACCGCCTGGCCAGGCTGCGCCGATGAACCACGACCCTCGCTGCGCCGCGCTGCCTGGCGCGCCCGCCGTGGTGCTGCTGTCGGGCGGCCAGGATTCCGCCACGGTGCTGGCGATGGCGCGCGAGGCCGGCTACGCCTGCCACGCGCTGTCCCTCGACTACGGACAACGCCACCGCTCGGAGCTCGATGCGGCGCGCCGAGTGGCCCGTGCGCTGGGTGCGGTGCGCCACGAGATCATGCAGCTGGACGCCGGGCGTTTCGGCGGCTCCTCGCTCACCGACACGTCGATCGAGGTGCCGACCTCGGGAGTCGCCGCCGGCATACCCAACACCTACGTTCCGGCGCGCAACACCCTGATGCTTTCGCTGGCCCTGTCGTGGATCGAGGCGCTGGGCGGGTGCGACATCTTCTTCGGCGCGAACGCGGTCGACTATTCGGGCTATCCGGATTGCCGGCCGGAGTACGTCGAGGCCTTCGAGCACATGGCCAACCTGGCGACCAAGGCCGGCGTCGAGGGACGTCGCATGCGCGTGCATGCGCCGATCATCCACCTGAACAAGGCGCAGATCATCCGCGAGGGCCTGCGCCTGGGCGTGGACTACGCGCTGACGGTGAGCTGCTACCAGGCCGACGAGCAGGGGTGCGCCTGCGCGCAGTGCCCGGCCTGCCGCATCCGCGCCGCCGGCTTCGCGGCGGCCGGCGTGCCCGACCCCACGCGCTACCGCGACCATTGAGCGCAGCGCGCCGTGCGCACGTCGCGCCGGCACGTGGGACAATCGCGCTGCGACATTTCCCATCGTTTTCGTGCCGGTACGCACGCCGGCACACGCAGGCCGCCTGCGGCGGCCCCGTGCTCCGGACATGCCCACCGACGCTTCGCTTTCCATGACGGCCCTGAACCACGCGGTGCTGGGCAGCACGTTCCTGATCAGCCTGCTGTTCGGCATCGTGATGCACCGAACGCAGTTCTGCACGATGGGGTCGGTGGCCGATATCGTGAACTTCGGCGACTGGACCCGCATGCGCATGTGGATCCTGGCCATCGGCGTGGCCACGCTGGGCACCACCTGGCTGGCCGCCAGCGGCCAGATCGACCTGCACCACAGCATCTACACCGTGCCCAGCGTGACCTGGCTGTCGGCGCTGGTCGGGGGCCTGATGTTCGGCGTCGGCATGGTGCTGGCCTCCGGCTGCGGCAGCAAGACCCTGGTGCGCCTGGGCAGCGGAAGCCTGAAGGCGCTGGTCGTGTTCCTCACCCTCGGGCTCGGCGCCTACGCCACGCTGCGCGGCATCACCGCGATTCCCCGCGTGTACCTGCTCGACAGCGTGGCCCTGCACCTCGCCGGCGCGCAGGATCTGCCGTCGCTGCTGGCGCGCCACAGCGCGCTGGCGGCGCGCACCTGGCTGCTGCTGCTCGGCGACGCCGTCGGGCTGGGGCTTTGCGCGTGGTCGCTGTGGCGCCGCGAACAACGTGACGCGCGCCTGCTGCTCGGCGGTGTCGGGCTCGGGCTGCTGGTGGTGGCGCTGTGGTGGGTGTCGGGCCACCTCGGCTACGTCGCCGAGGATCCGCAGACCCTGGAGTCGGTGTTCGTGGGCAGCGCGACCAACCATGTGGAGTCGCTCACCTTCGTCGCGCCGCTGGCCGACACGCTGAACTGGCTGATGCTGTACAGCGATGCCAGCAACGTGCTGAACATCGGCATCGTCTCGGTGTTCGGCGTGATCGCCGGCGCCGCGCTGCATGCGCTGGCGACGCGGCGCTTTCGCTGGGAAGGCCTTGCCGGGGTCGAGGACACCGCCAACCACATGATCGGCGGGCTGCTCATGGGCATCGGCGGGGTCACCGCACTGGGCTGCACGGTGGGCCAGGGCATCACCGGGGTGTCGACCCTGTCGCCGACCAGCTGGCTGGCCCTGGCATCGATCATCGCCGGCGGCGTGCTGGGCGTGAAGTATCAGGCGTGGCGCCTGGATCGTGCATCCTGAGCTCCCGAGCCTCGCCCGATGAACGCCCCTGACGCCAGCGCCCGGCCCGACCTGCAGCGCCGCTTCGGCGGCGTCGCACGCCTGTACGGCGACGACGGATTGCAGCGCCTGCAGGCGGCGCATGTGGTCGTGGTCGGCGTCGGCGGCGTGGGCTCGTGGGCGGCCGAGGCGCTGGCGCGCAGCGGCGTCGGCGAGCTCAGCCTGATCGACCTGGACCACGTCTCCGAGTCCAACGTGAACCGGCAGCTGCAGGCACTCGATTCGACCCTGGGCGAGGCCAAGGTGCGCGCGCTGGCGCGACGCCTGCACGACATCAATCCGTGCTGCGTGGTGCACGAAGTGGAAGAGTTCATCAGCGCCGAGAACCTGGCGCAACTGCTGCCGCCGCACTGGGACGTGCTGCTCGACTGCTGCGACCAGGTGCGCGCGAAGGCCGCCATGGCGGCGCATGCGCTGCAGACCGGCCGGCGCATCGTGGTGTCGGGGGCGGCCGGCGGCAAGCGCCTGGCCCAGCACGTGCGTGTCATGGACCTGGCCGACGTGCGCGGCGACGCGCTGCTGTCCAAGCTGCGCTACCGCCTGCGCCGCGAGCACGCCGCCGCGCGCCAGGGCCCGATCGGCGTGGCCTGCGTGTGTTCCGACGAACCGCAGGCGGCACTGCTGCAGGACGCCTGCGCCACCAGCGCTGCGCGGGACGCGGGTGCCGGGCTGAACTGCGCCGGCTACGGTTCCAGCGTGATGGTCACCGCGAGCTTCGGCATGGCCGCCGCGGGGGTGGCCGTCGAGGCGGTCGCGCTGCAGCGCCGGGCGCGCACCCCGCGCCCGGCCGTGAGCCGGGACACCCTTTGTTATGATTGAAGGTTTGGACCCGGGTCGTTAGCTCAGCCGGTAGAGCAGCGGACTTTTAATCCGTTGGTCGCGCGTTCGAGTCGCGCACGACCCACCAATAAAATCAGGGGCTTAGGCGAGAAATCACCCAAGCCCTTGCGCTTTTTCAGGGCCCATGCAGACCCTGTGAAGACCGGCCAGGAACCCACGGCAACACACTCGATCAGCCCAACTCATGGCCGACGAGCATGACGTGCTGCGGGAGATCGTCGCTGCACGGGTCGAGAGCCTGTGCGGGTGCAAGCCAGACCTCGACATGGTCGCCACTTGCCTGAAGGGTTCATGGTCGGTCTCCACATGCCGCCATCGAATGGCCAGCGAGCGCCCGCGCCGCGAAGTCCGGCCGCCGCCGTGCACGTCGCAATCCCGCCTGCAGCCCGCCATGAGCAGGAGATCCCTCCATCGATGGGCAACTTCTCGGGAGGCGATGCCTGCGGCTACGCGCTGCAGGGCAGCGTTCACCCCGCACGCCACGCGATCGACACGTGACGACTCGTGTTCGAACCGTTGAGGGCCGGCGATGGGAGCTTCGATTCGCGGTTTGGTGCACTGCCCGAGCATGGCCGAAGCCGACCATATCAGGCTCTTGATCCAAGCGATGTCCACCCTGGTCGCGATAACCTGGTTCGTGAGCATTCGCAGAAACCTTCGAACGACGGGTGAACGAGCACACATCGCAGCAAGGCAACCACCGGAAGGATCATCGAGTTGGCGTGCGACCTTGCTGGCATCCACTGCGGATCGGACCTGACGACGCGCCTGGGAATGAATCGGTCGGAGTTGCTGGGCAACAGGTGGGGGTTCCCGATGTCTCCACGTGCCGTGAGGGTGTCGGGAACCTGGGCCGAATGCCATCGGCTGTCGCCTGCGCTGTGCATCCAAGGGGGCGCATGTGCGCCTTGCCTACATGGCGACGACCACGTGCCCCGCATCGGCCTCGCCAACGTTTCGCAGCACGAATTCACGGCAGCTTCGCATCAGTCGCGCGGCTGCGGCGAACTCGTCGACGCCAGCCGGCGGCTGCAGCGGTTCGCCAGCCACCAGGTCCAGCGCGCTGCGCCGCGGCCACCAAATGCCGTCGGGCAGTAGTTCGCGCGTCCCGCGAAGAGCCATCGGCACGACGGCCACACCGGCCTGCACAGCCACGCTGAACGCCCCGAGGTGAAATGCCAGCAGCCCCGGCGCGCGGCGGAAGGTGCCCTCGGCGAACATGCAAAGGTTGCAGCCGCCGCGCGCGACGTCGACCAGGCGCCGCGCGTCGTGCATGCTGCGTGACGCGTCGATGCGCTCGACGAACACGACACCCAGGCCGCGCAGACAGCGGGCCAACCACCTCTTGCGCTGCAGCTCGCTCTTGGCGACGAAACGCAGAGGCTGCGCGAACGCGGCCAGCAGGACCAGGCCATCGACGTAGCTCGCGTGGTTGAGCACCACGATGGCACCGTCGGGAAGGCGTGGCGGCACGCCTCGCAGAACCAGTGGTACGCCCGCCGCGCGCAGCACCCCACGCGCGACATGATGCGCCAGGCGCCACGCACGTGCCGGATCACGCAGCAGCAGCGCGGCACCGCACATCAGCGGCGTGAGCAGTCCGAGCGCCAGCCACGCGCGCGCACCCCACACGAGGCCTGCCGTGGACCGCCACGCCTGACGCATGCGCTGGCGCAGCACCGTCGCGCCCAGGCGCGCGATCTGCCACGCAGGCGGCAGGGTCGGTGCGCCCAGGCGTCCGGCAAGGTACAGCTCGCGCGTGGCTCCGCGACGCAGCTTGCCGCTGGACGTCTTGAGCACGCTGCCTGGTGGCACCAGGCGGACCACGTCGGCGCCTTCGCCGAGCAGCACGCCCAGCGCACTGGCTATGCGCGCGCGCAGTTCCTCGCGCCTTTGCGCGTCGCGCTCGTGGGTCTCGGCAACGATCACCAGGCTTTCCGTGCCGCTGTGCGCGTCCGTGACCCCGAAGGCCACCACGCGCCCCTTGCGCACCCCCGCGATCTCGCCGACAGCCTGTTCCATCTCGTCCGGGTACAGGTGCCTGCCACCGCGGATGATCAGATCCTTCACGCGCCCTGTCAGGTAATACTCGCCGTCGGCGCGGTACGCGAGGTCACCGCTTTCGAGCCAGCCGTCGGGGCCGAGCAAGGCCCGCGTCAGCTCCGGATTGCGCAGGTAGCCGCTGGTCGCCGACGGACCGCGGAACTGCAGGCGCCCCTCGACGCGTTCGCCGAGTTCGAAGCCCTCGTCGTCGACGACTCGCACGTCGTGCCCTGGCAGCGGGCGCCCGCAAGCCACGAAACGCAAGGGCGCCGCGTCGCCCTGGCGCTCCGGCACCGCGCGCCGCTCGCGACCGAATACGCCGCGGTCGATGCGGTCGACGCGCGGGCCGCGCCCGGGCGGCGGCACGAGCAGCCCCACCGTGCACTCGGCCAATCCGTACACCGGTGTCAGTGCCTGTTCGTGCAGGCCGTAGCGCGCGAAACGCGCCGCGAAACGCTCAAGGGTCGACGGGCTCAGGGCTTCGGCGCCGCTGGCCATCAGGCGCACGCTGCCGAGGTCCAGTCCCTGCAGCGCCGAGTCGTCGATGTGGCGCACGCACAATTCGTAGGCAAAGTTTGGCGCCGCAGTAAGCGTTCCGCGCCAGCGGTGCAGTGCCCACAGCCAGGACTCGGGGTGCTCGAGAAAGTCGAGCGGAGACATCACCACGAGCGGGCGCCCGTGGTAAAGACTTGACAGCCACGCGGCGATCAGGCCCATGTCGTGGTACAGCGCAAGCCAGCTCACGAACACGTCGTCGTCTCGCACGCCGATGGCCTGCCCCATCGCGCGGATGTTGGCAAGCAGGTTCGCGTGGCTCAGCACGACGCCCTTCGGGCTGCCGGTGCTGCCGGATGTGTACTGGATGAATGCCGTGTCCGTCTCGGTGCACGGTACGGGCTGCAGCCGACCCGGCGGACTGCGCAGGCACTCTTCCACCGTTGTCACCGTGCGCAAATGCGGCACCAGCGCCCGCAGCAGCTGCGCCACCCGCATCGCCGGCTGCGTACTGATCATCAGCACGGCCTGAGCATTGGTCAGGATGCCGGCATGGCGCCGCACATGCTCCTCGATTTGCTGCGGGCGAACCGGCGGATAGATCGGCACGGGAACGGCGCCAGCCAGCAGGATCCCGAAATACGCGTGGAAAAAGCCGATGCAGGTCGGCAGCATCAGCGCCACCGACTGCCCTGCTTGCACCCCGCGGCCCTGCAGCCAGCTCGCGACGCGCCGCGCGCCGCCGTCCAATTGCGCATAACTCAGCGCCTGCTCGGCAGTCGGCGACAGCAGCACGAGTTGGGTGCGTGCACCATCGCGCTGCACATGCCAGTGCAGGACGTCGAGCAAGGTACGCGCCGACTCGGGAAGCTCGTGCGGCGCGCCCGCAAGCGTGATCGTGGCGGAACTCGGGGCCTCGGCGCCCGGCGCGCAACGCAGGTGCTGCATGATGTCGCGCACCGAATCGACCTCGGCCAGCGCTCCGGGCGTCATCCGCGCGCCCAACTCGCGCTCCACGCGCAGCAGCAACTCGGCGCGCGCCAGGCTGTCGAGACCGAGTTCGCGCTGCAAAGATGCCCGCGGCCTGACGGCGGCGTCGCTGGCGCGAGGGTCGAGTTCGCGGCACAGGGCGCGGGTGATGTCGAGCACGCGCGTCTCGACATCGGCGACAACGCCGCTCGATGCATCGGATTCGGACATCGGGAATCCTCCCTGGGCGCCCCTCGGGCCTTGGTCGATGCTAGACCGAGCGGCGCGCCCCGGTGTGTGCGCCACCTCAACAAGATGCTGCGCGATCGCCTGCATCCAGTGCGCGGCGTGCGGGCCGATCGGCTGCAGCGCGCAGACCATGCCGACGCCGACGTGACTGCCCGAACGGCCCTCCAACCCTGTTTGGCCGCCGGTGCGCCACGGCGAAGCAATCGGGGCATGACCGCCCGCCCGGACTCGCCACCGTGGCGCGCGACCAAATCGCGCCGCCGCGGGATGTCGTGTGCACACGCACACCTACTTCAGAGGGATAGCCGCGGTTATTCCCGTTTTCTAGATTGCAGGCAGGGCGTCGCGCAACGCGCAGGCCCACTCGGTCGACAGCGGGGATGTCATGCAAAGGCGAATGTTGGTGTTGTTGATCGCGGCCGGCTTTGCGCTGGCCGGATGCGGAGGCGGTGGCGGAGGATCCTCGCCGTCCGCGACGACGATCGGCTCGTCCACGGGCGCGACGGGAGGCACATCAACGGGTACGGGAAGCGGCTCGGGAAGCGGCGCCACGACGACGGGCTCGTCGGGCTCGGGAGGATCGGGCTCCGGCGGATCCTCGGGCTCGGGAGGTTCCGGCTCCGGTGCGTCGGCCACCGAATCCGTGCTGTATTCCTTTGGAGCGAATGGCAGCAGCGATGGCTCCGAGCCCAGCGGCGCACTGGTCATGGACTCCTCGGGCAATCTGTACGGCACGACCGGGCTCGGCGGCACCAACAACACGGGAACCGTCTTCGAGTGGTCAGCCGGCGCGGGGGAACATGTGCTGTATTCCTTCGGCGCGCAAGGAGGAACCGACGGATATCCGCCGAACGGCGGCCTGATCATCGATCCCTCGGGCAATCTCGTGGGCACGACCCAGGAAGGCGGCGCAGGCAACGCGCTTCCTGTTCCCGACGGGTTCGGCACGGTGTTCTCCGTCAACTCGGCCGGCACCGAAACCCTGCTGCATTCCTTCATCGGCCAGCAGGCACCGTTCGACGCGACCCAGCCGTTCTCAGGATTGGTGATGAATCCGAGCGGGGATCTTTTCGGAACGGGATCCAGCGGGGGCGCCAACGGCAGCGGAGCGGTCTACGAGATCCATTCGGCGGGCCAGGAAAGCGTGCTGTATTCCTTCGGTTCGAATGGAAGCGGCGATGGGCAGAATCCGTATGCGGGGCTGATCCTGGATTCGTCGGGCGATCTCTTCGGCGTCACGTCCGGCGGCGGCGCTGACGGGTCCGGAACCGTTTTCGAGATCAAACCCGGCGGCGCGGAGTCGGTTCTGTATTCCTTCGGCACCGCGGGGCCAGGCGACGGAACCGTTCCGGTGGGGGCGTTGTCGATGGATTCGGCCGGGAACCTCTACGGGGCCACCCAATATGGCGGAGCCAACGGAACGGGGACCATCTTCGAGCTCACGAGCAGCGGCAGTGAAAAGATTCTGCATTCCTTCGGGCCATCCGCGGGCAGCGATGGCGTCTCGCCCAGCGGGAATCTGCTGATCAACGCTGCCGGGGACATTTTCGGAACTACGAGCTCGGGCGGCAGCGGCAGGCTCGTCGCATCGGGCGGCGGCGTGGTGTTCGAAATCACTCCGTCGGGCTCGTACAGCGTGCTCTACCGCTTCGGCCAGAACGGTGGCGCGGACGCCGTGGGTCCAAGTGGCGGCCTGATCGAGGACGCGTCCGGCAATCTGTATGGCGTCACTGGGGGCGGTGGTCTTCATGGCCTCGGCGCGATCTACGAGATCACGCCTTGAAACCCGGCAAGTGCTCAAACGGGAACCGACGGAGGAGGATGCGATGCGCAAGCGAGTTCTGGTGTTGATGATGGCCGCCGGTTTCGCGCTGGCCGGATGCGGAGGCGGTGGCGGAGGATCCTCGCCGTCCGCGACGACGATCGGCTCGTCCACGGGCGCGACGGGAGGCACATCAACGGGTACGGGAAGCGGCTCGGGAAGCGGCGCCACGACGACGGGCTCGTCGGGCTCGGGAGGATCGGGCTCCGGCGGATCCTCGGGCTCGGGAGGTTCCGGCTCCGGTGCGTCGGCCACCGAATCCGTGCTGTATTCCTTCGGCGCAACCGGCAGCGGTGACGCGGCCGGCCCCGTGGGCCGACTCGTGATCGACTCGGCAGGCGATCTGTACGGCGTGGGCAACATCGGTGGGCAGAACAACACGGGCGCGGTGTTCAAGCTCACACCGGCAGGCTCGGAGTCGGTCTTGCACTCCTTTGCCGCGGCCACCGCGGTGGGTTCGACCGATGGAGCCCGGCCCAATGGCACGCTATGGCTCGACGCCCAGGGCAATCTCTACGGAACCACGCCCAATGGAGGCGCCGCGACCAACGGAACGGTGTTCGAAATCACCCCGTCGGGAACCGAATCCGTGCTCGAGGACTTCTCCAACGCCAACGACGGCACCCGGCCCGTCGGGGGCGTGATACAGGACGCCGCGGGCAATCTCGACGGAACGACCTTCTTCGGTGGGAGCAACGGCGACGGCGTCGTCTACAGCCTGGCTCCCGGAGGGCAGCTAAACGTCCTGCACGTCTTTGCCGGGCAGCCGAGCGACGGCAACCAGTCCGCTGGCACGCTGCTCAGCGACTCGGCGGGCGACTTGTACGGTGTGACCATGGCCGGTGGATCCAACGACCAGGGAAGCGTCTACAAGCTCACCCCTGGCGGAACCGAGACCGTGCTGCACTCCTTTGCCGGAGCGCCGGGCGATGGCCAGGATCCCCAGGGCGGGCTGATCATGGATTCGTCCGGAGACCTCTTCGGAACGACGGCGTTCGGCGGTGCGAACGATACGGGGGTGGTGTACGAGATTTCGGCAAGCGGCCAGGAATCCGTGCTGCACTCCTTCGGCCCGGCCGGAAGCGGGGACGGCAGCGGCCCCGTGGGTCGTCTGGTGATGGATGCCTCCGGCAACCTCTTCGGCGTCACAGCCAACGGGGGTCCGAGCAATGACGGGGTCGTGTTCGAACTGACGCCATCGGGCCAGGAGACGGTGCTGCATAGCTTCGGCGCGGCGGGTGACGGCATCGAGCCGAGTGGCGGGCTCATCGCCGATGCGGCCGGCAAGCTCTACGGCGTGACCATGGCCGGCGGCTCGAACAACACCGGCACGGTGTTCGAGATCGCTCCCTGACAGGGGCCGCACCACGCATTGCGGGCACGCCGGCGCGGCCGGCGCGCCCGCAGCTTGCAGCGCTGCCACGCGCCCTGCGCGATGCGCGTGCCCACCCACAATGGGGGATGAAGCGGCCTTGCGCACCCACTACGATGCTTTGCAGCGGCTGCGCGTGGCGTGGATGCCCGCGGGTGCGGGCTGCACGGCAATGCCGAAGGATGGCTGGCGATGAAGATCCTGCTCGTCGATGACCATGCCCTGTTCCGTGCCGGACTCGTGCTGCTGCTGCAGCTCAAGCATCCCGGGGTACGCATCCTCGAAGCCGCCGGCGTGATGCAGGCTCTCCAACAGCTGCAACAGCCCGAGCTGCCCGATCTGTGCCTTCTGGACCTGGATCTGAAAACACAGTCGGGGCTTGAGGTGCTGCATCGAGCGCGCGAACTGGCCCCCGCGATGGCCGTGGTCATCGTCTCTGCGATCGAGCATCGCGCGGGCGTGCTTGCGTGCATCCAGGCCGGTGCGATGAGCTACATCCCGAAGAGTGCGCCCCCGGAAGAGCTGTCCCACGCGCTCGACCGTGTGCTCGCTGGCGAGGTGTACCTGCCCGAGGAATTCGCCGGGCTGGTTGCGGGCGCGCAGCGTACGGCAGCGTCGCTGACACGTCGACAGCGCGAGGTTCTGGTTCGCCTCAACCGAGGGTTGCCGAACAAGCTGATCGCACGCGAGCTGGGGATCAGCGAATACACGGTAAAAGACCATATCGCGGAAATCCTGCGCGTCCTCGGGGTGCAGAACCGTACGCAGGCCGTGATCGAAGCCCGCAACCTGACCCTCTTCGATGGCTCGTCTGCTTGAGGCCAGGTGGCCTCGACTTCGCAGAGTCCGACGCATTCCCTCCCGGAGCAAGGCATGAGCATCCCGGCAGCCGGGGTGAGTGAAGTACCCGCCGCCCGCGAGGTGACGCGGGAGCTGCTGCGCTTGCACGCGCGCATCCTGCTGCGCATGCCTGTGTTCCAGCTGCTGCTGATCGGAGGATTTGCGTGGTTCCTTCTCCCGCATGTTGCGGGCTCCGATTTCGCCGTCTGGGCGGCTTTCGCGCTGTGCGCCGAACTCCTGCGCGCCGCGGCAGCGGGATTCGCGCTTTCGCGCCTGCCCGCTCAGTCGGCGGGCAAGCTGCGCGGCATCCATGTCGCGTTTGTCGTGCTCGATGGGCTGGCCGGGCTTTCGATCGGGCTCGTCGCCGTGCTTTTTCTGCCGCGTGCTCCGCTGCTGGCGCAGATGCTGCTCGAGACCGTGCTGTTCGCGATCGCCGCCGCGGGAGCCTGCGTCGCGCTGTCTTCGCGCTACATCGTGGCGGCGTACTCCAGCACCGTGTTGTTGTGCGCCGGCGCGAGCTGGGCCCGACTGCACCCGTCGCAGGCCGAGGTCGTGACCACGTTGACCTTCGTGTACTGGGTGTTCCTGCTCGGCATCGCACGCGACGCCGAGCAGCTGCTGGTTCGGTCGATCGCCATCCGCCGCGAGCGCGATGCCGCGTACCGCGACCTTCAGTCCAAGAATGACGAGCTCGAACGGCTCAACGAGCAGCTGCGCCTGCTGATGGCCGAGCGCAGCCGCATGCTCGCCGCCACCAGCCACGACCTGCGACAGCCGCTGCAGGCGCTGTCGCTGTACAGCGCCGTGCTCGCGGCGCGCCCCGGCCCGCAGGCCCTGGACAAGGTCGGGCGCAATATCGAGTACATCGTGCAAAGCGTAGGCGACCTGCTCGACAACCTGATCGACCTCGCCCGCCTGTCGACCGGGAGCTATGCGCTGCAGATGCAAGCGTTCCGGCTGGACAGCCTGGTGCATCGCAGTTGCGAAGCGTTCGCGCAAGGCATCGCGGCGAAGGGGCTGCAGCTGCATTGCCGCATCGGCGAGCCCATCCTGCTGCACGGCGATCCCACGGCGGTATCGCGGGTTCTGCGCAACCTGCTCGACAACGCGCTCAAGTACACGCGCGAAGGGAGCATCACCGTGACCCTGGAGCGAAGGGATGCGCTTGCACTCATGTCGGTCGAGGACACCGGAGCGGGAATCGATGCGCGACAGCAGGCGCGCATCTTCGACGAGTTCTACCGCATCGAGTCGGGTGATTCCGCGCAGGCGGGAGGGGTCGGCCTGGGCCTGTCGATCGTCAAGCGGCTGTGCGAGGCCTTGCAGGCCGAACTCCACGTGTGTTCCACCCCAGGGCAGGGTTCGTGCTTTTGCGTGAGCTGGCCACGCGCCTGCGTCGTCAGCGATGCAGGCCACGCGCACGCGGGCGATGCGGCAGCGCCGCGCCCCGACGGGAAGCTCCGCATCTACGCGGTCGACGATGACCCGGTCGTCGTCTCCAGCCTGACGCAGTTGCTCCAGCTCTGGGGCTATGAGGTGCGGACCGCGGCCGATGCTGACGGCGTCGAAGCGCTGTTCGGGCAATGGGGCGCGCCGCAGTTGCTGGTCAGCGACCTGGATCTGGGCGCAGGGCTCGACGGACTCGCGCTTGCCGCGGAACTGCGCGCCAGGCACGGCGAATTCCCCTTGCTGCTCGTCTGCGGCGATCTGTCGGACACCGTGCAGGAACGCGCCCGCGCGCACGGCGCTGCGCTGTTGCGCAAGCCGGTTTCCGCATTCAGGCTGCGGCGCCAGATCGAGCGCATGCTCTGGTCGCAGCCGCGCTGACGGCGCGCGCGCAAGGGCAGCGCGATCCCAGCGCGCCTGAGTCCAGCAGCGGGACGAACCAAACGAGAGTTCTTGCGGCTTCCAGGCGTGTCGCGTACCGACAATGTGCCAAAGCGGATCCGTGTGCCGTGGCGCGCAGGGCGACGTCGACCTGCTCGATGGAGACGCTGCCCGGGTCGCTGCGCCTGAAGGCGCCCTGGCGAATGTCGCGCGAAACCGTCTCCAGCGCTGCAAGCCATTCTTGAAAAATATTGCGCCAGGCGCCCGCGAAGGCCTCTCCATGTCCGGCGGACTCGCGCGCCAGCGTGCCCCCCGCCTGCGCCCACGCCGCGGATCAGCGGCAAACCGGGCGGTGGAGCAAGAGTCGGTTCCCGCACCCCAAAACCAAGACAACACGGCAACGCCGTGCTCACGCAACACGGCGGCTGAGTCCCATCGCAGGCCCCGCGAGACGCCGAGCTGTGCCGACAAGCACAGCCCCCCACAGGTTCGCGCGAGAATCTGGCGTGCCCACCGCACGCAAGGACGCAGGCGCGCTCATGTCAGCCCAAACCCGTCCTCCTGCATGAGGCACTGGCCGCTGGGCCGTATCGGGGCGCAGGCAAGGCGCGGGCGCGGGTCCAGGCTGGGCGCCTGGCCCCGTGGCCGCAACGCAGCATGCGCCCCGATACGGCCCAGCCCGAAGGGTTCGGCGCCTGCGGGGCCCTCGCCGGCCGGTGGCCGGGGCAGATCCAGGACAGCACGCCCGCACCTGTAGAGGCGCCTGCTGCAAGACGACTGCGCAGCAGGCAGGGCTGCGGCATGCTCCCGATTCCTGGCGAACCGCGCGCATCCGCACCGTGGCGCGTTCGATCCCCCGCTCGACATCGCCGCGGGGCGCGCCAGGGTCGCCGGCTTCCGACTCCGCGGTTCAGCTCGACGCGCGCATCACGCGCTGTGTCGAGCCTGTGCCAGGCGCCGTTTCAGGGCTGGCGGCCCGCCGGTGCTGCTTTGCGACGAATCCTGCTGCAGCCCGCGCATGACCGCGCCCCGTGGCGCGGCCGCGTGCACGGGGCGCAGGGCGCGCGTCGCCGCCGTCACACAGCGGCCGCGGCACCGTCGCTGCGGGCATCGGCCGCCCCTTCGATGCGTCCGTCGGGGTGACGCACCAGCGCGCCGGCATGCCCCATGGTGTCGCTGTAGGACTGCGGCAGCCGTTCCACCACGTGGCCGGCGTCGCGCAGGCGCTCCACCAGGGCCTCGTCGAAGCGCGCTTCGAGTTTCAGCGTCGTGCTGGCATCCCCCCAGGTCCTGCCCAGCAGCCAGCGTGGCGCGTCGACGGCCTGTTGCAGCGCCATGCCGAATCGCGCGTACCGGGTGAACACCGCGGCCTGGGTCTGCGGCTGACCGTCACCGCCCATGGTGCCGTAGGGCATCACGCGCCCGTCGTCGAACAGGGCCAGTGCCGGGTTCAGCGTATGAAACGGCTTGCGGCCGGGTTCCAGCACGTTGAGATCGCGCTGGTCCAGCGAAAAGCTGATGCCCCGGTTCTGCCAGGTGATGCCGCTGTCGCGCAACACCACGCCGCTGCCGAACTCCCAGTACACGCTCTGGATGAAGCTGACCGCGCAACCGTCTCGATCCACCGCGCCCATCCAGACCGTGTCGCCGGGGTCCGCCGGCTCGGGCCAGGGCAGCGCGTGCGCCGGGTCGATGTCCGCGGCGAGCGCGTCGAGCACCGGGTCGAGCAGCAGCGACTGCGCGGGCTGCGGCACGCGCCGGGGGTCGCTGACCACGCGGTTGCGCACGCGAAACGCCCGCTTGGTGGACTCGACCAGGGCGTGGATGTGCTCGAAGCCCTCCGCCTGCGCGATGCCCAGGCGCTCGAAGATGCCCAGGATCATCAGCGACGCCAGGCCCTGGGTCGATGGCGGAAGGTTGTAGACAACGCCGTCGCGCACTCGCAGTTGCAGCGGCTCGACGAACTCGGCCCGCCACTGGCGCAGATCCTCGGTGCGCAGCGGACTGCCGAGGCGCTCCAGCTCGGCCCCGACACTGGCACCCAGACTGCCGCGGTAGAAGTCGTCCAACCCGACGTGCGCGAGGTGGGCCAGGGTTTGCGCCAGCGCCGGCTGTCGGACGATGTCGCCGGGTCGTGGCGCCCGCGCGTCGCGCAGGAACACGTCGGCGAAGCCCGGCACGTCGCGCAACTCGTGCAACTTGGCCTGCGTGAGCGCGGATTGGCTGGCGCTGACGACGATGCCGTCGCGGGCATGGCGAATGGCGTCCTGCAGCAGTCTTTCCAGCGGCAGGCGCCTGCCCGGCCCTTCGGCACATCGCTGCAGCGCGAGTTCCCACCCCGACAGCGTACCCGCCACGCTCAATGCCGCAGCGGCACCGCGGCTGGGGATGCTGGAGTGACCGGCGTAGAACTCGCGGCTGGCAAGCGCGGCGCTCGGCCCGCTGGCATCGATGGCCCAGGGTGCGCGGCCGGGCTGGTGCACCAGCCAGAAGCCGTCGCCCCCGATGGAGTTCATGTGGGGATAGACCACGGCGATGGTCGCTGCCGCGGCGACCATCGCCTCCACCGCACTGCCGCCGTCGCGCAGTACGTCGCGACCGGCCTGCGCGGCCAGGTGGTGCGGGGCCACGACCATGCCCCCCAGGGCTTGGCAAGTGTGTTGCATGGTGCTGCCTTGCTCGTTGGCGTTCGCGTGGTGCCGGGTATCAGCGGGGCTGGGCCTGGCGAGCCGCCAGATACCTCGAGCGCGCGGGCTTGAGCACCAGCAGCGCCAGCAGCGCAGCTGCCAGATCGAGCGCGATGGTGATGCCGAAGACCACGCTCCAGGAACCGCTGGCATGGTGCAGCAGTGCCGCGATCGGCCCGCCGAGGATGGAGCCCACGCCCTGCGCCATGTACAGGATGCCGTAGTTGGTCGTGGCGTGGCGCGTGCCGAAGGTGTCGGTGAGGGTCGACGGGAACAGCGAGAAGATTTCTCCCCAGCCAAAGAACACGACCCCCGACAGCACGGCGAACAGCAGCGGATCGGAGCGCAGCGCAAGCCACAAGGCCATCGCCACGCCCTCCATGCCGAACGCCAGGGCCATGGTGTTCTCGCGCCCGATGTGGTCCGACATCCAGCCGAAGAACGGGCGCGTCAGGCCGTTGGCGAAGCGATCGATGCTGAGCGCGAGGGGCAACGCGGCCATGCCCCAGACCACGCTGCTGGTGATGCCGAAGTCCTTCGCGAAGGCCCCCATCTGCGAGATCACCATCAGGCCCGACGTGGACATCATGGTCATCATCGCGAACATCAGCCAGAAGATCGGGCTGCGCACCATCTGCGACGGATGCACCCCACCCGCGGCAGCGCTCGCCAGCCGCGGCGCGGGGGCTTCGGACGGAGGCCGCCGGATACCCTGGGCCGCCAGCAGGCCCACGGCACCGATCAGCAGGCCGAACACCTGCGCGGTGTGCGCGAACCCGGAACGCGCCAGGCTGTGGGCGATCGGGAAGGTGGTCAGGATGGCACCGAAACCGTAGCCGGCGGCCACCAGTCCCACCGCGAAGCCGCGATTGCGCGGAAACCAGCGCACCACCAGGCCCACCACGCCGACGTAGATGATGCCGGTACCCAGGCCGCCAAGCAGCCCGTAGCTGAGGTAGATCTCCATGTGGCTGGTGGCCTGCGCCGCGAGCACCCAGCTCAGCCCGGTCATCACGGAGCCCGCGGACAGCAGCAGGCGCGGTCCGAAGCGATCGACCAGCCAGCCCTGGAACGGAGAAAAGAAGGTCTGCAGGACGATCAGCAGCGAGAACGTGACCTGCAGCGCGGCCAGGCTGCCTCCGACCTGCTCGAGAAGCGGCTTGGTGAACAGCGCCCAGACGTACTGCGGGCTGGAGATGGCCATCATGCAGACCACCCCGAGCGCGAGTTGCAGCCAGCGCTGCGTGCCCGACTCGTCCAGCGCGCCGGCTGTTGGCACCGACGATTCCATGTAGCTCGACATCGCATTCCTCCGTGGAAAGTTGCATGCATTGCGGGTCCGATGGCAACGACTGCGCAAGCAGCCTTGCCCCGGCTCGATCAACCATCGAGCCCGGAGAACGCAAGGGGCATGCCAGCAACTGCGCCGCGACGGAGTCCAGCGTGACCGAGGCCGGGCGCCCGGCGTACGCCAGCCGCGCGCCCGGCGCGGGCGCCCCAGCGCGAAGCGCGACATCCCTCGATTGGTGACCCACGCACCAGTTGCGCGCAGCGCCGGCGCCACCGCGCGGCGCGCGCGTCGGGCATGCGCGCGTCGGGCATGCGCGCGCCGCCAGGCCGCGGCTGCGCGCGACGCGACGCCCGCGTCAGGTCAGAGTCGGTGCCCGTTGGCGCGAATCAATGCGGCCATGGAGCGCGCGGCGGCACTCCCACCGGAGGCGCGCTCGACGACCACGAATTCGACATCGCCGACTTCGGGAAGCGGCAGCGAGCTTCCGGCCGCGAGCAGTCCCGCCGGGGCCATCGAGTCGTTCTGCGCGCTCACCCCCAGGCCGGCTTGCGTGGCGGCGATGAGTCCGCCGTAACTGCCGCTGGTGCACACGATGCGCCACGGCATCGCGGCCTTGTCCAGCGCGTCGATCGCGAGATCGCGGGTGATGCTCGGCGGCGCGTAGACGATCAGCGGAACCGCCTGACCCGGCTGCAGGGCCAGGTCCGCGGCGGCGATCCAGCGCAGGCGCCGCCGCGCCACCGCCTGCCCGCGGCCGTGGCCGCTTCGGCGCTTGGCGAACACCAGATCGAGCTCGCCGGCGTCCAGCTTGTCGAGCAGCGTGGCGCTCAGGCCGACGGTGAGTGCGAGATCGACCCGCCGATGGCTGGTCGCGAACTCGCGCAGGATGCCCGGCAGATGCGAAGACACGAGGTCGTCACCGACCCCCAGGCGCAGCGAGCCTCGCAGTTCCGAGGCCCCGAAATGAGCGCTCGCGCGCTGATGCAGCTCGAGAATCGAGCGCGCGAAGCCGAGCATCGCCTCGCCGTCGTTGGTCAGCTCGACCTGATGGGTGTCGCGGGTCAGCAGGCGCCGGCCCACCTGCTGCTCCAGGCGCCGCACATGCTGACTCACGGTCGACTGGTTGAGGCCCAGACGCCGCGCCGCGAGCGTGAAATGGCGCAGTTGTGCAACGGCCGCGTAGGAACGCAGCAGCACCGGGTCGTAGAGCGCGGGTTCATCAGTGGTTTTCATGATGACTGATATTTTGGAAATGTGTATTGCAAATGACCAGAGCCACGCCGAACATTACTCCATCACATCCCCCTGCCGCCGACCGCCATGCCCGCCTCCTTCCCCGCCCTGCTCCAGCGCTGGCGACTGGATCCATACATCCTCGCCCTTCTCTGCACCGTGGGGCTTGCGTCGCTGCTGCCCGTGCGCGGGCAGGCCGCACTGGCCATGGGCGACATCACGCACGCCGCCATCGCACTGCTGTTCTTTCTCTACGGCGCGCGCCTGTCCCGCGAGGCCGTGGTGACGGGGATCACGCATTGGCGTTTGCAGCTGCTGGTGCTTTCCAGCAGTTTCATGCTGTTCCCGATGGTGGGCCTGGGCCTCGGATGGCTGCTGCGCGGACTGATCGCGCAGCCGCTGATCCTGGGCCTGGTGTTTTTGTCGATGCTGCCGTCGACCATCCAGTCGTCGATCGCCTTCACCTCCATCGCGCGCGGCAACGTGCCGGCCGCGGTGTGCAGTGCCTCGGTGTCCAATCTGCTGGGCATCGTCGTGACGCCCTTGCTGGTGGGCGTGGCCCTGCGCCTCGGGGGGCGCGGCTTTTCCGTGGACGCGTTGTGGGACATCGCACGTCAACTGCTGCTGCCGTTTCTCGCCGGCCAGCTCGCGCGCCCCTGGCTCGGGGCGTGGATATCGAAGCACCGTCGCGTGCTGGGCCTTCTCGATCGCGGATCGATTCTCCTGGTCGTCTACACCGCCTTTTCGGCAAGCGTCGCGCATGGGCTGTGGCATCACGTCGATGCCGCATCGCTGCTGGTGGTGCTGGGCGCGGATGCGCTGATGCTGGCCAGTGTGCTGGTCGTCACGACCCTGGGGAGCCGGCGCCTGGGCTTTGCCCGTGACGACGAGGTCGCCATCGTCTTCTGCGGATCCAAGAAGAGCCTCGCCAGCGGCTTGCCGATGGCCAACGTGCTATTCGCAGGACCGACGGTGGGGCTCGTGGTGCTGCCGCTCATGCTGTTCCACCAGATCCAGATCATGGCCTGCGCCGTGCTGGCGCAGCGCTACGCGCGTCGCCTGCCTGCGCAAGCGACACAGCTGCAGGCCGCCGCGCTCTGAGGCTGGCGCGCGCCGCTGCCGCTGCGTCGGCGCGCGCCCGCGACGCGGCGCGTCTCAGGGCGTGGCGCGTCGCGCCACCATGTCGATCTCGATGCGCGCGCCCCTGGCCAGTCCGGTCACGCCGACGCAGGTGCGCGCCGGGCGCCGCTGCGCGGGAAAATAGCTGGCGTACACGCGGTTCATCGCGTCGTAGTCGGCGTCGAAGGCGGTGAGGTACACGCGCACGCACACCACATCGGCCAGGCTCAGGCCGCAGCCGGACAGCACCACGCCGAGGTTGTGCATGACCTGGTGGGTCTGCGCCTCGATGCCTTGCGGATAGGGCGAGTCCAGCGTCGTCCCCGAGAAGGGCATCTGGCCTGTGACAAACACCCATCCGTCGGCTTCGACGGCGTGGCTGAAGGGCGCGACCGGGTCGGGCGCGCCGCCGATCATGTGAAACGTCGTGTGCATGGCGTTCGGCTCCAGGAAGGTGTGGGCGACGCGTGGCCGTCGCGCTGTCGTCGCATGCTAAGAACCCATGCTGCGGTTGCACAAGATGCGCTGACGCGACCTCCGGCCCCTTGCGCCATCGTCTCCAGAGTGAGGCTTTGCGCGGCGCTGCGCGGGCATGCGGTTTTGCACAAGGAATGGTGCGTCGCGACACAAGCGATCCGCGCCAGGGCTTCCTAGCATCGATTCCAAGGCTGCGGAATCTCCAACGCCCGGCGAACCGGATCGATCGCGATCCGCGAAGCTTCCCTGTTTCCACGACCGGAGAAATCCTCATGTCCACCGAGATGTTGCATGGCGGCGCGGCGGCGCCTTCGAGCCCGGCAAGTACCCGCGGATGGCTGCGCAAGCTCGCCTGCGTCGCGCTCACGGCGGGTGCCTGGATGGGCATCACGGCCGGCGCACGCGCCGCGCAGATGCAGGTTCCAAAGGTGTGCTCGACGCTGCAGTCGCAGTACCCGCAGTTCAAGGGCAAGTCGCTCGTGGACGCCATCAACCCGCATACGCCGGGCTACGAGGCCCTCGATCCGAAGGATCCCGGCCGCTACATCGGCTTTGACGTGGATCTCGCCGAAGCCCTCGGCAGATGCCTGGGTTTCTCGGTGAAGTACACCCCGGTCGCCTTCGCCGCGTTGCTGCCGACGCTGCAAAGCGGCCGCGCCGACTTCGTGATCTCCGACATCTACGCCACCAAGGAGCGCGCCCGTGCGGCCGACTTCATCACCTATTCCAAGGTGTTCGACGGCGTGCTCGTGGCCAAGGGCAACCCGAAGAAGATCCGGGGGATCAACCGCTCGCTGTGCGGCATGACCGCCGCCGAGAACACCGGCTTTGTCGAGGTTCCGCTGGTGCAGAACCTGGCGGCAGCGTGCCGGGCCGCCGGCAAGCCGGCGCCGAAGGTCCAGCTGTACGACAACAACGCCTCGTGCATCCAGGCCGTGCTGGCGGGGCGCGCCGACACCTACATCAACGACGTGAACACGGTCGACCAGGCGGTCAAGGCCTACCCCGACAAGCTGAGCAAGGCGGTTGCCGTGACCCTGCCGTACCACATCGGGATCGCGGTGCCGCAGACCAACCACGCGTTGCGCAACGCCATGTTGGCAGCCCTCAAGGCCCTGCAGGCGTCGGGCCAACAGGCGGCCATGATGCGCAAGTGGGGCCTCGACCAGGGTGCCGTGGAAGCGCCGGTGCTCGTGACCGCGCATTGATCGGGGACCGGCGTGACCCTTTTCTACCACTACCTGACGCTGGGCTACCTGCTGCACGGCATTGCGCTGACCCTCGGGGTCACCGCGTACGGCCTGGCCGGTGGCCTGGCGGCGGGGATGGTGCTGGCGGCCATGCAGCTGTCGGGCCAGAAGTGGCTGGCTGGGCTGGCCCGCGCCTACACCGTGGTGTTCCGTGGCACGCCGCTGATCCTGCAGATGGTGTTCGTCTATGACGCGCTGCCGCATTTCGGCATCCGCTGGAGCGCGCTGGCGTCGGCGGGGGTGGCCCTGGCTGCCAACGAGGCGCCGTTCATCGCCGAGATCCTTCGCTCGGGCATTCTCGGCGTGGATCGCGGCCAGGTTCTTGCCGGCCGCGCGCTGGGCATGCGGTCGTGGACCTTGATGCGCCACGTCGTCGCACCGCAGGCGTTTCGCTCCATGATCCCGGCCTTCGGAAACGAGGCGGTGAGCGCGTTGAAGAATTCCTCCCTCGCCTCCTTCATCTCGGTGCAGGAACTCACGCTGCGCAGCACGCAGCTGGCTTCGTCGACCTTCGATTTCTTCTCGGTGTTCTTCGCCTCGGGGCTGCTCTACCTGCTGCTGACAGGCTCGGTCTCGCTGCTGCAACTCGTGGCCGAGCGCGCACTCGACCTGGATCGGCGGGCTGCCGCGCCGGAACGCCGCTTGGCGGCCAGGCGCTGGCTGGACGCCGTGCGCACGCAGACGCGATGCGTCGCGCAGGCGACGCCACCGGCTTCGCCCGGCCTCGTCGCGTCGCCCGATGCGCCCGTGGGCGGCACCACCCATCGCGAGCGCCGCGACACGACACAAGCGCGCGCCGATGCCCCGATCGCGGTCGAGGTACAGAACCTGGGCATGAGCTACGGCGACCACGCCATCTTCAGCGGACTCAATCTGCGCGTGCATGCCGGGGAGATCGTGGCGCTGCTCGGCCCCAGCGGCTCCGGAAAGAGCACCTTGCTGCGCTGCCTCAACCGTCTCGAGACCTGGGACAGCGGACACGTGTTCATCCACGGACGTCGCATCGGCGTGAGCCCGGGCGGCCTGGTGCTCGGACCCAGCGCGGTGGCGCGCCAGCGGATCGAGGCCGGGGTGGGCATGGTGTTCCAGCATTTCAACCTGTTTGCCCACGTCAGCGCGCGCGAGAACATCGCCGGGCCGCTGCGCTGGGTGCACGGCTGGTCCGCGCAGGCCGCCGCCGCACGCGCGCAGGAACTGCTCGACCGCGTCGGCCTGGCCGAACGCGCCGACGCGCTGCCCCGTCACCTGTCGGGCGGGCAGCAGCAACGCGTGGCCATCGCCCGGGCGATCGCCCCGCGGCCGCGGGTGCTGCTGCTCGACGAGCCGACCTCCGCGCTGGACCCGGAAATGGTCGGCGAGGTGCTCGAAGTCATCCGGCGTCTGGCCGTCGACGACGGCCTGACCATGCTCATCTCCACGCATCAATTGCGTTTTGCCGAGGAAGTCGCCGATCGCGTGGTGTTCCTCGCGCAAGGCGGCATCGTCGAGGAGGGGCCGGCGTACGAGGTGCTGCACACGCCGCGCCATCCCTTGACCTCGAGATTCATCCGGGTGATGGCCGCCGGGCAACTGACCGGCGCCGCCGCCTGACGGCGCCTGCCGCGCCGCGATGTCCGCCCACCCTGCCTGCCAGCTGCTGCCCGCTCGTCCGTTCCCCCTGCCCGTCGCCCACGGAGACCGCCATGTTTCATGACCTTCCCGCTCGCCCCCAAAGCGTCCACTGGGGCTACTTCGATGCCGCGCTGGCTCCCGTGCTGCATGTGCGCAGCGGGGACATCGTGCGCGCAGAAGCCGTGACCCACCACGCCGGTGACGCACCGGATCTGATGATGGACGATGCGCTGCGTACGCTGTACGCCAGCATTCCGGAGCAGGACCGCCAACCCGGCGTGCATCTGATGACCGGACCGATCCATGTCGAGCAGGCGCAGCCCGGCGACATGCTCGAGGTACGCTACCTGCAGATGCTTCCCCGGTTTCGCTACGGTTCCAACCTTGCCGCGCATTGGGGTCATCTGTACAAGGAACTCGGCGAGAAGGAGCGCGTGACCATCTACGAAATCGATGAGCAGTGCAACACCGCCAGCGCGCTGTTCGCCTACGACTACCCCGGCAAGTACCTGGTTCCGGGACGCGTCACCGCCACTTCCACCTGCACCTGCCAGCCGGCACTCGGCGGGGTGCGCGTTCCGGTGCGTCCGCACCTGGGAACCGCCGGCGTCGCACCGGACGCCATGGGCCGTGTCAGCACCGTGCCTCCGGGCGCCCACGGCGGCAACATCGACAACTGGCGCATCGGCGCGGGCTCGACCATGTACTACCCGGTGGCCGTGCCTGGCGCGCTGTTTTCCATCGGCGACCCGCATATCTCGCAGGGCGATGGCGAGATCAGCGGCACGGCGATCGAGGCCTCGCTCAATGTGCTGTTCCAGGTCGTGCTGCGCAAGGACTTCCACTTTCCGTCGCCGCTGCTGGAGACACCCGACATGTGGATCGTGCACGGCTTCGATGAAGACCTGGACGTGGCGATGCGCCATGCCGCCAGGGACATGCTGCAACTGCTTGTCGAGCGTCACGGCCTGAGCCGCGACGACGCGTATTCGCTGATGAGCGTGGGCGCGGACTTCGGGGTGACCCAGGTCGTCGACGGCAAGCAGGGCGTGCACTGCAAGATGCCGCGTGGCCTGTTCGCGCCGAGGCGCGGCTGCTGATCCGGCCGGCAGGCACCGCCTGCCCGCCGGCGCCGATGCGACGTGCACGGCACGCTTCTTGCGATTCCGCCCGGGAACGCTGGAAGCGAAGCCAAGTGCACACCGAGCTTTTCTCGACCGACCCCTATCCGGTGCAGGAGCGCCCCGAAAGATGGCGCGAGGCGCTGCAGCCGCACCATCTTTGCGCACGCCTGGAGCCTGCCCGCGAGCCGATGCACGCCACGCTGGTGGCGGCGCGCTCGCCGCGCGGCATCACCATGGCCTCGCTGAGTGCCTCGGCGCAGCGCCTGCAACGCCTCGCCGCCGCGTCGCGCGAAATGTGGCTGTGCCTGCACATCGCGGGTAGCGCGTCGTGGCAGGAAGGAGAACAGCAACGCGCACTCGAGCCCGGCGACATGGTGTACGGGACCGCCCGGGCCGAACTGGAACTGCGTTTCGGCGGAGACTTCCGCCAGTTCATGCTGCGCATCCCTGCCGAGACCCTGACCGCGCGCCTGGCAGGCCCGTTGCGCGCCCACTCCGGATGTCTGTCAGGGCGCGCAGGCATGGGACGCGTGCTGTCGGGCACCTTGGGCGCGCTGGCGGACTCCTTCGAGGCCCTCGACGCCGCGCAGCTGCAATCGCTGGAGCAAAGCCTGCCCGAAATCCTGGCGGCCGCGCTCACCGGGGAAGTCATAACGGCTGCGCAGCAAGGCTTGCGCACGCCGCGCGCGGCGCTGTTGCAACGGGTGCTGCGCCACGTGGATGCGCACCTCGCAGACCCGGCGTTGAGCCTGGCCCAGGTCGCCCGCAGCGAGCGGGTCGCGCCACGCACGCTGCAGAAACTGTTCGAAGGCAGCGGCAGGACATTCTCGGCGCATGTGCGCACGCGACGCCTGGAACGCTGCCGCAACGACCTGGGCAACAGCCTGTACGGACATCTGTCGATTTCCGACATCTGCTACCGCTGGGGCTTCAACGACCCGGCGCACTTCAGCCACGCCTTTCGCGAGCACTTCGGGCTGTCGCCCAGCCAGTGCCGGGAGCAGGCCCATGCGGTCCGTCGCCAGGGCCTGGAGGCCGCCGCGCATCGCGGTCGCCCGAGCGGTCATGGCGACACCGCCGCGGCACCCCGGAGCGAGGCCCCGGCGGCCGCGCCCGTCGCCGGCGCGCGCGCGCCCCAGCCCGCGCCGGGCGTGCGGCAGCACCACCTCTGCGCCAACCAGCACACCGTGCACTGGGGATACCTCAGTCGTTCGCTCGCACCGGTGCTGCAGATCCAACCCGGTGACCTGGTCACCGTCGAGACCCTGACCCAGCACGCCTACGACGATTTCGAACGCATGATCCAGGGTGATTCGGGAGCTCAAAGCGTGTTTCACTGGACCGCCGACCGGAAGAACGTGGATCGGCGTGGAGCCGGTCCGGCGGATGCGTCGATCTACGGGCGCGGCTGCGGCGAGGGCTTCGGCGTGCACATCTGTACCGGCCCGATCCGGGTGCAAGGCGCCGAGCCGGGCGATGTACTGGAGTTGCGCATCCTCGACGTATTGCCCAGACTGTCGGCGAATCCACGCTACGCGGGAAGAGTGTTCGGCAGTAACGCGGCCACCTGGTGGGGCTTCCACTACAAGGAATTGCTGACCGAGCCCAGGCCGCGCGAAGTCGTGACCATCTACGAGGTGGACTGGCCGGCGCACGAGCCCGCCTGCGCATGCGCTCGCGCCGTGTACAACTACCGCTGGGTGCCGCAGCGCGACCCCTCCGGCGTGCTGCACCCGACCATCGACTACCCGGGCGTGCCGGTCGATCGAAGCAGCATCGAGGAGAACCATGACGTGCTGCGTGGCGTCACCGTCCCGGTACGCCCCCACTTCGGGGTGATCGCCGTCGCGCCCGCGGAATGCGGATTGGTGGACTCGATTCCCCCCGCATACTTCGGGGGCAACATCGACAACTGGCGCATGGGCAAGGGAACCACGGTCTACCTGCGCGTCGCGGTGGACGGCGCGCTGCTGTCCGTCGGTGATCCGCACGCTTCACAGGGCGACTCCGAGCTGTGCGGAACCGCCATCGAATGTTCGCTCACCGGGGTCTTCCAGGTGCTTCTGCACAAGGCTTCCGACCTTGCAGGGCAGGCGTTCTGCGACATCGACTACCCGCTGCTGGAAACCGAAACGGAGTGGGTGCTGCATGGCTTCAGCCATCCCCAGTACCTGCGCGAATTCGGCGAACGGGCCTCCAGCGAGATCTATGAAAAGTCCTCGCTGGACCTGGCCATGCGCGACGCCTTTCGCAAGACCCGACGCTTTCTGATGAGCTCGCAGGGGCTCAGCGAGGACGAGGCGATCTCGCTGATGTCGGTAGCCGTGGACTTCGGCATCACGCAGGTCGTGGACGGCAACGTCGGCGTGCACGCCATCATCCGCAAGGCGTTGTTCAGGAACCGGAGCTGAGGGCATGCCGGCGGTGCGCCAGCGCCGCCGCGCATCGGAAGCAGCCGCCCTCGCAAAGCCCATCGACTGCGCGCCGCGCCGCGGCGGCAGGCCGCCGGGGCGCCGCGCCGCGGGCTCATTCGCCGAGGTAGGCCGCGCGCACGCGCGGATCGTGCAGCAGTTCGTCGGCCTGGCCGCCCATGGTCATGCTGCCCG
>JAKAZQ010000015.1 GCA_021815805.1 Pseudomonadota bacterium | reverse complement strand
CGACAAAATGCTCGGCGCCACCGCGATGGACCAGCCCGGGAGCGCCAGCAGCTACGAGGCGAACCGCGTCGATAGCGGCCTGAGCGACCTCGGGAGCACCCCCAACGCGGTGGCCCCGGCGGCCGAGAACCCCGCGCTGCAACAGCGATCGCCAGCGCAGTGAGGGCGCCGGGACGGCCCGGGTTTTCCATTCCAGCAAGACTCCTACCTCCTTCCGAAGGTACACAATGAACCAAGCGCATCACCCCTCCAGCCCCTGGAACCGCACCCTGCTCGCGCTGTCGCTCGCCGCAGGAGCCTTCGCACTCGGCGGTTGCGCCGCCACGCAGACCGGATTCGCGCACAAGAACCTGGTCGTGCAATCGGTATGGACGCAGCCGGTTCACCGTTTCCTGCCTACCGATCCGTCGCTGAAGACGGTCTACGTGTCCTTCCGCAATGCCTCGGACAAGAAGATCGGCTCCAGCGCCCTGGAGCAGGAGATCGACGCCACGCTGACCCAGCATGGCTACCGTATCGTCCCCTTCAGCAATGCGCACTTCCTCATCCAGATCACCGTGGAAAGCGTGGGCATCCAGAACAAGTCGGCCTCCAACAACGCGACGCAGAGCGCGGCCGGCGGCGCGGCCGTCGGCGCCCTGGCGGGGGCCGCGCTGGCCGGCGGCAGTGCGAACAGCCGCACCTCGGCGGCACTCGGTGCGGCGCTCATCGGCTCCGCGGTCGGTCTCGTCGCCGATGCCGTGGTGAAGAACGTCACCTACACCGCCATCACCGACGTGCAGGTCGGCGAGCGCGATCCGCGCAACCAAGCCAACCAGGGCTGGGACCTGTTCCACAACCGCCTCGTCTCGACGGCCAACCGCACCAACCTGAAGTTCCCCGAAGCCCTGCCAACGCTGCAGGCCCAGTTGGTGCACAACATCGGCAACCTGCTCTGAGGCAGGCAGCGCCGGCTCCGGCCGCGCCGGCAGCCGGCGCGCCTGGGCGAGTGGGCGGCAGAAATCCGTGAAGGCGTTCGGGCGCGCTGGTTCTGGGGCGGTGCGCTGATTTTTCGGCGCACCCGACATGATGGGACACCGGACGCCCCCAGAGCGCGGCCTCGGCGCACGTTGCGCGAGGCGGGAAGCAGCGAGGCCATTCGCCGCAAGTTCATCGCCGCGCAGACGAGTTTCCACGCGGCGCGCACACGCTGCAGGCCGCGCAGGCTGAATGGGCGGAACCCCGGCACACTGTTGATCCATCCGTTGGGTGGTTCGGCGGTGCGCTTGCGCTTGCGACAGGCAGCGCGCCCAGGCTCTCCTGGACCGCCTCGATGGAGATCCGATGGCCGAGCTCCAAGCGTGTGGTGGCCTCGAACCGCCTGCCGGGCGTTCATGCCAGGTTCAACAGCGAGTGCAAGGTGTCCAGAGGCCGCCGTGTCTCGGCATTGGGTCTTGAAATCCGGCAACCCGCCCCTACAATTAGCACTCGCAACCGTTGAGTGCTAGTGAGAAGGTGCCGCGCGCACCGTACGGCGCTCGACTGCCGCGCTCCGCCAGGGGCGCGGCGTGCGTTCGACAACACGGTTCAAACCCCGAATTCCTCCACAGGAGTCACTTTCATGAAATTGCGTCCCCTGCACGATCGCGTCATCGTCAAGCGTCTGGAACAGGAAACCAAGACGGCTTCCGGGATCTTCATCCCCGACAACGCTGCCGAGAAGCCCGATCAGGGCGAGGTGCTGGCCGTCGGCCCGGGCAAGCGTGACGACAAGGGCGAACTGCTGCCGATGGCCGTCAAGGTCGGCGATCGCGTGCTGTTCGGCAAGTATGCCGGCCAGACCGTGAAGCTCGACGGCGATGAGCTGATGGTCATGCGCGAAGACGACCTGATGGCCGTGGTCGAGAAGTAATCCGGCCCGTCCGAACCGTACCACCCCAGATTCCGGAGAAACACACATGGCTGCAAAAGAAGTCGTTTTCGGCGCCGATGCGCGCGCCCGCATGATGGAAGGCGTGACCGTCCTGGCCAACGCCGTGAAGGCCACGCTGGGCCCGAAGGGCCGCAACGTGGTGCTCGAGCGCTCGTTCGGCGCCCCCACCGTGACCAAGGACGGCGTGTCCGTGGCCAAGGAGATCGAGCTCAAGGACAAGCTGCAGAACATGGGCGCGCAAATGGTCAAGGAAGTCGCTTCCAAGACCAGCGACAACGCCGGTGACGGCACCACCACGGCGACCGTGCTGGCCCAGGCCATCGCCCGTGAAGGCATGAAGTACGTGGCCGCCGGCATGAACCCGATGGACCTCAAGCGCGGCATCGACAAGGCCGTCGCCGCGCTGGTCGACGAACTGAAGAAGATCTCCAAGCCCTGCACCACGAGCAAGGAAATCGCCCAGGTCGGCACGATCTCGGCCAACGCCGACGAGGACGTGGGCAAGATCATCGCCGAGGCGATGGACAAGGTGGGCAAGGAAGGCGTCATCACCGTCGAGGACGGCAAGAGCCTGAACAATGAACTCGACATCGTCGAGGGCATGCAGTTCGACCGCGGCTACCTGTCGCCCTACTTCATCAACAACCAGGACCGCCAGGTCGCCACGCTGGAAAACCCGTACGTCCTGCTCAACGACAAGAAGATCTCGAACATCCGTGATCTGCTGCCGGTGCTCGAGCAGGTCGCCAAGTCGGGCCGTCCGCTGCTGATCATCGCCGAGGACGTGGACGGCGAGGCGCTGGCCACGCTGGTGGTCAACAGCATCCGCGGCGTGCTCAAGACCGTGGCCGTGAAGGCCCCGGGCTTCGGCGATCGTCGCAAGGCCATGCTGGAAGACATTGCGATCCTCACCGGCGGCAAGGTGGTGTCGGAAGAAACCGGCATGAACCTGGAGAAGGTGACCCTGGCCGATCTGGGCCAGGCCAAGCGCGTCGAAGTGGCCAAGGAGAACACCACGGTCATCGACGGCGCCGGCAACGCCGAGGACATCCAGGCGCGCGTCAAGCAGATCCGCGTGCAGATCGAGGAAGCCACCTCCGACTACGACCGCGAGAAGCTGCAGGAACGCGTGGCCAAGCTGGCCGGCGGCGTCGCGGTGGTCAAGGTCGGCGCGGCCACCGAAGTCGAGATGAAGGAGAAGAAGGCGCGTGTCGAGGACGCGCTGCACGCCACCCGCGCGGCGGTCGAGGAAGGCATCGTCGCCGGTGGCGGCGTGGCCCTGCTGCGCGCCCGCGTGAACGTCAAGGTCACGGGTGCCAACCACGACCAGGACGCCGGCATCAAGCTGGTGATGCGCGCCATCGAGGAGCCGCTGCGCCAGATCGTGGCCAACGCCGGCGACGAGCCCAGCGTGGTGCTGAACAAGGTCGTCGAGGGCAAGGGCAACTTCGGCTACAACGCGGCCAACGGCGAGTACGGCGACATGATCGAGATGGGCATCCTGGATCCCACCAAGGTCACGCGTACCGCGCTGCAGAACGCCGCTTCGGTGGCCAGCCTGCTGCTGACCACCGAGTGCATGGTGGCCGATGCGCCGAAGGAAGACGCTCCGGCGGCGCCGATGGGCGGCGGCATGGGCGGCATGGGCGGCATGGACATGTAATGTCCGCAGGGCGCCGCCGGGGCCTCGGCTCCGGCAGCGCCCGTCCGTGCCATGCAGGAGGGCCCGCGCGTTTTGCGCGGGCCCTCCTGCTTTGCGGCGCCGCAATGCGTCGCAGAGCTGCGCGGTGCCGGCAGCGGGTGGGGATCGGCCGCGCAGCCCGCCCCGCGGCGTCGCCGCGATCGCCGGGCTCAGCGCGCCACCGATGTCGGCGGGTGCAGGCGGTCGTAGTCGCGCTGCAGTGCCCGCGTCGCGTCGAGCAGCGACGGGTAGCGCGCGTTGCCGCAATCGCCATGCTGCGCGATGTAGGCGGCGATGCCGGCTAGGCTCGGGCGGCCGCCCCCGGGCGCGGGGTCGCTCTGCGCCAGGTAGGCCGGCCGCGACGCCGGGTGCTTCGGCACCACCACCAGCTGGCGGTTGCCGCGGCCGTCGCCGGAACCGGGGTCGATGACCGCGATGTCGCCATTCGTGCAGGGCAGGCGTTCGGCCTGCCGCAGCAGTTCGCGGCGCTCGCGCAGCGCCTGCTGGCGCGCCCACGTGCGCAGCTCGGCCTGGTGGCGGGCCACCAGGCGGGGCGCCTGCAGCACCATGGCCGCCGAGACGGCCAGCAGCCACAGCGATAGCGCGCCGCGAAGCCGCAGCGCGGCGATCGCGCCGAGCGCCGCGACCAGCGCCGTGCCCAGCGACCACTGCACGTCCGGCCGCAACTCGAGGCCGATGCCGAAGAGCACGAACTCCGCTGCGCAGGCCAGCAGCAGCGCGACGGCCGCGAGCACCACGCCGCCGAGGTACCACGGCGGCGGCGCCCGCGTCGCCAGGATGCTCACGGCTGGGTGTCGCCCGCGTCGGCTCCGGGGTGATGCGCCGCGGGCTCGTCGGCTTGCGGCGCACGGCTCAGCCAGTCCTTGATCAGGTAGCTGGCCTCGCCGAGGCCGAGGCGCGCGGTGGCCGAGAACAGCTGCACCGACGCCGGTGCCAGCAGCCCGGCACGCGCGGCGTTGCGCTGCAGGTCGTCGCGCACGGCCTGCGCCTGCCGCAGTTGCTGGTTGCGCGACAGCTTGTCGGCCTTGGTGAGCAGCACGTGCACCGGCAGTCCGGCGGGCGCGAAGTAGCGCAGCAGGGTCCAGTCCAGCGGCGTCAGGCCCTGGCGGCTGTCGGCGATGAGGATCAATCCGACGAGCTGGCGGCGTTCGGCCAGGTATTGCGCGATGAAGCGCTCCCAGCGCTGCTTGGTCGCCAGCGGCACGGAGGCGTAGCCGTAGCCGGGCAGGTCGGCCAGCATGCCGCGGATGACGTCGCCGGTGCCGACCGCGAACAGGTTGATGTGCTGCGTGCGACCCGGGGTCTTGGACGAGAACGCCAGCCGCCGCTGGCCGCACAGCACGTTGATCGCGCTCGACTTGCCGGCGTTGGATCGCCCGACGAACGCGACTTCGGGCCACGCGCTGTCGGGCAGCTGCCGCAACTCCGCCGCGGTGGTGAAAAAGCGCGCCGACTGCAGCAGCACGCTGGTGTCCGGCGCCGGGTTGCTGGAATTCCCCATATGCATGGTCACTTATATGTCGCTAGTATGCGGCATCTTAGCCCCGCGCTGCCGGGGCGCTTGCGCAGGTGCGATGTCCCCCATGAGTCTTGCCCGACGTATTCGTGTCTGCGGCCGCCCGGCGGTGTCGCTCGCGCGCGGCGCCAGGCGGCGGCGCGGACCCGCCGATGTGTTGCAATGGCAGTCTTCGTTACCACGCGCTGATCGCGGGTTTGCTATATTGCCGCGGGCGGATCAAGGCGTTCGAAACCGTGTTCCGGGAACCTGGAAAATACATGCCAGGGTATGTCCCGAGAAGGCCGACAGGCCGTCGCCCGTCGCTTCCGCCAGCGGCCGGCGCGGCGCTTGCGGCGCGGCTTCGCGTCGGGCGGCCCGCGGCTTCGTGCGCCGCTAGCCGCGCTGCCCGCTGTAAGCGCGACGCGCGGTTTTCCAACGGCATTCCATGTCCTCCACTTTCACGACTCTCAGCACCTCCGGCCTGCAACTGCGCCGCGGTTCGCGCCTGTGGCGCAGTTCGGTGGAACTGCTGTCGTCGATGCGTTTCGCGATCTCCCTGCTGGTCGTGGTGGCCATCGCCAGCATCATCGGCACCGTGCTGCAGCAGGGCGAGCCGCTGAACAACTACGTCGATCAGTTCGGCCCGTTCTGGAGCGCGGTGTTCCATCGCCTGGATCTGTTCAACGTCTACAGTTCCTGGTGGTTCCTGCTGATCATGGGCGTGCTGGTGGTTTCGACCACGTTGTGCCTGGTGCGCAACACGCCCAAGATCATCGCCGACCTGCGCAGCTACAAGACCCACGTGCGCGAGCAGGCGCTGCGCGCGCTGCGCGACCGCGCCGAGGGTGCGTTGCCGTTGTCGCGCGAGCAGATGGTGCAGCGCGTGCAATCGCGCCTGCGCGCGCGCGGCTGGCGCATGCGCGTGCAGCAGACCGACGCCGGCACCCTGGTGGCGGCGAAGAAGGGCGGCCTGCATCGCATGGGATACATCCTGGCGCACAGCGCCTTCGTGCTCATCTGCATCGGCGGCCTGCTGGACGGCGACCTGATGATCCGGCTGCAGATGCTGCTGACCGGCAAGAAACTGCTGACCACCAACATGCAGATCTCGCAGGTGCCGAAGCAGTACATCCTGTCGCCGCGCAACCCGACGTTCCGCGGCAACCTGCAACTGCCCGAGGGCGACACCTCGAACACCGCGGTGCTGACCATCGGCGACGGCTCGGTGCTGCAGCCGCTGCCGTTCAGCATCACGCTGAAGAAGTTCACGGTGGACTACTACTCCACCGGGATGCCGCGGCTGTTCAAGAGCCAGGTGCTGATCACCGACCCGCGCAAGCACAAGACCTTTCCCGCCACGGTCGAGGTCAACGCGCCGCTGACCTACGATGGCGTGACCATCTTCCAGTCGGGCTTCGACGACGGCGGCTCGCACCTGCAATTCAAGGCCTGGCCGATGCAGGGCGCCGGCGACAAGCCCTTCGACCTGAAGGGGGATGTCGGCAGTTCGCGCCAGCTCAGCGACGGGCAACAGAGCCTGCGCCTGGAGCTGACCAATTTCCGGCCCATCAACGTGGAGAACCTGCACGCCGCCACGCAGCGCGCCGCGGACGGCGCCGCCAAGTCCGGCGGCCTGCTCGGCTCCTTCGACAAGCACCTCGGCGCGGCCGTCAACGACAGTCCGTCGGCGCACCCGACCAATGTCGGGCCCGCGGTGATCTACAAGCTGCGCGACGCGTCCGGGCAGGCGCATGAGTTCTTCAACTACATGCTGCCCATCGACCTCGGCGGCATGCGCATGTTCGTCGCCGGCGAGCGCAGCGAGGTCGGCGGCAGCTATCACTATCTGCGCATCCCGGCCGACGCCGACGACAGCATCGACGGCTGGATGCGCCTGCGCGCGGCGCTGCACAACCCCGCGTTGCGCCAGCGCGCGGTCGACGCCTACATCCGCGAAGCCCTGCCCGCGAACACGTCGCCCAAGCTGATAGCGCAGTTGCGCGAGACCGCCGGGCGCACGCTGGACGTGTTCGCCGGCGTGATCCCGCGGGATCCGGATACCGGCAAGCCGCTGCTGCAGTCGCCGGGCGGGCTGCCGGCGATGGCCGAGTTCCTCGAACGCAACGTGCCGAAGGATCAGCTGGCGAAGGCGTCCAAGGTGTTCATCGACGTGCTCAACGGCACCCTGTGGCAGCTGTGGCAGGTGGCGCGCGCGCAGGGCGGCCTGCCGCCGGCCAAGGCGGACAAGGCAAACCAGCGGTTTTTCAACGCCGCGGTGCTGGCGCTGTCGGACGCCACCTTCTATCCCGCGCCGCTGTACCTGCAGCTGACCCACTTCCAGCAGGTCGAGGCCAGCGTGTTCCAGGTCGCCCGGGCGCCGGGCAAGACCATCGTCTATCTGGGCGCCGGGCTGCTCATCCTCGGCGTGTTCGCGATGCTGTACATCCGCGAGCGCAGGGCCTGGTTCCTGGTCAAGGACGAGGGCGAGAACGCCAGCCGTACGATCATGGCGATGAGTACGAATCGGCGCACAATCGATTTTGAGCGTGAATTCGGCGCACTGCGGGACGCCGTCCTGCAAGCCGCGGACAGACCGTCCGCGGGTACCGCCGACCCAACCTGAGAGGGACCCAAGCGATGGAACTGACAAGCAAACATGGGGTCATGGAGTTCGGCGATGCGCAGCAAGAATCGCATCGTTCCGGCCCGCTGGGCTACCTGCGCCGCCGCACCGCCTACGACTGGGTGTTCCTGGCGTTGATCCTCGCCACCGACGCCTACGTGCTGCACCGTTTCGGCGCCGCCATGGGGTACTGGGTCCAGCTGATCTTTCTCGGCGCGACGACCTCCCTGCTGCTGTTCGGCTGGGGCTGGACGGCGCTGAAGAACCTGGCGATCGCGGTGGGTGCGCTGTCGCTGCTCGGCATCAGCCAGTACTACGGCCCCGGCGGCGTGCCCGTGCTGGCGCGCGGGGATCAGGAATTCCTGCTCAAGTTCTTCCTGTCCAGCCAGACCGCGATCCTCTGGATGGCGTTCCTGTTCTTCCTGTCCACCGCCAGCTACTGGGTGGGCATGTTCACGGGCGGCCCGGCCACTGCGAACGGCGCGCCGCTGCGCGATGCGCGGGGCTGGCAGTCGAATTTCGCGCAGTACTTCGGCTCCCGCCTGGCCTGGGTCGGCGTCACCATGGCGCTGACCGGCACCATGATGCGCTGGTTCGAGAGCTACCTGGTCGGCCCCGACGTGGGGCATATCCCGCTGTCGAACCTGTACGAAGTGTTTGTGCTGTTCTCCTGGCTCACCACCACGCTGTACCTGTTCATGGAGCACAAGTACCGCACGCGCGCGATGGGTGCCTTCGCCATGCTGGTGGTCAGCGCCGCCGTCGGCTTCCTGCTCTGGTACAGCCTGGTGCAGGGCGCCTACGCCATCGAGCCGCTGGTGCCGGCGCTGCAGAGCTGGTGGATGAAGCTGCACGTGCCGGCGAATTTCGTCGGCTACGGCTGCTTCGCGATCTCGGCGATGATCGGCTTCGCCTACCTGGTGAAGATCAACGGCGAGGAGACCTCGTGGTGGAAGCTGACCCCGCTGTGGGTGCTGGGCTTCGTCATGTTCTTCGAGCCCCTGGTGTTCCGCAGGGGCGGCATCTCCGAGTACTGGGGCGTGTTCGCCGGGGTGTCGGCGCTCGCCGTCGCCGGTATCCTGTACGGCCGCCGGCGCATCGCCGCCCAACTGCCGTCGCTGGAGGTGATGGACGACGTGATGTACAAGTCCATCGCCATCGGCTTCACCTTCTTCACCATCGCCACCATCCTCGGCGCGCTGTGGGCGGCGCAGGCCTGGGGCGGCTACTGGAGCTGGGACCCGAAGGAGACCTGGGCGCTGATCGTCTGGCTGAACTACGCCGCCTGGCTGCACATGCGCCTGATCAAGGGCCTGCGCGGGCAGGTCGCCGCATGGTGGGCGCTGACCGGGCTGCTGGTCACCACCTTCGCGTTCCTGGGCGTGAACATGTTCCTGTCGGGGCTGCACTCCTACGGCAAGCTCTGAACCTGTCCCCGTTTCTCGAGAAGGCCCGCCACGAGCGGGCTTTTTCATGTCCGGCGCGCAGCCGCGCGCCACGAATAGGCACACGAGGTGTGTGGTTGAAGGGGCGACTGTAAGGTTTGGCGGCGAAGTCCGACTCAACAACAGGTCGTGCCGTTTTCCACCACGTCTGGAGTCCGCTCATGAACAAGCAGCAACAACTCGGCTTCGAGCACCCGGTGCCGTCCGAGATCACCCCGCAGTCGGTGTACCACGCGCGTCGGCGCCTGCTCGGGGCCGCCGGCGCGGCCGCGCTCGCCGGCTGGCTCGCGCCGGGAGCCGCGTCCGCCGCCGAGGTGCCGCCACAGGGAAAGCTCGCGCATCTGCCCGCGCAACGCAACGCCCGGTATTCGACCCACGACAAGCTGACGCCGTACGACGACGTCACCACCTACAACAATTTTTACGAATTCGGCACCAGCAAGAGCGATCCGGCGCGCTACGCCGGCAGCCTGCGCACCCGCCCGTGGACGGTCGTCGTCGAGGGCGAGGTGCACAAGCCGCGCAGCTTCGGCATCGACGACCTGCTGCGCCTGGCCCCGATGCAGGAGCGCATCTACCGCCATCGCTGCGTCGAGGCGTGGTCGATGGTGATTCCGTGGATCGGCTATCCGCTGTCGCAGCTGCTGCAGGCGGTGCAACCGACGGGCCACGCGCGCTTCGTGGAATTCGTCACCCTGCTCGATCCGGCCGAGATGCCGGGGCAGAACGACGGCATCCTGCAATGGCCCTATCTCGAGGGCCTGCGCATGGACGAGGCCATGCACCCGCTGACCCTGCTCACGTTCGGGCTCTACGGCGAAGTCCTGCCCAACCAGAACGGTGCGCCGATGCGCATGGTGATCCCCTGGAAGTACGGATTCAAGAGCGCCAAGTCGATCGTCAGGATCCGCCTGGTGCGCAAGCAGCCGGTGACGTCGTGGATGCGCGCCGCGCCGTCGTGGTACGGCTTCTACTCCAACGTGAATCCGAACGTGAGTCCGCAGAACTGGAGCCAGGCGCATGAGCGTCGCATCGGCACCGGCGCCTTCGGCGGGCTGTTCACGCCGAGCATCCCGACCCGCATGTTCAACGGCTACGGCGAGCAGGTGGCGAGCCTGTACAAGGGCATGGATCTGACCAGGGACTTCTGATCATGGACGCCTCCGTACAGGATTCCGCGCTGCCCGGGCGCCTGCGTTGCGCGCCGGCGCCCGGGCCGGGGCTGCGCCTGCGCCGCGCCTTGCTGATGTCGCGCCTGAGCAAGCCCATGGTGTTCGCGCTGGCCCTGCTGCCGCTGCTGCTGCTGGTGTGGCGCGCGCTCACGCTGCGGCTGGGCGCCAACCCCGCGCAGGCCGTGATCTGGACCACCGGCCTGTGGGCGTTGCGCATGCTGCTGGTCACGCTGGCCGTGACGCCGCTGCGCGTGCTCACCGGCTGGAGCGAACTGGCGCGCTTTCGCCGCATGCTCGGGCTGTTCGCGTTCAGCTACGCGCTGCTGCATTTCATCAGCTACCTCGGGCTGGTCAACGACTTCAGCCTGTCCGAGGTGGCGCAGGACGTGGTCAAGCACCCCTTCGTGCTCGCCGGCATGACGGCGCTGCTGCTGCTGCTGCCGCTGGCGCTGACGTCGACCCACGGCATGATCCGCCGGCTCGGCGGCGCGCGCTGGCGCGCCCTGCACCGGCTGGTCTACGTGATCGCCCCGATCGCGGTGTTCCACTACTGGTGGGGCAAGCTGGCGAAGAACAACACCGCCGACCCGAAGCTGTACGCCGCCGTGCTGGCGCTGCTGCTGGGCTGGCGCGTGCTGCACGCGCTGCGCGCGCGGCGGCGCCGCGCGGCGGCCTGAGCGGCGCGTTACAGCGTCAGCCGTTGCTCGCCGCGCAGCAGGTCGTCGATGCTCTCGCGCTCGCGCAGCAGATGAACCTGCGCGCCGTCGACCAGCACCTCGGCGGCGCGCGGGCGGGTGTTGTAGTTGGACGCCATGGCCATGCCGTAGGCGCCCGCCGACAACACCGCAAGCACGTCGTCCTCGCGCAGGTCGAGCAGGCGCTGGCGTCCCAGCCAGTCGCCGGATTCGCAGACCGGGCCGACCACGTCGTAGCTGCGCGCGTGCCTGCCGTCGCGCGCCTGGGCCGGCTCGATGGCCATCCAGGCCTCGTACAGCGCAGGTCGCATGAGGTCGTTCATCGCGGCGTCGACGACCGCGAAATGGCGCTCCAGCGTGTCCTTCAGCGTGACCACGCGGCACAGCAGCACGCCGGCGTTGCCGACCACGGAGCGTCCGGGCTCCAGCAGCACCTGGCGATGCCCCTGGCCGCGCGCCTGCAGGCGCGCGTGCAGCGCGTCGAGCCATTGCGCCGGGGTGGGCGGGGTTTCGTCGGCATAGCGTATGCCGAGGCCGCCGCCGAGATCCAGGTGGTGCAGCGCGATGCCGTCGCGCTCGATGTCGTGCACGAGGTCGAGCACGCGATCCAGCGCGTCCAGGTAGGGCCCGAGCTGGGTGATCTGCGAGCCGATGTGCACGTCGATGCCGCGTACCCGCAGGTGCGGCAGCGCGGCGCAGCGCGCATAGGCCTGGCGCGCCTGTGCCTGCGGAATGCCGAACTTGTTGCTGCGCAGCCCGGTCGAGATGTAGGGATGGGTGCGCGGATCGACGTCGGGATTGATGCGCAGGCTGACGGGAGCCGGCGTGCCGAGCTGCGCGGCGACGCGGTCGATGCGTTCGAGCTCGCTGAGGGATTCGACATTCAGGCATTGCACGCCCGCGCGCAACGCCGCGGCGATCTCGGCGTCGGTCTTGCCGACGCCGGAGAACACCACCTGCGCGGCGTCGCCGCCGGCAGCCAGCACACGCGCCAGCTCTCCCGCCGAGACCACGTCGAAGCCCCAGCCCTGGCGCGCCAGCAATTGCAGCACGCCCAGACTGGAGTTCGCCTTCACCGCGTAGCGCAGTTGCACCGGGCGGCCGCGGGCGGCGTCGGCGTAGGCTTGCGCCGCGCCCTCGATGCCGGCGCGCGAGTAGACGTACAGCGGCGTGCCGAAGCGCTGCGCGAGTTCCGCGGCGGGCAGCGCTTCGATCATCAGCGTGTCGCCATGGCGCGCGATGTGCGGATGGCCCGGCAGGCCGTCGGGCAGGGGAGAGGCGTGGGTCATGGAAAGGCTGTGCTGGAGACGGGCGCGCGACGCGCGCCGGGACGGGCGATGCGACCGAAACGCGACGTGCTCAACGTTGCGGCGCCGCCGTGCCGGGTGGCGCCGCGGCGGGTGGCGCGGCGGGCGGCGCGGCATGCGCTGCCGCCGGCGGCGCCGGCAGGTACAGGGGGCCCGTCTGGCCGCAACCGGCCACGGCGCCGGCCAGGCACAGCGCGCCGCAACGCATTACCGCGCGCAGGCATGCCGACATGTCGCAGGCTCCTAGAATCGGGCTTGTCACCATGCATTTCAGTGTATCAGCCGGCCCATGAACAATCTGTCGCAATCCCAGTATTTGGATCTCGCCGAGCAGGCGCTGCGCGCCGTGGAAAATGCCGCGGACGCCGCCGAACTCGACACGCGCCGCGATGGCTCGGTGCTCAACCTCGAGCTCGATAACGGCGAGCAGGTCATCATCAACCTGCAGGCGCCGGTGCAGGAGTTGTGGCTGGCGAGTAAATCGGGTGCGTACCACTTTCGATACCAATCCGGGCGCTGGCTGGACACGCGCGAGGCCCGGGATTTTGCGGATCTCGTGCAGCAGGCCGTGCACGAACAGGGCGGGCCGCGCCTGCGATTCGACGGTTTTCCGGGCTGACCGCACGTTGCTTGCGCTGGTCGGGGTTTGCGCGGACGAACAGCGTGCACGGGGCGCACCGCACCGCGTGAGCCGGCCCCGGATCCGCAGCCACCCCCCGGAATACGTGGGTGATTTGCAACGAAATTCACCATCAGGCTGGAAAAGTTCACGGCCTGCAAAATGGTTGTTGCTAGGATCTGGAACAAACGTCGCTTTGACGGCATAGCGCATTCCCGGTTTCCGACGCGTACTTAGGCGCCAAACCGGATGTTCCGGATCAACAGGGGGGCAAGTTGTCCATCTTCAGCAGCTTATTACGCAAGCGCTATGCGCCGCTGATGGGCCTGGACATCAGCAGCTCCAGCGTCAAGCTGGTCGAGCTGGAACTCGACCAGCAAGGGCGCTACACGCTGGTGCGCGCCGCGATCGAGCCGCTGGAGCGCGGAGCCGTGGCCGACGGCAACATCGAGAAGCCCGACGATGTCGCGGACGCGGTGCGGCGCCTGATCAAGCGCAGCGGCACGCGCACCCGCGACGTCGCGCTGGCGCTGCCGTCCTCCGCGGTCATCAGCAAGAAGATCGTGCTGCCCGGCGACCTGCGGGAAGAGGAGGTCGAGGTCCAGGTCGAGAGCGAGGCCAACCAGTACATCCCGTTCGCCATCGAGGACGTCGCCCTCGACTTTTGCGTGCTGGGGCCGAGCCTGGGCTCGCCCGGGGACCAGGAAGTGCTGATCGCCGCGTCGCGCCGCGACAAGGTGCTCGAGCGCCAGGCGATCGCCGAGGCGGCCGGACTCAAGCCGAAGATCCTCGACATCGACGCCTTCGCGTCGCGCCTTGCCGCCGGACGCCTGATCGAGCGCCTGCCGCGCGGCGGGCACGACCTGCTGGTGGCGATGTTCGAGATCGGCGCGTCCAGCACCTCGATGCAGGTGCTGCGCAACGGCGAGACGCTGTACGACCGCGACCAGGCCTTCGGCGGCGCCCAGCTGACGCAGGCGATCGCCCGCCACTACGGCTTCTCGCAGGAGGAGGCGGAGGCGAAAAAGCGCAACGCCGACCTGCCGGACGACTACAACAGCCAGGTGCTGGAGCCGTTCGTCGCGGGCATGGCGCAGGAGGTGTCGCGCGCGCTGCAGTTCTTCTTCCGGGCGACGCCGAACAGCAAGGTCGACTACATCCTGCTGGCCGGCGGCACCGCGGCGCTGGCCGGACTGGTCGAGCGCATCACCGAGCTGACGTCCACCGCGTGCCTGGTGCTCAACCCCTTCGAGGGCATGGCCATCGGTTCCGAGGTGCGTGAGAAGAAGCTGCGCCTGCAGGCTCCCAGCTATCTCACGAGTTGCGGTCTGGCCATGCGCAGGTTCCTGCAATGAACATTGTCCTGATCAACCTGTTGCCGCATCGCGAGGCGCGGCGCAAGAAGCGTCGCGAGGCCTTCTACGTCGGTGCGGTGGTCACCCTGGTGCTCGGCGGCCTGCTGCTGGCGCTGGGCGACGGCGTGCTCGGCGCGATGATCGAGGCCCAGCAGTCGCGCAACGATTTCCTGAAGTCCCAGATCGCGATCCTGGACCACCAGATCCGCGACATCGCGACCCTGCGCCAGGAGATCGAGAGCCTGCGCGCGCGCCAGAAGGCGGTGGAGGACCTGCAGTCGGATCGCAACCTGCCCGTCTATCTGTTCGAGGACCTGACCCGCAAGACGCCGTCGGGCGTGGAACTGCGCAGCGTGCGGCAGAGCGGGCGCACGGTGCTCATCGAGGGTGTCGCGCTGAGCCAGGAGCGCGTGGCCGATCTGTTGCGCAACCTCTCCGACGGCAAGGGCTGGCTGGAAAAGCCCGAGCTCATCGAGATCCGCACGGAGGCCGGCCGCGGCGATACGCCGATGGTGTCGGCGTTCCAGTTGCGCGCGACCCTGAAGCAACCGAGCGCGGCCACGGCGGCCAAACCTGCGGCGCGCAAACCGTCGGCCCACTGATCGAGACCCATCCAGCATGGCCAAACCCTTGTCGATGCGGATTGATTTCGCCACGCTGCAGGAGCGTGTCGCCGGGCAGTTCCGCGGCCTGAATCAGAACGACCCCGGCACCTGGCCGCCACTGCCGCGCTACACGGTGTATGCGGTGGTGCTGGTGCTGGCGCTGGCGCTCGGCTGGTACCTGTGGCTGTCGGGCGTCAAGCAACAGCTCGACAGCGCGCGCCAGCAGGAGGTGCAGCTGCGCACCACGTACCGCGCCAAGCTGGCGCAGGCGGTCAGCCTCGACCTGCTGCGCGCGCAGAAGGCGCAGGTCGAGCAGTACGTGCTGGTGCTCGAGAAGCAGCTTCCCGGCAAGGCCGAGATGGACGCGCTGCTGTCCGACATCAACCAGGCCGGGATCGGGCGTGGCCTGCAGTTCGACCTGTTCCGGCCCGGCCAGGTCGACGTGCGCGACTACTACGCGCAATTGCCGATCTCGATCGAGGTGCAGGGCAGCTACGACGATCTCGCGGCCTTCACGTCGGACATCGCCCGGCTCTCGCGCATCGTGACCATCAACGACATCAGCATCGGCAAGGGCACCCAGGGGCGCCTGCGCATGAACGCCACCGCGATGACCTATCGCTACCTCGATCCGGACGAGATCGCGGCCCAGCAGGCCCACGCGGGCGCTCGCCGGGGAGGACGCAAATGAGCCGGGCGACGAGCTTGCGACGCCGGCTGCCCGGCATCGCCGTGGCGGCAGGCGGTCTCGGCCTGAGCCTTCTGCTGGCCGGCTGCGGCGGCCCCGATCACCAGGATCTGCGCGCCTGGATGGCGCAGCAGCGCGCGCAGCTGCATCCGCATGTCAAGCCCATCCAGCCGCCGAAGCCCTACGTTGCCGCGGTATACCAGCTGGGCACCGCGGTCGACCCGTTCTCGGTGGCCAAGCTGCAGACCGGCGTGCGCCAGGAGATGAGCCAGCTCAGCCCGCTCGTGCTGGCGCAGATGAACCGCCCGAAGCAGCCGCTGGAACAGTACTCGCTGGATCAGATCCAGATGGTCGGCAGCCTGTCCATCCACGGCCAGCGCTACGCCCTGCTCAAGGCCGGCAACCTGCTGTACCGCGCGCATGTGGGCCAGTACGCGGGACAGCATTACGGGCGCATCACGCAGATCAACGAAAACCAGGTCGTTTTGCAGGAACTGGTGCAGGACGCCACCGGTGACTGGGTGCAACGCACCGCAACCCTTCAATTGCAGGAGAGCAGCAAATGATGTCCCTTCGGCTTGAACGTGCGAGCGTGGCCCGTTGCCTGGCCGGCGCGGCGCTGCTGTGGGGGCTGGCCGGCGCGGCCGTCGCGCATGCCGCCAATGTGCTGCAAAGCCTCAGCGCCAGTTCGCAGGGCGGCCAGGTGACCGTGGACATGAGCTTCGCGCAGCCGCTGAGCGCGCCGCCGACCGGGTTCACGATCGACCGGCCGGCCAGCGTGGTGCTGGATTTCCCCGGCGTCAGCTCCGAGGTCGCGATGAACGCGCTGAGCGCGCCCCAGGGCAATCTGCGTTCGGCCCAGGTGGTGCAGGCGCAGGGCCGTTCGCGCGTGGTGCTGAACCTGCGTTCGAGCACGACCTACAAGACGATCGTCCAGGGCCGCCGGCTGATGGTGGTGATGGCCGCGCCGCGCACGCAGCTGGCGAACTCGAGCGCCAGCGCCATGCCGGTCAGCGAGCCGGTGCATTTCGCCAAGTCGCGCACCTCCCAGCAGCTGCAGCTCAGCTCGGTCGACTTCCATCGCGGCAGCGACGGCACCGGGCGCATCGTCGTCGGCCTGCCGAGCAACCAGGTCGGCGTGGACATCAGCCAGCAGGGGCAGAACATCGTCGTCGATTTCCTGAACACGCGCCTGCCCGAAGTGCTGCGCCGGCGCATGGACGTGCAGGATTTCGCCACCCCGGTGAAATCGGTCACGACCTTCCAGATGGGCGACAACGTGCGCATGATCGTGCAGCCGTCCGGCGCCTACCAGCAGAGCGCCTACCAGGCCGACAACCAGTTCGTGCTCGAGGTGCACCCGGTGACGCCGAAGCCCAACCAGCTGGTCGCCGGCAACGGCCCGGGCTACCACGGGCAGAAGCTGTCGCTGGATTTCCAGAACATCGACGTTCGCTCGCTGCTGCAGGTGTTCGCCGACTTCACGGGGTTGAACGTGGTGGTCAGCGACTCCGTGCAGGGCAACCTGACGCTGCGCCTGAAGGACGTGCCGTGGGATCAGGCCCTGCACATCATCCTGCAGGCCAAGGGCCTCGGCGAGCGCAAGGACGGCAACGTGCTGTGGATCGCGCCGCGCCAGGAGATCATCGCGCGTGAGAAGTCCGAACTCGAGGCGGCGAAGTCGGTGCAGTCGCTGGAGCCGTTGAAGACGGAAACCTTCCAGCTCAACTACCAGAAGGCGGCGGCGGTGGTCGCGCTGCTCACCGGCGCCACCAGCGGGGTGCAGCAGGGGGCTGCGGGAACCGCGCCGGTGCCGTACCCGGTGCTGAGCAATGCTTCCACCCAGTCGAACACGTCGCGCATCCTGTCGCCGCGCGGAACCGTGATCGCCGATCCGCGCACCAACCAGATCTTCGTCACCGACGTGCCGTCGAAGCTGGTGCAGATCGCCAGCTTCATCCACAAGATCGACAAGCCGGTGCGCCAGGTGCTGATCGAGGCGCGCGTGGTCGAGGCCACCGACCAGTTCGGGCGTGAGCTCGGCGCCAGGCTCGGGTACTGGAACAACAACGCGCCCGGCACCGGGTTGTCCAACCCCGGCGTCGGGGTTGGCGGAAACTACCTGGGCGTGGCGCAGTCCACCGGCCAGACCCTGGGTACCGGCGCGACCATCACCGACACCCAGTTCGTCAACCTGCCGGCCAGCACCATCGCCAACACGGTACTGGCGGGCGCGAATCCGGGCACGCTGGCCATCAGCCTGTTCAACGCGGGCGCCAACCGTTTCATCAACCTGGAACTGTCGGCGCTGGAGGCCGACGGCAAGGGCAAGGTGATCTCGGCGCCGCGCGTGATCACCGCCGACATGCAGGAGGCGCACATCGAGCAGGGCACGGAGATCCCGTACCAGCAGGCGACGTCCAGCGGGGCGACCGCGGTGTCCTTCGCCAAGGCCGTGCTGAGCCTGGACGTGACGCCGCAGATCACCCCCGACGGCAACATCATCATGAACGTCGCGGTGCACAAGGACAGCGTCGGCCAGAACACCAACAACGGCCCGGCCATCAACACCAACACCGTGACCACCCAGGTGCAGGTGCAGAACGGCGGCACCGTGGTGCTGGGAGGCATCTACACCTCGCAGGAGTCGCAGCAGACCGACAAGGTGCCGCTGCTCGGCGACATCCCGGTGCTGGGCTACCTGTTCAAGACCAACAGCCGCAGCATGCAGAAGGACGAGCTGATGGTCTTCCTGACGCCGCGCATCGTCACCAGCGCCGACCTCACCCACTGAGCCAGGCAACCGCGCCGCGGCGCGGTTGCCTGGTGGCTCCCCGTCCATGGCTTTCCAGCGCAGCGTGTTCCTGGTCGGCCTGATGGGGGCCGGCAAGAGCACCGTCGGGCGCTCGCTGGCGCATCGTGCCGGCCTGCGTTTCGTCGACAGCGACCACGAGATCGAGCGGCGCCGCGGCATGAGCGTCAGCGAGATCTTCGCCGAGGCCGGCGAGCCCGCGTTCCGCGATCTCGAGCAACAGCTGATCGAGGAACTCACCGGGCAGCCCGGGATCGTGCTGGCGACCGGCGGCGGCGCGGTGCTGCGCGCGCCCAGCCGGCGCCTGCTGCACGAGCGCGGCAGCGTGGTCTACCTGCGTGCCAGTCCGGACGAACTCGCCCATCGCATGCGCAACGATCGCGCCAGGCCGCTGCTGCGCGGCGTCGATCCGCGGGTGCGCCTGCGCGAGCTGTACCGACAGCGCGACCCGCTGTACCGCGAGGTGGCGCATTTCGTCATCGAGACCGGTCGTCCGTCGCCGGCCATGCTGACCCAACTGGTGCTGGCCCAGCTCGAACTCGCCGGCGTGCTCGATCCGGGCGGCGGCTGAGCTCGCCGCGGCCCGGCCGGCGCGCGCGAACCGGCTTCTACAATGCGGATTTCCCCCGTCGCACGAGGCAACGAGCCCATGGCCAGTGTTCGCGTCGAACTCGGTTCGCGCTCCTATGACATCCTCATCGGCAGCGGCCTGCTGCGCGCGCCGGAGAGTTTCGCCGGCTGCGCGCGTGCGCGCGCCAGCGCGCTGGTGGTCAGCAACACCACGGTGGCGCCGCTGTACCTGGAGACGCTGAGCCAGGCGTTGCGCGGCCAGTTCGCGCGGGTCCTGCATTGCGTGCTGCCGGACGGCGAGTCCTACAAGGACTGGCGCACCCTCAACCAGGTGTTCGACACGCTGCTGCAGGAGCGCTGCGACCGCCGCAGCGTGCTGTTCGCGCTGGGCGGCGGCGTGGTCGGGGACATGACCGGGTTCGCGGCCGCCTGTTACATGCGCGGCGTCGATTTCGTGCAGGTTCCGACGACCCTGCTGGCCCAGGTCGATTCGTCGGTCGGCGGCAAGACCGGCATCAACCATCCGGCGGGCAAGAACATGATCGGGGCCTTTCACCAGCCGCGTCTGGTGGTGGCCGATGTCGACGTGCTGCGCACCCTGCCGGCGCGCGAACTCAGCGCCGGGTTGGCCGAGGTCATCAAGCACGGCGCGATCGCCGACGCCGGGTTCTTCGGCTGGCTGGAGCACAACATGCCAGCGCTGCGCGCTCTCGACCCGCAGGCAGTGGCGCACGCGGTGCGTCGCTGCTGCGAGATCAAGGCCGACGTCGTCGCGCGCGACGAGACCGAGAGCGGCGCGCGCGCCATGCTCAATTTCGGGCACACCTTCGGCCACGCCGTCGAGGCGGCCATGGGTTACGGCAACTGGCTGCACGGCGAGGCGGTGGGCGCCGGCATGGTGGTGGCCGCCGAGTTGTCGCTGGCGCAGGGCCTGATCGACGCCGACGCGGCGCGCCGCCTGCGCGCGCTGGTGCAGGCCGCCGGCCTGCCGTTGCGCGTGCCGCAACTGCCGGTGGCGCGTTATCTGGAACTCATGCGCGTGGACAAGAAGGCCGAGGCAGGGGAGGTGCGCTACGTGCTGCTCGCCGGCCTCGGCGCGGCGTTGCTGCGCAGTCTGCCGGATGCCGCCGCGGCGGCGGCGCTGCAGGCGCACGGGGCGCTGGCGCATGCCGGCTGAGCGCGGCGCGCGGGCCGCGCCGGCCGCCTATGCCAGCTCGGCGGCGCACTCGCGCGGGCGGCGCCATGTCGAGCCGCCGCCGCGCGACCGCAACGACTTCCAGCGCGATCGCGACCGCATCGTGCACTGCGCGGCGTTCCGGCGCCTGGAATACAAGACCCAGGTGTTTCTCAACCACGAGGGCGATCTGTTCCGCACGCGCCTGACGCACAGCCTGGAGGTGGCGCAGATCGCGCGCTCGGTGGCGCGCGCGCTCGGCCTCGACGAGGATCTCACGGAGGCCATCTCGCTCGCGCACGACCTCGGGCACACCCCCTTCGGGCATGCCGGACAGGACGCCCTGGCGGCCTGCATGCGCGCGCGTGAGCCCGCGGGCGGTGGTTTCGAGCACAACCTGCAGTCGTTGCGCGTCGTCGACCGCCTGGAGGAGCGTTACGCCACCTTCGACGGCCTGAATCTGTGCTTCGAGACCCGCGAGGGCGTGCTCAAGCATTGTTCGCGGCGCAACGCCGAGCGACTCGGCGACGTCGGCGAGCGCTTCCTGCTCGGGCGCCAGCCCAGCCTGGAGGCCCAGGTGGCGAATCTGGCCGACGAGATCGCCTACAACAACCACGACATCGACGACGGGATGCGTTCCGGCCTGCTCAGCCTGGAGCAGCTCGAGGCGGTGCCGTTTTTCGGCGGTCACCTGCACGCGGTGCGCGCGGCCTATCCCGGCCTGCAGCCCAAGCGCGTGCTGGCCGAGACCATTCGCCGCATGATCTCGGCGCTGATCGCCGATCTGGTCGAGCAGACGGCGGCGCGCATCCGCGACGCCGCGGTGGCCAGCCCCGAGGAAGTGCGCCAGGCGCCGCCGCTGGCGGCCTTCAGCGCTCCGGTGCGCGAGCAGCTGGTGCAGCTGCAGCAGCTGTTGCGCAAGGCGCTCTACCGGCATCCGCGCGTGCTGCGCTCGACCACCAAGGCCTCGCGCGTGCTGCGCGAGCTGTTCGAGGCCTATGCCGCCGAGCCGCGTCTGCTGCCCCTGGAGTACCAGGTCGAACCGCGCCAGCTGCGCGCGATCGCCGACTACATCGCGGGCATGACCGACCGCTACGCGATCCGCGAGCATCGCAAGCTGTTCTCGGTGCACGACTGGTAGCGCCGCGCCGCAACGGGCGTACCCGAAAAGCCACACCGACGGATAGGTTTTAGCTCCATGTGCACACAATATTTGCCTGGGCAAATAGTATGTGGGCATGAAAGATCTCGGCAACCCGGCCAGCGGTGCGCAGCACGATGCGCGGGCCGCTGCGTTCTACGACGGCTCGAAGTACAGCCGCGAGCAATCGGTGGGCTACTGGATCAAGCAGTCCTACCAGGTCCTGCAGCGCGGGCTCGACCACGCCATGCAGGATCTCGACCTCACGGGCATGCAGTGGGGGCCTCTGTGGATGATCCACAACGGCAGCGCCGACACGGTGGCCGCCTGCGCGCGCGGGGCCGGCATGGACGCCGGGGCGATGACCCGCATGCTGGACCGCCTCGAGGCCAAAGGGCTGATCGAGCGCGAGCGCAGCACGCAGGACCGGCGCGTCGTGCACGTGCACCTGACGCCGCGTGGCGAAGAGGTCGCGGCGCACATTCCGCATCGCCTGGCCGACGTGCTGAACCAGCAATTGCGCGGTTTTTCTGCCCAGGAGTTCCAGCTCCTGCTGGAACTCCTGAAGCGTTTCGTGGGCAACGGCAGCCCCTGCGGCGATGCCGCGGCCCCTTGCGACAACCCTCAACCATGAACCTCCCGCATTCGTCCCGAATTCCCGCCTCGCCGCGACGCGCCGGCGGCCGCCCGGGCTGGCGCCTGGCCGCGCTGTCCGGGCTGCTCGCCCTGCTCGGCGGCTGCGCCATGCCCGGCTCCGCCAAGCCCGACGCGCGCATGCTGCAGCCGAGCCAGCTCGGCCTGCGCCATGCGGCGGTGTTTCCCGCCGAGAACTGGTGGCAGAGTTTTCGCGACCCCGATCTCGACCGCCTCGAGCGCCAGGCGCTGGCCGGCAATCCCGATCTGCGCCAGGCGCAGGCGCGTGAGCGGCAGGCCCAGGCGGCGCGCGGCGTGGCGCATGCCGCGCTGCTGCCGCATCTGGGCCTGGGCGCGAGTTCGAACCACGAGCGCCTGAGCGAGTACGGCATCTTCCCGCCGCCGCTGGGCGGCATGGTGTTTACCGAGAACCAGGCGGCCCTGCAGGGCGGCTACGAACTCGACTTCTTCGGGCGCAACCGCGCCCGCCTGCGTGCCGCCGTCGGCGAGGCGCGCGCCGCCGCGGCGCAGGCCCAGGCTGCCAGGGTGGTCATCACCAGCGACGTGGCGCGTGCCTATTTCGAGCTCGCCGGGCTGGTGGCGCAGGGCCGCGTGCTGCACGACATGCTGCGGCAGCGCCAGAGCGTGGTGCGCCTGGTCGATCAGCGCGCCGCCGCGGGCCTGGACAACACCGTGCAGCAGCGCCAGGTGCAGGCGCGCATCCCGCAGCTGCGCGTGCGCATCGAGGCCAATCGCCAGGCGCAGCAGCAGGCTCGCGATGCGCTCGCCGCGCTGGTCGGCGCCGGCCCGCAGGCCACCGCCGGCCTGCGTCCCGAACTGCATGCCGTGCCGCTGCCAGGGCTTCCCCGGCAGCTGCCGGCCAACCTGATCGGGCGCCGTCCCGACGTCGTGGCCGCGCGCTGGCAGGTGCAGAGCGCGCTGGCCTCGGTCGATGTGGCGCGCGCCAGCTTCTACCCGGACATCAACCTCACCGCCTTCGTCGGGCTGGACGCGCTCGGCTGGAGCCAGTTCCTCAACGTCGCCAGTCGCACCTGGGGCGTCGGGCCGGCGCTGAGCCTGCCGATCTTCGAAGGCGGAGCGCTGCGCGCCAACCTGCGCGCCGCCAACGCCGGCGCCGACGCGGCCGTCGACCAGTACAACGCGACCCTGGTCGACGCCGTGCGCGAGGTCGCCGACGCGATCGCCCAGCGGCGTTCGGCGCAGGCGCAGATCGCGCAGCAGCGCAAGGCGCTGCGACTGGCCCGCCAGGCCCATCGGCTGGTACGCGAGCGCTTCGCCGCCGGGCTGGGCAACGAGCTGATGGTGCTGCAGGCCCAGGATCCGGTGCTGCAGCTGCGCCAGCTCGGCAGCGAGCTGAAGACCCAGGCCCTGGTCGACGACGTGGCGCTGATCCGCGCCCTCGGCGGCGGATACGGCAGCGCCGCGCCGGCGCGGCCGGCCGCCGCGCGCTGAGCCTGCCGACAACCCCGACAACAAACCCGCCATTCCACGGAGCTTTGCATGAGCGCCAATCCGCAAGCGCAGAACACGAACCCGAAGGCCGACGGCGACGCCCGCTCGGCGCGCCGCCGCAAGTTGATGCTCACGGCGATCGCGATCTTCGTCGTGCTCGGCGTCGTCTACGTCGGCTACCAGTACTGGCTGTCGATGCGCGAGGTCAACACCGACGATGCCTACGTCGGCGGCAACCTCGTGCAGGTCACGCCGCAGGTCGGCGGAACGGTGACCGCGATCTACGCCGACGACACGCAGGTCGTGCATGCCGGACAGACCCTGGTGCGCCTGGACGGCGCCGACGCCCGCGTGGCGTTGCAGCAGGCCGAGGCGCAACTCGGTCGGGCGGTGCGCGGCCTGCGCGTGACCTACGCCCAGACCGCCGCGCTGGAGTCGCAGGTCGAGGTGCGGCAAACCGACGTGGCGAGCGCCCGCGCCAACCTGGCGAAGGCCGAGGACGCGCTGCGGCGCCGCCGCAAGCTCGCCGGCACGGGGGCGGTGGGGGCCGAGGAACTGCGCCAGTCGCAACTCGCGGTGCAGGGCGCGCGCAGCGTGCTGCGCACGGCCCAGAGCGCGGTGCAGGCGGCGCGCGCCGAGGTCGCGGCCAGCCGGGCGCAGACGGCCGGCACGGTGCTGGCCCACAACCCGACGGTGCGCCTGGCCGCGGCGCGCGTGCGCGAGGCCTACCTTGCGCTCGAGCGCACGGACATCGTGGCGCCGCTGAGCGGCGTGGTGGCGCGGCGCACCGTGCAACTCGGCCAGCGCGTGCCGCCGGGCATGCCGCTGATGACCGTGGTGCCGCTGAACAAGGTCTGGGTCGACGCCAACTTCAAGGAGACCCAGTTGCGTGACCTGCGCATCGGCCAGCCGGCGCGCGTGGTTGCCGACATCTACGGCAGCCATGTCACGTACCGCGGCAAGGTGGTGGGGATTTCCGCCGGCAGCGGCTCGGCCTTCGCGCTGCTGCCGGCGCAGAATGCGACCGGCAACTGGATCAAGGTGGTGCAACGCCTGCCCGTGCGCATCCAGCTCGACCCGGCGCAACTGCAGCGGCATCCGCTGCGCGTCGGGCTGTCCACCGAGGTCACGGTGGACATCCGCGACCACTCGGGGACTCCGGTGCTGGGCCTGAGCCCGAACCGACCGGTGGCGCAGACCGACATGTACGCCGCCAACTGGGCCAAGGCCGACGCGCTGGTCGCACGCATCATCGCCGCGAACGTCGGCGGCATGCCGGCGGCCGAAGTCGGGCTCGGGCATGGCGTCGCACGCCATGTCCGGCCGCTGCGCCGGGCGCACGGCGCGGCGCCGCGCCATGGTCGTCGTTGATCCGGGCGTACCGCGCGGAGCCCGGGCATGAGCGACATCACGGTGATTGAAGAGGCCGCCGCCGGCGCCACGCCGGAGCCCGACGTGCCGCCGCACATGCGCCCGCTGGCCGGCACGGCGCTGGTGCTGGGCACGCTGGCGCTGAGCCTGGCCACGTTCATGAACGTGCTCGACACCTCGATCGCCAACGTCTCGCTGCCCGCCATCGCCGGCGACCTGGGGGTGAGTTCGTCGCAGGGCACCTGGGTGATCACGTCGTTCGCGGTGGCCAACGCCATCGCGGTGCCGCTGACCGGCTTCGTGACCCAGCGCTTCGGCGCGGTCAAGGTGTTCGTGACCAGCATCCTGCTGTTCACGCTGTTCTCGTTTCTCTGCGGCCAGGCGACGAGCCTGGGCGTGCTGATCCTGTTCCGCGTGCTGCAGGGCGCGTCGGCAGGGCCGATGATCCCGCTGTCGCAGACCCTGCTGCTGTCGAGCTACTCGCCCAAGCGCGCGGGCACGGCGCTCGCGATGTGGTCGATGACCACCCTGGTGGCGCCGATCACCGGGCCGCTGCTGGGTGGCTGGATCACCGACAACATCTCGTGGCCCTGGATTTTCTACATCAACGTGCCGGTGGGCATGATCTGCGCCGGCGTCACGCTGACCCTGTACCGCGAGCGCGAGACACCGACGCGCAAGCTGCCCATCGACTGGACCGGCCTGGGCCTGCTGGTGGTCTGGGTCGGGGCCTTGCAGATCATGCTGGACAAGGGCCAGGAGCTCGACTGGTTCAGCTCGCGCACCATCGTTGCGCTGGCGGTCGCGGCATTCGTGGGTTTCGTGCTGTTCCTGATCTGGGAACTGCACGATGAGCATCCGGTGGTCGACCTCAGCCTGTTCAGGATCCCGAACTTCACCATCGGGACCATCATGCTGGCGCTGGCCTACGGCATGTTCTTCGGCTCCCTCGTGCTGTTGCCGCTGTGGCTGCAGGAGTTCGTCGGCTACACGGCGACGAATGCCGGCGAGGTGCTGGCCTGGGTGGGTCTGTTCGCGCTGGCGATGTCGCCCGTCATCGGGCGCTACGTGCAGGTCGTCGACACGCGCTGGCTCACCACGATCTCGTTCGCCGTGTTCGCGCTGGTGTTCTGGATGCGCTCGCGCTTCACCATCGGCGACACGTACTGGGAGTACTCGCTGCCCACGGTGGTGCAGGGCATCGCCACCGCGATGTTCTTCATTCCGCTGCTGGCGATCATCCTCGGCGGACTGCAACCGCATCGCATCCCCGCGGCGTCCGGGCTGTCGAATTTCGCGCGCATCACCGCGGGCTCCTTCGGCACCTCCATCTACACCACGTGGTGGGTGGATCGCGCCACGCTGCACCACGCGCAATTGGTCGCGCACATCTACCAGGGCAACCCGGCGGCCGACGCCGCGCTGCACCTGGCGCAGGGCCTGGGCCTGGCGCACCAGCAGGCGCTCGGGCTGCTCGACGGGCTGATCCAGCAACAGGCCTACACCATCGCGGTGGACGAGATGTTCCGGCTCAGCGCGTGGCTGTTCCTCGGGCTCATCGTGCTGGTCTGGCTGGTCAGGCCGACACACGGCGCCGCCGCGGTCGACGCCAGCGCCGCCCACTGAAGGGGCGGCGTATCGGCGTGCCGCGCGGTCGCTACCATGCAGCCATGGCGCACGACGACTCCACGCTGCTGCTTTGCATACGGCATGGCGAAACCGAATGGAACGTCGGTGCGCGCCTGCAGGGGCACACCGACATTGCGCTGAATCGACGCGGGCTGGCGCAGGCCGACGCGCTGGCGCGCGCGCTCGCCGGGCAGACGCTGGACGCGGTGTACAGCAGCGACCTGACGCGCGCGCGCCAGACGGCCAGCGCGCTGGCCGCGCAGCGCGGGCTGCCGCTGCACAGCCAGGCATGCTGGCGCGAACGCGGGTTCGGTGGGTTCGAGGGCCGCAGTTTCGCCGAGCTCGAGCCCCTGTATCCGCAGGACTGCCAGCGCTGGCGCCGGCGCGATCCGCAATGGGGGGCGCCGGGTGGCGGCGAGACCCTGCTCGACTTCGCGCAACGCGTGCGCGCCGCGCTGCTCGACCTGGCGGCGCGCCACCCCGGCCAGACGGTCGCCGTGGTCACCCACGGCGGCGTGCTGGACTGCCTGTACCGCCTGGCCACCGGCCAGGAGCTGGACGCGCCGCGCACGTGGGAGCTGCGCAATGCGGCGATCAACCGCCTGCTGGTCAGCGACGACCGGGTGATCCTGGTCGGCTGGAACGACAGCGGGCATCTGGACGACGTGCTCGACGAAATCGGCACCTGATCGGTGCCCGGGCGGCGTGCGCTCCCGCAGGCACACGAACGAAATGCCAGGTATTTACGGGACAGGACGCTAGGTCGAGGCGCACGGCGGGCAATGCGTGCTGGTGCCGGCGTACGTGTACCTGGCCAGCGAAGCCGACAGCAGCTATGTCACCGGGCAGGTGATTCACGTCAACGGCGGCACGCCGGTGGCGTCGTGAATCGCGCGCCGGGCGGCCCGGCGTGGGCGCGCGGCTTCAGTTGTCGAACAGTTGGCCGCCGCCGCGCGGCGCCGCCAGGCCCAGGTGTGCGTACGTGGAGGCGCTGGCGATGCGCCCGCGCGGCGTGCGCTGGATATACCCGTTCTGGATCAGGAACGGCTCGATCACGTCCTCGATGGTGTCGCGTTCCTCGCCGATGGCGGCGGCCAGGTTGTCGAGCCCGACCGGGCCGCCGCCGAAGCGATGCACGATGGCCTCGAGCAGCTTGCGATCCATGAGATCGAAGCCCAGCGGATCGACGTCGAGCATGCGCAGCGCGTCGTCGGCCACGGCACGGCTGATGCGCCCGTCGGCGCGCACCTGGGCGAAGTCGCGCACGCGGCGCAGCAAACGGTTGGCGATGCGCGGGGTGCCGCGGGAGCGCCGCGCGATCTCCCCGGCGCCTTCGGGATCGATTTCGGCGCGCAGCAGTTGCGCCGAGCGTTGCACGATGGTGCCGAGTTCGGCGTGGGTGTAGAACTCCAGCCGCGAGACGATGCCGAAACGGTCGCGCAGCGGGTTGGTCAGCATGCCGGCGCGCGTCGTGGCGCCGACCAGCGTGAACGGCTGCAGGTCGATCTTGACGCTGCGCGCGCCCGGACCCTCGCCGATCATGATGTCGATCTGGTAGTCCTCGAGCGCCGGATAGAGGATTTCCTCGACCACCGGGGACAGGCGGTGGATCTCGTCGATGAACAGGACGTCGTTGCGCTCCAGGTTGGTGAGCAGGGCCGCGAGGTCGCCGGCGCGCTCCAGCACCGGCCCCGACGTCGAGCGCAGGTTCACGCCCATCTCGCGCGCGATGATGTGCGCCAGCGTGGTCTTGCCCAGGCCCGGCGGGCCGAACAGCAGCACGTGGTCCAGCGCCTCGCCGCGGCGGCGTGCCGCGCCCATGAAGATATCGAGCTGCTCGCGCACCTTGGACTGGCCGATGTAGTCGGACAGTACCTGCGGGCGCAGTGCGCGCTCGGCGGCTTCCTCCTGCGGCGAGGCCGCGGCGGCTTGCACCACGCGCGCCGCTTGCAGCTTGTCGGGCTGGATGCTCATGCGATGCTCATGCCTTGGCCAGCAGCTTCAGCGCCTGGCGTATGCCCTCGTCGATACCCAGCTCGGCGCCCAGCCGGGCGACCGCCGCCGAGGCTTCGCGCTCCGAGTAGCCCAGCGCCAGCAGCGCCTGCAGCACGTCGGCGTGTCCGGCCGCGGCGCCCGGCGTGCGCGCGATGTCGGCGCCGAGCTTGCCGCGCATCTCCAGCAGCACGCGCTCGGCGGTCTTCTTGCCGATGCCGGGCACGCGCGTCAGGCGCGCGCTGTCCTGCGCCGTGACGGCCTGCGCGAGTTCGTTCACGCTGAGCCCCGACAACACCGCCAGCGCGATGCGCGCGCCCACGCCGGAGATGCGGATCAGGGCGCGAAACGCCTCGCGCTCCGCGGCGCTGGCGAAGCCGAACAACTGGTGCGCGTCCTCGCGCACGGTCAGGTGCGTCAGCAGCGCCACCTTCTCGCCCACCGCCGGCAGCCCGTACAGGGTGCTCATCGGCACGTCGATCTCATAGCCCACCCCGGCGCAGTCCACCAGGATCTGCGGCGGGGACTTGTCCAGCAGGGTGCCATGAATGCGTCCGATCATGCACGCACTGTAGCAGGCCGCCAGGGCCGCCTCGGGGGTATGGCGTGGGGCGTCGCGGGGTGCTTTCAACGCCGCCGCGACGCGCCGGCCGACGGCCCGCGACGCGGCGCCGCCGGGGGGCGCCGGCCGCGCCGCCGGGCGCACGCGCCGGCCGGCCGACCGTGGCGGCTAAACTGTCGCCTGGACTGCGCATCCCGCCCATGAAACCCCAAGCCTCCTACTCGCATGAAGAACTCGTGGCCTGCGGCCACGGGCGCCTGTTCGGCCCCGGCAACGCCCAGCTTCCGCTGGGGCAGATGCTGATGATGGACCGCATCACCCATGTCGCCGATCACGGCGGTGCGTATGGCAAGGGCGAACTGCGGGCAGAGCTCGACATCCGGCCCGATCTATGGTTCTTCGGCTGCCATTTCGAGAACGACCCGGTGATGCCGGGCTGCCTGGGGCTCGACGCCATGTGGCAGCTGGTGGGCTTCTATCTGGGCTGGATGGGTGCGCCGGGGCGCGGGCGCGCGCTCGGCGTGGGCGAGGTGAAGTTCACCGGCCAGGTGCTGCCCACGGCACGCCTGGTGAGCTACCAGATCGACCTCAAGCGGGTGATCAACCACCGCCTTGTCATGGGGATCGCCGATGGCGTGATGCGCGTCGACGGACGCGAGATCTACGCCGCGAAGGATCTGCGCGTCGGGCTGTTCACGTCCACCGACGGTTTCTGAGTTCGGCGCGCGTGCAAAGGGCCGGCACCGCCGGGCCTTTGCGGGGCTTCGCCGCACGGCCGGGCCGACGCCCGGCGGCGCGGCCGCCAGGCCTCAGGCCACGGCCTTCAGCTTGGCCTGCACGCCCTTGAGCAGTTGCGCGCGTTCGGCGTCGTCGACGCGCTGCAGCAGGCGGTTGGCGGCCGAGATGATGGCGCGCACCGAGGCGGTCACGATGTTCGCGTCGATGCCGACCCCGAAGGTGGTGGACGCGGTGTTCTCCAGCGCCGACTCGACCATCGCCACCGCGCGCGCGTTGGCGCCCAGGCCCAGCGCGCGCTCCTCGTAGCTGTGCACGACCAGCGGCAGATGCAGCGCGCGCACCGCCGCGTCGATCGGGCCGTTGCCTTCGCCGCGCAGGCTCACGGCGCGGCCGTCGATCTCGAGTTCGAGCCGGATGCCCTGCTCGTCGCCGTGCTCGTTGAGATGATGCGACAGATAGCGCAGCGGCTCGTCGGCCTGCGTGTACTCGGCGTTGAACATGCCCCACAGTTCCTGCGCCGTGACTTCGCTGCCCGAGGCGTCGGTGTGGCGCTGCACCACGCCGCTGAATTCCACCTGCATGCGTCGGGGCATGACCAGCCCGTAGGCGGACTCCAGCAGGTAGGCGATGCCGCCCTTGCCGGACTGGCTGTTGACGCGGATCACCGAGTCGTAGGCGCGTCCGAGGTCGGCCGGATCCACCGGCAGGTAGGGCACCTCCCAGATGGCGGTGGGCTTCTGCACCGCCAGGCCCTTCTTGATCGCGTCCTGGTGCGAGCCGGAAAACGCCGTGAACACCAGGTCGCCGACATAGGGATGGCGCGGATGGATGGGCAACTGGTTGCAGTCCTCGACGGTGCGGGCGATGGCGTTGATGTTGGAGAAGTCGAGCCCGGGGTCGACGCCCTGCGAGTACAGGTTCAGGGCCAGCGTGACCAGGTCGACGTTGCCGGTGCGTTCGCCGTTGCCGAACAGGCATCCCTCGATGCGGTCGGCGCCGGCCATCACCGCCAGTTCGGCCGCGGCCACCGCGCAACCCCGATCGTTGTGTGGGTGCACCGACAGCACGATGGCGTCACGTCGCGCCAGCTTGCGATGCATCCACTCGATCTGGTCGGCATAGATGTTCGGGGTGCTCATCTCCACCGTGGCCGGCAGGTTGAAGATGATCTTGTGCTCGGGAGTCGGCTGCCACACCTCGGTGACCGCGTTGCACACCTCGACCGCCACCGGCAGTTCGGTGCCGCTGAACACCTCGGGGCTGTACTGGAAGGTCCAGCGGGTTTCCGGGCGCTCGGCGGCGAGTTGACGGATGAGGGTGGCGGCCTCGACCGCGATGCGCTTGCAGCCGGCGACGTCCACGTTGAAGACGATCCTCCGGAAATTCGGCGCCGTGGCGTTGTAGACATGCACGATGGCTTGTTTCGCGCCGCGCAGCGAGTCGAAGGTGCGGCGGATCAGATCCTCGCGCGCCTGCGTGAGCACTTCGATGGTGACGTCGTCGGGGATGTGCCCGTCCTCGATCAGTTCGCGCACGAAATCGAAGTCGGTCTGCGACGCCGACGGGAACGCGACCTCGATCTGCTTGATCCCGATCGCGCACAGGGTCTTGAACATGCGCATCTTGCGCGCCGCGTCCATGGGTTCGAACAGCGCCTGGTTGCCGTCGCGCAGATCGGTGCTCATCCAGATCGGCGGGCGCGTGATGACCTGGTCGGGCCAGGTGCGATCCTTGAGCCCGACCGGCGGCATCGGGCGGTACTTGGTCTGCGGGTTCTTCAGCATGGCGGAAACTCTCTGACGATTCGGGTTGGAATGGGGCCTGCGCTGCAGCGGCGTCCGGAACGCCTTGACGGCCCGCTCATGACGGGGCGTTGCGTGCGGCGGCAGGATCGATGCGGTCGGTGGCTCGGATCGAGCGCGGGCTGCCCGGCGCGGGCAGCGGGGGGCGGGTGTCAGGTGCGCGCGGGGCGCAGTCGCCGCTCGACGTCGACGCGTAGCAGGCGCAGCATGAGCCCGCGCTGCCAGGCCGCAAGCGCCCCTGCCGACGTGCGGTGGCAATGACTGCGCAACGGGGTCGCGTTCGAGACCATGGTCGGCATACGTTAGCAAAAACCCGCAGCGGCGTCAAATCGACGCCAGCGCGACGAGGCTCAGCCGAGCAGGCGCCCGCGCCGCACCCGCATGCCGCGCAGCGCCGCCGCGCCGATGCCGTCCCGCGTGCCGCTTGCGGCCGCTGCGTCCAGCACGCCGGTGCGTTGCAGCGCGCCGAGGGTGGCGCGGTTCTGGGCGTGGCAGATCGCCAGGCCCAGGGCGTCGGCGGCGTCGGGGCCGGGCTGCGCCGGCAGCGCCAGCAGGCGCGTGACCATCTGCTGCATCTGCTGCTTGCTGGCGCGGCCGTGGCCGACCACCGCCTTTTTCAGTTGCAGCGCGCTGTATTCGACCACCGGCAGGCCGGCGGCCACCAGCGCGGCGATCGCCGCGCCGCGCGCCTGTCCCAGCAGCAGCGTGGACTGCGGGTTGACGTTGACGAACACGATCTCCACCACCGCGACGTCGGCGTGCGCCTCGCGCGCCACCGTGCTGACGCCGTCGAACAGGATTTTCAGGCGATCGGGCAGCGGCCCGCGCGCGATGCGTATGGCGCCGCTGGCCTGGTAGTGCAGATGCTGGCCCTGCGCCTGCAGCAGCCCGTAGCCGGTGGTGTTCAGGCCGGGGTCGATGCCGAGAATGCGCATGGCCGCAAGCTGCTGCGCCGTGCCGCCGCTCAGTGGCGGAAGTGGCGCATGCCGGTGAACACCATGGCCAGGCCGTGCTCGTCGGCGGCCGCGATGACCTCGGCGTCGCGCACCGAGCCGCCGGGCTGGATGACGGCGCGCGCGCCCGCCTGGGCGAGCACGTCGACGCCGTCGCGGAACGGGAAGAAGGCGTCCGACGCGACCACGCTGCCGGCGATCGCCAGCCCGGCGTTGCCGGCCTTGATGCAGGCGATGCGCGTCGAGTCGACGCGGCTCATCTGGCCGGCGCCGACGCCGACGGTGCGTCCGCCCGCGGCGAACACGATGGCGTTGGACTTGGTGAACTTGGCCACCTTCCAGGCGAAGTGCAGGTCGGCCATCTCGGCATCGGTGGGAGCGCGTCGCGTGACCACCTTCAGCGCGGTCTCGTCGAGCAGTTCGTCGTCGGCGGTCTGCAGCAGCAGCCCGGAGTTCACGCGCTTGGCGTCCAGGCGCCTCGGCGCGGCGCCGTCGGCGCGCGCCATGTCGATGGCCAGCACGCGCACGTTGGCCTTCGCCGCCAGCAGCTGCAGCGCCTGCGCGCTGTACGACGGCGCGATCAGCACCTCGACGAACTGCCCGGACACCGCGCTGGCCGCGGCCTCGTCGACCTCGCGGTTGAAGGCGATGATGCCCCCGAACGCCGACGTCGGGTCGGTGGCGAAGGCGGCGCGGTAGGCCGACTGCGGATCGGCGCCCAGCGCGGCCCCGCAGGGGTTGGCGTGCTTGACGATGACACAGGCGCAGGTGTCGAAGGCGCGCACGCATTCCCAGGCCGCGTCGGCGTCGGCGATGTTGTTGTACGAAAGCTCCTTGCCCTGCAGCTGGCGCGCCGTCGGCAGCGAGCCGGGCAGCGGCTGCAGGTCGCGATAGAACGCCGCGCGCTGGTGCGGGTTCTCGCCGTAGCGCAGGTCCTGCACCTTGACCAGGCTGAGATGAAAGCCGTCGGGCCACTCCTGGCGCGTCGGCTGCTTCTCCGGCGCGGCGGCCTGCAGGCGCAGCGCCGAGAGATGGTTGGCGATGGCCGCGTCGTACTGCGCCACGCGCTCGAAGGCGGCCACCGACAGCGCGAACCGCGTGGCCTGCGAGACTTCGCCGCTGGCCTCGAACTCGGCCAGCACGGCTTCGTACTGGGCGGGGTCGGTGAGCACGCTCACGCCCTGCCAGTTCTTGGCGCCCGAGCGCACCATGGCGGGGCCGCCGATGTCGATGTTCTCGATCGCCTGTTCCAGCGTGCAGTCGGGGCGCGCCACGGTGGCCTCGAAGGGGTACAGGTTGACCACCAGCCAGTCGATGGGCGGGATGCCGTGCTGCTCGATGGCATGCATGTGCTCGGGCAGGTCGCGGCGCGCCAGCAGGCCGCCGTGCACCTTCGGGTGCAGGGTCTTGACCCGGCCGTCGAGCATTTCGGGGAAGCCGGTGTGGCTGGCGACCTCGGTCACCGCAAGCCCGGCGTCGGCCAGCAGGCGTGCCGTGCCGCCGGTGGACAGCAAGGTGACGCCGCGGGCATGCAGGCGGCGGGCAAGCTCGAGCACGCCGGTCTTGTCGGAAACGGAAAGCAGTGCGTACATGGATCGTGGAGCGCGGGAAGGGGATGCGGGATGTGTCGGCCCGGACCTGTGCGGCGCAGCCCTGCGCCGCGCACGCGGGGCGTCACTTGATCAGTTTGTGGTCCTTGAGCTTCTTGCGCAGGGTGTTGCGATTGATGCCCAGCCACTGCGCGGCCACCGACTGGTTGTCGCCGGCGCGGCGCATCACGGTCTGCAGCAGCGGCTTCTCGACGGTCTGCAGGACCATGGCGTGGATGCCGTGGGGCTCGGTTCCGTTGAGATCGCGGAAATAGGCGTCCAGGCTCTCGATGACGCATTGCTCGAGGGTCACGCGATCGCTCATGGCCGGCTTCCCGGCGGCGTCGGACGGAGGCCGGCGCGGCGGCGCGGCGAGGCATTCATGCAGCGTGTGCCCATGGTGTCGGAGCCGCGGCGGCGGCCTGCAGGGTTTCGAAGAAGCCGGCCACCGCGTCGAGTTGCGCGCCCGGTTCGAGCAGGGTGTTGAAGTGGGCGCGGAAGCTGGCGCCGCCCGGCAGCGCGCCGACGGCCCAGCCGACATGCTTGCGCGCGCTGGCGATGCCCTGCGCGCCGTAATGGGCATGGTGTGCGCCGAGGTGCTCGAGCAGCCAGCGACCCTGCGCGTCGACGTCCGGCAGCGGCGGCTCGACGCCGTCGCGCAGCGCGCGCGCCACGTGCCCCGGCAGCCAAGGCCGGCCGAGCGCGGCTCGGCCGATCATCACGGCATCGGCGCCGGTGGCGTGCAGCACCTCGCGTGCCTTCGCCGCGCTGTCGATGTCGCCGTTCGCGACCACCGGAATGCGCAGCCGCGACTTGATCTCGGCGATGGTGTCGTACTCGGCCTGCCCGCCGTAGCCCTGTTCGCGGCTGCGCCCGTGCACCACCACCAGCGACACGCCGGCGTCCTGGGCCGCCCGCGCCAGGCTCGGCGCGTTGCGATGCTCGCGGCACCAGCCGGTGCGCATCTTCAGGGTCACCGGCACGCCGCGGGGCTGCATCGCGCGCACCACGGCGTCGACGATGCGCAGCGCCAGTTCCTCGTCCTGCATGAGCGCCGAGCCGGCCCAGCGGTTGCAGACCTTTTTCGCCGGACAGCCCATGTTGATGTCGATGATCTGCGCGCCGGCGTCGACGTTGGCGTGCGCGGCGGCGGCCATTTCGTCGGGATCGACGCCGACCAGTTGCGCCGCCACGGGCCCCGGTTCGCCGTCGTGGTTCATGCGCAGCGCGGTCTTGCGCGACGTGCGCAATTCGGCGCGCGAGGCCACCATCTCGCTGACGCAGTGTCCGGCGCCGAGGCGTCGCGCCAGGCGTCGCCACGGCAGGTCGGTGACCCCGGCCATCGGCGCGGCGAACACGCGGTTGGGCAGCCGGTACGGCCCGATCTGCAGCGGGGCGTCCGACGACGGCGTGTCGGCAGGCAGGCGGGCGAGGGGCGGCGGCATGGTGGCGGGACGGGACCTGCGACGCGGCAGTGCAGCTCGCGCCGCGGGCCCCGCGGGCGGGGCCGCGGGCGCGCCTGGCGCCGAGCGGGGAAAGGGCGATTCTAGTGCGACGCGCCGGGCGCCGACGCGTGCGCGCGCGCGGCGAGCAACGCGCGCGCCGCGCGGCTGGTGCTGGCGCGCCCGACGGCGCGGCTGATGAACTCGCCGCAATCGACCACCGCCTGCAGATCCACGCCGGTGGCGATGCCCAGCCCGTGCAGCATGTAGAGCAGGTCCTCGGTGGCCAGATTGCCGGTGGCGCCGCGCGCGTAGGGGCAGCCGCCGAGCCCGGCGACCGAGGCGTGGAAACTGCGCACGCCGAGCTCCAGCGCGGCCAGCACGTTGGCCAGCGCCTGGCCGTAGGTGTCGTGGAAATGCCCGGCCAGCCGCGCCATGGGCAGCACTGCCGCGGCCGCCTCGAACACCGCCTGCACGGCACCCGGCGTGCCCACGCCGATGGTGTCGGCGATGTCCACGCTGTCGCAGCCCAGTTGTTCCATGCGGCGCACCACGTCGGCCACCGCGGCCGGCGCCACGGCGCCCTCGTAGGGGCAGCCGAGGGCGCAGGAAACGCTGCCGCGCACGCGCACGCCGGCGGCGCGCGCGCGTTGCGCCACCGGCTCGAAGCGACGGATGGACTCGGCGATGGAGCAGTTGATATTGCGTTGCGCGAACGATTCACTGGCCGCCGAGAACACCACCACCTCCTGCACGCCGGCGGCGAGCGCCGCCTCCATGCCGCGCTCGTTCGGCACCAGCGCCGAGTAGCACACGCCGGGCAGGCGCCGGATGCCGCCGAGCACGGCGGCGCCGTCGGCCATCTGCGGCACCCAGCGCGGCGACACGAACGCGGCGGCCTCGATGGCGCGCAGCCCGGCCGCGCCGAGGCGATCGACGAGCTCGATCTTGGTCGCCGCCGCAAGCGGGGTGGATTCGTTCTGCAAGCCGTCGCGCGGTCCGACCTCGACCACCTCGACGCTGGAGGGAAGCTGGGTCCAGGCCATGGTGCATGTCTCCTCGGGGGTTCAGTAGCCCAGGCGCGTGTCGACCACGCCGCCGGGGTGATCGCCGCGCTCCAGCGCGGCGATCTTGTGCATGACCTGCGCCGCCGCCGGCCCGACCAGCGTGAGCGCGGCCACGTGCGGCGTGATGCGCACGCGCGGCTGGCGCCACAGCCGGTGCGCGGCGGGCAGCGGCTCGGGCTCGAACACGTCCAGCGTGGCGCCGCCGAGATGCCCCTCGTCGAGCAGGTCGATGAGATCGTCGTGGTCGAGCACCGCGCCGCGTCCGGCGTTGATCAGGTAGGCGCCCTGCGGCAGCTCGCGCAGCGTGGCGTAGTCGAGCAGGCGCCGCGTGTCGGCGGTGAGCGGCAGCAGCACCACCAGCACGCGGCAGCGCGCGAGGAATTCGGGCAGGTGGTCGATGTCGAACAGCGGGCCGTCGAACGCGGCGTGCGGGCGCAGGCGCCCGCTGCGCGTGCAGGCGAGCAGCGGGAACTCGAGCTCGCGCAGGCGACGCGCCACCGCCAGGCCCATCTGGCCGAGCCCGAGCAGCCCGACATGAAAGCCGGTGCGCGCCTGCAGCACCAGCGGCTCCCAGGTCGCGCGCGCCTGCAGCGCCGCGTAGTCGTCCATGCGCCGCCACGCGTGCAGCACGGCCTCCGACACGTAGTCGGCCATCTGGCGGCCCATGCCGGCGTCCTCGAGCCGGATCAGCGGCACCCCGGCGAGGTGCGCGCGCATCAGCGGCAGCAGCGCGTCGACCCCGGCGGCCAGGTTGAACACCGCGCGCAGCTGCTGCTGGCCCGCCAGCCAGGCCTCCGGCGGCTTCCATACCAGCGCGAAGTCGGCCTGCGCGTCGGGTTCGGCGGTGGCGTCGATCACCTGCACCGACAGGCGCAGTTCGCCGGCGTGCTGGATCAGCGCATCGCGCCAGCGCCGGAACGGCTCGTCCGGGTCCCAGACGGCGAGTTTCATGGCGCGTCGTCCGGCGCCGTCGCGCGCATGCGCAGCAGCAGCGCGCCGTCGTCGACCTGCGCGCCTTCGCGCACCAGCACGGCGTCGACCACGCCATCGTCGCCGGCCTGCAGCGCGTGTTCCATTTTCATGGCTTCCAGCACGACCAGCGTCTGGCCCGCGCGCACGGCCTGGCCGGGCGCGACGGCCAGCGCGACGATGCGCCCCGGCATCGGCGCGCGCACGCTGTCCTGCGCGCCGCCGGCGGCGGCCGCGCGCTGCGCCGTGCGCGGCAGTTGCCAGCAGGCATGCTCGCCGTCGATGAACACGTGCAGGCGCGGCGCAGCGTCGGCATCGTCGCGCAGCGCCGCGGCGGCTCCGACCACCTGCGCGTGAAGCTCCTGCTCGCCGCAGCGCATGCGCAAGGTCCATTCGTCGGCGCCGCTGCGCGCGGCTTCCCATTGCAGCGGCCGCGGCGCCTCGTCGTCGCAGGCGAAGCGCCAGCCGCCGGCGTCGCGTGAAAGCCGCGCCAGCAGTTGCTGCTCGCCGCATTCCAGGCGCAGCCCGGGGGTCGGCAGCACGCCGTTGCTCCAGGCGTCGCGGCGGGCCCACGGATCGGCGTCGCCGGCGGCCTGCTCGACGCGCTCCTGCTGCAGCGCGCAGGCGACGGCCTGCGCGGCGTGCGCGGCTTCGACGCCGCCGTCCAGCAGGTCGTCGAGTGCGCGACCGATCAGGCCGGTGTCCATGTTGCCTTCGACGAACGCGGGGGCCCGCACCAGGCGTCGCAGAAACGAGGTGTTGGCATCCGGGCCGGCCAGTCGCGTGGCGCGCAGCGCCTCGCCCAGGCGTTCGATCGCCTGCCCGCGGGTCTCGCCCCAGGCGATCAGCTTGGCCAGCATCGGGTCGTAGAAGGTGCCGACGCTGTCGCCCTCGCGCACGCCGCTGTCGACGCGCAGCGCGGCCGGCTTGCCGTGGGCGTCGGCGGCGACCTCGAAGCGCGCCGCGCGCGCCGGCAGGCTCAGGCGCTGCACGCGCCCGCTCGACGGCAGGAAGCCGTTGCGCGGATTCTCGGCGTACAGGCGCGCCTCGATGGCGTGGCCGTGCGGCTGCGCGGGCGCCGCCGGCAGCGGCTCGCCGGCGGCCACGCGCAATTGCCACTCGACCAGGTCGAGGCCGGTGATCATCTCGGTCACCGGGTGCTCGACCTGCAGCCGGGTGTTCATTTCCATGAAATAGAAATCGCGGATGCCCCCGCCGCCGTCGCCCTCGGCGATGAATTCGACGGTGCCGGCGCCCTCGTAGCGCACCGCGCGCGCGGCGGCCACCGCGGCCTCGGCCAGGCGCGCGCGCTGCTCCGCGCGCAGTCCCGGCGCCGGCGCTTCCTCGACCACCTTCTGGTGCCTGCGCTGCAGCGAGCAGTCGCGCTCGAACAGCGCCAGCGCGTGGCCGTGGCGATCGGCGAACACCTGCACCTCGATGTGCCGCGGCCGCGCCACGAGCTTCTCGATCAGCACGGCGTCGTCGCCGAACGCGGCCCGCGCCTCGCGCCGGCAGGCGGCCAGCGCCGGCGCGAAATCGGCCGGCGCGTGCACTTCGCGCATGCCCTTGCCGCCGCCGCCGGCGCTGGCCTTGATGAGCACCGGCCAGCCGATGCGCGCGGCCTGCTCGGCGAGCATCGCATCGTCCTGCGCGGCGTCGTGGTAGCCGGGTACCACCGGCACTCCGGCGGCCTGCATCAGGCGCTTGGACTCGGCCTTCAGGCCCATCGCCTCGATGGCCTCGGGCGGCGGGCCGATGAACACCAGGCCGGCCGCGGCGCAGGCTCGCGCGAAGCCGGGGTTCTCGCTGAGAAAGCCGTAGCCCGGGTGCAGCGCCTGCGCGCCGCTGTCGAGCGCCGCGCGCAGGATGCGCTGCCCGTCGAGGTAGCTCTGCGCGGCCGCGGCCGGGCCGATGCGCACGGCGTCCGCGCAGGCCGCGACATGCGCGGCGCCGGCGTCGGCGTCCGAGTACACGGCGATGCTGCGAATGCCCAGGCGGGCGCACGTGGCCGCGATGCGGCAGGCGATTTCGCCGCGATTGGCGATCAGGACGCTGGTGAACATGGCCTGGGTGGGTTGGCGGCGGTGGGGAGTCAGGCGCGCGGCGCGGCGTCGCCGGCGTGCAGGCCGAGACGCTCGAACAGCTGGCGGTCGGCCTCGACCTCGGCGTTGCCGGTGACCAGCAGGGTATCGCCGTAGAAGATGGAATTCGCGCCGGCGAGGAAGCACAGCGCCTGCACGCCGTCGCCGAGTTCCTTGCGCCCCGCCGACAGGCGCACCCAGGCGCGCGGCATGCAGATGCGCGCGGCCGCCACGCTGCGCACGAACTCGAAGGGATCGAGCGCCGGCGCATGCTCCAGCGGCGTGCCGGCGACGCGCACCAGCGAGTTGATCGGCACCGATTCCGGGTAGGGCTCGAGCGTGGCCAGCTGCGCCAGCAGTTCGGCACGGTCGCGCCGGCTTTCGCCCATGCCGACGATGCCGCCGCAGCACACCCGCATGCCGGCGTCGCGCACCGCCTGCAGCGTGTCGAGCCGATCCTGGTAGGTGCGGGTGCTGATGATCCGGCCGTAGAACTGCGGCGAGGTGTCGAGATTGTGGTTGTAGTAGTCGAGCCCGGCGTCGGCGAGTTGCCGCGCCTGCGCCGGCTGCAGCATGCCCAGGGTCATGCAGGTCTGCAGGCCGAGTTGCTTGACGCCTTCGATGATGCGCGTCAGCTTGTCGAGGTCGCGCTGCTTCGGCTCGCGCCAGGCGGCGCCCATGCAGAAGCGTCCGGCCCCCGCGTCGCGCGCCGCGCGCGCATGCTCCAGCACCTGTTCGGCGTCCATCAGCTTGTCGGCCTCGACGCCGACCTCGTGGTGCGCCGACTGCGGGCAGTAGCCGCAGTCCTCCGGGCAGCCGCCGGTCTTGATCGACAGCAGCGACGACAGCTGCACCTCGGTGGGGTCGAAATGCGCGCGGTGCACCTGCTGCGCCTGCCACAGCAGTTCCGGCAACGGCAGGCCGAGCAGCGCTTCGATGCGATCGGCGTGCCACGCGGCGTGGCTCGCGGCCTGGGGTTCGGCGCCGCGGTGCGGCCGGGGCGGTTGGATGGTACGGACTTGCATCGGGGGTTCCTGGCGAGAAGCCGGCCGCGCCACTGCGGCCGGCGCATTACATGCGGAAGATTCCGTAGCGCGTGTCGGCCGGCGGTGCATGGCGCGCAGCCGCCAGGCCGAGCGCCAGCACGCGCCGTGTGTCGGCGGGGTCGATGACACCGTCGTCCCACAGTCGCGCGGTGGAATAGTAGGGGTGGCCCTGGGTTTCGTACTGTGCGCGTATCGGTTCGCGGAACGCCTGCTCGTCCTGCGCGCTCCAGGACCGGCCGGCCGCCTCCAGCGCGTCGCGGCGCACCGTGGCGAGCACGCTGGCCGCCTGCTCGCCGCCCATCACGCTGATGCGCGCGCTGGGCCACATCCAGAGCTGGCGCGGGCCGTAGGCGCGTCCGCACATGCCGTAGTTGCCGGCGCCGAAACTGCCGCCGACGATCACCGTGAACTTGGGCACCGCGGCGCAGGCCACGGCCATGACCATCTTCGCGCCATTGCGCGCGATGCCTTCGTTCTCGGCCTTGCGCCCGACCATGAAGCCGGTGATGTTCTGCAGGAACACCAGCGGGATGCCGCGCTGGCTGCACAGTTCGACGAAATGCGCGCCCTTCAGCGCCGACTCCGAGAACAGGATGCCGTTGTTGGCGATGACGCCCACCGGCATGCCCTCGATGGCGCCGAAGCCGCACACCAGCGTGGTGCCGTAGCGCGCCTTGAATTCGTCGAAATCCGAGCCGTCGAGCAGGCGCGCGATCAGTTCATGGGCGTCGAGCGGCTTGCGCAGGTCGAGCGGCGCCAGCGCGCGCAATTCGTCGGTCGCGTACAGCGGGGGCCGCGCGCCTTCGGGGGCCGCGCCGTGGCGCCGCGGCTGGCGCAGGTGGGCGACGATGCGGCGCGCCATGCGCAACGCCTCGTCGTCGTCGTGCGCGAGGTGGTCGGCGACGCCGGACAGGCGTGTATGCACGTCGGCGCCGCCGAGTTCCTCGGCGCTGACCTGCTCGCCGATGGCCGCCTTCACCAGCGGCGGACCGGCGAGAAAGATGGTGCCCTGGCCCTTCACGATCACGACCTCGTCGCTCATCGCCGGCACGTAGGCGCCGCCGGCGGTGCACGAGCCCATGACCACCGAGACCTGGGCGATGCCGGCCGCGCTCATCTGCGCCTGGTTGTAGAAAATGCGCCCGAAATGGTCGCGATCCGGAAACACCTCGTCCTGGTTCGGCAGGTTGGCGCCGCCGGAGTCGACGAGATAGATGCAGGGCAGGTGGTTCTCGCGCGCGATCTCCTGCGCGCGCAGGTGCTTTTTCACCGTCATCGGGAAGTAGGTCCCGCCCTTCACCGTCGCGTCGTTGCACACGATCATGCATTCGCGCCCCTCGACACGCCCGATGCCGGTGATCAGCCCGGCGCCCGGCGCGGCGTCGTCGTACAGGCCGAGCGCGGCCAGCGGCGAAAGCTCCAGGAACGGCGTGCCGGGGTCGAGCAGGCGCGCCACGCGCTCGCGCGGCAGCAGCTTGCCGCGCGCCACGTGGCGGGCGCGCGCGGCCTCGCCGCCGCCCTGCGCGGCGCGCAGCAACTGCTGCCGCAGGTCGTCGAGCAGGTCCTGCATGGCCTGCCGGGAGGCCTGCAGCTCGGGACTGTCCGGGTCGATGCGCGATTCGATGCGTGGCATGGCGGATGGGGGGTGGTTCAGGCGGAGTGGGCTTCCTGCACGCCGAGCTCGGCCTTCATCGCGTCGCGGATCCTGAACTTCTGCACCTTGCCGGTGATGGTCAGCGGGAAGCTCTGCACGAAGCGGATGTAGCGGGGGATCTTGTAGTGCGCGATCTGCCCCTGGCAGAACGCGCGGATGGCCTGTTCGTCGGGCTGGCTGCCGGGGCGTGGAATGATCCAGGCGCAAAGCTCCTCGCCGTACTTGGGGTCCGGCACCCCGACCACCTGCACGTCCTGCACCATCGGGTGGCGGTACAGGAATTCCTCGATCTCGCGCGGATAGATGTTCTCGCCGCCGCGGATCACCATGTCCTTGATGCGCCCGACGATGTTCACGTAGCCCTCGTCGTCCATGGTGGCGAGATCGCCGGTGTGCATCCAGCCGTCGGCGTCGACCGCCTCGCGCGTGCGCTGCTCGTCGCCCCAGTAGCCGTGCATGACCGAGTAGCCGCGCGTGCACAGCTCACCCGGCGTGCCCGGCGCCACGGTGTCGCCGCCGGCCGGATCGACGATCTTCACCTCCAGATGCGGCTGCACGCGCCCCACGGTGCTGACGCGACGCTCCAGCGGGGTGTCGGTGGAGCTCTGGCAGCTCACCGGGGAGGTCTCGGTCATGCCGTAGGCGATGGTGATCTGCGACTGGTGCATGTCGCCGACCACGCGCTTCATCACTTCCACCGGGCAGGGGCTCCCGGCCATGATGCCGGTGCGCAGCGTGGACAGGTCGAAGTCGCGGAACCGCGGGTGGTCGAGCATGGCGATGAACATGGTCGGCACGCCGTGCAGCCCGGTGCAGCGTTCGTCCTGCACCGCCTGCAGCGTGGCCAGCGGATCGAAGGCGGAGTTCGGATACACGATGGTCGAACCATGGGTGATGCAGGCGAGGTTGCCGAGCACCATGCCGAAGCAGTGGTACAGCGGAACCGGGATGCACAGCCGGTCGTCGGCGCCGAGGCGCATCGCCTCGCCGATGAAATAGCCATTGTTCAGGATGTTGCTGTGGGTCAACGTGGCCCCCTTGGGAAACCCCGTGGTGCCACTGGTGAACTGGATGTTGATGGGATCGTGCGCATCCAGTTCGCGCGCCGCGCGCGCCACCTCGGCGTCGCCCGGCTCGCCGCGGCGCATCCAGTCGTCGAAGCGCAGCATGCCGGGTTCGTCGGTTTCGCCCAGGTGCACGAGCAGGCGCAGCTCGGGCAGGCGCGCCGCCCGCAGTTCGCCGGGCGCGCAGTGCGCCAGCTCGGGCGCCAGCTCGCGCATCATGCCCAGATAGTCGCTGGTGCGGAACTCGGGCATCAGCACCAGCGCCTTGCAACCGACCTTGTTCAGCGCGTACTCGACCTCGGCGACGCGGTAGGCCGGGTTGATGTTGACCAGGATCACGCCGACCTTCGCGGTGGCCAGCTGCATCAGCACCCACTCGACGCAGTTGTGGGCCCAGATGCCGGCGCGATCGCCGCGGCGCAGGCCGCTGCGCAGCAGCGCGCTGGCCAGCGTGTCGACCTCGGCCGCCAGTTCGCGCCAGCGCAGGCGTCGGCCCTGGTGGCACGACACCAGCGCCTCGCGCGCATCCTGGCGCGCCGCCATGGCGTCGAAGAACTCGCCCAGGGTCTGGGTGATCAGCGGCTGCTCGCGGCTGCCGCAGTCGTGGCTCGTGGTCAGGGCCATGCTTGTCTCCTCGAAGGCGCGGCATGGAGTGGTTGTGGCCGCGGGGTGATGGCGTGCTGCCGGGTTCAGAATCGCGCCTGCAGCCAGCGCTCGAGCTGCGGCAGCCGGTCGACGCCCCAGAACGGTTCGTCGTCGACCACGAAAAACGGCGCGCCGCACATGCCGGCCTGCAGCGCGCGATCCACGTTGGCGCGCAGCCGGTCCTTCACCTGCGCGTCGGCGCACCAGGCGTCGAGCTGCTGCGCCGGCAGGCGCAGGCCGGCGCCCAGCGCGTGCAGCGTGGGCATCTGCGCGATGTCGTGGCCGTGCACGAAATACGCTTCGAACACCGCGTGGATCCAGTCGGCGGCGAGCGGCGAGCGCGCCTGCTGCAGCGCGATCAGCACGCGCGCCGCCTGCTGCGTGGCGACCGGGAACGGTTGCGGATGCCGGTAGGGTACGCCGAGCAGGCGCGCCGTGCGCTGCAGGTCGCGCAGCGTGTACGCGCCCTTCAGCGGCTGCTCGGTCAGCGGACGCGAGCCGGTCGCCGCGAACACCGGCCCGAGCAGCACCGGCACCCACTCGAGGCCGCGATCGTGACGCGCCGCCAGCGCCTCGATCTGCGTGCTGGCGAGGTAGGAGTACGGCGACGAGAAGTCGAAGAACAGGGTGATCGGGGACACGGGCATGATGCTGCTCCGGTGGGGCCGCGGCGCGCCGCGACCGGCTCAGGCCATCTCGATGGCCATCGCGGTGGCCTCGCCGCCGCCGATGCACAGCGCCGCCATGCCGCGCTGCAGCCCGAGCTTGCGCATCGCGCCGAGCAGCGTGACGACGATGCGCGCACCGCTGGCGCCGATCGGGTGGCCCAGCGCGACGGCGCCGCCATGCACGTTGACGATGTCGTGCGACAGGCCGAACTCCTGCATGGCGGCCATGGTCACGGTGGCGAAGGCCTCGTTGACCTCCCACAGCTGCACGTCGGTGGCGCTCCAGCCGGCGCGGCGCAGCGCCTTGTCGATGGCTCCGGATGGCGCGGTGGTGAACCATTCGGGCGCCTGCGCGTGCACGGCGTGCGCGCGGATGCGCGCCAGCACCGGGCGACCCAGGCGCTGCGCCGTGGATTCACGCATCAGCACCAGCGCCGCGGCACCGTCCGAAATGCTCGACGAGGTCGCCGCGGTGATGGTGCCGTCCTTGCGGAACGCCGGCTTCAGCGTGGGCACCTTGTCGGGGCGCGCCTTGAACGGCTGCTCGTCGCGCGCAATGCGCGTCTCGCCGCCGCGGCCGCTGACCAGCACCGGCGCGATTTCCCAGTCGAAGCTGCCGTCCTCGTTGGCGCGCTTGCTGCGGGCGGTGGATTCGATGGCGAAGGCGTCCATGGCCTCGCGCGTGAAGCCGTAGCGCGCGACGCAGCTCTCGGCGAACACGCCCATCGCCTTGCCGCGCTCGTAGGCGTCCTCCAGGCCGTCCAGCGCCATGTGGTCGTAGAACTCGGTGAGCCCGTACTTGACGCCCTTGCGCACGAACGCCAGATGCGGGGCGTTGGTCATGCTCTCCATGCCGCCGGCGACCACCACGTCGGCGCTGCCGGCGGCCAGCATGTCATGGCCGAACATCATCGCGCGCATGCCGGAGCCGCACATCTTCGACAGGGTCACGGCGCCGGCCGACAACGGCAGCCCGGCCTTCAGCGCGGCCTGGCGCGCCGGGGCCTGGCCCTGCCCGGCCATCAGGCAGTTGCCCATCAGCACCTCGTCCACGGCCTCGCGCGACACGCCGGCGCGCTCCACCGCGGCGGCGATCGCGGTGGCGCCGAGCTCCCATGCCGGAACCGACGCGAGGTCGCCCAGCAGGCCGCCGATCGGGGTGCGTGCGGCCGAAACGATGACTACGGGATCGCTGCTCATGACATCTGCTCCATCATTCGAGGGGTTGAGCCGGCGGGCGCCGGCACGGCGGCCGGGCGCGCGAAGCGCTTGGCCGTGTCGTAGGGAAACACGTCGATCACCTGGCCGGCGCGGATGCGCTGCTGCTGCGCCTGCCAGAACGCCGGGTCGAGCAGGTCGGCGTGATGCCGCAGGAACACCTCGCGCACCTGCGGGTTGCCGAGCAGGAAGCGGCCGAAGGTCTCGGGGAACACGTCGTGCGGGCCGACCGAGTACCAGGGCTCCGCGGCCATCTCGTCGTCCTCGTGGCGCGCCTCGGGAACGCGCCGGAACTGGCAGTCGGTGATGTACTCGATCTCGTCGTAGTCGTAGAACACCACCTTGCCGTGCCGGGTGATGCCGAAGTTCTTCCACAGCATGTCGCCGGGAAAGATGTTCGCCGCCACGAGGTCCTTGATGGCGTTGCCGTAGTCGATGACCGCGGCGTCGAGCTGCGCCGGCGTGGCTTCCTGCAGGTAGATGTTCAGCGGGATCATGCGGCGCTCGATGTAGCAGTGCCGGATCACCAGCAGGTCGCCGTCGCGCTCGAGCTGCGAGGCGCAGGTGGACTGGAGTTCCTCGATCAGCGCCGGGTCGAAGCGTTCGAGCGGAAACGCCACGTTCGAGTATTCCAGGGTGTCGGCCATGCGCCCCACGCGATCGTGGCGCTTGACCAGCAGGTACTTGTCCTTGATCTGCTCGCGGGTCGTGTCCTTCGGCGGCGGATAGAAATCGCGGATGACCTTGAACACGAACGGAAAGGACGGCAGCGTGAACACCAGCATGACCATGCCGCGGATGCCCGGCGCGGTCGTGAAGCGGTCGCTCGAATGCCGCAGGTGGTAGAGGAAGTCGCGGTAGAACAGCGTCTTGCCCTGTTTGGCCAGGCCCAGCGCGCTGTACAGCTCGGAGCGCGGCTTGCGCGGCATCAGGCTGCGCAGGAACTGCACGTAGGCCGAGGGCACCGCCATGTTGACCATGAAATACGCCCGCGCGAACGAGAACAGCAGCAGCACGTCGTCCTCGTCGAGCAGCACGGTGTCGATGACCAGGCGGCCGCAGTCGTCGTGCAGGATGGGCAGCACCAGCGGGGTTTCCCAGTAGCCGTTGATCACCCGCCCGACGAGGTAGGCGCCCTTGTTGCGATAGAACAGCGACGACAGCACCTGGATCTGGAAATTGCTGCGCAGGCGCGCGCTGCCGAGACGACGCTCGAGTTCGCGCACGACCAGCTCGACGTCGTGGGCGAGATCGGCGAACGGGCGCTGCAACTGCTGGTTGTCGACGATGCGGGTCAGGGTTTCGCGCAGGTTGTCGCGCGTCGGGTAGTAGGCGCGGAAGGTCGGCTGGGCCGCCGGCTCGTCGTTCTCGATGTACTCGGTGGACAGCGCCGGGCGCACGAACAGGATGTCGTTGTGGAAATGGCGCCGGTGCAGGATCTTCGTGGTCACCGAGTTGAAGAAGGTCTCGGCCAGTTCCGGCTGCAGGTGGTTGGTGAGCAGGCCGATGTAGTGCAGCTTGGCCTGGTGCCAGACCCCGGTGTCGCGCAGCGCCTCGCCGAACTCGGCCTGCAGGCGCTCCACGGCCTCGTCGACGCGGGTGTCGTAGAAGGCGATGCGCTCGCGCTGCGCGCGCTGCTGTCCGGCCCAGTCGGCGGCCTCGAAGCGCGCCTTGGCCTCGTGGCTGACCTGGCGGAACAGCCGGTAGTGCTTGTTGAAGCCGTCAAGCATGGCGCGCGCGATGGCGAACGCGGTCTGCGAGTCGAGGCGGGTGGGGAATTGGTTCATGCGCAGCGTCGAGGGTGCCGGGTCAGGGTTCCGCGTTGCAATGTAACCGCGCGCAAGCGGCCGGGACAAGTCCGGCGCGCGCGGCGCCGCCTGCGATCTTGCAGCAGGTCATGCTAGGCTGGTCGGCCGGCTCGCCGAGCTGCCCGGCCTGCCGGGCGCCGCGCCGAACCATCAGGAGAAAACCCCATGCCCGGACTGCGCCCCGACGTCGACCCCGACGGCCTGCTGGAATATTCGGTGGTCTACACCGACCGCGCCCTCAACCACATGTCGCGCCGCTTCCGCGACGCGCTGTGCGACATCTCGTCGATGCTGCGCCAGGCCTACGGCGCCGACGCCGCGGTCGTCGTGCCCGGCAGCGGCACCTTCGCGATGGAGGCGGTGGCGCGCCAGTTCGTCGGCGGCGCCGACGCCACCGCGGTGCTGGTGGTGCGCAACGGCTGGTTCAGTTACCGCTGGTCGCAGATTCTCGAGGCGGCGCGTCCGCGCGCGAGCATCGCCGTGCTCAAGGCGCGCGCCGTGTCGGCGGCGCCGCAGGCCGCGTTCGCGCCGGTGCCGGCCGAGGAGGTGGCGCAGGCCATCCGCAGCCAGCGCCCGTCGGTGGTGTTCGCCCCCCACGTGGAGACCTCCGCCGGCATGCTGCTGCCCGACGCCTACCTGCGGCGCATCGCCGAGGCCGCGCACGAGGTGGATGCGCTGTTCGTGCTCGACTGCGTCGCCTCCGGCGCGCTCTGGGTGGACATGCGCGCGCTCGGCGTGGACGTGCTGGTCAGCGCCCCGCAGAAGGGCTGGAGCGCCACCCCCTGCGCCGGCTTCGCGATGCTGTCGGCGCGCGCGCTGCAGCGCCTGGAGTCGACCCGCAGCGACAGCTTCGCGTGCGACCTCGCGGCGTGGCTGAAGGTCATGCGCGCGTACGAAGCGGGCGGCCACGCCTACCACGCCACGATGCCCACGGATGCGCTGGTGCGCGTGCGCGACGCCATGCGCGAGGGTTTCGACATCGGCCTGGCGCGCCTGCAGCAGGCGCAGCTCGAACTCGGTGCGCGCGTGCGCGACAGCCTGCGCCGGCGTGGCGTGGCCAGCGTGGCGGCGCCGGGTTTCGAGGCGCCCGGCGTGGTGGTGTGCCACACCCGCGACCCGCGCATCCAGAACGCCCAGGCCTTTGTCGATGCCGGAGTGCAGATCGCGGCGGGCGTGCCGCTGGCCTGCGACGAGCCGAAGGACTTCATGAGCTTCCGCGTCGGCCTGTTCGGGCTGGACAAGCTGCTCGACGTCGACGGCGCGGTGCGGCGCCTGGAAGCCGCCTTCGACGCGGTGGGGCTGCGTCAGGCGGCCTGAAGCCCGTCAGCGCACAGGCCGGAGGCGAACCATGAGCATGGCATCCCAGCCGAGGCAGACCTGGGCGTTCAGGAAGCTCCGAGTCCTCACGCAATGGCTCGTCGGCCTGCGCATTCCGAATCTGGGAAGCGCGTATCTGTCCTACCACCCGGACAGCTACACGATGGTCCAGGGGCACCCGGAATTTCGCGCGCTGCTGCGCGGTTTCACCCGGTTCAACCGCAGCAACAATGGCGGAGACATGCAGCGTCTGTGGACGTTCATGCTCAACGTCAAACAGATCCTTGCCGAAAACGTTCCGGGCGACTTCGCGGAACTGGGCGTGTGGCGCGGCAACACGGCGGGCGTGCTGGCGCACTACGCGCAGGCCGCCGGACGAAAGGTGGCCCTGTTCGACACCTTCGAGGGCTTCGACCAGCGTGACATGCAAGGGGTCGACGCTTCGCGCTCCGCGGAATTCTCGGACACGTCGGAGCGGATGGTGCGACAGGTGATCGGGGCAGCGGCCTGCGTGTGCGAGTTTGTCCAGGGTCGATTCCCGGACAGCCTGCGTCCCGAGCACCACAGGCGTTACGCCCTGGTCAGCCTGGACTGCGACCTTCATGAGCCCATGCGGGCCGGTCTGGAGTTCTTCTACGAGCACCTCAGCGTCGGGGGACTGCTGCTGGTCCACGACTACGGCAATCCCGCGTGGCCGGGCGTCAAGTTGGCAGCCGACGAGTTCTGTGCACGCATGGGGGAGCATCTGATCGTCGTCGGCGACAAATCCGGCAGTGCGCTGATTCGCAAAAAGCGCAGTCCGGAGCCTGGCACCGCACCCCGCGGTTGATCCGGGAGAGTTCGGTACCTTGGCTTGCACGCAATACGTGTTGCCCGCGCCCCTGCGATCAGGAGGCCGGCTTCGACACGACGGCGCTGCGTCGGGCGGCTTGAAGCCGCCGTGGGCGCGGCGTACGGGCGCCGGCCTCACACCGTGTCGTTGAACAGCTCGCGCCCGATGAGCATGCGGCGGATCTCGCTGGTGCCGGCGCCGATCTCGTAGAGCTTGGCATCGCGCCACAGCCGGCCCAGCGGGTAGTCGTTGATGTAGCCGTTGCCGCCGAACACCTGGATGCCCTCGCCGGCCATCCAGGTGGCCTTCTCGGCGCACCACAGGATCACCGAGGCGCAGTCCTTGCGCAGTCCGCGCGATGCGCCCTCGGGCCGCGCGTCCAGGTTCTTGCCCACCGTGTACAGGAAGCTGCGCGCCGCCTGCAGCGTGGTGTACATGTCGGCCAGCTTGGCCTGGATGAGCTGGAACTCGCCGATCGCCCGGTCGAACTGGCGGCGCTGGTGCACGTACGGCACGACGTTGTCGAGCACCGCCTGCATGATGCCCACCGGCCCGCCGGCGAGCACCGCGCGTTCGTAGTCCAGGCCGCTCATCAGCACCTGCACGCCGCCGCCGACCTGGCCCAGCACGTTGGCCGCCGGCACCGCGCAGTCCTGGAACACCAGCTCGCCGGTGTGGCTGCCGCGCATGCCCAGCTTGTCCAGCTTCTGCGCCACCGAGAAGCCCGGCATGCCGCGCTCGACCAGGAACGCTGTGATGCCGCGCGCGCCGGCCGCCGGGTCGGTCTTGGCGTAGACCACCAGCACGTCGGCGTCGGGCCCGTTGGTGATCCACATCTTGCTGCCGTTGAGCACCCAGGCGTCGCCGTTGCGCGCGGCGCGCAGCTTCATGCTCACCACGTCGGAGCCGGCCTGCGGCTCGCTCATCGCCAGTGCGCCGACCTGTTCGCCCGAGACCAGCCCCGGCAGGTAGCGACGCTTCTGGTCGGGCGTGGCGTGGCGGCGGATCTGGTTCACGCACAGGTTGGAATGCGCGCCGTAGCTCAGCCCGACCGAGGCGCTGGCGCGGGAGATCTCCTCCATCGCCACCATGTGGGCCAGGTAGCCGAGGCCGGTGCCGCCGTCGGCCTCCGGCACCGTCACGCCGAGCAGGCCGAGTTCGCCGAACTTGCGCCAGAGATCGGCAGGGAAGGTGTCGCTGCGATCGATGTCGGCCGCGCGCGGTGCGATCTCGGATTGCGCGAACTCGCGCACGGCGTCGCGCAGGGCGTCGAGCTCGGCGCCGAGCTGGAAGTCCAGTCCGGGAAGATGCATCTTGTCGCTCCTTTTGTGGATGGTTGCAGCGCCGCAGCGCGTCGTGCCGCGCGCAGGATGGCGTCGAGTGTACCCAGCGCGCCACGCCGCTCCGGGGGCCACCCGGCATGGCCGTGGCTGCGTCGCGGGTGGCGCGTGGCGACAAGGCACAATGCTGGCGCAGATGGATCCGATGCCCACTACGCCCAGCAGATCCGCCGCGCAGCGCCCCGGCCGCGGCGGCGCGCCGTCGTCGCCCGCATGGCGCGTGCCCGCGCTGCTGGCGCTATTGCTGCTGCTCGGCTGGCTGGTCTATCGCCCCGGCCTGCGCGGCGGCTTCGTGTTCGACGATTTCAGCAACATCGTGCAGCAGCCGGCCTTCGCGCCGCAAGCGCTGAAGGCGCATTTCTGGGCGGCGGTGTGGGCCGGCCGTGCCGGTCCGCTGAGCCGGGCGCTGTCGATGCTGAGCTTCGCGTGGCAGATCCGCCACTGGGGCATGTCGCCGCAGCCGATGAAGGTGTTCAACCTGCTGCTGCACCTGGGCAACGGCCTGCTCGTGGCCGGGCTGTCGCTGCGTGTGCTGCGCTGGGTGGACGAGCGCCAGCGCGAGCACGGCCGCGGTGCGGGCGCGTCGTGGGTGCTTTCGCCGACGCTGCTGGGGCTGCTGGTGGCGGCGGCCTGGCTGCTGGCGCCGATCCAGGTGACCGCGGTGCTGTACGTGGTGCAGCGCGAGGAATCGCTGGCGGCCGGCCTCGTGCTGCTGGGACTGCTCGGCTACTGGCACGGGCGCATGCGCCTGCGACGCGCGGTGCAGACCGGAGGCTCGCGTCGAGCCGCGTGGCTCTGGATCTGGGGCAGCCTGGCCGGCGGCACGGCGCTGGCGGCGCTGGCCAAGGAGACGGGGGTGTTGCTGCCGGCCTACGCCGCGGTGCTCGAATGGGTCGTGCTGCGCGGCGACTGCGCAGCCCGGCCGGGCAGTGTCGAACACCGTCAGCTGCGCTGCTCGCTGCTGGGCGTGTACGGCGTGCTGCTGCTGCTTCCGGGGCTGCTGGGTTTGGCCTGGCTGCTGCCGGGGATCCTGCACGGCGCATACGCGCAACGCGACTTCACCCTCGGCCAGCGTCTGCTGACCGAAGGCCGCGTGATGGTCGACTACCTGCACTGGATCCTGCTGCCCACCCCGCAGCAACTCAGCCTGTACCACGACGACATCGGCGTATCGACGTCGTGGCTGCACCCGTGGAGCACGGCGGCCTGCTGGGCGCTGCTGCTCGCGCTGCTGCTCGCCGGGCTGGCGTTGCGGCGCCGCGCACCGGTGGTGTCCCTCGGGATCCTGTGGTTCTTCGTCGGCCAGTCGCTGGTGTCCACCATCGTTCCGCTGGAACTCGTCTACGAGCATCGCAACTACCTGCCGAGCTGGGGCGTGCTGATGGCCGCCTTCGGCTTGCTGGGGGCGTGGGCGCCGCGCCGACGCGGCAGCTGGCCGGTGCTGGCCGCCACCCTGTGCGCGGCCCTGGTCGCCCTGTATGCGGGTTTCACGTTGCTGCGCGCCAGCATCTGGAGCAACCCCTACCGGCTGGCGTACTTCGAGGCCACCACGCATCCGCGGTCGCCACGCGCCAACTACGGCCTGGGCCGCGTGCTCTACCTGATGGCCGGCGGCCCGCAAAGCGCCTCGTTCCAGTTCGCCACCCGCCAGATGCAGGTGGCGGCCGGGCTGCCCGGAGCCGACATGCAGCCGCTGCAGGCGCTGGTGTTCATGCACGCCAAGTTCGGGCTGCCGGTGGATCCGGCATGGTGGGCCGCACTGAACCGGGACCTGCTGCGCCAGCGCCTGAGCGCGGAGAACATCAGCTCCCTCTACAGCCTGGTGCAGTGCGCCACCGACGGCATCTGCCACTACGCCGCCACCGACCGGGCGCAACTGGCCGCGTTGCTCGACGCCGGCGTGCGCGAGCACCCGGGTAGCGCCGAATTGCACACCCTGAGGGCGAACTTCGAAGCCAATGTGGCCCACAATTACCCCGCTGCCTACCAGGACATGCTGCGCGCGGTGGCGCTGGATCCGTCGGGGCTGCACTACTGGGCCAACCTGGTGCAATTGCAGATCGCCGGCGGGCAGTGGCCCGAGGCGGCCAGGGGGCTGGAGCGCATGGCCGAGCTCGATCCGTTCGGTCTTCACCGTGCAAGCCGCGCCGCGCTGAGCCGCAAGCTGCGCCAGGCGCGGGACGCCTCCGGAGCACGGCCGTGAACCGGCGCTCGCGGCTGCGTGCCTGGCTGCCCCTGCTGGCGTTGCTGGGTTTGCTGGTGCTCGCGTGGGCGGTCTACTGGCCGGGACGCACCGGGCCTTTCCTGTTCGACGACTACTCCAACCTCGAACCCCTGGGAGACTACGGGCCCATCCACAGTCTGTGGAAGGCGGTGGCCTTCATCACGTCGGGTTTCGCCGGGCCCACCGGGCGCCCGCTGGCGCTGGCGAGCTTTCTGCTCGATGCCCGCAACTGGCCGGCCTCGCCGCTGGGCTTCAAGCTCGGCAACATCGCCCTGCACCTGGGCTGTGGCGCGTTGCTGGCCGGGTTGCTGGCGGGCCTGACCCGCGCCCTCGGGGAGGAGCCGCGCCGCGCGGCATGGATCGGGGTGCTGGCGGCGGGGATGTGGCTGCTCGACCCCTTCTGGGTCAGCACGACCCTGTACGTGGTGCAGCGCATGGCCATGCTGGCGGCGCTGTTCGTGCTGGCCGGGCTGTGGGGCTACGTGCACGGGCGCGGCCTGCTGCGCCTGGGGCGGCGGCGCGCCGCCTACGCCTGGATGAGCGTGTCCATGGTGCTGGGCACGCTGCTGGCCACGCTGAGCAAGGAAAACGGGGCCCTGCTGCCGCTGCTCGCCTGGCTGCTCGAGGCCTGGGTGCTGCGTCGCGACGGCGCCGCCGGCGAGCGTGCCTTCGCGCTGTGGAAGGCCTGCTTCCTGGCGCTGCCCTCGCTGGTGGTGGTGGGCTACCTGATGCGCTACCTGCCCGCGGTCTGGCAGGGGGCGCACGATGGCCGTGCCTTCACGGCGGGGCAGCGCCTGCTCAGCGAAAGCCGCATCGTGTGGACCTACCTGCGCGACATCTGGAGCGCGCGGGCGCACGACGGCGGGCTGTTCCACGACGACGTCGTGGTGTCGACCGGTTGGCTGCATCCGTGGACCACCCTGCCGGCGGTGCTCGGCCTGCTGCTGCTGGCGCTGGCGGGCTGGGCGGCGCGCGGCGCGCGCCACCCGGCATGGGTGGCCGCGGGTTGCGCGGTGATGTTCTTTTTCGCCGGCCACCTGGTGGAGTCGACCTGGTTGCAGTTGGAACTGGTGTTCGAGCACCGCAACTATCTGCCGGCCATGCTGATGTTCTGGCCGCTGGGCTGGCTGGTCGTGCCGCGCGAGGGCGAACTCGCGCCGCCGTCGTGGTGCCGGCCTTCGCGGCGCTGGGTGCAGGTGGCGGCGCTGGCCTGGCTGGCGCTGTTCGCGCTGCAGACCGAGCGCCGTGCCACCGAGTGGGGCCGGCCGTTCCAGCAGGCGCTGGTGTGGGCACGCGAACACCCCGATTCGCCGCGCGCGCAGAGTTACCTGGCCAATTTCTGGACCGCGGCGGGCAACCAGCCCGAGGCCGCGCGCCTGCTCGACGCGGCCTTGCGCGAGCACCCGCACAGCCTGGTGCTGCTGATCAACCGCGCCGGGGTGGCCTGCAGCCAGGGGCACGCCCCGCGCGGGCTGCGCCGGGCGCTGCTGCGCGCCGCCGCCGAGGCCCCGCTGGGCAACCACGTGGTGCAGTACCAGGTCTCGCGGCTGATCGAGGGGCTGCACCAATGTACGGTATTCGGGCCGGATTTCAAGGCTCTGCTGCTGCAGCAGGCGCTGCGCAGCCCGCAGGCCGCGCAACCCGATGTCCTGCGCTCCCTGCTGGCGCAGCAGGCGCAAAGCCTGCTGGCGCATGGCGACGCGGCCAGGGCCTATGCACTGGATCTGCGCGCGCTGCGCCTGCCGGGGCTGCAGCCCGGGGTGCGTCTGCGTCTCGCCGCCGAACTCGGCAGCGCCGGCCATCCCCGACTGGCCCTGCGCCTGCTCGACGCGGTCGCCGCGCCGCTGGCGCATATCCGGGGCTGGAACATGGCGGCGCTGCACCAGCGCTGGCTGCGCCACGCAGGCTTCTACCGCGACAGCGAGTTGCATATGCGCCGCATCCTGCGGCGCCAGATCGCGGCGGCGCATGCGGCGGCCGTGCCGGCGGGGGCCGGCGGTCGTACGCTTGCGGCGGGTGCGCCGGCAGCGGCGCGGACTTCCGTTCACGGGGAGAGTCGATGAACCAGCCAGCGCAGGTGGCGGCCCAGACCGTCGCGACAGGCGCAACCAGCCTTACGGGGCCACGCGCCTTGCGCCTGTCGGTGATCCTCCCGGCGCGCAACGAGCAGGGTGCGGTGGGCGACACCGTGCGCAGGCTGCGGGAGCGCATTCCCGAGGCCCAGGTGATCGTGGTGGACGACGGCTCGACCGACGACACCGCCATGCTGGCCGAGCAGGCCGGCGCGCAGGTGCTGCGCCGGCCCTACGGCATGGGCAATGGCGCGGCGATCAAGGCCGGGGCGCGCGCCGCCCGCGGGGAGGTGCTGGTGTTCATGGACGCCGACGGCCAGCACGACCCCGCCGACATCCCCCGCCTGCTGCAGCGCATGGACGAGGGCTACGACATGGTCGTGGGCGCGCGCGACCACGGCTCGCAGGCCAGCGCCGGGCGCGGGCTGGCCAACCGGTTCTACAACTGGCTGGCCAGCTGGATGACCGGTCACCCGGTGCTCGACCTGACCAGCGGCTTTCGTGCCGCGCGCGCCGAGCGATTCCTGGAGTTCATCCATCTGCTGCCCAACGGTTTCTCGTACCCGACCACCAGCACCATGGCGTTCTTCCGCAGCGCCTACCCGGTGGCCTACGTGCCGATCCGGGCGGCCCGGCGCATCGGCACCAGCCATATCCGCCCGCTGCGCGACGGCCTGCGCTTCCTGCTGATCATTTTCAAGATCGCGACCCTGTATTCCCCCCTCAAGCTCTTCGTTCCGGTCTCGCTGGGATTCGGCATGCTGGGGCTGGGCTGGTACGCCTGGACCTACTCCACCGCGGGGCGCTTCACCAACATGAGCGCGCTGTTGCTCAGCGCCGGGGTGATCGTGTTTCTCATCGGGCTGATTTCCGAGCAGATCACCAACCTCACGTATCGGCGAGATGGCTAGCACCGGGGCTGCGCACCGTACCGGGGTGTTGCTGCTGACGCGCAATTTCCCGCCGTTGTGGGGGGGGATGGAGCGCCTGAACTGGAACCTGGCGCGGCAGCTCGCGCAGCGTGCCCCGCTCGGCATTGTCGGCCCCGAGGGCTGCGCCCGCGAGGCGCCGGCGCAGGCCGCGGTCTCCGAGGTACCGCTGCGGCCGCTGTGGCGTTTCCTGTTGCTCGCGTCGGCGAAGGGCCTGGGTATGGCGCGCCAGGCGCGCCCGCAGTGGGTCCTGGCCGGAAGCGGCCTGACGGCCCCGCTGGCCTGGCTGGCGGCCAGGGCTGCGGGCGCGCGCTGCGCCGCCTATGTGCACGGACTGGATCTTGCCGTGGCGCATCCGCTGTACAGAACCCTGTGGTTCGCGGCCTTGCGCCGCATGGACGCGGTGATCGCCAACAGCCACGCCAGCGCCGAGCTCGCGCGCGCGCTCGGCGTGCCGCCGCAACGCCTTTCGGTGGTGTACCCCGGTGTCGACGTGGCCGTGCCCGACTCGGGCGCACGCGAACGCTTTCGTCGGCAGCATGGCCTGGGCGACGCTCCGGTGCTGCTTTCGGTGGGGCGGTTGTCGGAGCGCAAGGGCCTGCGCGAATTCGTGTCCGAGGTGCTTCCGGGCATTGCTCGCAGCAGGCCCGGCGTACGTCTGGTGGTGGTGGGGGATGTGCCGGCGGCGGCCCTGCATGCCAAGGCACAGAGCATCTCCAGCATCGAGCAGGCGGCGCAGGCCGCGGGCGTCGGGCATTGCCTGATGATGCTCGGCAGGCGTTTCGGCGAGGAACTCACCGACGCCTACGCGGCAGCCGACGTGCATGTCTTTCCGGTGCGGCAGATTCCCGGCGATCCCGAGGGCTTCGGCATGGTCGCCATCGAGGCCGCCGCGCAGGGCGTGGCCACGGTCGCCTACGCCACCGGAGGGGTGGTCGACGCGGTCGCCCACGGCGTCAGCGGACTGCTGGTTCCGCCGGGCGATGCGCAAGGCTTTGCAGCCGCCGTGGTGCGCATCCTGGACGCGCCCCCGGACGCCGCTGGCGTACGCGCTTTCGCGCTGGGCTTCGCGTGGGAACGCTTCGGCTCCCAGGTGTGGGCTGCGCTGCAGGGCCCGCAGCCGGATCGCGGAGCTGCGCAATGAGCCGCGAGCGCTGCGAGGTGTGGTTCATCGGCAAGCGCCACTACACCCACCGCGACGCCCTGCGCGAGCGCTACGGTCGCATCCATCACCTGCCGGCCTCGTGGGCCGCGCAGGGAATCGCCACCCGCCTGTGGCTGATCGACTACCACGGCCGCGCGGCCGAAACCCTGCGCGATGCCGAATGCCGGCTGGAAATCGCCAGCACGCCGGTGCGGCGTCCGGCCGGGCTGCTGCGGCTGCTGGCGCAGGCGCTGACGCTGCTGCGCAGTGCGCCAGGGACCGTCGTCGCCAGCGGTGATTGCTACATCGGCCTGCTCGGGTGGGCGCTGGCCCGCCTGGCGCGCGCGCGGTTCGTGTTCGATGTCTACGATCGCTACGACCTGTTCGGCGCCTACCGTTCGTTCGCCGGCTTCGATCCCTGGCGCTTCCTGCTCGGCCGTGCCGACCGTCTGCTGTTCGCGAGCCGGGCGCTGGCGGCGAGCTGCGATCCCTCGGGACGGCGCAGCGTGATCGTGCCCAACGGCATCGACCCCGGGCAATTCCGACCCCTCGACCGCCTGGCCTGCCGCACCGAGTTCTCGCTCGACGCGCAGGCGATCTACGTCGGCTATTTCGGCAGCCTGGATGCGCAGCGCGGCGTCGACGACCTGATCGCCGCGGTGGAACTGCTGCGCCAGCGCGGGGTGCCGCTGCGCCTGCTGCTGGCCGGGGCGGCGCGCGAAGGGCTGGACTTGCGCAAGCCCTGGATCGACTACCTGGGCAACCTCGCGCCGCAGCGGGTTGCGCATGCGATCGCGTGTTGCGACGTGCTGGCGCTGCCCTATCGAAGCTCGCCCTACCTGGACATGGCGTCGTCGTGCAAGATCGCCGAGTATCTGGCCTGCGGGCGGCCGATCGCGGCCACGCGGACCCCCAACCTGGTGAGCAATTTTCCGGCCCAGGCTGCCGTGCTCGATGATCTGCTGGCCGATCCGGGCGATGCTCGCGACCTGGCGGCCAGCATCGAAGCCCAGCTGCGCGCGCCGCGGCTCGCGCCACCGGCCACGGAGCTGGACTGGCCCTCGATCGCGCGCGCCACGGCCGGTGCGCTGGCCTGGACGGCTCGGCCGCATGACGCGGGGCGGGCGGCATGAGCGAGACGCCGCCACGCGTGCTGTTCGTGCTGCCGCGCATGGTCGTCGGCGGCGTGGAGCGGGTGACCCTGCATGTGGCACGCGGTCTGATCGCGCAAGGCATGCAGTGCGCGCTGGCGTTGCGCCGCGCCAGCGGCGGCCTGCTCGCGGAGGCCCAGTCGCTGATGCCCGTGCATGCGCTGGGCAGCGGCGCGCTGCGCGAATTCGTGCCCAGCCTGGCGCGCCTGCTGGTCGACTGGCGGCCGACCCATATCGTGACCGCGTTCAGCGACGTGGCCATGCTGAGCCTGCTGGCGCGACGCCGCAGCGGGGTGCAGGCGGCCCTGGTGCATGGCGTGCACAACGTGCACGCGGCCGTGGGCGCGCAGCGCGGCGGCCTGGGCTGG
>JAKAZQ010000051.1 GCA_021815805.1 Pseudomonadota bacterium | reverse complement strand
CTGACCTGCACCACCAACCTGCTCACGCTGAGCGAGCCGGTGGTGCTCAAGCCGCTGCCCGGGCTGCCGGTGATCCGCGACCTGATCGTCGACATGACCCAGTTCTTCAAGCAGTACCACTCGGTCAAGCCGTATCTGATCAACGACACGCCGCCGCCGGAGCGCGAGCGCCTGCAGACACCGGAGCAGCGCGAGGTGCTGAACGGCCTGTACGAGTGCATCCTGTGCGCCAGTTGCTCCACTTCCTGCCCGAGCTTCTGGTGGAACCCGGACAAGTTCGTCGGCCCGGCGGGCCTGCTGCAGGCCTATCGCTTCATCGCCGACAGCCGTGACGAGGCGACCGGGGAACGCCTGGACAACCTCGAGGATCCGTACCGGCTGTTCCGCTGCCACACGATCATGAACTGCGTGGATGTTTGCCCGAAGGAACTCAATCCGACGCGGGCCATCGGCAGCATCAAGGACCTGATGCTGCGGCGCGCGGTCTGAGCCACCATGCAGCCGGCGCCATCCGACGGCAGCGACGCCGATCTCCACGCCGCGGCGCTGCGCCGGCTGCGCTGGCGCGCGCGGCGCGGGCTGCTGGAGAACGACCTGCTTTTCACGCGTTTTTTCGCGAACCACGCGGATTCACTCGGCCCGGCGCAGGTGGCCGCACTGGGTGAACTGCTGGATCTTGACGACAACACCCTGCTGGCGCTGCTGCTCGGGCACATCGAGCCTCCGTCGCAGGCGCTGGCTGCGCAGCGCCTGGGCCTGCTCGACATGCTGCGCGCCGACTGACTCGCCGGCCGCGTTCGCCGCGGCCCCTTTCCCTTCCGGAGTCCACCATGAAGCCTTCCGACGTCAAAGCCACGCTGTCCTTCTCCGACGGCTCCCCGAGCATCGATCTGCCGATCTACCAAGGCTCGGTCGGCCCCGAGGTGATCGACATCCGCAAGCTGTACGGGCAGACCGGAAAGTTCACCTACGACCCCGGCTTCCTGTCGACCGCTTCGTGCAACTCCGCAATCACCTACATCGACGGTGACAAGGGCGAGTTGCTGTACCGCGGCTACCCCATTGAGCAGCTGGCGGTCGAGTGCGACTACATGGAGACCTGCTACCTGATCCTCTACGGCGAACTGCCCAACGCGCAGCAGAAGGCCGAGTTCGTGCGCCGCGTCTCGCAGCACACGATGGTCAACGAGCAGATGCAGTTCTTCCTGCGCGGCTTCCGCCGCGACGCCCACCCGATGGCGGTGCTGACCGGGCTGGTCGGCGCCATGTCGGCGTTCTACCCGGACTCGATCAACCTGGATGACGCGGCGCAGCGCGAGATCTCGGCGATCCGCCTGATCGCCAAGATGCCGACCCTGGTGGCGATGGCCTACAAGTACAACATGGGCCAGCCGTACATGTATCCGCAGAACAACCTGAGCTACGCCGGAAACTTCATGCGCATGATGTGGGCGACGCCGTGCGAGGAGTACACGCCGAACCCGGTGATCGAGCGCGCGCTGGATCGCATTTTCATCCTGCACGCCGACCACGAGCAGAATGCGTCGACCTCGACGGTGCGCCTGTGCGCCTCCAGCGGCACCAACCCGTTCGCGGCGATCGCCGCCGGCGTGGCCTGCCTGTGGGGCCCGGCGCACGGTGGCGCGAACGAGGCCTGCCTGAACATGCTGTACGACATCCAGGCCAACGGCGGCGTGGCGCGCATCGGTGAATTCATCGACAAGGTCAAGGACAAGAATTCCTCGGTGCGTCTGATGGGCTTCGGGCACCGCGTGTACAAGAACTACGACCCGCGCGCCAAGCTGATGCGCGAGACCTGCCACGAGGTGCTGGACGCCCTCGGACTGCACGACGATCCGCTGTTCAAGCTGGCCATGACCCTCGAGAAAATCGCCCTCGAGGACGACTATTTCATCCAGCGCAAGCTGTACCCGAACGTGGACTTCTATTCGGGCATCGTGCAAAAGGCCATCGGCGTGCCGGTGTCGCTGTTCACCGCCATCTTCGCGCTGGCGCGCACCGTGGGCTGGATCGCCCAGCTCAACGAGATGATTTCCGATCCGGAGTACAAGATCGGTCGTCCGCGCCAGCTGTTCACCGGGGCGGCCAGCCGCGACGTGAAGCCGCTGGCGCAGCGCGGCTGAGGCCTCGCGCCGTCCGGCGCGCCATGGCGCGCCGGCTAGAATCGTGAATCCGTGCGGCAAGCGCGCCGCACGGATTCTTTTCGTTTTTTCCGCGCCGCAAGGCGGCCCGATCGCGATGGCACGCACGCTGTACGACAAACTCTGGGACGATCACGTGGTGGACGTCGAATCCGACGGCACCGCGCTGCTCTACATCGACCGTCACCTGGTGCACGAAGTCACCAGCCCGCAGGCGTTCGAGGGCCTGGAACTCGCCGGCCGCAAGGTCTGGCGGGTGAGCGCCAATCTCGCGGTATCGGACCACAACGTGCCGACCACGCAGCGTGCCGAGGGCATCGCCGACCCGGTGTCGCGCCTGCAGGTCGACACCCTGGATCGCAACTGCGACGCCCAGGGCATCACGCAGTTCAAGATGAACGACCGGCGCCAGGGCATCGTGCACGTGATCGGGCCCGAGCAGGGAGCCACGCTGCCGGGCATGACGGTGGTGTGCGGGGATTCGCACACCAGCACGCACGGCGCTTTCGGCGCGCTGGCCTTCGGCATCGGCACGAGCGAGGTCGAGCATGTTCTGGCGACCCAGACCCTGCTCGCGCGCAAGATGAAGAACATGCTGGTGTGGGTCGCCGGCACGCTGGCGCCGGGTTGCACCGCCAAGGACCTGGCGCTCGCCGTGATCGGACGCATCGGCACCGCCGGCGGCACCGGTTGCACCATCGAGTTCGCCGGGCCGGGCGTGCGCGCGCTGAGCATGGAAGGCCGCATGACCCTGTGCAACATGGCCATCGAGGCGGGCGCCCGCGCCGGCCTGGTGGCGGTCGACGACACCACGCTGCGCTACATCCAGGGGCGCCCGTTCGCGCCCACCGGCGTCGAGTGGGAACAGGCCGTGCGCCTGTGGCGCGGCCTGCACAGCGACGCCGACGCGCGCTTCGACCTGCGCGTCGAGATCGACGCCTCGCAGATCCGTCCGCAGGTGACCTGGGGCACCTCGCCCGAGATGGTCGTGGCCATCGACGAGCGCGTGCCCGATCCGGACAAGCAGCCCGACCCGGTGAAGCGCGCCGCCATGGAGCGCGCGCTGGAGTACATGAACCTGCAGCCCGGCAAGCCGATGTCGGACATCCGCATCGACAAGGTGTTCATCGGCTCGTGCACCAATTCGCGCATCGAGGACCTGCGCGACGCCGCGCGCGTGCTCGCGGGCAGGCGCATCGCCGCGAACGTGCGCCTGGCGCTCGCCGTGCCGGGCTCCGGCCTGGTCAAGGCGCAGGCCGAGCGCGAGGGACTGGACAAGGTGTTCATCGCCGCCGGCTTCGAATGGCGCGAGCCGGGTTGCTCGATGTGCCTGGCCATGAACGCCGATCGCCTGGAGCCCGGGGAGCGCTGCGCGTCCACGTCGAACCGCAATTTCGAAGGACGCCAGGGGCAGGGCGGCCGCACCCACCTGCTCAGCCCGGCGATGGCCGCCGCCGCCGCGGTCGCCGGGCATTTCGTCGACGTGCGCGCCCTCTGACGGCGCGCCGCCGCACCGCGCATCCGAACACGCCATCTGCCGCCGCGAGCCGACATGCAAGCCTTCACCGTTCACCAGGGTCTGGTGGTGCCGATCGATCGTGAGAACGTCGACACCGATGCCATCATCCCGAAGCAGTTCCTCAAGTCCATCCGGCGCACCGGCTTCGGACCCAACCTGTTCGACGAGTGGCGCTACCTGGACCACGGCGAACCGGGCCAGGATCCGGCATCGCGCAAGCCGAACCCCGACTTCGTGCTGAACCAGGCGCGCTACCAGGGCGCGAGCGTGCTGCTGGCGCGCAAGAACTTCGGTTGCGGCTCGTCGCGCGAGCATGCGCCGTGGGCGATCGAGCAGTGGGGCATCCGCGCCATCATCGCGCCGTCCTTCGCCGACATCTTCTACAACAACTGCTTCAAGACCGGCCTGCTGCCCATCGCCCTGCCCGAGCACGAGGTGGCGCGCCTGTTCGACGAGGTCGCGGTATTCCCCGGATACCGCCTGACCGTCGACCTGCCGCGCCAGCGCGTGGTGCGGCCCGACGGCAGCGAGTTGCCGTTCGAGATCACGGAATTCCGCAAGCATTGCCTGGTCGGCGGGCTCGACGAGATCGGCCTGACGCTGCGCAAGGCGGACAAGGTTCGCGCCTTCGAGTCCGAGCGCATCGCGCGCATGCCCTGGCTGGCGCATCGCATCGTCTGAACCCGACGCAACACCTTCCCCACCGAGCGACCCGCATGAACATCGCAGTCCTACCCGGCGACGGCATCGGCCCCGAAATCATCGAGCAGGCGGTGCGCGTGCTCGAGCGCCTGCGCGCCGACGGCCTGAACGTCTCCTTCGAATATGCCGACGTCGGCGGCACGGCCTACGAGCGGCACGGCCACCCGCTTCCGCCGGCCACGCTGCAGCTTGCGCAACGCGCCGATGCGGTGCTGTTCGGCTCGGTCGGCGATCCGCGCTTCGACACGCTGGAGCGCGCGCTGCGCCCCGAGCAGGCCATCCTCGGCCTGCGCAAGAACCTCGGACTGTTTGCCAACCTGCGTCCGGCCATCCTCTATCCCGAGCTCGCCGACGCCTCCTCGCTCAAGCCCGAGGTCGTCGCCGGGCTGGACATCCTGATCGTGCGGGAGTTGACCGGGGACATCTATTTCGGCCAGCCGCGCGGGCGCCGCGACGCCCCGGACGGTGCCTTCGCCGGCCAGCCCGAGGCCTTCGATACCATGCGCTACAGCCGCCCGGAGATCGAGCGCATCGCGCATGTCGCGTTCCGCGCGGCGCGCACCCGCAAGGCCGCCGGCCACGCCGGGCGCGTGACCAGCGTGGACAAGGCCAATGTGCTCGAGACCTTCCAGTTCTGGAAGGACGTGGTCAGCGAGGTGCACGCGCAGTACCCGGACGTCGAGCTCGAGCACATGTACGTGGACAACGCGGCCATGCAGCTCGTGCGCGCGCCGAAGAAGTTCGATGTGGTGGTCACCGGCAACATGTTCGGCGACATCCTGTCGGACGAGGCCTCGATGCTCACCGGCTCCATCGGCATGCTGCCGTCGGCTTCGCTGGGCGACGGCGGACGCGGGCTGTACGAGCCGTCGCATGGCTCGGCGCCGGATATCGCGGGGCGCGGCCTGGCCAACCCGCTGGCGACCATTCTCAGCGCGGCGATGATGCTGCGCTACTCGCTGGGCCAGCCGCAGGCCGCGCAGCGTGTCGAGCAGGCGGTCGGGAGGGTGCTGCAGCAGGGGCTGCGCACGGCCGACATCGCCGCGCCCGGCGCGTCCTCGGTGAGCACGGCGCAGATGGGCGACGCGGTGGTCGCCGCGCTCGGCTGACGCGCGACGCATACCTTTCTTCTCGGCACTCTCTCGGACACAAGACATGGCGAAGCAGCGGGTCGGCCTGGTCGGCTGGCGTGGCATGGTGGGGTCGGTGCTCATGCAGCGCATGCGCGCCGAGGGCGATCTCGAACAGGTCGATGCGGTGTACTTTTCCACCAGCAACGCCGGCGGCAAGGCGCCCGACGGTTCGACCCTCCACGATGCCCAGGATCTCGATGCGTTGCGATCCTGCGACATCATCGTCACCGCGCAGGGCGGCGACTACACCGGCGCCGTGTTCGAGCCGCTGCGCGCCAGCGGCTGGGCCGGGCACTGGATCGATGCCGCGTCCACGCTGCGCATGCGCGACGACGCGGTGATCGTGCTGGATCCGGTGAATCGCCCGGTGATCGACGCCGCGCTGGAACGCGGGGGACGCAACTGGATCGGCGGCAACTGCACCGTCAGCTGCATGCTGATGGGCGTGGGTGCGCTGTTCAAGGCCGGTCTGGTGGAGTGGATGACCAGCATGACCTACCAGGCGGCCTCCGGCGGCGGCGCGCAGCACATGCGCGAACTGCTGACCCAGTTCGGCACCCTCAACGCCGCCGTGCGCCGGCAGCTCGACGACCCGGCCTCGGCCATCCTGGACATCGATCGCGGCGTGATCGACGCGCAGCGTGCGCTGCCCGAAGCGGCCATGCGCCATTTCGGGGTGCCGCTGGGCGGCAGCCTGATTCCCTGGATCGACAAGGACCTCGGCGACGGCATGTCGCGAGAGGAATGGAAGGGCGGCGCCGAGACCAACAAGATCCTCGGCAACGCCACGCCGGTGCCGGTGGACGGCCTGTGCGTGCGCATCGGCGCGATGCGCTGCCACAGCCAGGCGCTGACCTTCAAGTTGCGCCGCGACGTGCCGTTGACCGAGATCGAGGCGATGATCGCCGCCGACAACGACTGGGTGAAGGTGGTGCCCAACACGCGCGAGGCGAGCATGCGCGAGCTGACTCCGGTGGCCGTGACGGGAACCCTGGGCATCCCGGTGGGACGCCTGCGCAAGCTGTCCATGGGGCCGCACTATCTCAGCGCCTTCACGGTCGGCGACCAGCTGCTGTGGGGGGCGGCCGAGCCCCTGCGACGCATGTTGCGCATCCTGTTGCAAGCCTGACCCGTTGGTGCGGCGCGTGCGGCGCTGGAGGCCGCGCGGGGAGCCGAAGTTTGCATGCGCACCACGCCAAAAGCGGGCGTAGCGCCAAATCCTGCCGATTTCGGCAGGGTGATTGGTTACTATCGCATGCGAAACCCCGGCGAAGCGTCGAGCAATCAAGGGGATGGAGTCGTGAATTCAAGCCATGGATGAGCCCGGCGCCAGGCGCGGGTGATCGAAAACCATGCAGATCAGGGGAAGCAACGTGGCGAAATGGCGTCAAGCGGTAGGGATGGCTTGTCTGGCGGCGCTTCCGGGGGCCGCTCCGGTCGCCGGCGCATTCGGACTCGGGCACGTCGTGGTGCTGTCGGCGCTGGGTCAGCCGCTCAGCGCGAACATCGAGGTCACGCAGATTGCCGCCAGCGATGCGCAGTCCCTCAAGGTCGGCATCGCTCCAGGCTCGCTGTACCAGGCCCGCAAACTGTCGTACAGCCCGGCGCTCGACGGCGCCACGATCTCGGTACGCCACGATGCCCACGGCCGCGTCTACCTGCATCTCGAGGGCACGACCCCGGTGCAGGAGCCGTTCGTCGACCTGCTGCTGCGCGCCTACTGGGAGCACGGCGAGCTCACCCGCAACTACACGCTGCTGCTCGACCCTCCGGGCTTCCACGAGCCGGGCGTGGCGCCGATCGCGCCGCAGGCCGCAGCGCCGGTGGCGCAGGCGGTGCGGCGCACGCTGCCGGCGCCGGCACTGCACGCCGCGGGCGTCGGCTCCAGCTACACGGTGCAGCGCGGTGACACGCTGTCGTCGATCGCGCGTTCGTATGCCGGAGGCCAGGTCTCGCTCGAACAGATGCTGGCGGCGCTGTACAGCGCCAACACACGCGCCTTCATCGACGGCGACATCAACCGCCTGCGTGCCGGCGCCGTGCTGCAGGTGCCGTCGGCGAACCAGGCCGACCGCCTCAGCGACGGTGAAGCACATCGCATCATCACCGCGCACAGCGGGGATTTCGGCGCCTACCGCCGTCGCCTGGCCGAACTCAGCCCGACGCAGGCCGGCGGGAATTCACGCACCATGCACGGCAGCGTGCAGGCGCAGGTAAGCGGGCCGGACAACGGCGCCTCGGCACCGCAATCCCGGCTCAAGCTCAGCCAGGCCGGGGTGGCCGCGGGAGGGCAGGCCGCCGAGGCCAGCTGGATCGCCGCGCAAAAGCAGGCCCAGGCCTTGTCCGCCAAGCTGGCCGAGGCGCGCGCCGAGGTCGCCCAGCTGGCCCAGCTTGCGGCGCGCGCCAGCGCCGCGGCCCGCGCCATGCGCCCGGGTGCCGCGGTGGCCGCGGCCTCCGCGGCGTCGGCCGCCGTGTCCAGCGCGGCCGCGGCAGCGCCGACGGCCGCGGCACCGGCCGCGGCCCATCCGAACGCGTCCGCTCCGACCGCCGCGACAAGCGTGGCCAGCGTGGCCAGCGTGGCGAGCGCGGCGGCCCAGGCCGCAAGCCAGCCGCAGCATGCGGCCAGCCGGGCTGCGCCCGCAGCCGCGAAGGCGGCGACGCCGGCCAAGGCGCCCGCCGTGCATGTTCCCGCGCCGGCCAAGCCGGCCGAGCACGCCGCGCCCGCGACGCGCGGGCTGCTGCGCGGCTTGCTGGCCAACCCGTTGCTGGCGCCGGCCGGGCTGCTGATCGGCCTGTTGCTGCTGGGCTGGGCCGTGCTGCGCCGGCGTCGTGGCTCCGGCGGCAACGATCACGCCTCGGTGTTCGACAGCCGCATGGGTGGCAACGACAGCTTTTTCGGCGCCAGTGGCGGCGAGCGCGTGGACACCCACAACAGCATGCTGGGTTCATCGATGCAGTACTCGCCCAGCCAGGTCGAGAGCAGCGTGGATGTCGATCCGGTGGCCGAGGCCGACGTCTATCTCGCCTATGGGCGTGATCTGCAGGCCGAGGAAATCCTGAAGGAAGCGCTGAAGAACCATCCCGATCGCAACTCGGCGCGGCTCAAGCTGCTGGAGATCTATGTCAAGCGCAAGGACGCGCGTTCCTTCGAACTCATGGCGGCCGAGCTGTTCACGCGTACCGACGGTGCCGGTGACGACTGGAAGAAGGCGCAGGAGCTCGGGCGCGACCTGGATCCGGTGAACCCGCTGTACCACAACACCCAGCCGCCCAGCGTGGTCACCGGACTGACCACCGTGTCGGGCCCCGAATTCGACGCCAGCCATCCGGTGTCCATCGACCCCGGGCCGACCGTGCCTCCCACGGAACTGCTGGCCGGCCTGCCCAAGCTGCCGAGCATGGACGAGAGCACCGCGCCGGGTGCGCTCGACCTGGTGCTCGACCTGTCCGGCGTGGCCGCTGGCGCGTCCGCGGCGCAAGCCGCGCAGGCAGCGCAGGCACCGCACTCCGAGTTGCCGGACATGGGCCTCGACTTCGATCTGTCGACGCTGTCGGGCCCGACCACGCAACCCCCCGAGCCCGTCGCGGTGCCCCCGCTGGCGCAGCAGCCCGAGGCGCTCGCTCAGGAACCGCAGTCCGAGCCGCCGACCAAGGAGCCGGCACCGCTGGAGTTCGATCTCGGCAGCCTGAGCCTGCATGCGCCGGAGGAACTGCCGCATCCGACCGCCGCCGAGACCCCAGCGTCCGGCGCAGTCAAGGGTGCGGGTCTGGACACGCGGCTGGCGCTGGTGGAGGAATGCCGGGCCATCGGTGACGTCGACACGGCGCGCAACCTGCTGCACGAGATCCTCGCCGAAAGCGATGGCGAGACGCGCGCGCAGGCCGAGAAGCTGCTGGCGGAACTGGGCGGGGGCGCCTGAGCGCGCAATGCGCGTCGCGCTGGGCCTGAGCTACCGCGGCTGCGCCTATCGCGGCTGGCAGAGCCAGCCCGGCGGCGGCACCGTGCAGGACAGCCTCGAGCACGCGCTGCACGCCTTCACCGGCAGCCGGCTGCGCGTCGTGTGCGCCGGGCGCACCGATGCCGGCGTGCATGCGCTGCAGCAGGTGGTGCATGTCGACGCGCCGGTGCGGCGCAGCGCGCAGTCCTGGGTGCGCGGGCTCAACACCTTCCTGCCGAAGGACGTCTCGGTGGTCTGGGCACGCGAGCCCGGGGAGCGGTTCCACGCCCAGAAATCGGCGTGCTCGCGACGCTACCGCTATGTGCTGGTGCAGCATCCGGTACGCCCGGCGCTGCTGCACGGGCTGGTCGGCTGGACGCATCACGCGCTGGACCTGCAGGCCATGCGCGAGGCGGCCGCGCAGCTCATCGGGCGCCATGACTTCTCGGCCCTGCGGGCCAGTTCCTGCCAGGCGCGCAGCCCGCTGAAGACGGTGCATGCCATCGCCATCGAGCGCGTCGCCGACGCGCCGACCTGGCTGTTCGATTTCCATGCCGACGCGTTCCTGCACCATATGGTGCGCAACATCATGGGTTGCCTGGTCGCCGTGGGCAGCGGGCGGCGCGATCCGGCCTGGCTGGGCGAGGTGCTGCGTTCGCGCCAGCGCAGCCTGGCGGCGCCGACCTTCATGCCGGACGGCCTGTATTTCGCCGGCCCGTCCTATGCGGCACAATGGGGCATTCCGGAGCCGGCGCGCGAGCTGCCGCTGCTGCTCGCCTGAGGCTTCTCCTCGCGAAGCTCCTTCCCTGCGTCTTCCGGCATGCATCGAACCCGTGTCAAGATCTGCGGCATCACCCGCACCGAGGACGCCCAGGCGGCCGCCGAGGCCGGCGCCGACGCCATCGGTTTCGTGTTCTACCCGCGCAGCCCGCGGGCGCTGAGCGTCGAGCGTGCCTGCGAGATCGCGCGCCGGCTCCCGCCCTTTGTCGGCGTCGTGGCCCTGTTCGTCAATCCCGATCCGGCGCTGGTGCACGAGGTGATCGGGCATCTGCGCCCGGGTCTGCTGCAATTCCACGGCGACGAAACCCCCGAGCAGTGCGAGGCGTTCGGGCATCCGTATCTGCGCGCCGCACGCATGCGCAAGGGGCTGGATTTGCTAGACTTGGGGGTTCGCCATGCACATGCGCGTGGCTTGCTGCTGGACGCCTTCGTCGAGGGCTTCGGCGGCGGTGGAGAAACCTTCGATTGGTCACTGATTCCCCCCGACGTCGGCCGTCCCATCGTTTTGTCTGGTGGGTTGCATGCCGGAAATGTGGCGCAGGCGATCCGCTGCGTACGCCCGTGGGCGGTTGACGTCTCCTCCGGCGTCGAACGCGCCAAGGGCGTGAAGGATGCCGCGGCGATACGCGATTTCGTCGCCGCGGTGCGCGCCGCCGACGCCCTGGCGTGCGCAGATCCCGCCCGTCCCGGCGCGGCCCGCTAAGGGCCGACGCCGCGAATCGACCGACCATCCAGCACCGCGCAGTCACCATGCTTTCGTACGATCTTCCCGATGCCAGCGGGCATTTCGGCCCCTATGGCGGCAGTTTCGTCGCCGAAACCCTGTTCAAGGCCCTGGACCAACTCAAGGACGCCTACGCGCGCTACCGCGCCGACCCGGAGTTCCAGGCCGAGTTCCGCAGCGAACTCAAGCATTTCGTCGGCCGTCCGACGCCGATCTACCATGCCGCCCGGCTCAGCCGGGAACTCGGCGGGGCGCAGATCTACCTCAAGCGCGAGGATCTGAACCATACCGGCGCGCACAAGATCAACAACACCATCGGCCAGGCCATGCTGGCCAGGCGCATGGGCAAGCGGCGCGTCATCGCCGAGACCGGCGCCGGCCAGCATGGCGTGGCCAGCGCCACGGTGGCGGCCCGCTACGGCATGCAGTGCGTGGTCTACATGGGGGCCGACGACGTCAAGCGCCAGTCGCCCAACGTCTACCGCATGCACCTGCTCGGGGCCGAGGTGGTGCCGGTGCACAGCGGCTCGCGTACCCTGAAGGACGCGCTCAACGAGGCGCTGCGCGACTGGGTCACCCATGTCGAGGACACCTTCTACATCATCGGCACCGTCGCCGGACCGCATCCCTACCCGATGATGGTGCGCGACTTCCAGCGCGTCATCGGCGACGAGTGCCTGCTGCAGATGCCCGAGATGGCCGGGCGCCAGCCCGACGCCGTGCTCGCCTGCGTCGGCGGCGGCAGCAACGCGATGGGCATCTTCTATCCCTACATCGAGCACCCCGAGGTTCGGCTCATCGGGGTCGAGGCCGGCGGCGAGGGCCTCGCCAGCGGGCGTCACGCGGCATCGCTGGGCGCCGGCGCGCCGGGCGTGCTGCACGGCAATCGGACCTACGTGCTGCAGGACGCGGCCGGTCAGATCGCCGAGACCCACTCGGTGTCGGCCGGTCTCGACTATCCCGGCGTGGGGCCGGAACATGCCTGGCTGAAGGACAGCGGGCGCGCCGAGTACGTGGCGGTGACCGACTCCCAGGCGCTGGAGGCGTTCCACCGGCTGTGTCGCACCGAGGGCATCATCCCGGCGCTGGAGTCCAGCCATGCGCTGGCACAGGCGATGGCCATGGCCCCGGGCATGCGCACCGACCAGATCCTGCTGGTGAACCTTTCCGGGCGCGGCGACAAGGACATCGGCAACATCGCCGATCTGACGCGCGCCGAGTTCTTCTGTCGTCCGTCGTGCCGCGGCAACGCGGCGCCCGCCGCCTGAACGCCATGAGTCGCATCGCTTCCACGTTCGCACGCCTGGCCTCGCAGGGGCGCAAGGCCCTCATTCCATACGTCACGGCAGGGGATCCGGCGCCCGACACCACCGTCGAGTTGCTGCATGCGCTGGTCGCCGCCGGCGCCGACATGCTCGAGCTGGGCGTGCCGTTTTCCGACCCGATGGCCGACGGCCCGGTGATCCAGCGCGCCAACGAGCGGGCGCTGGCGCATGGTGTCAGCCTGCACAGGGTGCTCGAGTGGGCGCGCAGCTTCCGCGCCGGCGACGCCGAGACGCCGTTGGTGCTGATGGGTTACGCCAATCCGATCGAGCGCTTCGGCGTCGACGCCTTCGTGCGCGAGTGCGTGCGCGCCGGCGTCGATGGCGTGCTCGTGGTCGACTACCCGCCCGAGGAGGCGGCGGCGTTCGCGCAGCAGCTGCAGGCCGTCGCGATCGATCCGATTTTCCTGCTCGCGCCGACCTCGACCCCGGAGCGCATGGCGCAGGTCGATCGCATGGCCGCCGGCTACGTCTACTACGTCTCGCTCAAGGGGGTGACCGGCGCGGCGCACCTCGACCCCGCGGAGGTGGCGCGTCGCGTGCAGGACCTGCGGCGTCACGTGCACCAGCCGCTGGCCGTCGGCTTCGGCATTCGCGACGCGGCGGGTGCCGCGGCCGTCGCCGGCTGTGCCGACGCGGTCATCATCGGCTCGCGCATCATCGAGCTGATGGAACAGCAGCCGGCGCAGCGCGCCGTCGAGGTTGCCGGCGCCTTTCTGCGCGGCGTGCGCCAGGCCATGGATCAGGCGAGCGCCGCGAGCCACCCGCCGATGAGCGCATGAGCGAGCGCGAACGCCTGCGCGGAGCCAGGCCGCGCAGCCGCGCGAAGTCCAGGAGAATGCACCATGAGTTGGCTTGAAAAACTGCTGCCGCCGAAGATCCAGCCCACCGACGCGGGCAGCCGGCGCCAGATGCCCGAGGGACTGTGGCTGAAGTGCCCTTCGTGCGAGGCCGTGCTGTACAAGACGGATCTCGAGCACAACCAGTACGTCTGTCCGAAGTGCGCCCACCACATGCGCATCGGCGCGCGCCGGCGTCTGGATGGCCTGCTCGACGCCGAGGGCCGCTACGAGATCGCGCAGGAGGTGCTGCCGACCGATGCGCTGAAATTCAAGGACAGCCGCAAATATCCCGAGCGCCTGCGCGAGGCGCTGGAGTCGACCCAGGAGACCGACGCGCTGGTGGTGATGGGCGGCGCCATCCAGAGCATCGCCGTGGTCGTGGCCTGCTTCGAGTTCGAGTTCATGGGCGGCTCGATGGGTTCGGTGGTCGGCGAGCGCTTCGTGCGCGGCGTGGAGACCGCGCTGGAGCAGAAGGTGCCGTTCCTGTGCTTCACCGCCACCGGCGGCGCGCGCATGCAGGAGGGCCTGCTCAGCCTGATGCAGATGGCGAAGACCAACGCCGCGCTGGCGCGCCTGGCGGCGGCCCGCATTCCGTACATCAGCGTGCTCACCGATCCCACCATGGGCGGCGTGTCGGCATCGTTCGCCTTCGTCGGCGACGTCGTGCTGGCCGAGCCCAGGGCGCTGATCGGCTTCGCCGGCCCGCGCGTGATCGAGAACACCGTGCGCGAAAAGCTGCCCGAGGGCTTCCAGCGCTCCGAGTTCCTGCTGCAAAAGGGCGCCATCGACAGCATCGTCGACCGGCGCGCATTGCGCGGCGAACTGGCGCGCCTGCTCGCGCTGCTGCAAAGTCAGCCCGCCGATGCCGTGGTCGGCTGACGTGCTGCGCGCCCGGCGCGGCGCCTGCGCCCCGGCCTGCCGCAACAGCGATGCACTCCGACCCTGAAGCTGCCATGCAGGACTGGACCCTGCAGCAATGGCTGGAGCATGCCCAGCAGCTGCACGCGCAGGCCATCGAACTCGGCCTGGAGCGCGTGCAGCAGGTACGCGACGCGATGGGGCTGCGGCTCGACGCCACGGTGATCAGCGTCGGCGGCACCAACGGCAAGGGGTCGACCTGCGCGTTCATCGAGCACGTGCTGCTTGCCGCGGGCTACCGCGTCGGGGTCTACAGCTCGCCGCACCTGGTGCATTTCGAGGAGCGCTGCCGCATCGGCGGCGCGACGGTCGACGCCGCGCTGCTGCCGCGCCACATGCTCGCCGTGGAGCGCGCGCGCAGTCGCCTGCAGCCGCCGGTGGCGCTGACCTATTTCGAGTTCACCACGCTGGCGATCCTCGACCTGATGGCGCATTCGCGCCTCGATGCGGCGGTGCTCGAGGTCGGCATGGGCGGGCGACTCGATGCCGTCAACCTGATCGACCCCGACTGCGCGGTGATCACCGGCGTGGCGCTCGACCACGTCGAGTTCCTGGGCGGCGACCGCGAGTCCATCGGCTTCGAGAAGGCGGGAATCCTGCGCGCCGGGCGCGCCGCCGTGGTCGCCGATCCGGATCCTCCGCACAGCCTGCTGCAGCATGCCGAGCGCATCGGCGCGCGGCTGTGGCGGGTGGGCCGCGACTTCGGCTGGAGCAGCGCCGATCGCCAGCAGTGGGACTACTTCGGGGCGACGCGGCGCCTGCACGGGCTGGCCTATCCCGGCATGCGCGGCGTGCGCCAGCTGCGCAACGCGAGCGCCGCGCTGGCGGCGCTGGAGGCGGTGCGCGAGCGACTTCCGGTGAGCGCGCAGGACGTGCGCATGGGCCTGGCGCAGGCCGAGTTGCCGGGGCGCTTCCAGGTGCTGCCCGGCCAGCCCGCGGTGGTGCTGGATGTGGCCCACAATCCGGAGGCCGTCGGCGTGCTTGCGGAAAGCCTGGATGCCATGGGCTTCGCTCCGCGCACGCATGCGGTGTTCGGCGCGATGGCCGACAAGGACATCCCGGGCATGCTGGCGGCGATTGCGCCGCTGGTGCAGGTCTGGCATCTGTGCGATCTGGCGACGCCGCGCGCGGCGTCGGCGCAGGCGCTGCGCGAGCTGCTGCCGCCGACGGCGGCGGCGAGCTGCCATGCCTCGCCGCATGTCGCGCTGGCCGCCGCGCTGTCGCAGGCCCAGCCCACCGATAGAATCGTGGTTTTCGGCTCCTTTTTCACGGTCGGCGACGTGCTCGCGCACCGTGCGGCCGGTGCCCGGGACGACGCCGCCCCGCCAGCGCCCGCGCGTGCGGGCTGAGCGCGCGTGTCGGTCCTGGCGGGAGAGCCGGCGGCCGAGCCACCCCATCGTCGAATGCCATGAAATTGCCCGGAAAGCGCGCCAAGGATGAGCCCCGCGGCGGCGGCGCGGCCGCGCAACAGGCGCAAAGCGAGGAAGTGTTGCGTGTGCGCGCGCGCCGTCGCCTGATCGGCGCGGTGGCGCTGGTGCTCACCGGCGTCGTCGTGTTCCCGCTGATTTTCGAGACCCAGCCGAAGCCGGTGGCCTCGCGCATCGCGCTGGTCATTCCTCCGCAGGATCAGGCCAGCGCGGTGGCGCGCCCGCAGGCGGTCGCGTCGCCGGCGGCCCCGTCCGCCCCGACGACGGCGACCCCGTCCGCGCCGACGCGGCCGCAGCCGGCGCCGGCGCGCGAAGCCGCCACGCCCGCGCCGCGACCTGCG
>JAKAZQ010000050.1 GCA_021815805.1 Pseudomonadota bacterium | reverse complement strand
GAGCCGCGAGCTGTGCGGCGGCACCCATGTCGCGCGCACCGGCGACATCGGCAGCCTGCGCGTCATCGGGCAGTCCGCGGTGGCCGCCGGGGTGCGTCGCATCGAGGCGACCACCGGGCTCGGCGCGCTGTCGCTGGCGCAGCGTCAGGGCGCCGACCTGGCCGAGCTGGCGGCGTTGCTGAAGGCGTCGCCGGACGAGCTGCCGCGGCGCGCCGCGCAGGTGCTCGAGCAGTTGCGCGCGCAGGACAAGGAACTGGCGGCGCTGAAGGCCCGCGTGGCGGCCGCGCGCGGCCTGCAACTGGCCGACGAGGCGCGCGACATCGGCGGCGTGCGTGTGCTGGCGGCGCGCCTGGACGGCGCCGATGCCGCGACGCTGCGCGCGGTGGTCGACCAGATCAAGGCGAAGCTGAAATCCGCGGTGGTGCTGCTGGCGGCCGTCGAGGCCGACAAGGTCCAGCTCGCGGCCGGCGTCAGCGCCGATCTGACCGGGCGCCTGAAGGCCGGCGAACTCGTCAACCTGGCGGCCGCGGAGGTCGGCGGCAAGGGCGGCGGGCGCGCGGATTTCGCGATGGCCGGCGGCACCCGCACGCAAGCGGTCGACGCCGCGCTGAACGCCGGCCTGCGCTGGTGCGAACAGCGCCTGCAGGCGGCCCGGGCCTGAGGCGCACGCCGCGATGGCCGCATCGCCTTCTCCCGCGCCGTCGCGGCGTGTGCTGCTCGGCATCAGCGGCGGCATCGCCGCCTACAAGGCCTGCGAGCTGACGCGCCTGCTGGTCAAGGCCGGTCACCGCGTGCAGGTCGTGATGACCGAGGCGGCGACACGTTTCGTCGGCCCCGTCACGCTGCAGGCCTTGTCCGGACGCGAGGTGGCGCTCGATGTCTGGCGGCCGCTGCGCGCCTCCGGCATGGACCACATCGATCTGGTGCGCGAGGCCGATGCGCTGGTCGTGGCGCCGGCCAGCGCCGACCTGCTGGCGCGCGCCGCCTGCGGCATGGGCGACGACCTGCTGAGCACGCTGCTGCTGGCGCGCGATGCGGTGCCCACGCTGATGGCTCCGGCCATGAACCGGGCCATGTGGGCGAATCCCGCGGTGCAGCGCAATGTCGAGCGTCTGCGCGCCGACGGCGTGCGCCTGGCCGGCCCCGGCAGCGGGGAGCAGGCGTGCGGCGAGGTCGGCGACGGGCGCATGCTCGAGCCCGAGCAACTGCTGTGGGAGATCGAGGCGCTGTGGCAGCCGCGGCTGCTGGCCGGACGTCGCGTGCTGCTCACCGCAGGTCCGACCTTCGAACCCTGGGATGCGGTGCGCGGCCTGACCAACCGCTCCAGCGGCAAGATGGGCTGGGCGCTCGCGCGCGCCGCCTGGGAGGCCGGCGCCGACGTCACGCTGGTGGCCGGGCCGTGTGCGCTGGCTCCGCCCCATGGCGTGCGCACGCTGGCCGTGGAGACCGCGCGGCAGATGCACGCCGCCGTGCTGCGCGAACTCGAGCGCACGCCGATCGACGTGTTCATCGGCGCCGCCGCGGTGGCCGACTGGCGACCGCGCGACGTCGCCGAAGGCAAGCTCAAGAAGCAACCCGGCGCCGCGCCACCGCAGCCGGAACTGGAACTCAATCCGGACATCCTGGCCGAGGTGGCGGCGCGTGCCGACGCGCCGTACTGCGTCGGTTTCGCCGCCGAGGCCGACCACCTCGCGCACAACGTCCAGGCCAAGCGGCTGCGCAAGGGCGTTCCGCTGCTGGTCGGCAATCTGGGCGCACAGACTTTCGGGCGCGACGACAACGCCTGCCTTCTGGTGGATGCCGACGGCGTGCGCGAACTGCCGCGCATGCACAAGCTCGAGCTCGCGCGCCAGCTTGTGCGCGAGATCTCTTCCCGGCTGGCGGCGCGCTGACGCCGGACCAGCCCGGCGGCGCGCGCGGCCACCAGCCCCCTTCCCGGAGCATTTCTTTGAACACTTCCCCGAGCGCCGCGCCCGTCGAACTCGTCATCCTGGACCCCCGCCTGCAGCAATGGGGCCTGCCCAGCTACCAGTCCCCGATGGCGGCGGCCGTCGACCTGCACGCCTGCCTGGACGAGGCACTCGACATCGTCGCCGGCAGCCCCGCGCAACTGGTGCCGGCCGGGTTCGCCATGCACATCGCCGACCCCGGCCTGATGGCGGTGATCGCGCCGCGCTCCGGCATGGGCCACAAGCGCGGCCTGGTGCTGGGCAATTCGATCGGCGTGATCGATGCCGACTACACCGGACAGGTGATGGTCAGCGTCTGGAACCGCAATCCGGCCGGCAGCCCGCCCGTGCGCATCGAGCCCGGCGAGCGCATCGCGCAGATGATGTTCGTGCCCATCGTGCGCGCCGCTTTCCAGGTCGTCGCGCAGTTCTCGCAGCAAAGCCGACGCGGCGCCGGAGGCTTCGGCTCGACCGGCTCCTGAGGCTTTCGCGCGCCGGGCCGCGTTTCTTGATGCGGCGCGTGGCAGGGCGCCCGGCAGGCGCTGCACAATCGATCATCGACACGCGGCCTCTGCGCCGCGGGGGATGGTCATGCGGTGGTTGCAGCATCGCGCGGTCGGCGCGGCGCTGGCGCTGATCGCGCTGGCGCTGGCCGCTGGCGCCTGGTACTGGTGGCAGCGGCCGCCGGCGCTGGCCGGCCTGATGGCGGGCAACGGCCGGCTGGAGGCGGTGGATATCGAACTGGCGACGCGCCTCGCGGCACGCCTGCAGCGCCTGCATGTGCAGGAGGGCCAGCGGGTGCTGGCGGGACAACTGCTGGCCGAGCTGGATTGCGCGCCGTTGCAGGCGCAACGCGCGCAGACCCTCGCGCAGTGGCAGCAGGCGCGCGCTGCGGCGGCCACGGCGCTTGCCCAGGTGGCGCTGCGCACGAGCGAGCGCGCAGCGGCGATCGCGCAGGTGACGCAGCGCGACAGCGAGTTGCAGGCGGCGCGCAGTCGGCTCGTGCGCTCGCGGCAGCTGCTCGGCCTCGGCGGCGTGTCGCGCCAGCAACTCGACGACGACCGCGCCCGCGTGGGCAGTGCCGAGGGTGCGCTCGCCGCGGCGCGCGCGCAGGTGGCGGCCGCGGCAGCGGCCATCGAGGTGGCGCGCTCGGTCGCCACCGAGGCGCAGGCGGGCGTGGGCACCGCGCACGCCGCGCTGGCGCGCATGGACGTGGAACTGCGCGATTGCAGCATTCGCGCGCCGGTCGCCGGCCAGGTGCAGTATCTGGTGGCCCGGCCCGGCGAGATGCTCGGCGTGGGCGCACGCGTGATCAGCCTGCTCGACACCTCCGATCTCGGCATGTCGTTTTTCCTTCCCGAGGCCGACGCGGGCAGGGTGGTGATCGGCGACGAGGCCCGCCTGGTGCTCGACGCCCACCCGGGGCAGCCCGTGCCGGCGGTGGTTTCCTACGTTTCCGCGGTGGCCCAGTTCACGCCCAAGACCGTGGAGACACTCAGCGAGCGCCAGAAGCTGATGTTCCGGGTGCGCGCGCGCGTCGACCCGCGCTGGGTGGAGGCGAACCGGCCCGCGCTCAAGAGCGGCATGCCGGGCATGGCCTACGTGCGCCTGAGACGGGCGCAGCCCTGGCCCGCGCCCCTGCAACTGCGGCGGTAGGCAGCCCATGGTGTCGGCGCCGACGAATGGCAGCTGCGTGGTCGAGGCGCGCGATGTCGTGCTGCGCTACCGTGGGCGCCCGGCGCTGCAACTGCAGCAGCTGTGCCTGCCGGCCGCCGGCATGGTCGGCCTGATCGGGCCCGACGGCGTCGGCAAGTCGAGCCTGCTGGCGCTGGTGTCCGGGGCGCGCAGGCTGCAGCGCGGCGAACTGCGCGTGCTCGGCGGCAGTCTGCGGGACCGCCGTCACCTGTCGCACCTGCGGCATCGTGTGGCCTACATGCCGCAGGGCCTCGGGCGCAACCTCTATCCCGGTCTCTCGGTGGCCGAGAACCTGGACTTCTTCGGGCGCCAGCGCGGCTTCACGCCCGCCATGCGGCAGGCGCGTGAGCGCGAGTTGCTGCGCGCCACCGGGCTCGACGAATTCGCCGCGCGCGCCGCGGGCAAGCTGTCCGGGGGCATGAGGCAGAAGCTGGGTCTTTGCTGCGCCTTGCTGCATGACCCCGATCTGCTCGTGCTGGACGAGCCGACCACGGGCGTGGATCCGTTGTCGCGCGTGCAGTTCTGGGATCTCATCCGGCGCATCCGAAGCCGGCGCCCGGGCATGAGCGTGCTCGTGGCCACCTCGTACATGGACGAGGCACAGGATTTCGACTGGCTGGCCGCCATGGATGGCGGCCGGGTCATCGCCACCGGCACGCCCGACGAACTGCGCCGACGCACGCGCTGCGATGACCTGGAGCGCGCCTTCGTGGCCCTGCTCGGCACGCGCTCCCACGCTGCGCGGCCCGCGCCGGCGGCGCGCCGGATGGCGCCGTCGGCGGCCGCCGCGCAGGCATCGGAGCTCGTGCAGGCGCGCCAGCTGAGCTGCCGCTTCGGCGACTTCGTCGCCGTCGACCGCATCGACCTGGGCATCCGCCGGGGCGAGATCTTCGGCTTCATCGGCTCCAACGGCTGTGGCAAGACGACGACCATGAAAATGCTCACCGGCCTGCTCGCGCCGAGTTCCGGCAGCGTGCGCGTGCTCGGCAGAGTGCCCGACCCGCGCGACCTGGAGGTGCGCAAGCGCGTGGGGTACATGACCCAGGGCTTTTCGCTGTGGGGCGAGCTGTCGGTGCTGCAGAACCTGCAGTTGCACGCGCGCCTGTTCGGCTTGCCGGCATCCCTGCGCGACGCCGCGGTGGCGCAGGCGCTGGAACGCTTCGAACTGCGCGAACTGGCGCAGCGCCACCCGGCCGAGCTGCCGCTGGGCATGCGACAGCGCCTGTCGCTGGCGGTGGCCACCATCCACGCTCCCGAGCTGCTGATTCTCGACGAGCCGACGTCGGGCGTCGACCCACTGGCGCGCGACTGGTTCTGGCAGCAGATGCAGCGCCTGGCGCGCGAGGACGGCGTGACCATCTTCGTGTCCACCCATCGCATGAACGAGGCGGCACGCTGCGACCGCGTGGCCCTCATGCACGCCGGACGGGTGCTGGTCAGCGGCACGCCGACCGAGATCGTCGCGGCACACGGCGCCGACAACCTGGAGCAGGCGTTCGTGCAGTGGATCGAGGCCGTGCAGCCGGCGCGCGGCGGCGACGATGCACCGATCGATCGGGCGTTCGCCGCTGCGACGGGCACGCAACGTCGCCGGCACCTGATGGTGCGTTCGGCGACGCGACTGCTCAGCCATACCTGGCGCGAGGCCCTGGAACTGATGCGTGATCCGGTGCGCGCCACGCTGGCGCTGGTCGGCAGCGTGCTGCTGCTGGTGATCATGGGCCTGGGCATCAACCTCGACGTGCGCCACCTGCGCTTCGCGGTGCTGGATCGGGATGCCAGCACGCTCAGCCGCGACTATGTGCGCGACTACGCCAGCGCGCGCGAGTTCTCGGAGCGGGCACCGCTGCGCAGCGACGCCGAGATGGACCGCCGCCTGCGCAGCGGCGAGCTGGCGATGGCGCTGGAGATCCCACCGGGATTCGCGCGGGACGTGCAGCGCGGCCTGTCGCCCGAGGTCGGCGCCTGGGTCGACGGCTCCATGCCGTCGCGCGCCGAGACCATCGACGGCTTCGTGCAGGCCGTGCACGCGTCGTGGCTGGCGCAGCGCGTCGCCGAGCGTGCTGCGCAGACCGGCCCGCCGCTCTCGGCCGGCGTCGAGATACGCTACCGCTACAACCCCGATGTCAGCAGCCTGGTCGCCATGGTGCCGGCGATCATCCCGCTGCTGCTGATCATGATTCCGGCCATGCTCGCGGCGTTGAGCGTGGTGCGCGAGAAGGAACTCGGCTCGATTCTCAATTTCTATGTCGGGCCCGCGACACGGCTCGAGTTCCTGCTCGGCAAGCAGCTTCCGTATGTCGCGCTCGGGCTGCTCAACGCGCTGGTGCTGTGGGCCTGGGCGGCATGGGTGTTCCGGGTCCCCTTCGACGGCAGCATGTGGGCGTTCGCGCTGGGCGCGCTGCTCTACGTGTTCGACGCGACCGCACTGGGGCTGCTGATGTCGAGCTTCCTGCGCACCCAGACCGCGGCGATTTTCGCCACGACCATCGGCACCGTGCTGCCGGCCATCCAGTTCTGCGGCCTGCTCAACCCGACGTCGTCGCTGCAGGGCGTGGCGGCCTGGGTCGGGCGCGTGTATCCGACCACGCATTTCCTGATCGTCTCGCGCGGCACCTTCTCCAAGGGGCTGGATCTGCGCGAACTGGCGCCGCAGTTGCTCGCGCTGCTGCTGGTGGCGCCGGTGCTGGCGGGTGCCAGCGCACTGCTGCTGCGCAAGCAGGAGCGCTGAGGAGCCGCAGCATGGCGCGCCTTTCGCATGTATGGGTGCTCGGCGTGAAGGAGCTGCGCGGCCTGCTGCACGACCGCGCCATGCTGGTGCTGATGGCTTTCGCCTTCACGCTGGCGATCTTCAGCGCGGCGACCGGCACGCCGGAGACCCTGCAGCGCGCGCCGCTGGCCATGGTCGACGAGGACCACTCGATGCTCTCGGCGCGCCTGCACGCGGCGTTCGGTCAGCCGTATTTCCTGCCGCCGCCGCTGCTCGAGCCGGCACAGGTGGACGCGGCGATGGACGCCGGAACCTATACCTTCGTGCTCGACGTGCCGCCGCACTTCCAGCGCGATCTGCTCGGCGCGCGCCATCCGCAGCTGCAGCTCAGCATCGACGCCACGCGCATGCTGCAGGCCTTCGCCGGAGGGGCCCACGTGCAGGCGATCGCGCAGGGGGAAATCGCCGAATTCGAGCAGCGCCGGCGCCCCGGCGAGTCCGCGGCGGCGCCGGCGCGTCTGGTGCTGCGCAACCGCTTCAATGCGGCGCTGACTCCGTCGTGGTTCGGAGCGATCGCCGAGCTGATCAACAATGTGACCATGCTGGGCATCGTGCTCACCAGCGCGGCGTTGCTGCGCGAGCGCGAGCACGGCACCATCGAGCATCTTCTGGCCATGCCGCTGACCCCGTTCGAGATCATGGCCGCCAAGGTCTGGTCGATGGGCCTTGTGGTGCTGATCGGCGCCTGCGCGTCGCTGCTGCTGGTGGTGCACGCGATGATCGGCGTTCCGCTGCCGCCGGTCACCTGGGTTTTCGTGCTGGGTGCGGCGCTGCAGATGTTCGCCGTCACGTCGATGGGCATCCTGCTGGGCACCGTGGCGCGCTCGATGCCGCAGATGGGCCTGCTGTTGATCATGGTGTTGCTGCCGCTGGAAATGCTGTCGGGAGGCAGCACGCCGCGCGAGAGCATGCCGCAGCTTGTGCGCCTGATCATGCTCGGCGCGCCTACCACGCACTTCGTCACGCTGTCGCAGGCCACGTTGTTTCGCGGAGCCGGCCTGCGCGTGGTGTGGCCGCAGTTGCTGGCCATCGCCGGCATCGGCGCGGTGTTCTTCACGCTGGCGCTGGCCCGGCTGCGCCGCGCCATCGGCGCCATGGCCTGACGCGCGCTTGCTCAGGACTCGACGCTGCGTCCGACCAGGAACATGCCGCTGTCGACGTCGTCGAGGTGGGCGCTGCGCGCCTCCACCTCGTCGGGGTCGGGAGCGCGCACCTCGACGATGCGATAGTGCACGCGCAGCGCCATGCCGGCCAGCGGGTGGTTGCCATCCAGCACGACCTTGCCGTCGGCGATGTCGGTGATCGTGAACCGGCACCCGGGTTCGGCGGCGCTGCAGCCGGCAGGCAACTGCTCGAATTGCATGCCGGGTTCGAGCAGGTCGGGAAACAGCGCACGGTCTTCCAGGCGCAGGCGATCCGGCTCGTAGTCGCCGAAGGCGTCGGCCGGCTCGATGTGCAGCGCGCCGCTGTCGCCGACGGATTTGCCGAGCAGGTCGCGCGAGATCACGGGCAACAGGTCGTCGCTGCCGACGTAGAAATCGGTGCCGCTGTCATCCTCGGCCAGCAACTCGTTCTGCGCGTCGGTCAGGCGCCAGGCCAGCGTGACCACGGTATCGGGGGCGACATTCATGATGATCCATTTCCAGCTTCAAGGCGGCGGCTCGCGCAGGCCGCGCCGTGGCCGCGGCACGGCCGGACGCGGATTGCGCAGGGCTCGCCATTTTGCGCCTAAACGCCGCGCGCGGACGAGTCCTGCCGTATCGAGGGGCTACACTTTGCGGCCTGTTCGGCCCCCCGACCCCCGACCTCTGGAGAAGCCCGTGTCCCTGCCCCTGGTGCGCCTGCCGGGCATCAGCCGAGAGCGCTTCCTGCGCGACCACTGGCAGCGCAAGCCGCTGCTGCTGCGCCAGGCGCTGCCCGGCTTTCAGCCGCTGCTGGAGCGTCGCGCGTTGTTCGACCTGGCACTGCGCGACGACGTCGAGGCGCGTGTGGTGCGGCACGACGCCGGGCACTGGACGGTGTGCCACAGTCCGCTGCGGCGTCGCGACCTGCCGGGCCTGCGCACGCCGCAGTGGACGCTGCTGGTGCAGGGCGTGGATCTGCACCACGACGGCGTCGCCGCGTTGCTGCAGCGATTCCGCTTCGTGCCCGATGCGCGGCTCGACGACCTGATGATCTCGTGGGCCAGCGATGGCGGCGGCGTGGGGCCGCATGTCGACGACTATGACGTGTTCCTGTTGCAGGCACATGGGCGCCGACGCTGGCGCATCGGCGCGGTGCCGCAGCCGCGCTTGCAACCTGGACAACCCCTGCGCCTGTTGCAGGATTTCGTGCCCGAGCAGGAATTCACGGTCGAGCCGGGCGACCTGCTGTATCTGCCGCCCGGCTGGGGCCACGATGGCGTCGCCGACGGTGAGTGCATGACCTACTCGGTGGGTTTTCGGGCGCCTCCCGCCGATGAACTGCTGCGGCAGTTGCTCTGGAAATTGGCCGACGAACTGCCGGCCGGGCCGCGCTACAGCGATCGCGGCCGGCTGGGCGCGCAGGCGGCGACGCATCCGGCGCGCCTGCCCGACGACATGGTGCGTTTCGTGGCCGACGCGTTCGCGCGCCTGCGCCCGGGGCAGCGCGGCTTTGCCGCGGCACTCGGCGAGCTGCTGACCGAGCCCAAGCAGGAGGTGGTGTTCGAGCCGGCGGCATCCGCCGGCCTGGCACGACGCATGGCGCGCCTGGGGGTACGCCTGGACCGCCGCAGCCGCATGCTGTGGGCGGCCTCGGCCGTGATGATCAACGGCGAGAGCGTGCCGCAGCCCCTCGCGCGCTCGGCCTTGCTGCGCCGCTTCGCCGATGCGCGCGTGCTGGCGGCCTCGCAGCTGGAGCGGGCCAGCGCACAGGAGCGGGAGTTGTTGCTGCAGTGGTGCCGGCTCGGCTGGGCGCATGCCGGCGCGGTGGCGGACGCAGGGGAGCACGGGCATGGCTGACACGCTTTCGGGAGCCGGCGCGCCGGGGGGCGCGATCGAAGGACGGCAGGCCTGGCTGCAGGCCTTGCGCGAGGGTCTTTTCGATCCCGGCGCGGGCTTCAGCATGTACAGCGACGGGTTCGACGGCTGGCCGCTGGGCGAGCCCGAGGTGGTGCGCGCGCTGCGCGAATGGGCGCTGCCGCGGCGGCGCGGCTGCGCGCGCATGCTGGCCAGGAGCTACGCCGGGCTGATGCGCGAGGCGCCGCGGTTCGTGCAGTGGCGGCTCGATTTCGGACATGTCATCGAATGCCGCGAACTGCCGCCGGATATTGCGGCGCCGAGCGAAGGACTGTGGTTGCGCGAGCGCGGCGTGCTCGCGCTGCCGGCGCAGCGCGAGCGCCGCGCGGTGCACGTGCAGCAGGCTGCGTGGCAGGCTTCGCTGCAGGCCTTCGAGCAGGCCTGGGACCTCGCCGAGCCGGGGTTCGTGCCTGTGGCGCTGGGCCTCTAGTGGTGTCCTGTCCCGCTGACAACGGTCATTTCGCTGGGCCGCATCGGGGCGCAAGTTGCGTTGCGGCATTTCCGGCGCCCGGCAGCACGAATCCCGGCCTTTTTGTGAACCTGGCGCAACATCTCGAATCATTTCACTGCGAAGCATAAGGACAAACCCTCGGGGGGGCTATACTTCACGCCGCGTTTTGTGTTCCCGCAAGGGGCACGCTGCGCAACCCAGATCCCACCGGGAATTCCCGGTTTCAAAGCCTGTTTCGATCTCCTGACGCTTGAGGAATCACATGAAAAAGTCCGTGTTGTTGGCTTCCATGATTGCTGTCCTGGCTCTGGCAGCCTGCGGCAAGAAGGAAGAGGCGGCAGCTCCCGCTTCGGCTCCGGCCGCGGCAAGTGCCCCGGCCGCGGCGTCGGCGCCGGCTGCCGCGCCTGCCTCGAGCGCTGCGCCTGCCGCGTCTGCGGCCTCGAAGGCCGCGCCGGCCGCTTCGGCTGCGGCGTCGGCCCCGGCCGCCGCCGCCAGCGGCGAGAGCAAGTAACTCGTCCGTGTTCGGCGGGCCCTTGCGGCCCGCCGATGCGCACCGGCGATGCCGACCGCGGCTGCATGCGCGGTCGTGCGCGCAGCGCTTCAAACCAGCCGCGAGGCTGGTTTTTTGTTGTCTCGCGCCGCGCCGCCGAGGCTGGGCGCAGGCGTCCGCCAGGCACGAAAGCCGGACACGAAAAAGCCCGTCGCAAGACGGGCTTCGGAGCGTCTCGGGCCGCTGTCGGGCTCGAGATGCCGGCAACTCGGAATGCCTGCACTGCGTCGCGGCCTGCGTGCAGGCGCGACGCGAGTCTGCATCACTTCAGCTTGGTTTCCTTGTACACCACGTGCTTGCGCGCGACCGGATCGAACTTGGCGATTTCCATCTTCTCCGGCTGGATTCGCTTGTTCTTGGTCGTGGTGTAGAAGTGACCGGTACCCGCGGTCGACTCCAGTTTGATCTTTTCACGTCCGCCCTTGGCCATGGCGCGTCACTCCTGTTGCTGATGCGGTTCAGACTTCGCCACGCGTGCGCAGATCCGACAGCACGGCATCGATGCCGACCTTGTCGATCAGGCGCAGCCCGGCGTTCGAGATGCGCAGGCGCACGTAACGGTTCTCGCTCTCGACCCAGATCCTGCGGTATTGCAGATTGGGCAGGAAGCGACGCTTGGTCTTGTTGTTTGCGTGGGAAACGTTGTTGCCCACCATCGGCGCTTTGCCGGTAACCTGACAGACGCGTGCCATACAGCACTCCACTTGATAAGCGTTGGCAAAAACGGCAAGTATACACGGCCTCGCGGCTCACCCCGCAACGTGTTGCTCCTTTGCCCGCTGCAGGATCGTCGTGCGCGGCGCGCGACCAAGGTCCGCGGCGCCTGCGCGAAGGCCGCGGGTCGGCTCAGGACTTGCGCGCCGAGGGCTGGCGCGCGCAGGGGCAGGGCACCTGCACGAGATCGAGCCACGGCCGATCCGCCGGCCCGGGACCGGCGAGCCGCGCGCAACTCAGGCTGCCGCCCCACAGGCAGCCGCTGTCCAGGCACAGCGCGCCGTGGCTCCACGACAGACCCAGCGAGGACCAGTGGCCGAAGGCGATCGGCGTGTCGCGGCTGGCGCGACCCGGCACCTCGAACCACGGCAGCAGGCCGGCCGGCGCGCTGGCGGGGGACTGCTTGCAGTGGAAATCGATGCTGCGCTCGGCCACGTTGACATAGCGCAGCCGGGTCAGCGCGTTCACGGTGATGCGCCAGCGCTCGGCCCCCTGCAAATGCGGCGACCAGACGCAAGGCTGGTTGCCGAACAGTTCGCCGAGGAACTCGCGCAACGCGTCGCCGCGCAGATGCGCCTCGACCTCTGCCGCCAGTTGCAGGACCTGCTGCACGCCCCAGTCCGGCAGCACGCCGGCATGCACCAGCAGCCAGCCCTGTTCGAGCAGCGCCAGCGGGCGCCGCCGCACCCAGTCGAGCAGTGCGTCGCGATCCGGGGCGTCGAGGATGTCGTCCAGCGTGTCGCTGCGGTGCGCGTTGCGCACGCCGTCGGCGACCGCCAGCAGGTGCAGGTCGTGGTTGCCCAGCAGGCATTGCGCCGCGTCGCCGAGCGCCATCAGGCGGCGCAGGCAGGCGGCCGAGCCGGGCCCGCGGTTCACCGCGTCGCCGAGCACGACCAGGCGGTCATGGCGCGGGTCGAAGGCGATCTGCCCGAGCAGGCGTGCGAAGGCGTCGTCGCAACCCTGCAGGTCGCCGATCAGGTACGTGGCCATCAAAGTTCGACGTGAGAAAATGGCATTTTGCCTCGGTCGCGGCGAAGCCGTAGCCCGTCATCGCCCATTAACGGAACACTCCCATGGCGCAAATCGATTCTTCGCTGTTCAAGGCCTACGACATCCGGGGCATCGTCGACGCTTCGCTCACGCCGCAGGCCTGCGTGCACATCGGGCGCGCCTACGCCACGCTGGCGCGCTCGCGCGGCCAGCGCGCCGTGCATGTGAGCCGGGACGGGCGCGAGTCGGGCCCGCGCCTGGTGGCGGCGCTGAGCGACGGGCTGCGCGCCGGCGGGCTCGACGTGATCGATCTCGGCATGAACGCGACCCCGATGCTGTACTTCGCCTGTGCGACGACCGACGTGCCCAACGGCATCCAGATCACCGGCAGCCACAATCCGCCCGAGTACAACGGCCTGAAGATGGTGCTGGGCGGCGATGCGCTGCACGGCGAGGACATTCTCGCGCTGCGCGATCTGGTGGTGTCGGAGGCCTACAGCAGCGGCGGCGGCAGCTTGCGCAGCGCGAGCATCGTCGAGCCCTATCTCGAGCGCATCGTCGCCGACGTGCAACTGGCGCGTCCCATGCATGTCGCGGTGGACTGCGGCAACGGCGTGGCCGGAGCCTTCGCGCCGGAATTGCTGCGGCGCCTCGGCTGCCGCGTCACCGAGCTGTTCTGCGAGGTCGACGGCCGTTTCCCGAACCACCACCCGGATCCGGCGGATCCGCACAACCTCGAGGACCTGCAGCGCGTGCTGCGCGAAGGCGACGCCGAGATCGGACTGGCCTTCGACGGCGACGGCGACCGCCTCGGCGTGGTCACGAAGGACGGCCACATCATCTGGCCCGACCGCCAGCTGATGCTGTACGCCGCCGACGTGCTCACGCGCCATCCCGGAGCACCGATCATCTTCGACGTCAAATGCACCGCCAACCTCGCCCCCTGGGTGCGGCGCCACGGCGGCGAGCCGATGATGTGGCGCACCGGGCATTCGCTGATCAAGGCGCGCATGAAGCAGGTCGGCGCGCCGCTGGCCGGAGAGATGAGCGGGCACATCTTTTTCAAGGACCGCTGGTTCGGCTTCGACGATGCGCAGTACGGCGCGGCGCGCCTGCTCGAGTTGCTGGCGCGTGTCGCGGATGCGCAGGCCGAGCTGCTCGGCCTGCCCGACGCGTTGTCCACGCCGGAGCTGAAGATCCACACCGAGCCGCAGCAGCAGTTCGCGCTGTGCGAGCGCCTGCAGCGCGAGGCGCGTTTTCCGACGGCGCGGCAACTGCACACCATCGACGGCGTGCGCGCCGAGTACGACGATGGCTTCGGGCTGGCGCGGCCGTCCAACACCACGCCGTGCGTGGTGTTGCGCTTCGAGGCCCGCGACGCCGCGGCATTGCGGCGCATCCAGGAGGAATTCCGCGCCGCGCTGCAGGCGCTGCAACCCGGGCTCGAGCTGCCGTTCTGAGCCTCGCCGCGTGCGCGCCGCCGCGGGCTCAGGCGCGCCGGTGGCGCTGCAGCACGTCGGCGTACGCGGCCTCGCAGGCGTCGGTCATGGCCGCGACCGTGAACCGCGCGGCGGCACGCACGCGACCGGCCTCGCCGAGGCGCTGCCGCAGCGCCGCATCGCCGAGCAGACGCCGCAGCGCATCGGCCAGCGCGGCATCGTCGGCCGGCGGCACGAGCAGGCCGGTGGTGCCGTCGTCGATCACCTCGTCGATGCCCGGCGCGTCGCTGCCGATGGTGGGCTTGCCGAGCAGCGCGGCCTCGATCAGCGCCAGTCCGAGGCCTTCCTTGGCGACCGACGGCAGCACGACGACTTCCGCGCAGTTCATCAGCGACACCGCGTCGCCACGGAAGCCGAGAAAGTGCACGCGCTCGGCGATGCCCAGCTGGCGCGCCTGCTCGAGCAGCATGTCGCGCAGGTTGCCGACGCCGATCAGCAGGCAGTGCAGCCGCGGCCAGTCGTCGCGCAGCCGCGCGATGGCACGCAGCAGGTGGATCTGGCCCTTGCGCGCGGTCAGGTGGGCGACGCAGGCGATGATCCGGGCGTCGGCGTCGATGCCGAGTTCGCCGAGCAGTGGCTGCGTCGGCGTGAGGCCCTGCAGGCGCTCGGGCGCGATGCCGTTGTAGACCACCCGCGTGCGCGCCGGATCGGCGCCCTGCGCCAGCATGGCCCGGCGCACGCCGTCGGAGCAGGTCAGGTTGAAGTGGCTGAAGCGGTAATAGAAGAAGGTGTTCAGCGCGTGAATGTGACCGATCGCCGGGATGCCGAACAGGCGTCCGGCAAGGCTTCCCCAGAGCGCCGCGCTCGACAGGTGGCTGTGGATCAGGTCGGCGCCGAAGCGGCGCGCGATCGAGCCGATGGCCAGCGGCGCCGCCAGGTTGAGCTTGCCCGACAGCGACGGCGTGCGTACCTCCAGGCCGCGCTTGCGCGCCTCCTCGGGGAAGCCGCCCACGCTCTTGCACAGCAGCAGCACGCGGTGGCCGCGGCGCTGCAGCTCGGCGCTGAGGTTCAGGCAGACATGCTCGGCGCCGGAAAACCGGGCCTGGCTGATGACCTGCACGATGGCGAGTTTGTTCGATGTCATGGTTCGGTGGCGCGCGCGGGACGGGCTTCGAGCAAGCACTGCGCCGACTCCAGCACCGCGTCGGGGGTGATGCTGCGCGTGCACTCGGCGTCCCTCCAGCAGGTTCCGCTCCAGCATTTCGAGCAGTCCAGCGGCGCCTGCAGGATGCGGTGCCGCGGGCCGAACGGGCCGTTGCGGACGCCCTGGGTGCAACGGTACAGCGACACCGTGGGCGCGCCGGCGGCGGCGGCCAGGTGCACCGGGCCGGTGTCGGCGCCGAGCATCAGCTCGCAGGCGCCGTACACCGCGCAAAGGCGCTTGAGCTCGAGCCGGGGCAGGACACGCGCGGCGTCGCCGATTGCGGCGGCGATGCGCTCGGCGCGCTCGCGCTCGGCGGCGTCGCCCCAGCTGAGCAGCAGCGAGCCGGCCATGCCGCGCGCCAGCAGATCGCGGCCGACGGCGATCCAGCCGTCGTCGAACCACAGCTTGCTCGCCCACGAGGTGCCGCAGTGCAGCGCGACCCGCGGCCGCGCGGCATCGCCCAGCAGCGCCTCGGCGGCACTCGCATCGTCCGCCGCCACGGCGATCTGCGCGCGATCGCGCAGGGCGTCCGGTGCGTCATCGAACGCGGCCGACACGACCCGCAGGTAGCGTTGCGCGGCGTGCCGATCGGTGGCCTCGAAGTCCACCTTCTCGTGCGTCACCAGGCGCGCCAGCGGCTCCTGCAGGTGGCGCGCGGCAAAGCCGATCTTGCGCGCGCCGCGCGTCGCGGCGCACAGCAGCGCGCTCTTGGTGTTGCCCTGCAGGTCGAACACCAGGTCGTAGCGCCGGGCGCGCAGCCGGCGCACGAAGCCCCCCAGGCCGCGCCACGTGGCGCCCGCCAGCGGCGCCTTTTTCCAGCGTCGCAACGGCACCACGAGCAGTTCGCGAAGCGCCGGGTGCAGCGTCAGCAGCTCGGCGAAGGCCTCGTCGACCAGCCAGTCGACCCGTGCCTGCGGCGCGACCCGGCGCAGGTACTGGAGCACCGGCATGGCATGTACGATGTCGCCGAGAGAAGAAGTCTTGATGATCAGAATGTCCATCGTGCCTGCCAGGTTCCACGGAGCCCTCGCCCGCGGCCGCCGCCGCGGCGCCCGGAACGGCCGGCGCAATGCCGGGCGCGCGCTCGCGTGCCGGCGCATGCGCCGCCAGCCGGCATGCGCCCGCGCATGGCGCGCCGCCGTTGCAGCGGCG
>JAKAZQ010000014.1 GCA_021815805.1 Pseudomonadota bacterium | reverse complement strand
CAGGCGGCGCAGGCGTCCGGCGCCGCCGCGCAGGCGTCCGGCGCCGCCGCGCCGGCGCCCGCGGCGGGCCTGCTCGTCGACCGCCCGCTGCGCTCGGGCCAGCGCGTGTACGCGCCGGGCGACGTGGTCGTGCTGGACGCCGTCAGCCACGGCGCGGAGATCATCGCCGGCGGCAACATCCACGTCTACGGGGCGCTGCGCGGGCGCGCGCTGGCCGGCGCGCATGGCGACACCGGCGCGCGCATCTTCTGCAGCCGCCTGGAGCCCGAACTGGTGGCCATCGCAGGCGTGTACCGCACCGCCGAGCAGGCGCTGCCGCCGGCGGTCGCCGGCAAGCCCGCCCAGGTGCTGCTCGACGGCGACCAGTTGCGCATCGAACCGCTGCCGGGACGCTGAGCAGCGCGCTGCCGCCCCCACCCCGGATTTCCCCCGCAGTACCGTTCCACAACGTTCTCAGTCACCATGGCAAAAATCATCGTCGTAACCTCGGGCAAAGGCGGCGTCGGCAAGACCACCACCAGCGCGGCGTTCGCCTCCGGCCTCGCCCTGCGCGGGCACAAGACCGCGGTCATCGACTTCGACGTCGGCCTGCGCAACCTCGATCTGATCATGGGCTGCGAGCGGCGCGTGGTGTACGACTTCATCAACGTGATCCAGGGCGAGGCCAAGCTGAACCAGGCGCTGATCAAGGACAAGGTGTGCGAACAGCTGTTCGTGCTCCCCGCCTCGCAGACCCGCGACAAGGACGCGCTGACCCTCGAGGGCGTGCGCAAGGTGCTCGACGAACTCGACGCGATGGACTTCAGCTACATCGTCTGCGACAGCCCGGCGGGGATCGAGAGCGGCGCGCTCATGGCCATGCATTTCGCCGACGAGGCGCTGATCGTCACCAACCCGGAGGTTTCGTCGGTGCGCGACTCCGACCGCATCCTGGGCATCCTGGGCTCGAAGTCCCGGCGCGCCATCGAGGGCGACGAGCCGATTCGCGAGCACCTGCTGATCACCCGCTACAACCCGCGCCGCGTCCTCGAGGGCGAGATGCTGTCGATCGATGACATCCAGGAGATCCTGCGCCTCAAGCTGATCGGCGTGATTCCGGAAAGCGAGGCCGTGCTGCAGGGGTCGAACCAGGGCACGCCGGCCATCCATCTCGACGGCACCGACGTGGCCAGCGCCTACCAGGACGTGATCGCGCGCTTTCTCGGCGAAGAGCGGCCGCTGCGCTTCACGTCGTACCAGAAGCCCGGTCTGTTCAAGCGCCTGTTCGGCCGCTGAGCAGGAGAAGATCCATGTCCATTCTGTCCTTCCTGCTGGGCGAGAAGAAGAAGACGGCGAGCATCGCCAAGGAGCGGCTGCAGCTCATCCTCGCCCACGAACGCGCGTCGGGCGCGCCTGCCGACTACCTGCCCGCGCTGCAGCGCGACCTGCTGCAGGTGATCTCGCGCTACGTCCCGATCGACCCGAACGACATCCAGGTCAAGCTGGAGCGCCATGAATCCCTCGAAGTGATCGAGGTGAAGATCGAACTGCAGCAGCACTGAGCCGCCGGCGCGGCGCCGTCAGCGCGCCGCGCCTGCGTGCAGATCGAAGGCCTCGTCGAGCATGCGCTCGACCTGCGGCTGCCACGCCGGCAGCACGATGCCCAGCCAGCTTTGCAATGCCGCGCCGTCGAGACGCGAATCCGCCGGGCGCGCCGCCGGCAGCGGATACTCCGACGTGGCGATCGCCTGCACCCGGTCGGCATCGCAGCGCAGCGCCATGCCGCGCGCCGCGACGTGACGCAGCACATGGCAGGCGTAGCCATGCCAGCTCGTGCTGCCGCTGCTGCTGAGGTGATACAGGCCGGCGTTGTCGCGCGCCAGCTGCGGCTCGCGCAGCAGGCGGTGCAGGGCCAGCGCGCTGACGTCGGCGATCAGCTCGGCCCCGGTGGGCGCGCCGATCTGGTCGGCCACCACGCGCAGTTGCTCGCGTTCGCGCGCCAGACGCACCATGGTCTTGGCGAAATTCGCGCCGCGCGCCGCGAACACCCAGGAGGTGCGCAGAATCAGGTGGGGGCAGCCGCTGGCGCGGATCGCCTGCTCGCCCTCCAGCTTGGTGCGCCCGTACACGCTGCGCGGAGCCGGCGCGTCGGTCTCGCGCCAGGGGCGCGAGGTGCTGCCGTCGAACACGTAGTCGGTCGAGTAATGCAGCAGCCAGGCTGCGTGCTCGGCGGCATGCGCGGCCAGCAGCGCCGGCGCCTCGGCGTTGATGCGCGCCGCCTGTTCGGCATCGCTCTCGGCACGATCCACCGCGGTGTAGGCGGCGGCGTTCACGATCACCTGCGGGCGCAGGCGCTGCAGCAGCGCGCGCAGGCCCGGCGCATCGCCGAGGTCGGCCTGCGCGCGACCGACGGCGACGAGCTCGCCCAGCGGCAGCAGGGCACGCCGCAGCTCCCAGCCGAGCTGGCCGTCGGCGCCCAGCAGCAATACGCGAGGCGGCGCGCTCATGCCGCCTGCCCGGCTTGTCGATATTGCCCGTTCAGCACGTGCTCGACCCACGGCCCGTGATCCAGGTACCACTGCACGGTGCGCTGCAGCCCGCTGGCGAAATCCACCTGCGGCTGCCATCCCAGTTCGTGCCGGATGCGCGCGCCGTCGATGGCGTAGCGCCGGTCGTGGCCGGGACGATCGGTGACAAAGCTGATCTGGCTGGCGTAGGAGACGCCGTCGGGGCGCGGGCTCAGGCGATCGAGCAGGCCGCACAGCACCCGCACGAGATCGATGTTGCGCACCTCGTTGTGGCCGCCGATGTTGTAGCTGCGCCCCGGCACGCCGGCGTCGAGCACCCGCGCGATGGCCCGGCAATGATCCTCGACGTACAGCCAGTCGCGCACGTTGGAGCCGTCCCCGTACACCGGCAGGGGCTTGCCGGCCAGCGCGTGGTGAATCATCAGCGGAATCAGCTTTTCCGGGAACTGGTACGGGCCGTAGTTGTTGGAACAGTTGGTGGTCAGCACCGGCAGCCCGTAGGTGTGGTGCCACGCACGCACCAGATGGTCGCTGGCCGCCTTGCTCGCCGCGTACGGGCTGTTGGGTGCGTAGGCGGTGGTCTCGCGGAACGGCGCGTCGTCCGGGCCGAGCGAGCCGTAGACCTCGTCCGTCGACACGTGCAGGAAGCGCAGCGCCGCGGCCGCGTCGGCATCCAGCGTGGCGCGGTAGGCGCGCATCGCCTCGAGCAGTTCGAAGGTGCCCAGGATATTGGTGCGGACAAAGGCTTCGGGGCCGCCGATCGAGCGATCGACATGACTCTCGGCGGCGAAATGCAGCAGCGCGCGCGGGCGATGACGCGCCAGCAGCGCAGCCACCGCGGCGCGATCGCAGATGTCCACGCGCTCGAAGCCGAAGCGGGCGTCGGCGCGCACGTCGGCCAGGCTCTCCAGGTTGCCGGCGTAGGTCAGCGCGTCGAGCACGAGCAGCGGCTCGCGGCTCGACTCGAGCCAGTGATGCACGAAATTCGCGCCGATGAAACCGGCGGCTCCAGTGACGAAGATCATAAGCGTTGGAAGGAGGTCGACGATCGGCAGGACCCATGCCCGGCCCGTGCGCCGATTCTAGAGGGCCGGCGCCGTGCGCCCGGGCACTCGCCCGCGAGCCGGTAGAATCCGGGAGTTTCGCATGCGGGAGACGCGCCCGGGGTGGCGTGTCGGGATGGCGCGTCGGGGCGGCGCCCCGCGGTCGGCGCCCGGCATGCCCTGCCGGCCGGCACGATCCCGCCACCCAGCCCATTTTCGCCCCGCCCGGCGCCCCGCGGCGCGGGGCCCGCGTCCGACATGTCCGCAAGCCCCTTCGTTCAAACCGCCGGTCTGCGCCTGGAGTTCACGCGCCACGGCGCGCAGGCGCTGGCCACCGCCCGCACCACCCTGGCGACGCTGCCCCAGCGGGCCGCCGACCTGCTGTCGAGCAGCGTGCTCAACGGCAGCGAGGGCCGCCCCGCATGGCACATGCTGGCGCGCCTGGGGGCGCAGGCACGCGACCCGGCGGCGCAGGCCGCCGCGGCGTTCCTGCACGCCGAGCACGCGCGCATGGTGGCCTGGGCCGAGCAACTCGTCGCATCGGCGCAGCAGCCGCTCGACATCATCCATCTCGGCGCGGGCGGTTCGGAAACCCCGATGCTGGCGCTGCACACCGCGCTCAGCGTGCTGCAGCAGCCCCGCTGCCGGGTGCATTGGGTGGCCAACCTCGACGGCGCCACGCTCGACGCGGCGCTGCGCGACTGCGAGCCCCGGCGCACCTGGGTGGTCATCAACAGCAAGTCCTTTCGCACGCAGGAGGTCATGCGCAACGCCGAGGCGGTGGTGGAGTGGCTGGGCAGCCATCTCGGGGCACAGCAGGCGCGCGATCGTCTCGTCGCGCTGACCTCCAACGCCGAGGCCGCGCAGCAGCGTTTCGGCCTGCCGGCGGCGCAGGTGTTCCGCTCGCTGCCCGAGATCGGTGGTCGCTTCTCGTTGTGGAGCTCGCACGGACTGGCGCTGCTGCTGGCCTTCGGCGCCGACGTGGTGGCCGAGCTGCACGCGGGCGCGCTGGCCATGGATCGCCACTTTGTCGACACCCCGCTGACGGCCAGCGCGCCGGGTCTGCTGGCCGGCCTGTCGCACGCCTACCGCGTGCGCTTCGGCCTGCCGCTGCTGTCCATCGGGCTGTACGGCGACGCCTTCTCGCACATGCCGCTGTACCTGCAGCAGCTGCTCATGGAGTCGCTCGGCAAGTCGACCTCGGCCGACGGCGCGCAGCCGGTGGCGGTGAGCGGCCCGGCGGTGATCAGCGGCGTCGGCACGCCGGTGCAGCACACCTACTTCCAGTTGCTGCACCAGGCCGCGGTGCCGGTGTTCCACGAGATCGTCGCCGTCGTGCGGCCCTGGCATGCGCGCCACGCCGAGCACCTTGCGCTGCTGTCCAACGCGCTCGGCCAGGCCGACGCACTGTGGAACGGCAAGGATGCCTCGAGCTGGCGTCGCGAGCTCATGGAACAGGGCCTCGCCGCCGACGAGGCGCTGCGCGCGGCGCGTCACCGCGCCTGTCCCGGCGGACGTCCTTCGACCTTCATCTGGCTCGAGCGCCTGGGCGCGCGCGAACTCGGCGCGCTGCTCGCGCTGTACGAGCACCGCACGGTGGTCGAAGGCTGGCTGTACGGCATCAATCCGTTCGACCAGTGGGGCGTCGAGCTCGGCAAGACCCTGGCCGCGCGCATCGAGCATGCATTGCTGACGCGCGACACGCAGGATCTGAGCGCCGAGACCGCCGCATCCCTGGAATTTTTGCGCAATCAATCCGCCTGAAGCGGCTGACGGCGGCTGCCGGCGGCCGCCGTGCATGACGCGAGAGACCCACCCATGAGCAAGCACACCACCCCCGCTGACGCGCCCGCTTCCGACTCCGCGGCTGCCGCCACGCCGAACCTGCTGGCCGAACGTCGTGCCAAGCTGGCCGCGCGGCGTGCGCAGGGCAGCGCCTACCCGAACGATTTCCGCCCCGATGCGCGCGCCGCGGCGCTGCATGCCGACTTCGACCGCGTGCCGGCCGACGAGCTGCCGGCGCTGGCGCGCCAGGTCGCGGTGGCCGGGCGCCTGATGCTCAAGCGCGTGATGGGCAAGGCCAGCTTCGGCACCCTGCAGGACGCCAGCGGGCGCATCCAGATCTACGTCACCAACGACCACACCGGCGAGGCCGGGCATGGCGCGTTCAAGCATTTCGATCTCGGCGACATCGTGGCCTGCCGCGGCACGCTGTTCAAGACGCGCAGCGGTGAGCTCACCGTGCAGGCCTCCGAGGTGCGCCTGCTGGCGAAAAACCTGCACCCGCTGCCGGACAAGTTCCACGGCCTCGAGGATGTCGAGACGCGCTACCGCCAGCGCTACGTCGACCTGCTGGTCACGCCGGAGTCGCGCCAGCGCTTCGTGCACCGCGGCCGCATCGTGTCGGCGCTGCGTCGCGAGATGGAGGAATCCGGCTTCGTCGAGGTCGAGACCCCGATGCTGCACCCGATTCCGGGCGGCGCCAACGCCAGGCCCTTCGTCACCCATCACAACGCGCTCGACCAGCAGATGTTCCTGCGCATCGCTCCCGAGCTCTATCTCAAGCGCCTGGTGGTCGGTGGCTTCGAGCGGGTGTTCGAGATCAACCGCAACTTCCGCAACGAGGGCATCTCGGTACGCCACAACCCCGAGTTCACGATGATGGAGTTCTATTGCGCCTACTGGAACCACAGGGACGTGATGGACTTCACCGAGCGCCTGATCCGGCAGGCCGCGATCCGTGCCTGCGGCTCGGCCAGGCTCGTGTACCAGGGGCGCGAGATCGATTTCGGGGTGCCGTTCGAGCGCCTTAGTGTGCGCGAGGCGGTGCAACGCCACGCCGGGCTGGCGCCGTCCGCGCTCGACGACCCGCAGGCGCTGCGCGCGGCGCTGCAGGCCGCCGGCGAGCCGGCGCCCGCGCACTGGGGCGTGCCGGAACTGCAGTTCGGCGTGTTCGAGGCCCTGGTCGAGGACAAGCTGTGGCAGCCCACGTACATCGTCGACTATCCGGTCGAGGTATCGCCGCTGGCCCGCGCCAGCGATCTCGATCCGTCGCTTGCCGAGCGTTTCGAGCTGTTCATCAGCGGGCGCGAGATCGCCAACGGCTTCTCCGAACTCAACGACCCGGAAGATCAGGCGGCACGCTTCGCCGCGCAGGTGGCGAACAAGGACGCCGGCGACGAGGAGGCGATGTACTTCGACGCCGACTACATCCGCGCGCTGGAGGTCGGCATGCCCCCGGCCGGCGGCTGCGGCATCGGCATCGACCGCCTGGTCATGCTGCTGACCGACGCGCCGAGCATCCGCGACGTGATCCTGTTCCCGGCGCTGCGCCGCGGCGGAGCGTGAGCGTGTCGCTGCGTCGACGTCGCCGCCCGAACGAGCCCTTCGTCTGCGAGCAGCGCGGCGAACTGTCGCTGCACTTCGGCATGTCCGCGCTGCAAAGCCGCATGCGCAGATCCGATCCGGCGCGCCTGCTGCTCGACTACACCCGCGCAGTGATGAGCTTCGTGCTGCTGCACCCCGAGCCCGCGCACATCGTCATGATCGGCCTCGGCGGCGGATCCATCGCCAAGTACTGCTACGTGCACCTGCCCGACTCGCGCTTCACGGCGATCGAGATCAACCCGGACGTCATCGCCATGCGCGGCCAGTTCGCGATCCCTGCCGACGATCATCGCTTCAGCGTGCTCGAGGCCGACGGCGCGCAATGGGTGCACGAACATGCGCAGTCCTGCGACGTGCTGCTGCTCGACGGCTTCGACGCGGGCGGGCTCCCGGAGGCTCTTTCCAGCCAGGAGTTCTACGACGCCTGCGCGCGCGCCCTGCGTCCCGGCGGCGTGCTGGTGTCGAACATCTGGGCGCCCGACAACGTGCGCGATAGCGTGATCCGCCGCATGCGCGCGAGCTTCGAGTCGGGCGTGGCGACGCTGTCCGCCGAGCAGGGCGAGAACACCATCGCGCTGGCGCGTCGCGCCGACGCCTGGCCGCACCCGCATCTGCTGCACCGTCGCGCACGCGAGCTCGAGAGCCGGCATGCGCTGGATCTCGAAGGCACGGCGCGCAAGCTGGAACTGGCGCTGCAGGGTGCCGCCTTCGAGCCGACAATGCCCTGAGAAACCTGCCCAGTTGAAGGTTCAAAACTGCCAACGCAGCGGACGGCGCGTTACAGTGCATGCCATCGCGCCCGGCGGCGGCGTGGAGATCCGGCCGAGGATGTCCCGATGAGCACACTGCTGCATGTCATTTTCTGGCGTCATGCCGAGGCGGAGGACGCCGCCCCCGATGCCGACGATCTGCGCCGCGCGCTGACCCGCGACGGCCGGCGCGAGGCCAGCGCCATGGCGGCCTGGATCAAGGCGCATGTGCCCAAGCCCTGGCTGGTCTGCTGCAGCCCGGCGCTGCGCAGCCGGCAGACCGCGCTGGCGCTTGCCGACTACCCGGCGGAGCAGGCGCAACTGGCTCCCGATGCCGGTCCCGACGACATCATCGAACTGATCTCCGGTCAGGCAGAGCAGCGCAGCGCTCTGGTGCTGTGCGGCCACCAGCCGGCGCTGGGAAGCGCCGCATTGCAGTGGCTCAGTGGCGCGCGCGCGCCGTTCACGCTGCGCAAGGGCGCGCTGGTCTGGGTCTGCGAGCGCCGGCGCGAGGGCAGCGTCGAGCGCGTGCTGCGCGCGGCGATCAGCCCGGAACTGCTCGACTGAGCGCGCTGCCCAGCGCCGTGCCCGGCGCCTTCCCGGCTTCATGCGACCGTCATGCTTCGGTCACGCAAACGACACGGATGTTGCGTATCGTGACCGCAGACACGATACGAGGAGCCCTGCATGTTTCATCACGACCCGACCGATCGCGGCCACGCGCACGCGCTGCAGCACGCCAGCGGCGCGAGCCGCGGCGGACTCGTCATCTCCTGGGCGAGGCATGACGACGAAGTGCGCGAGGCGCAGCACCTGCGCTGGAAGATCTTTGTCGAGGAACTGGGCGCGCGGGTATCGACCCCGCAACCGGGCTATGACATCGACATCTTCGATCCCTACTGCGACCACCTGCTGGCGCGCGCCGCCGACGGACGCCTGGTCGGCACCTACCGCGTGCTCGCACCGCACCAGGCCAGGCGTGTCGGCGGGCTGTACTCCGAAACCGAATTCGACCTCACGCGCCTGCTGCACCTGCGCCCGCGCCTGCTGGAACTGGGACGCGCCTGCGTGCATCGCGACTACCGCAGCGGAGGAGTCATCATGGCGCTCTGGGCCGGGCTTGCCGAATACATGCGCAGCCGCGGGCTGCAGGCCATGATCGGCTGCTCCAGCGTGTCGATGCACGACGGCGGGCATCACGCGGCGAGCCTGTGGGCGGCATTGCGCGAACGCCATCTGGCGCCGGTGGAGGATCGCGTGCAACCCCGCCTGGCGCTGCCCGTGGACAGCCTGCGCCAGGACCTGCCGGCCGAGCCGCCGGCGCTGCTCAAGGGCTACCTGCGCGTGGGCGCCCGCATCTGCGGGGCTCCGGCCTGGGACCCCGACTTCAACACCGCCGACTTTCCGCTGCTCATGCGCCTCGACGACGTGCGCCAGCGCTACGCGCGCCACTTCCTGGGCGTGCGCCCGGCCTGAACCGGTGCCGCCTCACGGCGCCGCGGCCGGCGCGACCTGGCGCATCTGCAGGTCGAGCCCGATGCGCTGCCACTCGGCGGCTTCCTGCTCGAGGCTGTACTGGGTCAACGGCGACGCGCGCAACCAGGCCGCGTCGGCCTCGATGCGGGTTCCCGGGACACCGTCCGCTCCGGGGCGCAGGCGCAGCCCGCCAAGCTCGATGTCGCGCCGGTTGCGCGCCAGCAGCACCGCCAGGCGCAGCGCCAGCAGCGAACGCAGGTCGAGATGGCCGCCGGGCAGCGCACCCAGCTTCTTCAGCTTGCCGCCGTGGCACAGCAGCATCTCGGACATGCCGGCCTGCTCGCTGCGCGAGAAGCCCGGCATGTCGGCGTTGCCGACGATGTAGGCCGAGTGCTTGTGGTACGCGCTGTGCGAGATCGACAACCCCACCTCGTGCAGCTGGGCGGCCCAGCGCAGCGCCTGCTGGCGCTCCGGCGTGGCCAGCGGATCGAGCTGTGCCAGCAGCGCCAGCGCGATCTGCTCGACACGCGCGGCCTGGCGCGCATCCACGGCGTAGCGCTGCATGAACTGATGCACCGTCAAGGATCGCATGTCCTGGTGCTGCTCGCGCCCCAGCAGGTCGTACAGCACGCCCAGGCGCAGCCCGGCGTCGGTGGCCTCCATCGCCTTCAGCCCGAGTTCCTCGAACACCGCGAGCATGATCGCCAGCCCGCCCGCGGCCACCGGCATGCGGTCGGGCTTCAGCCCGGGCATGCGCAGGCTGCCCAGGTCCTCGGCCTGCACGTAGATCTTGCGCAGGCGACGCAGGCCGGCGCGGGTGATGCCCAGGCTGGCGTCGGCGTCGTTGAGCCCGCTGCCGACGAGAATGTCGGCCAGGGCCCGCGCCGTGCCGCTCGAGCCCACGGCCGAACTCCAGCCGGCCTTGCGGAAACTGCGCGCGATGATCTGGATCTCGCGTCGCGCCGCCAGCTCGGCCGACTTCATGCGATGCTCGTCGACCCGCCCGGCCGGAAAGAACTCGCGGCTCATGGACACGCAGCCCACGTACAGCGACTCCATCATGCGCGGCTCGAGCCCGGCGCCGATGATGAATTCGGTGGAGCCGCCGCCGATGTCGACGACCAGGCGGTTGCCCGCCGACGGCGTGACCGAGTGCGCCGCTCCGATGTACACCAGGCGCGCCTCCTCGCGCCCGGCGATGACCTCGATCGGAAAGCCCAGCGCGCGCTGCGCCCGCTCCAGGAACGACGGCGCGTTTTTCGCCACGCGCACGGCGTTGGTCGCCACCGCGCGCACGCGCTCCGGATGAAACTGGCGCAGGCGTTCGCCGAATCGGCGCAGCGCGGCCAGCGCGCGCTGCTGGCTTTCCTCGCTCAGGTTCTTGCCGGCATCGAGGCCGGCACCCAGGCGCACCGGCTCGCGCAGCGAGTCCAGCGGGTAGATCTGTGCGCCATGGTCGCTTTCGGCGGCCTTGCCGACCAGCATGCGAAAGCTGTTGGAACCGAGGTCGACGGCTGCCAGGTGCTGAACGGTCAGGGACATGGACAGAAGTGGATCATGCGGAAATGACACGTGCTTGACGTTGTCATGTAGATTTCATGCGATTGTGGGATCGTAAGCTTTTCCGTATTCGCGACTGATTCTTCGCATTGCGTCAGGCATGCCCCATTCGTCACCGCCGCATCCGCTGCTGAATCGTGAACTCGGCACGCTGGCGTTCAACCGCCGCGTGCTCGCGCAATCGCTGGACACGACCATCCCGGCGCTCGAGCGCCTGCGCTACCTGTGCATCGTGGCGTCCAACCTGGACGAATTCTTCGAGACCCGCGTCGCGCAATTGCAGGATCTGCTGGAGCATGAGCCGAACGCGCTGACCCCCGACGGCCTGCCCGTGGCCGAGGCGCTGCAACTCATCTCCGACGACGCGCATGCGCTGGTCGCCGAGAAGTACCGCGTGCTGCAGAAGTCCATCTATCCCCTGCTGCAAAGCCTGGGCATCCGGTTTGTCGCCAGCGCGCAGTGGACGCCGCGCCAGGAACGCTGGGCGCGCTCGGTGTTCGAGCGCGAGGTGCTGCCCGTGCTCACGCCGATCGGCCTGGATCCCGCGCATCCGTTCCCGAAAGTGCTGAACAAGAGCCTGAACTTCGCCGTCATGCTCGAAGGCACCGATGCGTTCGGGCGCAATGTCGATCTCGGAATCATCCAGGCGCCGCGCGCGCTGCCGCGCGTGCTGGCGATGCCGCGCGAACTCGTGGATCACGATTCCGACCGCCACAGCTTCGTGCTGCTGTCATCGCTCATGCACGCCTACGCCGGACGCCTGTTCCAGGGTCTGAAGGTGCTCGGGGTGCATCAGTTCCGGGTCACGCGCAACAGCGAGCTGTTCGTCGACGACGACGAGATCACCAACCTGCGCACCGCGCTGCAGGGCGAACTGCGGGCGCGCCACTACGGCGATGCGGTACGCCTGGAGGTCACCAGCAGCTGTCCGCAGGCCCTGCTCGACCGGCTCATGCGCGAGAACGCGCTGCACCCGCGCGACTGCTACCGCGCCGACGGCCCGGTGAACCTGGCGCGCCTGCAGGCGATCATCGACATGCTGCCGGCCGGGCAGCTGACCTACCCGCCGCACGTGCCGGCCCCGATTGCGGGCTGGCCGGGGGCGGATCCCGAGTTGTTCGAGCGCATTCGCGCCGCCGACGTGCTGCTGCACCACCCGTACGACAGCTTCGGCCCGGTCGTCGACCTGGTGCGCACGGCGGCGCGCGACCCCGCGGTGCTGGCCATCAAGCAGACCATCTACCGGGCCGGCCACACCTCCGAGCTGATGGAGGCGCTGATCGAGGCCGCGCGCAACGGCAAGGAAGTCACCGTGGTGCTGGAGCTCATGGCGCGCCTGGACGAGGAGACCAACATCAACTGGGCGGCGCGCCTGGAGGCCGAAGGCGCCCACGTCGTGTACGGGGTGGTCGGCTTCAAGTGCCACGCCAAGATGCTCATGGTGGTGCGGCGCGAGCGCAGCGGACGTCGCGGCGAGCAGCTGCGGCGCTACGTGCATCTGGGCACCGGCAACTACCACATGCGCACGGCGCGCCTGTACACCGATTTCGGCCTCATGACGGCCGACGAGGCGATCTGCGCCGATGTCAACAAGGTGTTTCTCGAGATCACCGGCTCGTCGCGCTTCACGCCGCTGCAGCGCCTCTGGCAGTCGCCCTTCTCGCTGCTGGACAACCTGATCAGGGCCATCCGCCACGAGGCGCGGCTGGCGCGTGCCGGCCGGCGCGCGCGCATCTGGGCGCGGGTCAACGCGCTGGTCGAGCCGACCGTCATCCACGAGCTCTACAAGGCCTCGCGCGCCGGCGTGGAGATCCGCTTGCTGGTGCGTGGGCCGTGCATGCTGCGCCCCGGCGTCGCGGGGCTTTCCGAGAACATCCGCGTGCGCTCGGTGATCGGCCGATTCCTGGAACATTCACGGGTGTTCCACTTTCACAACGACGGCGCCGACGAGGTCTGGATCTCCTCGGCCGACTGGATGGAGCGCAACCTGTACCGCCGCGTCGAGATCGCCGCGCCGATTCTCGACCCCACGGCCAGGGCGAAGGTCATCCGCGAGGGCCTGCGCGTGCACTGGCAGGTTTCCGGCAATGCCTGGGACATGGACAGCACGGGCAACTGGCGCCGCGCGCGCGGCTGGAGGGGCAGCCCCGGCAGCCACCAGGCGCTGATCGAGTCGCGCAACGCGCCGCCGGACTGACCCCCGCGCGCAACTCGGCGTCAGCCGAGCCCCACCGGCGACTGCGTGGGCTCGGGCTGCGGCAGCAGCAGGCGCTGCGCAGGAAAGCGTGCGCTGAAGGTGCTGCCCTTGCCGAGCTCGCTGACGATGCGCAGTTCGGCCTGGTGGCGCAGCAGCGAGTGCTTGACGATGGCCAGTCCGAGCCCGGTGCCGCCGGACTCGCGCGAGCGCCCGCGGTCGACGCGGTAGAAGCGCTCGGTCAGCCGAGGGATGTGCTCGGCGGCGATGCCGATGCCGTTGTCGCTGACGCTGAACTCGCCGAGCGCGTCGCCCAGCCCGCTGTCCAGCACGCGCCAGCGGATCTGCACCACACCGCCGGCGGGTGTGTAGCGCACGGCGTTGCTCACCAGATTGCTGAACGCGCTGGCCAGCTCCACGCTGGCGCCGCGCAGCCTGCTCACGTCGGCCTGCGCCTCGATGCGATGACGCCCTGCCGACAGCGCGCGCGCGTCGTTGGCCAGGCGTGCCACCATCGACGGCATGTCCAGCAGTTCCTCCAGCGGCTGGTGCGGATCGCCCTCGAGATGCGCGAGGGTCAGCAGGTCGTCCACCAGGTGGCGCATGCGGTCGCTCTGCTGCTGCATCAGCGCGAGAATGCGCTCGCGCTCGTCGGCCGCGAGATCCAGCGTGCGCATGGACTCGATGAACCCGGCAATCACGGTCAGCGGAGTCTTGATCTCGTGCGAGACGTTCGCGACAAAGTCGCGCCGCATCGCCTCGGTGCGCTCGAACTGGGTGACGTCGCGCGACAGCAGCAGCTTGTCGTCGTCGCCGTACGCAATCACCTGCACGCTCAGCAGCAGCGCGCCGAGCGGCCCATTGCGGCGCATCAGCAAAGGCTCCTTGAACTGGTGGGCCGCGAGATAGGCGACGAACTCGGGGTTGCGGATCAGGTGCACGGCGTGCTGGCGCAGGTCGCGCTGCACATCCAGCCCGAAATGCCCGGCCGCGGTCGCGTTGCACCAGTCGATCTGGCCCTGCGCATCGATCAGCATGACCCCGTTGGGGGACGCCTGCAGGGCCTCGATGAAGCGGCTGAGCTTGCCCTCCTCGCGCTGCACCCGCCCCTGCCACATGCGCAACTGGCGCGCGCTGCGGTAGAACACCTCGCCCCAGGCGCCGAAGGACTGCGGCACCGTGTCGCGCTGCGGCAGCCGCAGCCACTCGAGCAAGCGCGCGCGCGCAAGCGTGTCGAACGCCGTCACCGCAAGCGCGACGCCGCAGGCCAGCGCGAAGCCGGCGTCGTTGCCCAGCCAGTGGGCGCCCGCCGACCCGACCGCGGCCATGGCGGCGGCGAGCAGGGCGAGGCGCGGGATGACGGATTGCATGGGAAGGGGCTCGAGGCGGGCCGGGTTCGCCGCGTGCGCGGCGGCAGGCGGCACGCGGGCCTCAGCCCGCGGTGGCTCCCTGGCGGTGGCTGAAGCGGTATCCGGCACCGCGCACGGTTTCCACCAGATCGGCGCAATTCGCCGGAGCCAGGGCCTCGCGCAGGCGCTTGATATGCACGTCCACCGTGCGCTCCTCGATGAACACGTGGTCACCCCACACCTTGTCCAGCAGCACGCCGCGGCTGTGCACGCGCTCGGGGTGGGTCATCATGAAGTGCAGCAGCTTGAACTCCGTCGGCCCCAGGCGCAGTTCCTGCTCGGCGCCGGGTCCGGCGGCGAAGGTGACGCGACGCGTGCCCGGATCGACGGTCAGTCCGCCGACGCGCACCGGCTCGTCGGTGAGCTGCGGCGAGCGCCGACGCAGCACGGCGCGGATGCGCGCCAGCAGTTCCTTCGGCGAGAACGGCTTGGTGATGTAGTCGTCGGCCCCGGCGTCGAGCCCGGCGATGGTGTCGGTCTCCTCGCTGCGCGCGGTCAGCAGGATCATCGGAATGCCCCGCGTGCGCGTGCCCTGGCGCAACTCGCGCAGCAGCGCCACGCCGGACATTCCGGGCAGCATCCAGTCGACCAGCATCACGTCGGGCAGGATGTCGCGGATCAGGCGCATCGCCTCCTCCGCGCTGCCTGCCACGATCGGGCAATGCCCGGCGTGACGCAGGTTCACCGCAAGCAGCTCGGCGATCGCCGGCTCGTCTTCGACAATCAGGATGTTGCTGGCCATGGTGCTCATCGGGGCGTTATGGCGGCATGCGCCGGGTGGCGCCTACAGGGTTCCCGCCACTTCGTTGAAGGCTTCCTTGTTGTGTCGCACGTCGGTGCCGCGCACCACGTAGATGACGAACTCGGCGATGTTCTTGGCGTGGTCGCCGATGCGCTCGATGGCCTTCGCGATGAAGACCATGTCGAGACTGGCCGAGATGTTGCGCGGGTCCTCCATCACATAGGTGATGAGCTTGCGCATGAACGAGTCGAACTCGGCATCGATGGCGCTGTCGGCCGTCACGATGTCCACCGCGGCGCGCTCGTCGAGCCGCGCGAAGGCGTCCAGCGCCTTGCGGATCTGCGCCACGGCGAGGTCGGACTCGCGGATGATCTCGTTGAACGAGATGCTCAGGTTGGCGCCGGCCTCGACCAGATCGCGCGCCATGCGCGCGATGCGATCGGCCTCGTCGCCGACGCGCTCGAGGTTCGTGATGGTCTTGGAAATGGCGAGCATCAGACGCAGGTCGCGCGCGGTCGGCTGGCGCTTGGCGATGATCTGCGCCACGTCGGCATCGATGTCCACCTCCAACTGGTTGACGCGCTTCTCGTTGAGCATCACGCCGCGCGCCGCCTCGGCGTCGAAGTGGCGCAGCGCGTACACCGCCTGCGCGATCTGCGACTCGACCAGCCCCCCCATTTCGAGCACGCGGGTGGTGATGGAACTGATCTCTGCGTCGAACTGCGTGGATAGGTGCTTGTCCATGGAGGAGTCTCCTGCAGCGGTTTCAGCCGAATCGGCCGGTGATGTAGTCTTCGGTCTGCTGCTTGCCCGGCTTCAGGAAGATCTGATTGGTGTCGCCGAACTCGATCAGCTCGCCCAGGTACATGTAGGCGGTGTAGTCGGACACCCGCGCGGCCTGCTGCATGTTGTGGGTCACGATGGCCACCGTGTAGTCGCTCTTCAGCTCGGTCACCAGTTCCTCGACCTTGCCGGTGGAAATCGGATCCAGCGCCGAGGTCGGCTCGTCGAGCAACAGCACCTCGGGCTTGATGGCGATGGCGCGCGCGATGCACAGACGCTGCTGCTGGCCGCCGGACAGGCTCATGCCGCTCTGGTGCAGCTTGTCCTTCACCTCCTCCCACAGCGCGGTCTTGGTCAAGGCCCACTGCACGCGCTCCTCGACGTCGGCGCGCGGCAACCTTTCGTACAGACGGATGCCGAAGGCGATGTTCTCGAAAATCGACATCGGGAACGGCGTCGGCTTCTGGAACACCATGCCGACGCGCGCGCGCAGCAGCGAGATGTCCTCCTTCGGGTCCAGGATGTTGCGCCCGTCCATCAGCACCTCGCCCTCGGCGCGCTGCTCCGGATACAGCTCGAACATGCGGTTGAGCACGCGCAGCAGCGTGGACTTGCCGCAGCCCGAAGGCCCGATGAAGGCCGTGATCTGATGGCTGGCGATGTCCAGGCTCACGTCCTTCAGGGCGCGGTACTTGCCGTAGTAGAAATTCAGGTTGCGAACCGAAAGGCGGGCCGGGCCTTGCGGCGCGCGCTCGGGTGTCGGTTGGGTCATCGATGGTTCCTCGGGACGTTCGCGGCGGCGCACGCGTGCATCAGCTCAGCTCACGCGCTGCGCATTGCGCAACAACATGCGCGCGGCGATGTTGATCAGCAGCACCATCGCCACCACCAGGAAGGCCGCCGCGTACGCCAGCGCATGCGCGGATGCGAAAGGCTGGTTGATGAAGCTCCAGATCACGTAGGTCAGGTAGCCGATCGGCTCCTTGGTCATATGGCCGTCCCACAGGTAGTTCGACCAGCCCGCGGTGTAGATCAGCGGCGCGGTCTCGCCCACCGAGATGGCCAGCGACAACAGCACGCCGGTGATGACTCCGGAGCGCGCCGCCGGCAGCAGCACGCGCAGCGTGACCTGCGCTTCGCTGCAACCCAGCGCGTAGGCGGCCTCGCGCAGGCTCGACGGATTCTGGCGCATCGCCAGTTCGGCGAAACGTGCGATGTACGGCATGATCATGATGGCCAGCGTGATCGCCCCGGCCAGCGCGGAGAACTGCCAGCCCAGCCCGACCACCAGCGTGACGTAGCTGAAGTAGCCGAGCACGATCGACGGCACGCCGGTGAGCACGTCGGCCAGAAAGCGCACCGTGCGCCCCCAGCGCCCGTCGCCGAACTCGGCCAGGTAGATCCCCGACAACACGCCGACCGGCGCGGCGAACAGCAGCGAGCCCAGGCTGAGCACCAGCGTGCCCTCGATGGCATTGAGCAGGCCGCCGCTGATGCCGTTGGTGACGCTGGTGAACAGCTCCGGCGACAGCACGCTTGCGCCGCGCGCCAGGGTCATCCAGAGGATGTCGGCGAGCGGCAGCAGCACGATGACGAAGGCCAGCAGGCACAGCAGGGCATACACCCGGTTCGCGAACTGGCGACGGCGGTGCCGCGCGGAGGAGCGCTCAGGCACGGTTCGCGGCGATGTTTCTGGTGAGGAGGCGAGCGATGACATTGACGATCACCGAGATGACGAGCAGCACCACCGCGATCTCGGCCAGGGATCGCACCGCCATGCCGGTGGGATCCTGCAGCGCGCTGTCGAGCTGGGAGGCGATGAACGCCGCCATGGTGGAGATCGGGCTGTAGATGCTGTGGGGCAGGTAGTTCAGCGCGCCGCCGCTGACCATCAGCACCGCCATGGTCTCGCCAAGCGCGCGTCCGAGCGCCAGGATGACGGCGCCGATCAGCGGTAGCCTCACCGCCGGCAGCAGGGTCTTGCGCAGCATCTCGGCGCGCGTGGAGCCGAGCGCGAACGAACTCTCGCGCAACTCGCGCGGCACACGCTTGAAGGCCTCGATCAGGGTGCTGGTGATCACCGGCAGCACCATCAGGGCGAGCACCAGCCCGGCCGTCAGCAGGCCGAAGCCGCTGGTCGCCGGTCCGGCGAAAAAGGGAATCAGGCCCAGCAGCTTGCCCAGCGCCGGCGCGAGCACCTTGTACATCATCGGCGCGAGGATCTCGACGCCCCACAGGCCGTAGACCACGCTGGGGACCATCGCCAGCAGTTCGACCACCTGCGCCAGCGGTAGGCGCAGCCGGTGGGGAACATATTCGCTGAGGTACAGCGCGACGCCGATGCCCACGGGAAGCGCCAGCAGCAAAGCCAGCGCCGAACTCGCCAGGGTGCCGACGATGAACACCCAGATCCCGTAGTGAGCGCCGATGGGCACCACCAAGCCGTCGGCACGGGTGGTGGGGTTGGCGTACAGGTTGCCCAGGCTCCAGTTCTGGGAAAACAGGAAATGCAGGCCGTTGAAACGGATCGCAGGCCAGGAATAGAGGATCAGGAAAGCGAACAGCGCCAGCAACGCCAAGGGAATCAGCGCGGAGACTGCCTGGAGACTGGTGCGGAAAGGTCGCATCGATTCGCTGCCGGGTTGTCAAAACGCGCGCCGCGCGCCCGTTGCACGGACGCGCGGCGCGCCGAGGCCGGTGGGTGGCTTATTTGATCTTCGCGATCTGCTGCTGGCTCAGGTGCTGGATGCGGGCAGGCAGTGCGACAAAGTGCACGGCGCGCAGGTACTTGGCCTGGTTGCCGCCGCTGGAGCTGACGGCCCAGTCGAGGAACTCGCGCACCGCGGTGGCCACCGCCGGGTTGGCCTGACGGGTGTTGACGATCGCGTACTCGTAGTTGATGATCGGGTAGGAGTTGGCGCCGGCCGAGAACACCAGGCTGATGCGCTCATCGGCCGGGGTCTTCGCGATCAGGCCGGCGGCCGCGTCGCTGATCGTCTTCTGGCTGGGAAGCAGGAACCTGCCGGCGCGGTTCTTCAGTTCGGCGGTGCCCAGGCCGGCCTGGTCGATCTGCTTCGTGAAGCTCACGCCGATGTAGGCGATCGAGTACGGGGTGCTGTGGCAGGCCTGCACCATGCCCGGGTTGCCGTTGGCGCCCAGGCCGCCCTGCAGGGTCGGCCAGCTGATGGTGGTGCCGTAGCCTACGCTGTTGCTCCACTTCGGAGTCGAGAACGAAAGGTACTGGCTGAAGATGAAGGTATCGCCGCTGCCGTCGGTGCGGTGGATCGGCACGATGACGTGATCGGGCAGCTTCACGCCAGGGTTCATCGCGCGGATCGCCGGATCATTCCACTTGGTGATCGAGCCGTCGTAGATTCCAGCCAGCACGGGACCGCTCAGGCGCAGGTGGTGCTGGTTCAGGCCCGGCAGGTTGTAGTTGATCGATTGCGCCGAGATCGCCAGCGGCACGTTGATGATGGTGCCGGCCTGCTTGATCTGCGCATCGCTCATGTACGCGTCGGAAGCGCCGATCTGCGCCACGCCGGAAATGGCCTGCGCGATGCCGGTGCCGCTGCCGGTGCCCTGGGTCGTGATCTTCACGCCGGAGTGCATCTTGGTGTAGTCCGGCACCCACAGGTTGAACAGCGGGTACAGCAGCGTGGACCCGGTTTCCACGAGATTGACGCTGCCGGCAGCATGCGCCGACAAGGGCATCACGGTGGCCGCCATCGCCAGTCCGGCGGAGGCGAGCATGATCTTGAGTTGGGTGCGGCGGGGCGCTTGCATCGACATTCGAAGTTCTCCTGAGATCGTGCACCGCGCAGGTCGCGGTGACTGAGCCGCTATTGGAGAGCCTCATTATGACATTTTGGTGAAACCCTCCGATTTGTCGTGGGACAAGTTCGGAGGCCGCGCGCCCCTCTGCGCCCGCTCAACCCTGCTGCAAAGCCGCGGCAAGACGCCGCGCGTAGTCCTGCCCGTGCTGTTCGTCGCGGTGCTCCACCATGATGCGCAGCACCGGCTCGGTGCCGCTGGCGCGCACCAGCAGGCGCCCGTCATCGCCGATCTGCCGCTCCACCTGCTGGCGCGCGCTGGCGAAGCCGGCGTGGCTTTTCCAGTCGACACCGTCCGGCAGGCGCACATTGAGCAGGGTCTGCGGCAGCAGGCGCAGGCTGGCCAGTTGCTCGCCCAGGCTGCGCCCGCTGCGCACGACCAGCTCGAGCATCTGCAGCGCGGCAACGATGCCGTCGCCGGTGGTGTGGCGGTCAAGCAGCAGCAGGTGCCCGGAGCCCTCCCCGCCGAGTTGCCAGCCGCGCGTCAGCAGTTCCTCGAGCACGTAGCGGTCGCCCACCGCGGCACGCACGAACTGCATGCCCTCGCGCGCCAGCGCCTGCTCCACCGCGAGATTGGTCATCAGCGTGCCGACGACCCCCTTCGGGCGCCGGTCCATGGCGAGCAGGTAGAGCAGCTCATCGCCGTTGAACAGCCGGCCCTGCGCATCCACCAGCTGCAGGCGGTCGGCGTCGCCGTCGAGCGCGATGCCGTAATCTGCGCGATGCTCGCGCACCGCCTGCATCAGCGCCTGCGGCGCCGTGGCGCCGACCCCCTGGTTGATGTTGAAGCCGTCCGGCGTTGCGCCGATGCTCACGACGTCGGCGCCCAGCTCGTGGAACACCGAAGGGGCGATGTGGTAGGCCGCGCCGTGCGCGCAGTCGACCACCAGGCGCAGCCCCTTGAGGGTCAGGTGGTTCGGAAAGGTGCTCTTGCAGAACTCGATGTAGCGCCCTGCCGCGTCGTCCAGGCGCCTGGCCTTGCCCAACTGCTCGGACGCCACGCAGCCCTCGGCGCTGGGCAGTTCGGCCTCGACGGCGAGTTCCCAGCTGTCGGGCAGCTTGCTGCCGCCGGCGGAAAAGAACTTGATGCCGTTGTCAGCGTAAGGGTTGTGGGAGGCGCTGATCACCACGCCGAGATCCAGGCGCAGCGCGCGGGTCAGATAGGCCACGCCCGGGGTCGGCAGCGGCCCCACCAGCACGACGTCGCAGCCGGCGGCGGCAAAGCCGCATTCCAGCGCCGCCTCCAGCATGTAGCCGGAAACCCGCGTGTCCTTGCCGATCAGCACGGTCGGCCGCCGCGCGCTGTCGGCGCGCAGCACCCGCCCCACCGCATGGCCGAGTCGCAGGCCGAACTCCGGCACGATCGGCGCGCGCCCGACACGGCCCCTGACGCCGTCGGTGCCGAAAAATTGTCTGCTGCTCAATGTCGCCCCCTTGCTGTGGTTTCGTGTGGCGCAGGCCCGTGCAGGCCCCGCATGGCTTCGAATGCGCGCAGCGCATCGCGCGTCGCGCCTACATCGTGTACGCGCAGGATGCGCGCCCCCGCCGCCACGCAGGCCAGTGCGGCGCCCAGGCTGGCCGGCACGCGCTGCGCCGGCGCCAGCCCGGCCCCATCGGCCAGCATGGACTTGCGCGACACGCCGACCAGCACGGGATAGCCCTCCGCGCACAGGCCCTGCAGACCCCGCCCGAGGGCCAGGTTGTGCTCGCGCGTCTTGCCGAAACCGAAGCCCGGATCGAGGCAGATGCGGGCGCAGGCCACGCCGGCGTCCCGCGCGGCCTGCGCACGCCGCAGCAGGAACTCGCGAACCTCGGCGACCACGTCGCCATAGCGCGGATCGCGCTGCATGGTCGACGGCTCGCCCTGCATGTGCATCAGGCACACGCCGGCGTCGGGGCTGGCGGCCAGCGCGTCCAGCGCACCCGGCTGGCGCAGGGCGCAGACGTCGTTGACGATGTCCACGCCGAGTTCGAGGGCCGCGCGCATGGTGCGCGGATGGTAGGTGTCCACCGACAGCGGCACCCGCCAGCCGACGAGTTCGCGCAACACCGGCTCGAGCCGGCGCCACTCCTCGGCGTCGTCGACCGGGCATGCCCCCGGGCGCGTCGACTCGCCGCCGACGTCGAGCAGATCCGCGCCGTCGTCGAGCAGGCGCCGCGCATGCGCCAGCGCCGCGCCGGGCGTGTCGAGCGGGACGGCGTCGGAAAAGGAGTCCGGGGTGACGTTGACGATGCCCATCAGCAGCGTGTGCTGCAGGGACAACGCAAAACGCCCGGCCCGCCACACCCCGGGGGGTGGGCTGCCGGGCGCGTCGACGCGCACCTGGGCCGTCAAGGCCGACCCGCTCAGACCGGGCTGGCGGTCGGCGCGTCCGACGGCAGGCCGCCGCTGGAGCGCCCCGTGCTGGGCGGCTGGCCGCTGGGCAGGGTTCCCGGCGGGCGCGGCGGGCGCGGCGGGCGCCCGGACATGATGTCGTCGATCTGCTCGGAGTCGATGGTTTCCCATTCCAGCAGCGCCCGCGCCATCGCGTGGATCTTCTCCTGGTTGTCCTCGATGAGCTTGCGCGCCAGCGCGTACTGCTCGTCGATGATGCGACGGATCTCGCCGTCGACCTTCTGCATGGTCTGCTCCGACACATGCGTGGTCTTCGTGATCGAGCGGCCGACGAACACCTCGCCCTCGTTCTCGGCGTAGACCATCGGGCCGAGCGAATCGGACATGCCGTAGCGCGTGACCATGTCGCGCGCCAGTTGCGTGGCCCGTTCGAAGTCGTTGGAAGCGCCGGTGGTCATCTGGTTCATGAACACTTCCTCGGCGATACGCCCGCCGAACAACACCGAGATCATGCTCAGGATGCGGTCGCGCCCCATGCTGTAGCGATCCGCCTCGGGCAACTGCATGGTCAGGCCGAGCGCGCGTCCGCGCGGGATGATGGTGACCTTGTGCACCGGATCGGTCTGCGGCATCAGGCGGGCGACCAGCGCATGCCCGGCCTCGTGGTAGGCGGTGTTGCGCCGCTCCTCCTCGGGCATGACCATCGAGCGGCGCTCGGCGCCCATCATGATCTTGTCCTTGGCGCGCTCGAAATCCTCCATCTCGACCAGACGCGCGTTGCGCCGTGCCGCGAACAGCGCGGCCTCGTTCACCAGGTTGGCCAGATCGGCGCCGGAGAAGCCGGGGGTGCCGCGCGCCAGGATGTCGGCGCGCACGTCCGGTCCGACCGGGGCCTTGCGCATGTGCACCACGAGGATCTGCTCGCGCCCGCGGATGTCGGGCAGCTGCACGTAGACCTGGCGGTCGAAACGCCCGGGACGCAGCAGCGCCGGATCGAGAATGTCGGGGCGGTTGGTCGCCGCGATCACGATCACGCCGAGATTGGTGTCGAAACCGTCCATCTCGACCAGCATCTGGTTCAGGGTCTGCTCGCGCTCGTCGTTGCCGCCACCGAGGCCGGCACCGCGATGCCGCCCGACGGCGTCGATCTCATCGACGAAGATGATGCAGGGTGCATGCTTTTTCGCGGTCTCGAACATGTCGCGTACGCGCGACGCGCCGACCCCCACGAACATCTCGACGAAGTCGGAGCCCGAGATGGAGAAAAACGGCACCTTGGCCTCGCCCGCGACACTCTTCGCGAGCAGGGTCTTGCCGGTCCCGGGAGGGCCCACCAGCAGCACGCCGCGGGGAATGCGCCCGCCCAGTTTCTGGAATTTCTGCGGATCGCGCAGGAAGTCGACCAGTTCCTTGACTTCCTCCTTGGCCTCGTCGCACCCGGCGACGTCGGCGAAGGTCACGGTGTTGCTGGACTCGTCGAGCAGACGCGCCTTGGATTTGCCGAAGCTGAACGCACCGCCCCTGCCGCCGCCTTGCATCTGGCGCATGAAATACACCCACACGCCGATCAGCAGCAGCATCGGGAACCAGGAAATCACGATCTGCATCAGGAACGACTGTTCCTCACGCGGGGCTCCGACCACCTGCACGCCGTCCTTCATCAGGTCGCCGGTCATCCAGAGATCGCCGGGAGACGTCAGCGAGTAATGGTTGCCGTCGGTGGTGGTCACGTCCAGCGTGCCGCTCTGGTGCACCACGACCTTTTTCACGCGGCCCTGCTTGGCCTCGTGCATGAACTGGGTGTAGCTCACCGTGTCGGCCGGCGCGCTGCGGTCGAACTGCTTGAACACGGTGAACAGCACAAGGCCGATGACCAGCCAGATTGCGACCTTGGAAAACCATTGATTGTTCAAGACAGACTCCTCAAGCCCGAAGGGGCATGCGCTCGCGCGATTCCCTTGCATGTGCTGCCGATTCTAGGCGAATCAAGGGTGCACGCCGTGACGACGATCGACCCTGATGCACAACAGCCCGGAAATGGCAATGCTCAATATCTATCGACATGACTCATATGATAGTCATTAAGACTCGGCAGCGTGCGCCTTGGGCTGCCGGGCCAGCACGAACACCTCGGCCGAACGCTCGCGCGAGGCCTTCGGCTTGAGGGTTCTGACACTGCCGAAGTGCTGTTTGTAGCGCGCCACGATCTGGCTGAAAAAGCCGCTGTGAAAGGTCTTGATCAGCAAGGCGCCGTCGTCACCCAGCCAGTTGACGGCAAAGTCCAGCGCCAGATCGGCCAGGTGCTCGACGCGCGCCGCGTCGGCCGACGCGATGCCCGAGAGATTCGGCGCCATGTCCGACAGCACGAGATCCACACGACGCCCGCCGAGCAGGGCCTCGAGACGCTGCAGCACCTCGGGCTCGCGAAAATCGCCCTGCAGGAACTGCACGCCGTCGACCGGCTCCATCGGCAGCAGGTCGAGCGCGATGACCTGGCCGCGCAGCGCACCGGAGGCATCGCTGCCCAGGCGTCGCACCACGTACTGCGACCAGGCGCCGGGGGCGCTGCCCAGTTCGACGATCAACTGTCCCGGATGCACCAGGCGATGGTCCTGGTCGATCTCCTGCAGCTTGTACGCGGCGCGCGAGCGGAAATTGTCCTTCTGCGCCTGTTTCACGAACGGGTCGTGCAGGTGCTCCTGCAGCCAGCGCTTGTTGGAACGATTCTTCTTGATCATGTCGAACGACCTGCGAATTGCGCGCCCCAGTTCGCCGGGCCGCGCGGGAACACCGATAATGTGGGCATGAGTCCTCTTTCCCTGACCCCCGCCGAACGCAGCGCCAAGCGTGCGCAGGCCCATGCCCTCAAACCCAGCGTGCTCGTCGGCGAGCAGGGCTTGAGCGAGGCCGTGCTGGCCGAGATCGAACGCGCGCTGCGCGCCCACGACCTGATCAAGGTGCGCGTGGCCGGCGACGACCGCGCCGAGCGCACGCGCATGCTGGAGACCATCTGCGAACGCCTCGGCGCGGCTCCGGTGCAAAGCATCGGGCGCATGCTGGTGGTGTTCCGCCCGCTGCCGCAGCAGCCGGCCGCGGCGGCCGAGCCGGCGCGCGCCGGCGCACCGCGCAAGGTCAAGATCGTGGTGCCGTCGAGCAGCCCCACGCATCGTCCGAAGGTCAAGCGCCTGACGGTGCTGGGCAACCAGCGCGTGACAGCGGCGGGAAAGGTCAAGCGTGCCAAGCCGCGGCGCTCCAGTGTCAAGAAGGTGCGCCTGGGCTGACGCGCCGGCGCGCCCGCCGCGACGCCACCGCGGCGCGCTTCAAGGGGCCTCGTACGCCGACGGCGCCGGATCGCGTCCGAGTTGCGACGGCAGCAGCCAGGCATAGGCCAGCACGCACAGCGCCTGCGCCGCGTAGGCGCTGCTGGCGGCGATGTGCCAGCCCGCCGCGTCGGGAGCCTGCGCCGCGGCCGCGGCGAGCAGTTGCGGCACGATGACGAACTCGCCCAGCACATCGAAGAACAGGCCGCCCATCACCAGTACGAGCGGAGTGGTCATGCCCGCGCTGCGGCGTTTCTCGATCACCAGCAGCGCGGCGCCGAGCAGCGCCGCGGCCAGCGACATCAGGTAGAACATGCGGCTGGCCACTGCCGCGGCCGCCATGCGGTGCGCGATCAGCGCGAAGGCCGTGGGCGCGCCGATCAGGCCGACCGCGGCAAGCCCGCCGAGCCACAGCCCGACGAGCACGATCTGCAGACGAAGGCGGCGCAGCAGTCCCATGGCGTACCTCGCGCGTTGCGGCCTCAGGCGTACGAGACCTTGACAATGCTGTAGCTGCGCGTGCCGGCCGGCGCCGCGACCTGGATCAGGTCGCCCTCCTCCTTGCCGATCATGGCCCGCGCGATGGGGGAACTCACCGAGATCATGTGCTGCTTGAGGTCGGCCTCGTCGTCGCCGACGATCTGGTAGGACACCTCGTCGCCGCTGTCTTCGTCGCACAGCGCGACGGTGGCTCCGAACACGACGCGCCCGCCGGCGTCGAGTTCGGCCGGATCGATGATCTGCGCCGACGACAGCTTGCCCTCGAGTTCGGCGATGCGCCCCTCGATGAAACCCTGGCGATCCTTGGCCGCCTCGTACTCGGCGTTTTCCGACAGGTCGCCCTGCGCGCGTGCTTCGGCGATGGCCTGGATCACCGCGTGGCGCTCGACCGATTTCAGACGCTGCAACTCGGCGCGCAGTTTTTCCGCGCCGCGGCGGGTCATGGGGGTAGGCATGGCAAACAACCGTCCTCGAATCTGGGAAGTGGAATGGACGACGCGGCGGCGAACCAGGCCCTCGCGGGGATGTGCATACTCCGCCGTGCCGAGGCCGCCGCCGCCGGGCACCGTGCGCGCGCGCCGGGCATGCAAGCCGCCGAATGGTAGCGGGGGAGCGTCGGCCGCATCCGGCAACCTGCGGCCGTCCCGGGCCGTGGCAGACGGCAACGGGCGGTGGCAGACAGCATCAGCCGGATCAAGCCGCAGCAGGCCAGGCAATGGCCCGCGGCAGGCCGCACGCTCTCCGGGCGAAACTTTTAGTGTGCCAAACCGAGGCTTTGATGTAAAGCCTGAAGCGGGTAGACCTCGAGACTGCGCAGGCTCTTCATGCCTTCGACAGCCGCCTCGGCCCCGGCGATGGTCGTGAAGGTGGCGACCCGTGCGCTCAGCGCACTGGTCCGGATGGTGCGCGAGTCGACGATCGCGTTGCGCCGCTCCTCGACGGTGTTGACGACCAGCGCGATGTCGCCGTTCTTCATCATGTCGACCACGTTCGGACGGCCCTCGGTGACCTTGTTGACCACCTCGACCTGCAGCCCGGCCTGGCTCAGCGCGTGCGCCGTGCCGCGCGTGGCGCTGAGCGCGAACCCCATGGCCGCGAGTTCCCGCGCGACCTCGACCATGCGCGGCTTGTCGCTGTTCTTCACCGACAGGAACACCTTGCCCGAACCCGGCTCGGGCAGGCGCGTGCCGGCGCCGAGCTGGCTTTTCACGAAGGCCTCGCCGAAACTGTGTCCGACGCCCATGACCTCGCCGGTGGACTTCATCTCGGGCCCGAGAATCGGATCGACGCCGGGGAACTTGACGAACGGGAACACGGCTTCCTTGACGCTGTAGTACTCGGGCACCACCTCGTCGGGCACGCCCTGCTGGCGCAGGCCACGCCCGACCATGCAACGCGCCGCGATCTTCGCCAGTTGCAGCCCGGTGGCCTTGGACACGAACGGCACGGTGCGCGAGGCGCGCGGATTCACCTCGAGCACGAAAATGCGATCCTCGTCGCCGTCCTGCTGGATCGCGAACTGCACGTTCATCAGTCCCACCACGTTCAGCGCGCGGGCCATGGCCACAGTCTGGCGCTTGAGCTCGGCGATGGTCTGCGGGCGCAGCGAGTACGGCGGCAGCGAGCAGGCCGAATCGCCCGAGTGCACCCCGGCCTGCTCGATATGCTCCATGACCCCGGCGACGAACACCTGCTCACCGTCGCATACCGCATCGACGTCGCATTCGATGGCGTCGTTGAGAAAGCGGTCGAGCAGCACCGGCGAGTCGTTGGACACCTTGACGGCCTCGCGCATGTAGCGCTCCAGGTCGCGCTGCTCGTGCACGATCTCCATCGCCCGCCCGCCCAGCACGTAGCTCGGGCGCACCACCAGCGGATAGCCGATGTCCTCGGCGCGCGCGATGGCCTCGGCCTCGGAGCGCGCGGTGCGATTGGCCGGCTGCAGCAGGCCGAGCTTGTAGATGAGTTGCTGGAAGCGCTCGCGATCCTCGGCCGCATCGATCATGTCGGGGCTGGTGCCGATGATCGGCACGCCGGCATCGCCCAGCGCCAGCGCCAGTTTCAGCGGCGTCTGCCCGCCGTACTGCACGATCACGCCGGCCGGCTTCTCCTTGTCGACGATCTCCAGCACGTCCTCCAGCGTCAGCGGCTCGAAGTACAGGCGGTCGGAAGTGTCGTAGTCGGTCGACACCGTCTCCGGATTGCAGTTGACCATGATGGTCTCGTAGCCGTCCTCGCGCATGGCCAGCGCGGCATGCACGCAGCAGTAGTCGAACTCGATGCCCTGGCCGATGCGATTGGGCCCGCCACCGAGCACCATGATCTTCTTGCGCGTGCTCGGCTCGGCCTCGCATTCGTCCTCGTAGCTCGAGTACAGGTAGGCGGTCTGCGTGGCGAACTCGGCGGCGCAGGTATCCACGCGCTTGTAGACCGGGCGCACCTTGAGCTCGTGGCGGCGCTTGCGCACCGCGCCTTCGGTGCTCTTGAGCAGGTAGGCCAGGCGCCTGTCGGAGAAACCCTTGCGCTTGAGCCAGCGCAGCGTGGGCGCATCGAGGTCGTCCAGGCGCTTGCGCTCGAGTTGCAGCTCGACGTCGACGATGTCCTTGATCTGCGCCAGGAACCAGGGATCGATGCGCGTGAGATGGTGCACGTCGTCGATCGAGAAGCCCTGCGCGAACGCATCGCCGACGTACCAGATGCGCTCGGGCCCGGGCGCGCCGAGTTCACGCTCCAGGGTCTCGCGGTCGGTGGTCATCTGGTTCAGCCCGTCGACCCCGACCTCGAGCCCGCGCAACGCCTTCTGGAAGCTCTCCTGGAAGCTGCGCCCGATGGCCATGACCTCGCCGACCGACTTCATCTGCGTGGTCAGGCGCGCGTCAGCCTGCGGGAATTTCTCGAAGGCGAAACGCGGCACCTTGGTGACCACGTAATCGATGGTCGGCTCGAACGACGCCGGCGTGACGCCACCCGTGATGTCGTTGCGCAACTCGTCGAGCGTGTAGCCGACGGCCAGCTTGGCCGCCACCTTGGCGATCGGGAAGCCGGTGGCCTTCGACGCCAGCGCCGACGAACGCGACACCCGTGGGTTCATCTCGATCACGATCATGCGCCCGTCGCGCGGGTTGATCGCGAACTGCACGTTCGAGCCGCCGGTGTCGACGCCGATCTCGCGCAGCACCGCGATGCTGGCGTCGCGCATCAACTGGTATTCCTTGTCGGTCAGGGTCTGCGCCGGGGCGACGGTGATGGAATCTCCGGTATGCACCCCCATCGGATCCAGGTTCTCGATGGAGCACACGATGATGCAGTTGTCGGCGCGGTCCCGCACCACCTCCATCTCGAACTCCTTCCAGCCGATCAGGGACTCCTCGATCAGCAGTTCGCTGGTCGGCGAGGCCTCGAGCCCGCGCTTGCAGATCGCCTCGAATTCCTCCGGGTTGTAGGCGATGCCCCCGCCGGTGCCGCCGAGCGTGAAGCTCGGACGGATGATGGTCGGAAAGCCGATGGTCTTCTGCACCGCCCAGGCCTCGTCCATCGAGTGGGCGACGCCGGAGCGCGCCGACTCCAGGCCGATGGCCGTCATGGCCTGTTTGAACAACTGCCGATCCTCGGCTTTCTCGATGGCCTGCGGACGCGCGCCGATGAGCTCGCAGCCGTATTTCTCGAGCACGCCGTTGCGGTGCAGGTCCAGCGCGCAGTTCAGCGCCGTCTGCCCGCCCATGGTCGGCAGCACCGCATGCGGGCGCTCGCGCTCGATGATGCTCTCGAGCACCGGCCAGGTAATCGGCTCGATGTAGGTGACGTCCGCGGTTTCCGGGTCCGTCATGATGGTCGCCGGATTGCTGTTGACCAGCACCACGCGGTAGCCCTCCTCGCGCAGGGCCTTGCAGGCCTGGGCACCGGAGTAGTCGAACTCGCAGGCCTGGCCGATGACGATCGGGCCGGCACCGATGATCAGGATGGTTTGGATGTCTGTGCGCTTGGGCATGAGGCAGCTTGGGAAGGGAGGTCGCGGGGTTCGTCGCAGCGCGGCACGCGGCTGCTCAGTGCGGGCTGGCGGTGGCCAGGCGCGCACTGAAGGCGATGAAGGCGGTGCCGAGCGCGCCGGCGAGCCCGGCCGACAGGCGGCGCCTGCGGCGGAACGCGTCCGCCAGGCGCGCACCGGCGAAGATCAGCATGGACAGGTAGAGCACGCTGAACAGCTGCACGATGGCCCCGAGAATCAGGAAGGACAGCGCCGGATGCGCGTAGCCCGGCTCGACGAACTGGATGAAGAACGAGATGAAAAACAGGATGGCCTTCGGGTTGAGCAGGCTGATCAGCAGCGCCTTGGCCAGCGGATGGGCGTCGTCGACGCGCGCCGGTGCGGGCGCCGGAACCTCGGCGCGGCGCCATGCGCGCAGGCCGGCGCGCAGCATGCCGAAGCCGATCCAGGCAAGGTAGGCGGCGCCGGAGAGCTTGACGAGCAGGAACAGCCACGCCACGGTCTGCAGCAGGCTGGCCAGCCCGGCCGCGGCCAGCACCATCAGCACGCTGTCGCCGACGAAGATGCCGCAGGCCCCGAGGTACCCGGTGCGTACGCCACGCTGCGCCGCCAGGCCGAGCACGTACAGCGAGTTCGGGCCCGGCAGCAGCACGATGAATACCACGCCCACGACGAACAACGCGAGATCGGTGATGCCGAAGGCATGCATTGCAGTTCTCCCGGAACGAGGCGGTGCGGCCTCAGGCCGCGGCGCGGCCTGCCAGCATGAGGGACTTGAATCGATCGAACAACTCGCCGATGTCGTGCGGTCCGGGACTCGCCTCCGGATGACCCTGGAAGCCCATCGCCGGCCGGTCGGTGTAGGCGAAACCCTGCAGCGTGCCGTCGAACAGCGAGACGTGGGTGGCGCGCAGGTTGGCCGGCAGCGAATCCGGATCGACGGCGAACCCGTGGTTCTGGCTGGTGATGCTGACACGCCCGGTCTCGAGGTCACGCACCGGGTGGTTGGCGCCGTGGTGCCCGAATTTCATCTTGAAGGTGCGCGCGCCGGCGGCCAGCGCGAGGATCTGGTGCCCCAGGCAGATGCCGAACAGCGGCACGCCGCGCTGCAGCAGTTCGCGCGTCGCCGCGATGGCGTAGTCGCAGGGCTCCGGATCGCCGGGTCCGTTCGACAGCAGCACGCCGTCAGGGCGCAGCGCCAGCACCTCGGCCGCGGACGTCTGCGCCGGCACCACGGTGACGCGGCAGCCGCGCGATGCAAGCAGCCGCAGGATGTTGTACTTCACGCCGAAATCGTAGGCCACGACATGCGGGCCGCTGCCGTCGTGCTCACCGTGGCCGCTGCCCAGCTTCCAGGCGGTCTGGGTCCAGGGCAGCACGCGCTGCGTGCTGACCACCCTGGCCAGATCCATGCCGGCCAGACTGGGCGTCGCGCGGGCACGCTCGACGGCGCGCTGGCGCAACGCGTCGTCGACCACGGCGCCCGGCTGCAGCGCGACGATGCAGCCGTTTTGCGCGCCATGGGTGCGCAGCAGACGGGTCAGGCGGCGCGTGTCGATGCCGGCGATGGCCACGCTGCCGTGGCGCTGCAGGTACTCGGCCAGGCCCTCGGCGCGGCGGAAGTTCGAATCGAGCACCGGCAGGTCGCGGATCACCAGTCCGGCCGCATGCACGCGTGCGGCCTCGGCGTCTTCGGGGTTGACCCCGACGTTGCCGACATGCGGGTAGGTCAGCGTGACGATCTGGTGGCTGTAGCTCGGGTCGGTCAGGATCTCCTGGTAGCCGGTCATGGCGGTGTTGAACACCACCTCCCCGCAGGTCTCCCCGGGCGCGCCGATCGACACCCCCTCGAAGATCGACCCGTCCGCGAGAGCCAGGATCGCCTTCGGTTGCAACGGCAGCATGGATGTTCTCTCCGCTCGAGCGCCGCGCGGCGTGCCTGCTGCCTGACCGCGCGGCGCGTGCCGTGGCTCGGCGCACTGCGCGCCGGGCTGCGGGACGGGAGCGGTTGGACGATGGCGCCTGGGCGGCGGCTTGTTGGGTTGGGCGCCGGCTGCTCGACCGCTCCGGATCCAGGCCGCCTTCGTGGGTCGCCAGGATCCGGGCCAGTGCACAGGCCGCACGCAAATCTTTCCGATTATATGCCGGGCCGGCCGCGCGCGCCTTCGAAACGGCCGCCGACACAGGTCACGCGGCGCGTGTTTCAGCCCCGCTTCAGCCAAAAGCCCTAAACTCTCCCCAACACCGTGATGTGCCGGTCGAAGTTTGGGGTCTTTGCCTGTAAGCTGGGGGCATGGCCCGTCGACCCGACCGGCCTGGCGTCGTCAGGCTGCGAATGCAGGCAGGCGATCCGCCCGCATTCGCGGCATCTCGTTTCGGGAGAACCCACATGAATGATCGCTTCCAACCGCAATATCCGTCGTATGTCTCGGGCAACTATGCCGTCGAGCGCAACCGGGTGCTGCGCAACACCTACACGCTGCTGGCCATTTCGCTGATTCCGACGGTGGCTGGCGCGTGGGCCGGCCTGCGCACGGGGCTGGCCCAGTGGATGATGCTGAACCCGGGAATGGGCATGCTGCTGTTCCTCGGCGGCGCCTTCGGACTCATGTTCGCCGTCCAGCGCAACAAGAACTCCGGCCTGGGCGTCGGCCTGCTGCTGGGCTTCACGTTCTTCATGGGCCTGATGCTGTCGCAGATGCTCAGCGTGGTGCTGGGGCTGGCCAACGGCGTGCAGCTGATCTCGATGGCGTTCGGGGGCACCGCGATCATCTTCGCCGCGATGGCCTCGCTGGCCACGGTGGTCAAGCGCGACCTCAGCGGCCTGAGCAAGTTCCTGTTCGTCGGCGTGGTCATGCTGATCATCGCCGGTGTCGCCAACATCTGGCTGCAGATGCCGGCGCTGATGATCACCTTCTCGGTGGCCGCCATCGGCATCTTCTCGGCCTTCATGCTCATCGACGTGCGTCGCGTGCTCGACGGCGGCGAAACCAACTACATCTCCGCCACGCTGTCGATCTACCTGGATCTCTACAACGTTTTCGTCAACCTGCTGGCGCTGCTGAGCATCTTCGGCGGTGGTGGCGGACGCCGCTGAACCGCGTCGGGTCGCAGGCTCCGCCTGCGTCGTGCGAACCCGGCTCCGGCCGGGTTTTTTCATGCGCGCGGGTGTTGCTAAGCAGATGAGCAAAACGTCGTAAAAACAACACGTTACGTCATGTCCGCCGTGGTGGAGCGAGCACATCCGGGGAGCTGACCTCCTGCAGCGCGCAGGGTCCTCGTTGTCGGGCACGCCGCGCCGAGGGGTTTGGATGCGCCTACTTGTGTGCGTGCACTGTGCCCATGATGTGCATGCCGGGCCGCCATGCCCTCAGCAGGCTGTTGAAATACCCCAGGGGGCCGCGTTGGTGCAGCATCGGGATGATGGGCGTGCGCCGGATCGCAGCGCGGGCTGGGCGCCCGCGCAAGATCCGGGGTGCGGCCAGCGCCCGATTCCGCACCAACCCTTCGGGCGCAGGCGCTGCGGGCGATCTGCGGCGTTGCCCGGGCAGGCCAGGCGCCCAGCCTGGCCTTGGCTTGGGCGCCTTGCAGCTCACCCCGCAGCGCCTGCGCGCGGCCCCCTGGGGTATTTCAACAGCCTGTTCACGCCCATGCGCGCCGCGCTGCGACGCCGTTGCGCCAGGACTCAGACCGCGGCCTCGCCGCAAGCGGCGCGCTCGAACACCGCCAGCGACTCGACATGCGAGGTATGCGGGAACATGTTGACCACGCCGGCGGCGCGCAGGCGATAGCCGCCCTGGTGCACGAGCACGCCGGCGTCGCGCGCCAGCGTCGCGGGGTTGCACGATACGTAGACGATGCGCGACGGCGGGGAGAAGCCGGGCGCACCACCTCCGTCGCCGGCCGGGGCGCCGCCCGCCTGTGCTCCTGCGTCTGCTGCTGAGTCCGCTGCTGCCTCTGCGTGCGCCGCCGCGCCCCCCTGCCCGATCGCCTGCACCAGGGCCTTGCACAGGGCCAGCGCGCCTTCGCGCGGCGGATCGACCAGCCACTTGTCGAACGCCCCGCGCGCGCGCAGCGCGCCGGCGTCGATCTCGAACAGGTTCGAGACCTCGAAGCGCACGCGCGATGCCAACCCGCACGCCTGCGCATTCGCGCTGGCGCGCTGCAGCAGCGACTCGCTGCCCTCCACCCCGAGCACGAAGGCGGCGCGCGTGGCCAGCGGCAGCGTGAAATTGCCCAGGCCGCAGAACCAGTCGGCCACGCGCTCGTCGGCGCGCGGCGCCAGCAGGCGCAGCGCGCGCGACACCAGCGCGCGATTCACGGCGTGGTTCACCTGGGTGAAATCGGTCGGCCGGAACGGCATGCGCAGGCCGAATTCGGGCAGCGTGTAGGCCGGCAGCTCGCCCTGCGCATGCAACGGCGCCGCCGTGTGCGGGCCGCCCGGCTGCAGCCACCACTGCACGTCACGCGCCTGCGCGAAGGCGCGCAGGCGCTCCAGATCGTCATCGTGCAGCGCCTGCAGGTTGCGCAGCACCAGCACCGTGCTGTCGTCTCCCATGGCGAGTTCGATCTGCGGCAGCCGATCCGGGCACGACAGCGACCCGATCAGCGCGCGCAGAGGCAGCAGCAGCCCCGAGACCTTCGGCGGCAGCACCTGGCAGCTGCGCATGTCGGCGACGTAGCTCGAACCGCGCTCGTGGAAGCCGACCAGCACCCCGCCCTTCCTGGGCACCAGGCGCACGGTCAGGCGCGCGCGGCGTCGGTACCCCCAGTCGGGGCCCGCCAGCGGGCGCAGCACCACCTCGGGACGCAACTGCGCCAGATGCAGCAGGTCGTCCTCGAGCGTGCGCTGCTTGAAGGCGATCTGCGCCGGCACGTCGACATGCTGCATGCTGCAGCCTCCGCACACGCCGAAATGCTCGCAGCGCGGCTGCACCCGGGTGGGCGCGCGCCGCGCCCACTGCAACACCTCGGCCTGTTCCCACTTGGGCTTGCTGCGCAGCACGCGCACGCGCACCTGCTCGCCGGGCAGCGCACCGCGCACGAACACCACCTTGCCGTCGGCCCGATGCGCGATGCCCTGGGCCTCCAGATCGAGGGATTCGACGTGCAGCCACTCCTGCTCGGCGGCGAGCGCGACGGGATCGACGGCGGCGCCCGACGGGGCGCGCGAACGGGAACTGCGACGATTCATGGAAAAGGCTCGGCAAGCGGCGGCGCGCAAGGCACTGCCGGAATCAGGGAAGATCGGCGAGACGGACGGCGGCCGTGGCGGCTCAGGCCGCCCCCGCGCTCGCGCCGTTCCAGGCCGCCAGGTATTGTGCCCAGTGCGGCTCATCGGCCGCCCACTCGGCCAGGGTGCTGCGCACCAGCCCGAGCTCGTCGGCATGCTGTTGCGGACTGAGCGCACCGCGCATGAGCTGGAAGCGGCAGTACAGCAGATAGGTGTTGAGCACGTCGGTCTCGCAGTAGCGCCGGATGGCATCGAGCTCGCCGCGCTGCCAGGCGCCGAGCACCTGCGAGCCGTCCATGCCGAGCTTTCCGGGAAACCCGCAGAGCTGAGCCAGCGTGTCCATGCCGGCATTCGCGCGCGGCTGGTACAGCGCCAGCAGGTCCATCAGGTCGAGATGCCGGTGGTGGTACCGCGAGATGTAGTTGTTCCACTTGTAGTCGCGGTCGTCCTCGCCCATGTCCCAGTACTTGGACGCCTGCACGGCGTGCACCATGCCGCGGTAGTGCAGCACCGGCAGGTCGAAGCCGCCGCCGTTCCACGACACCAGCTGCGGCTCGAGGCGCTCGATGAGCCGGAAGAAACCCTGAACCACCTCGGCCTCCTGGCCGCCGTGGTCGACGAACGAATGCACCTTCAGGCCCTTCGAGGCATCGCTGAAGATGCACGAGATGACCAGCACGCGCTGGCACACGATGGGCAGGAAGTCACTGCCGGTGGCTTCCAGGCGGCGCTGGCGGGCCTGCTCCAGGGTGGCGGCGTCGTCCAGCCCGGCGTCGGCCAGGCCGGCGGCGCGCACCGCGTGGACGTCCGGAATGGTTTCGATGTCGAACACGATGATCGGCGCGGCCATGGTCCGGTCCCTCACAACAGCGAAGATTTGTCCACGCCACCTCCGGCCAGACGGCGCTTGAGCTTGGCCAGCGCCTCCTGCTGGATCTGGCGCACGCGCTCGCGCGTCAGCGCAAGGCGCCGGGCCAGGGATTCGAGGGTTTCCAGATCCCGCCCGTGCAGGCCGAAGCGCGCCTCGACGATCTCGCGCTCGCGCGCATCCAGCGTACCCAGCCAGGCATCGAGCAGGCGCTCGAGTTCGTGCGCCTGCGTGGTGTCGTAGGGCGACGGCGCCTGCTGGTCCGCGAACTGCTCGACAAAGCTCTCGCCACCGGGGCTGTCGCGCATCAGATCGAGCGATAGCGGCAACTCGCCCAGGCTCAGCAGATCGACGACCTCGTCGACACTGCGTCCGGTCAGGCTGGCGATGTCGTCCACGCTGGCGTTGCCGTCGGGGCCAGATTCCTCCAGGTGACGCCGCGCCCGCAGCACCTGGTTGAGCTCGCGGATGACATGCACCGGCAGGCGGATGGTGCGCGCCTGCTGCATGATCGCGCGCTCCACGTTCTGGCGGATCCACCAGCTCGCGTAGGTGGAAAAGCGGAATCCACGCTCGGGCTCGAATTTCTCGATGGCGTGCATCAGACCCAGGTTGCCCTCCTCGATCAGGTCGGCCAGTGCCACGCCGCGCCCGCCGTAGCCCTTCGCGATCGAGACCACGAGTCGCAGGTTGTGCTCGACCATCGCCTGGCGCGCCGCGAAATCCCCGTTGCGGGCGCGCACCGCGGTGTCGAACTCCTGCTGCGGCGTCAGCAGCGGCGTGGCGCGTATGCGATTCAGGTACGCCTGCAGCACGCTCTGGCTGGCGAGCTCGGACTCGGGCGCGGCGGGCGCATGCCCGAGCGCTGGCGCGCACGCCGTGTCGTCGAAGGCCTGCAGTCCGGGATCCGCGTCCGCGCCCGGGTCGGCGCCGGCCTCGGGCTGCTGCCCCGGCTCGGACCGCGCACGGCGCGCCCGCTCGGCATCCTGGATGACTGGCGGGCGTGGTTTGGCGGGCATGTACGGGACCGTGACGTGTTTCCGGGGATCAACGCCGGGGCAGCACCTGCTCCGGATCGATCGGCTTGCCGCGCAGTCGGATCTCGAAGTGCAACTCCACGCGCGCAGCGTCGCTCGCGCCCATCAACGCGATGGTCTGGCCCCGGCGCACGATCTGGCCGTCCTTGACCAGTAGTTTCTCATTGTGCGCGTACACCGAAATGTACTCGGTGTCATGCTTGATGATGATCAGGTTGCCGAATCCTCGCAACTCATTCCCGGCATAGACCACCTTTCCTGCGGCCGCCGCGCGCACCGCCTCACCCGCCTTGCCGGCAATGTCCACGCCCTTGCTGGTCGTGCCGTTGAAGCCGCGCACGATGCGCCCCTGCGCCGGCCACGACCAGTGCAGCGGACCGACGTGCGACACGACTGCGGGGCTGGCCGGCAGCGCACGCTGTGGCGCCGAGGCCACGTGTTGCCGCGGCCTGGCACTGGCGCGCGCCGACGGCGGGCTCGACGCATGCCCCCGCGGCTGTGCCGCCGAGGCCGGCGCGGCAGCAGGAGCCGCACCGAGGGCGAAGCTCTGCGCCACCGGCGAGCCCGCGCTCGCCGTGCGCGCCGGCGCCGGGCTGGCCGGCACGCCAGGCGTGCCCGGCGGAACCACCCGCAGCAACTCGCCGACGTCGAGCAGGTTCGGATTCGACAACTGGTTCCACCGCGCGAGGTCCTGCCAGGAATGACCGACGCCGCGCGCGATGGATCGCAGCGTATCGCCGGGTTTTACACGGTAATAGCCCGGCGGCGTCGCCGCGACGGGCGCCGCAGCGGCGGGTGCCGAAGCCGCCGGTGCGGCCGCGCCCACGGGCAGCGCGGCGCTCGGCACCACGGGCGCCGGGCGCAGCGGGACGGAGGAACAACCGGCCAGGAGAGTGCTCAGCAGGATCGCGGCAAGCAGCAGACGCATGGTGTCGGCAAACGGGGAAAAGGGATTCGGCGGATGCGGGAATGCCGCGGGCGCAGTTCGCGCGGGCGGCCTGCGCGGGGCGTCAGGCGGCGGCTCGCGATGCGCCCGCGGGGGTTCACAGAATCCCGGATTTTAGGGGCACGAAGCGCGCCTGCTCGACCACCCAGGACTCGAAACGCCCGGCGTTCAGCTTGCGCATGGCGGTGAGCCGCTGGGGCTCGCCCAGCGGCGCCACCAGCACGCCGCCCGGGCGAAGTTGCTCGAGCCAGGCGGCGGGTGCCTGCTCACCGGCTGCGGCGCTGATCAGTGCGTCGTAGGGCGCGCCGACCGGCGCCCCCGCCATGCCGTCGGCGAGCAGAAGCCGCAGGTTGGGCAAACGCAGCGAACGCAGGTTGCGTCGCGCCAGTTCGTGCAGCGCGCGGATGCGCTCCACGCTGTAGACCTCGTCGGACACGCAGGCCAGCACGGCCGCCTGGTAGCCGCAGCCGGTGCCGATTTCCAGAAGCTTGCGCGGCCGCTCGCCAAGGGCCTGCAGCACGACGGAAGCGGCGCGCGCCACCACCGAGGGCTTGGAGATGGTCTGGCCGTGGCCGATCGGCAATGCGTTGTCGAGATAGGCCTGGGCGGCGAGCCCGGGGTCCAGGAACAGGTGCCGCGGTACCCGGGACATGGCCTCCAGAACCTGCGGGTGCATGCCGGGAAGCGCCCGAAGACGCTCGACCATGCCGCAGCGCACGGCCGGCGAATCCATGCCGCTGCCGGTGGGCACCGGCGGCGCCCCCGGCGAACCGCGTGGCGCCGTGCCGGGACGCTCGACACGCTGCGGCTCCTGCGCGGGCAGGCGGGCGGGAAAACCGGCGCGCCGCGGAGGCAGGCTCATCGCGCGATGCGGCGCGCCGCGGCGGTCGGGCGGCCGCCGCGCGGCACGCGATGGCTGCGGCGCCCGGGCATCACGGCTGCGGGTCGCCGAAGCGCGTGCGGCACGCGTCGAGCAGCCCGTGATGCGTGAGATCGAGCTGCAACGGCGTGAGCGCGGCGTAGCCCTGGGCGATGGCATGGAAATCGGTGCCAGGCTGGTCGTCCAGCGCATCTCCAGCCGAGCCGATCCAGTACACCGGCTCGTCGCGGGGGTTGCGCTGCATCACCACCGGCTGGCTCGGGTGGCGCTTGCCCAGGCGCGTGACCCGCAGGCCGCGCAACTGCTCGCGCGGCAGGTTCGGCACGTTCAGGTTGAGCAGCACGGCCGGCGACGGCGGCGCGCTCAGCATGTTCGCCGCCACGCGCACCGCCATGTCCACCGCCGTGCCGAGGTGCGCCCATCCCTTGTGCACGAGCGACACGGCGAGCGCCGGCAGGCCGAACAGGTAGCCCTCGGTGGCTGCGGCCACGGTGCCCGAGTAGATCGTGTCGTCGCCGAGGTTGGCGCCATTGTTGACCCCGCTGACGACGAGATCCGGCCGGAAATCCAGCAGCCCCGTGAGCGCGATGTGCACGCAGTCCGACGGGGTTCCGTTGATGTACAGGAAGCCGTTGTCGGCCTGGAACACCGACAGCGGGCGGCTCAGCGTCAGGGCATTGGACGCCGCGCTGGCGTTCTGTTCGGGTGCCACGACCGTGACGTCCCCGAGACGGCGCAGCCCGGCGTACAGGGCATGCAGCCCGGTCGCCAGGTAGCCGTCGTCATTCGCGAGCAGGATGCGCATGACCGCAGTGTATCGGGCCGCGCAACGCTGCGGTGGCGCGGCGCCGGGGTTTTCAGCCCAGCAGCTCGCGCAGTTGCCCCAGCACCTGCTCGGCGGCACGCCGGCCTTCGGCGATCGCCTCCGCACCGCGGTGATAGTCCATCGGTCCGAGCCCGCTCATGCGCGGACGCACGACGACGTCCGCCGGCTCGCCGGCGAGCCGGCTGTTGGTGATGCGCACCTGCATGATGTTCAGGCTGGCCGACAGCACTCCCAGCATGGAGGGCATGGGCAGCCCCGACGGTTCCTCGCTGCTCGGCCACAGACGCTTCCACATCGACTCCAGCGTGCTTTTCCGCGCGGGTCGGGACGGCGCTCCGGCGGGCTCGGCGTACAGCGACGGCGCGGCGCGCGTGCGCCGTCCGACCAGATCCCAGTTCAGGTCCACCGCGATCACCACGTCGGCCCCCATGGCCCGGCACAGCGACACGGGTACCGGGTTCACCAGCCCGCCGTCGACCAGCAGGCGGCCGTCGCGCTGCATCGGCGTGAACAGGCCGGGCAGCGCGATGGATGCGCGCACGGCGTCGACCACCGGGCCGTCGCGCAGCCAGACCTCGCGCCCGCTGTCGAGTTCCGTGGCGACGCAGGCGAAGGGACGGCGCAGCTGCTCGATGCCGGGATCGTCGAAACGCTCGCGAAAGTAGCGCATCAGCTTGCGTCCTTCGATCATGCCGGAGGACAGCCGGAAGTCCAGCAGACTCATCACCCCCTGGCGCGTGAGGGATGCGATCCAGGGCTCCAGGCGATCGATCTCGTCCGCCGCATAGGCTGCGCCCACGAGCGCGCCGATGGAGCTTCCGCAGACGATGTCGGGTTCGATCCCGGCGTCCAGAAACGCCCGAATCACGCCCACGTGCGACCAGCCGCGCGCCGAGCCGCTGCCTAGCGCGAGGCCGATGTGAAGGCGTCGATGGGCTGCCAAGGTGGGTGTCCGCCGCAATGCTGCCTGCCCCATGGTAGCCGGCGCCGCCGCGCGCCGCCTGCCGCTACAGTTGCCGGCTGGACATGTCCCGCACCCGCCCGCGCCCGATGAGCTACGTCGACCGCCACCTGCTGCGCCACGAACGGGTGCTCTACCGCGCGCGCCTGAGCCGCGCCGTGTTCGCCTGGCCGGCGGGGCTGTTGCTGGTCGCCCTGGGGCTGCCGCTGGTCGCCGGCGCGACACCTGGGCTCAGCGCCCTGCTCGCACTGATCGCCGCAGGCTACGCCGCGGCCGCCTGGATGCGCTACGCCGGCTCCGAATTCGCCGTCACCGACCAGCGCGTGATCATGAAGGTCGGGATGCTCCGCCGCCGCTGCCTGGAGTTGATGCTCGATCGCGTCGAAGGCCTGATGGTCGAGCAGGACGTGTTCGGCCGATTGCTCGACTTCGGCTCGGTGTCGATCATCGGCACCGGCGGCACGCGGGAGCCCTTCCAGCAGATTGCCGACCCGCTCGGGCTGCGCCGCGCGCTGCAGCAGCAGATCGCGCGGCACCGAAACGCCGGGCCCCACCAACCACGCGCCGCCGCATGACCGTCGACGACTCGCGACCCGCGCCGCCGGCTTCGTTCGTCGCCTTGTTCATCGAGCACGGGCGCTCCAGGCCCTCCGCGACCTACGCGCACATCATGGAGCGCCACGAGTTCTGCGAGGATCTGGCGCAGCTGCTGAGCCAGCGCGCAGCCGAGTTGCGCGGCGATCTCGGCATCACCCGGGACGACGTGCTGGAGCGCATGCGCCGGGGCCTGCAGGCCCCGGCGGGCGACCTCGGCGAAGCCGAGGCGCGGTGGGTGTTCACCCGCCTGGTCGAATTGCTGGGCTGGAGCGCCTGACCAGGCTTGCGGCACTCAGCCCGGCAGCGCCTCGCCGCGGGTTTCCACGGCAAACGGGATGACCAGCAAGCCGGCGACAAAGGCCAGCGCCGTCCAGGCCACCGGCGTGCCCAGCGTACCCATGCTGCTGACCGCCGCGGCCAGCAGGAAGTTCACCACGGCCCCCACGAAGCGCCCGATCGAGGTGTTGAAAGCGAAGGCGGTGGCGCGCACCCGGGTCTCGTACTGCTCGGGCAACCACAGGCTGAACATGGCGAAATTGCCGCCGAAAAAGCCCAGGAAGAACAGCGTGACGATGAACACACGCAGCCCGTGAGGGATGTAGAAGGCCCAGCCGAAGCTGACGACGATGCACACCGCCATGCCGGCGAAGTACAACGCCAGCGTGTTCTTGCGCCCGACGCGCTCGGCCAGCACCGGCAGCGCCAGGCAGCCGAGGATGGTGCCGATCGACAGGATGCCGGTGCCCAGCGAGGCCATGTGCACGGCCTGGAGGTGGTTCATGCCCTGCTTGAGCGCCATCTGGATGATCGCTGCCGGCTCGTACACCGCGCCGGCCCACAGGCCGATGATGGCCACCGTCAGCAGGGTGGCGTTGACCAGGGTGCGACGGCGGTACTGCGCATCGAAGATCTCCGCCAGCGGACTGCGCTGCACCGGCTTGCCCGCATGCTCCCAGCGCGCCGGCTCGCGCACCGTCAGCATGGTGTAGATCGAGACCACCACGGGCACCAGGCCGCACAGGAACATGGCGCGCCAGCCGAAGTGTGCGCCGACCGTGTAGTTGAGCGCGGCTGCGATGAAGAATCCGGCGTAATAGCCTGTCTGCAGGTATCCGGCCCCCATCTTGCGCCGGTCCTCAGGCCACGATTCGGCCACGTAGGTACCGGCCAGGGCCCATTCGCCACCGATGCCGATGCCGGCGAGCAGGCGGAACAACCCGAGTTCCCACACGTTCTGGGACATCGCGGCAAGCCCGGTGAACAGCGCGTAGCCGAAGATCGTCGCGGCCAGCACGCGGGTGCGGCCGTAGCGATCGGCGATCGGCCCCCAGATGAACGACATCCCCCAGCCGACCAGGAACAGCGCGAACAGGATCGAGCCGGCGAGGCCGATGTGGGCGGGCGTGACGGTGAAGCCGGACTTGGGCAGCAGTTCGGTCAGCGCCGGCACCAGCACCAGCGCATAAATGATCGAATCCATGCCGTCCAGCGTCCAACCGAACCAGGCGGCCCAGAAGCCGCGTATCTGGTCGCGGTTCAGCGGCGTGCGCACGGGGGGCGCAGCGACGTCGAGTGTGCGTTGATTCATGGGTTTGTCTCCTGCGTCCGGGTTGGCCCCGGCTCTACGAAAGCGCACCCCTGACGGGGGTGCGAACGGCGATCCGGCGCCATGCCGGGTCGCAAAATCGCAAGTCATGGCGCATCCGCGGCGTCCTCGAGCGCGCTCGCGCGCCGGATGCGCACGAGCAGGGACTCCATGCTGCAGGCATCGGCCGCCACCGCATCCACGCGACAACTCAGGTTGTGCACCAGGCGTGTCAGGGTCTGCCCGGGCGGCATCTCCACGAAACAGCGCACACCGAGTTCCAGCAGCAGGCCCTGCGCATCGTGCCAGCGCACCGGAAGCATCACGGAATCGGCCAGGTCGCGCGCGATATCGGCGGCCGTGCGCAAGGCGCGCGCCGTGGTGTTGGCGACGTAGGGGATGGCCGGCTGGCGCAGCGGCACGGCTTGCAGCGCCTCACGCAGCATGCGCGCGCTGCCCGCGAGCAGCGGGCAGTGGGACGGCACGGCCACGTCCAGTCGCTCCACCTGACGCGCCCCGGCCGCGCGCGCCAGCAGCGCCACCTGGGCCAGCGCGGCATCCGAGCCGGCGACGACGAATTGCGATATCCCGTTGAGATTCGCCAGATAGGCGCCGCCGTCGGCGCCCGCCCGGCCGACGTCGACCTGAGCGAGCACGGCCTGCAGCGTGGCCTCGCGCAGACCCGATACAGCCAGCATGCCGTAGCCCGACGGGTAGGCACGCTGCATGCTCTCGGCGCGCAGGCGCACCAGGCGCAGCGCGTCGCCGAAGTCGAGGCAACCGCACACCACCGCGGCGCCGAAGGCCCCGACCGACAAGCCGGCCACGACATCCGGGCGCACGCCCAGCGCCTGCAGCGCGCGCGCCTGGGCCACCCCGGCGATCAGCAGGCCGAGCTGCACGCCGACCGTGGAACGCAGCGCCGGCTCCTGGTCGAGCGCGGCGACGCCGCCGCCGAGCACCGCGTCGGCCTCGCGCAGGGTTTCGCCCACGGCGGCGTGGCCGGGAAGGCGCCGCAGGAAATCGATGCTCTGCGCGCCCTGCCCCGGGAACAGCCAGGCCAGGCGCATCATGCGGTTTCCTCGCCGCACGCATGCCGGCGCATGCTGGCGCCGTCGGCGGCGCGCAGCAGGTAGCTGCCTCCGGCCACGTACTCGGCGAGCGAGGCCGCGCCGGCCGGCCACTCGAGCAGCACGTCGATGCGCGTCTGCGGCGACTCGGGAAGGGCCTGCCACCAGGCGCGCGCATGCTGCAGCGCCGGCTCCCGCGCGCAGCGCACGACGATGTCCAGGTCGCTGAGCGGGCCTGCGCTGGCCGTGCCGCTGGCCAGTTCGAACCCGGCGCTGCCGCCCGGCCCCCAATCTGCCGGGCCGCCGCAATCCCAGGCCGTCTCGAGTCGATGCAGGGCGCGAAACACCGGCAGTCGTCGGCGCGCCGGAGCCAGCCCGCGGACCCGCCCGCGCAACGCCGCCGGCGTCAGCAGCGCGGCGGCATGCCGCGGCGCCAGCCACGCCGCGGCGCGCTGCCAGCGCCGCGCACCGCGCACGCCGACGGCCAGGCAGCCGTCGCGCGGTGCGGCACGCCGCACCACCACCCACGGCGCGGCGGCGAGCGCCGCGATCGCCCACTCCGGCGCCGCGGCGTCCCAGTGCACGCCATGCGCGCCGCGCAGTTGCAGCAGGTCGTGCACGCGCGCGGCTGCGGCGTCGAGGGTCGCGGCCGCGTTCACGGCGTCGGCGCCGACCACTGCGCGGCCAGGCGCTCGCGCACCTGCAGCGACGCCGCCCGCCCGCCGCGCGCGACGCCGCGACTCCAGCGCACGGCCAGGTCGCGCTCGTCGGGCGCGATGTCCTGCAGCGCCTCGACCAGCGCCGTGCGCACTGCCGTCACCTGTCCCGGGGTCGGCGCGTCGGCGTCGATGCCGCCGATCAGCCGATGCAGCAAGCCGAGACTCGCGTAGTCGGCGATGCGATACGACATCGGCGCCTGCGCCGCGGCGAATTCGTCGAGTTCCGAGACGCTGCGACGGGTCACCCGCGCGGCGGCTTCGCGCCCCATCGCATGCACCAGCACCCCAGGGTCATCCAGCGCCAGCAGCCGGTGCGCCTGGTAGCCGTGGGCGAGGAAGGCTCCCGACATCGCGCCGCCCACCAGCAGCGCGAGCACGCGATGGCCGGCGAGGCGCGCGCTGGCGTAGGCGTCCACCGCGGCGGCGCAGGCGAGGTGGATGCCCAGCATCTCCTCGCGCCGCCCGTAGGCCTGGCCGGGAACGTCGACCACCGCGAGCAGGGCACGCGGCGCGGCGCCTGCGTCGGCGTGCAGCGCCTCGCGCACCGCGGCCGCCAGCGCCCAGGCTTCGCGCAGTCCGACTTCGCCGCGGCGCGCGCGCCGGAACGGACTGTCGGGGTCGGGAACCACGGCGAGCAGGCGCACCGCCTGCCCCTGCAACGACGTATCGGCGACGAGCACCGACGGCGGCATGCCGGCGACGGGCGCCGCGCCCTGCGCGAGTTGCTCGAACCAGATCCTGCCTCGACTTGTCATGGAATCATCCTCCGGCCTGCGGCGTGTCATCGGTCGGCCGCGCCGGCCGGCGCGCCCGGGCTCCATGCATCGCGCAGCGCCAGCGGATCGGCGCCGGCGGCGCCGCCCGCCAGGGCCTCGATGCGCCCGCGCCACAGCGCGATGTCGGCGCTGCGCGGGGGCCGCGGCGGGGCGTCGAACACACCCAGCAGGCGCGCCCGGACCGCCGCCGCATCGTCGTCGACCAGCGCGTCGGCGAGCCCGGTGGCCACGCGCTGCTCGCCACCGATCAGGCTCCACACGAGGCGCCGGTCGGCAGCGTCGAGTTCCTCGAGCCCGGCCTCCTGTTCGATGACCTCCGGGCCGTTCATGCCGAGGCGCGCCTGACGCGTGATGATGACGTCGGAACACAGTCCGGCGACCAGCGACATGCCGCCGAAGCAGCCCACCATGCCGGCGATCACCGCAACCACCGGGACGTGCGCGCGCAGCGCCACCACGGCGGACTGGATTTCGGCGATCGCCGCGAGGCCGAGGTTGGCCTCCTGCAGTCTCACGCCGCCGGTCTCCAGCAGCAGGACCGGCAGCACCGGCCGCCCGGCGCGGCAGTCGCGCAAGGCCAGTTCCAGGCTGCCGGCGAGCTTGGCACCGCAGACCTCGCCGATGCTGCCGCCCTGGAAGCGCCCCTCGATGGCGAGCACCACGGCATCGCGTCCCTGCAGGCGCCCGCGCAGCACCACCACGCCATCATCGGCCTGCGGCACGATGCCCTGGCGCGGCAGCCACGGCGAGTACATGGCGTCGAACGGTCCGAGGAGTTCACGCTGTCCATCGGGGTCGAGCAGGCGGCGTGCGCGTTCGCGCGCGCCGAGCTCGATGAAGCTTTCACGCGCCAGCACGCCGGCGCTCGGCATCAGATCGTTCGCGCTCATCGACGGCTTGCCTCCAGGGCCTGTTCCAGACGCAGGGCGACCACACCGGGGGTGGCCCCGAAATCGTTGATGCGCACCCGCGCGCGCACCGGATGGCGCTCGAACACCCGCTGCAGCACGCGCCGCCAGATCTCGCCGTAGCCGTCGACACTGGTGCAGACACTGATGCGCGATGCGTCGCCGGGGTCCGGCTCGATGAGAATCTCGAGGTCGCCGGAGCCGACCACGCCGACATGGGCTCGCTGCCGGATGGGCGCGTCGGCCGGAAAATCGAAGTCAAGGGTTTCCATGATCCTCGGACATGGGTGGCGGGCTGGTGAGGGCCATCTCAGGTCACCAGATCCAGGAACAGGCTGGCTGCCAGCAGGTCGGCGCTGCCGCCCGGCGACGCGTTGCGCGCCAGCAATTGCGCATCGAGTTCGAGCAGCGCGGCATGGCCCGCGGGGTCGGCGCTGCCGCCCAGCGCCAGCACGCGGCGCGCGCCCCGCTGCGCGGCGTGCAGCGCCGCCTGGCCGCCGCGATGCAGCAGGCAGGTGTCGTCCAGTTCGGCCATGATCGCCATCAGCGCATCCAGGCGTGCATGCTCGGCGCGCGCCCCGGCGAGGCGGCGTCGGCGCAGCATCGGAAGACCGCAGCGCAGCACATGCGGAAAGCCGCTGCAGGCCTGCCCGCGGGCGCCTCCGACGCCGTGGCGTCGCATGGCGCAGGCGCCGTGGCTGGCGCCCGAATCGGCGTGCGCAGCGTCCGGGTGGCGCGCGATGCGCGCCGCCGCATCGCCCACGGCCTCGGCGCTCGCGCCGTCCCCCAGCATGCTGCGCGCGCCGAGCAGCAGGCCGAGGGCCCAGATCGCGCCGCGGTGGGCATTGCTGCCCTGGGTGGCCAGCAGCATGCGCTGCTCGGCGACACGGCCGATGGCTCCCAGGCGCTCGCGCAGCCGCACATCCGCGCGCTGCCCGCGCGCCGCCAGCGCCATCTCGACGAACGGCCGTCGCAGCGCGCGCGCCGAGCGCAGCATGCGCGCCAGGTCGAGATCGGCGTGCGCGCCGCTGCCGCGCGCGTCCACGAGGGCCGGCTTCGGGCTCAGTCGGGCCTCGTCGCGCAGGGCCTGCACCGCGGCATCGGCCAGGCGCGCGGCCTGCGCACGTGCCGCGCAGCCGCGCGGAGCCTGCTCGGGCACGGCCGTGGGCACGGACATGGCGAGGCGCACGGACATCGCGCTCACCAACTGCGAAACCGCGCCGGCGGCTGGTACAGCCCGCCCGACCAGGCGACGAGGTCCTCGATGCTGCGCGCCGCCAGCATGGAGCGCCGCGCCTGCAGCGGGCTGACCCCGAGATCGGCGGCGAAGGCGACCAGCCCGCGCTCGCGCAACTCGCGCACGCGCGGCGCCTGCACGCGCTGGCCGATGGGCGTGACGCCGGCCACCGCGGCCAGCGCATCGCGACGCTCCTGCTGGCCCTGCGCCTTGTAGAGGTAGGCGATGCCCTCCTCCGTCACGACATGCGTGACATCGTCGCCATAGATCATCACGGGCGCGATGGGCATGCCGCTGCCGCGTCCCACGGCGACCGCGTCCAGCGACTCGACCAGCGCCGGAACGCCGCCCTTCTGGAACGTCTCGACCAGTTGCACCACCAGCTTGCGCCCGCGCACCACCGGACTGTCCGCGGTGATCAGCGACAGCCAGGCCGCGCTCGGATGACGCCGCCCGCGCGGGTCGTGCCCCATGTTGGGCGCGCCGCCGAAGCCCGTGAGCCGACCCAGCGTGACCGTCGAGGAGTTGGCGTCGCCGTCCATCTGCAGGGTCGAGCCGATGAACATGTCCACGCCGTACTGGCCGGCCAGCTGGCACAGCACCCGGTTGGAACGCAGGCTGCCGTCGTGCCCGACGAAAAACACATCCGGTCGCGCCTCGACATAGCGCTCCATGCCGACCTCGCTGCCGAAGCAGTGCACGCTTTCCACCCAGCCGCTCTCGATCGCCGGGATCAGGGTCGGATGGGGATTGAGCGCCCAGTTGCGGCAGATGCGGCCCTTGAGCCCGAGGGATTCGCCATAGGTGGGCAACAGCAGCTCGATGGCCGCGGTATCGAAGCCGATACCGTGATTCAGCGAGGTCACGCCGTAGCGTTCGTAGATGCCCCGGATCGCCATCATGCCCATGAGCACCTGCAGATCCGTGATGTGCCGCGGATCGCGCGTGAACAAAGGCTCGATCGCGAACGGTCGGTCGGCGACGACGACGAAGTCGACCCAGGAGCCGGGAATGTCGACCCGCGGCAACTCGTCGCTGAGCTCGTTGACCTGGGCGATGACGATGCCCTGGCGAAACGCCGTGGCCTCGACGATGGTCGGCGTGTCCTCGGTGTTCGCACCGGTGTAGAGGTTGCCCTGCGCGTCGGCCTGCTGCGCGCACACCAGCGCCACGTTGGGCTGCAGGTCGATGAGCATGCGCGCGTACAGCTCGACATAGGTGTGGATGGCCCCGACCTCCAGCTTGCCGTCCTCGATGAGTTGCGCCACGCGCAGGCTCTGCGGGCCGGCGAAGGCGAAATCCAGGCGGCGGGCGATGCCGCGCTCGAACAGGTCCAGGTGCTCCGGGCGGCTGATGCTGGAGATCAGCAGGTGCAGGTCATGCACGCGCGCCGGGTCGAGTCCTGCCAGGCTGCGCGAGAGGAAGTCGGCCTGCTTCTGGTTGTTGCCCTCCAGCGCCACGCGGTCGCCGGGGCGCAGCAGCCGGGCGAGCGCCTCGCCGATGCGCGACGTCGGCAAGCGGCAGCCGTCGGCGAGGTCGGCGACGGCTGCCAAGCGCGCGGCCTTTTCCGCGCCGCGGCGCGCCCATGGCGAAGCGGCTCGTGCAAGGCTTGCGGCGGCTTGGTCGGGGATCACGACAACTCCAAAAATACGCAAAGGCGTTTTCTGTATTTTTCCGCACACTCCGTGCATGGCATATACAGGGTTTTCCTGTACAAAAGCCTTCCGAAGGATGCGAAACCGGCATGGGCGTCCTACGATGACGCCATGGACAAGACTGCCTCCCTGGCCGATCGGTTGCGCGAGAACATCGAGGAACGCATCGCCACGGGCGCGCTCGCGCCGGGCGCACCGCTGGACGAAGTCGAACTGGCGCGCCTCTACAAGGTCTCGCGCACGCCGGTGCGCGAGGCGCTGCTGCAACTCGCGGCGACCGGCATGGTCGACATGCGCCATCGCCGCGGCGCGGCGGTGGCCGAGATCAGCGCGCAGCGCCTGGTCGAGATGTTCGAGGTCATGGCCGAGCTGGAGGCCATGTGCGGACGCCACGCGGCGCGCCGCATGTCGGACGCCGAATGCGCCGAGCTGCTGGCGGCGCATCGCGCCTGCGAGTCGGCGCGCAGCGACGGCGATGCCGACGGCTACTACCAGCGCAACGAGCACTTCCACTACCTGATCTATGCCGGCAGCCACAGCGAATTCCTGCGCGAGCAGGCGCTGTCGCTGAAGCGCAGGCTGCGGCCGTACCGGCGCCTGCAACTGCGCGTCAAGGGGCGTCTGGGGGCGTCGTACGCGGAACACCAGGCGGTGGTCGACGCGATCATCGGTGGCGACGGCGAAGCTGCGGCCAAGGCACTGCGCGCGCACGTGGTGGTGCAGGGCGAACGCTTCGCCGACCTGATGGCCGCGTTGTCGAGCTGGCAGTCCGGGCAGCCGGGCCCGGCGCAAGCCGCCAGCGCCTGAGCGCCGGGCACGCTGCAGCGCGCTCAGCTCGCGACGCCTGCCGGCAACGCCGGCGTGAGCAGCAGCACGCTGGCCTGCAACGCCTGCACCGCATGCGGTACACCGCCTGCGAGCTTCACATCACCTCCAGCCGATCGCCCTTGACGATCGCGTGGCTGCGCAGCGCGGCATCGCCAGCGGCGCCGGCGTGCAGATCGACGATGTCGCCGCAACGCGCGTGTTCGACAGACATGGGTGCAAGTACGTGCCGCAAGCGTGCCTGCCCTGGCAATACACTGTCGAAAGAGTGGCATCCGGCGGCGTGCGCGCTGCGGCCAGACCCCACGACAGATACTTGCAGATGACCGACACAGCTTGCACGAAGCCGGTGGCGCGCGCCTGTTGCGGGGTGGTGCTGCTGCTGGCGCTGGCTGGCGAGCTCGTGCAGGCGGCGCCACGCGCGGCGCGGCGCGCGCCCGCCGCCCCTGCCGTGCCCGCCCCTGCCGTGCCCGCCGCTGCCGTGCCCGGTCCGGCCGAGCCGCCGCAGCGCTGCGCCAGCGGGCCGGCACGCGCCGACTACGTCAGCCTGCGCGCCGCCACCGCGTCCAGCCTGGCGTCGGTCATCTCCGCCTGCGAACGCCTGGGCTACCGACCCGTGGGCGGCGTCGCGCGCGCCATCGACGCGAATCCGGGTGCGCCGTCGGCGCAGTGGTACTACCAGGTCATGGTGGTGCCCGCCGGCGCGACCAGCGCGCCGGCCGCCGCCGGCTCGAGCGCCACGCGCTGAGCGCGCCCGGTACTCAGCGCGCACCGGGCGCGCGCTGGGCACGCGCCATGCTGAACATGCCGGGTGTGCCGGTACCGGCGAAATTGCCCAGCGCCAGCAGCGAACCGCGCCATCTTGCCGACAGCATGCGCTGCGGTCCGGCGCTGCCGTGCAGCGCATGCAATACCCGATGGTTGCGCAGGAACAGCACCTCGCCGGGCTGCAGTTGCAACCAGGCCGCGCGCTGGCGTGCCAGCAGGTCGACTTCGCGCAGCACCTGCAGTGCGGCGGCATCGCCGGGGCGCGCGGGACGCGTGCGCGCCAGATCGAGCGCGGCCATCGCGCCGCGCGGGCTGTTCCAGAAAAGGCTTCGCGGCGCGCTGTCCGCGCCCTCTTCGATGCCGGTGCCGACGGCGTGACGAAAGCGCTGCTGCAGCGCCGTTTCGCGCAACCCGGCAGGAAGCCCGGCGAGCAGGCTGTCGACGTCGACCAAGCCGATTCCGGCACGCGCGCGGTTCAGGCAGCAACTCAGCGAGAGCACCTCCGGCTGGAACGCCGGCCGCAACCCCGCATCCGCAGTATGGAAACGCTGCCCGAGAGGCTGTGCTGCGGCGGCGACAGCGTCCGACTCGAGAACCCGAAACACCCCCGGACCGTTCTCGATCCAGCCGAAGGGCTGGCCTGCGCCGAGCCAGTGCGCGGCCACGCAGGTCAGCACGCAGCGCTGGAAATCCCGCACGGGCCAAGCGCTGGCAGCGAAACGCACCAGGCAAGCATGCTGCAGCAACTCGGCATGCGGCGCGGCGCCGAATTCGCGGCGGGCCGCGCGTGACGCCGGCAACACCGCGCGCACGTCGGGCCGCACCGCCGCGACGGCGGCGGCAGGCGCGCGCGCGGCCTGCAGTGCGCGCCGTACGGATTCGGCATCCAGATCCAGCGTGGGAACCGCCAGGGGGAACGTACCGACAGGCATGTCGACCTCGTATTCCAGCAAACCGGGAAAAGCTCATCCCGGATATTCGCACTGCCGGCCAACCATTGTCGGGAATCGGGAATCCCTGCAGTTTTCCATGAGCCCCTGCACCCGACGCGCGGGGCGCAACGAATTTTCATGCCGCGGGATTTTTTTGCACGTCGCGCCGGAAATCTCCCAAAACCGCCCGCGCAACGGGATCTGCTCGAACAGAAACCGCCATTGAGCATCTGCAGAAAATTTCCTGAATTTACTTGATTCCCCGAATTATCGGAATTACCAGACTTCCCTTTAGAAATACAGGGAAAAACCCCCTGGATTATGCTTTTCCCGTCGCCCTGCTGTTGCGCAACCCGTGATCGGGTGGCACACAAGCGGCAGCATTTCGGGTGGCACACAAGCGGCAGCATGCATGGTTCGTCCACGTGCATGGTTCGTCCACGTGCATGGTTCGTCCACATGCGCGGCTCGTCCATCTGCGTGGCCCATCCGTGGCTGCTCCATCAGTGGCTTCTCCGACGGCACCTTCCACCATCCCAGCCCATGTCCCACCCTGTCGACGCATCGTCCGCCGCGTTCGGCGTACCGTCCCCGCGGGATCCGCTTCGCGACGAGGTGGAGGCCTTTCTCTGCCGCAGCGTGGCGATCCCCGGACACCATGCGCTGAACGGTCAGTCGCGCCTGAAGCGCGACCTGCACCTGGGTGGCGCGGCTCAGCGCGACGTCATGGAACGCTTTTTCGCGTTTTTCCGCGTCGCCCGCGGGGACTACGACGCCCGGCGCGACCGCAAGGGTCGAAGTCGCCCATGGCCCTGGCGCAGGGTCGCTGCGGCGCCCGACATCACCGTGGACATGCTGGTGCATGCGGTGCGCGTCGGCCGCTGGAACGGCCGCGCCGATGGGCTGCAGAGCGCAACGGATGGGAGGCCGCCCCCGAGGCGCTGATGCACGGAGCGCCGGTCACTCCGCTCACTGCCGCCGGTCACTGCTGCGAGCCCGGGTACCACATCGGCGGGGGCAGTTCGGCGAAGATCCTGCGTACGCCGGCAGCCCAGCGCTGCGACAGTTCCCGCCAATAGGCGTCGTGTTCGTCGATGCGCATCTTCAGGTCGGCCTGCAGGTGGTCGACAGGCAGCAGCAGCAGGTCGATGGGCGGGCCGACGCTGACATTGCTGCGCATGGTGGAATCGAAACTCACCAGCACGCACTTGGTCGCATCGAGCAGGCTGATGTGCGAACGGATGACGCGATCGAGAATCGGCTTGCCGTACTTGACCTCTCCGATCTGCAGAAAAGGCGTCTCGTCGGTAGCCTCGATGGCGTTTCCCTCGGAATACACCAGGAACAGTCTCGGGCGCTCGCCGCGGATCTGCCCGCCGAGCAGAAAGGACGCGCTGGCATCGATTCCGCTGCGACTCAGATAGGGCTCGTCGCGTGCACGCACGGCTCGCATCGCCTCGCCCAGCAGTTGCGCCATCTCGGCCATGCTGTCGACGTTCGCCCAGTGACGCTGCTCGCCGGTGCGCAGGGCCCGATGCAGCAACTCCACCGCGCCCTGCGTGACGCTGAGATTTCCTGCCGACAGCATCGCCATCGCTCGTTCCCCCGGAACGTCGAGACAATGCAGCTTGCTGAATCGACCGATGTTGTCGACCCCGGCGTGGGTGCGGCTGTCCGCCGCGAACACCAGCCCGGCGTTGAGCTTGACGGCACAGCAATAGGTCATGCCGGCTCCCGCTCAGGCCGCGCGCCGCAGCGGCGTGCGCGCGACGAAAAAGCGCTGCTCCACGGCATCTGCGGCGGCACCGAGGTCGGCCAGTCGCGCCGCGCCGAACGCGAACATGGCCTGTGCCTGCTCTCCGGGATCGGCGTAGCACACGCCGGCCAGCGCACGTCCGAACTGGCGCGCCGCAGGCTCGGCCGCGTTGACATGCAGCGCCGTCAGGGTTTTCTGTGCCTGCGCCAGGCTGTAGGCGGCCGAGCGCGGAAAGTCGGGGCGCCGCAGCAACATGTCGGCCACGCCCTGGCGATTCGGCTCGCCATGCAGACGACGCAGCGGCATGATGGCCGACGCCGCCTCCAGCAGGGCGACGCGATGGAACCCGGCATGCGGGCTGCCGGGGCCGTCGCGCAGCAAGGAAAATTCCGGATCGGCCTGCGTGGCCCACAGCCGGACTGCCGCGTCGGCACGTTCGATGAAGCTGCCGAGGCACAGGAAGTGCCACGCCTCGTTGCGCAGCATGGTGTCGAACGCGACGCCGCGAAAGCTGTCGGAGAACGCCAGGATTTCGCCGATCAGACGCCCCAGCCCTTCCCCGGCCAGGCGCGCCGGCTGCAGCGCACGCAGGCGCTGCAGCAGCATATGCACCGGCGCGAGCATCTCCATCGGCACCACCGAGCGCTGGTTGCGCACGACATCGCGCGCCCGCTGCACGCAGGCGAGCACCGAAGACGGGTTGTCGCGCTCCAGCACGCAGTGCACCAGCGCCTGCTCCATGCCGACCGCGGCATCGGGCACGCCCGGCGGAATGCCCCCGGTGGCGAGGGCGGGCAACGCCCAGACGCGCGCGGCCGCATCGTGCGACATGGGCAGTGCCGACAGGCGCCGTGCCAGGTCGAGCAGACGCGCCATCGCCTCGGCGCGTTCGACGGCACGGCCCATCCAGAACAGATCGGAAGCGGTACGGCAAAGCATGGTGCTGACTCCTCGACGTGGAAATGCGCAAACGACGTGCGACGTCCGGACCGGCGGGGTCAATCCCGCAGCACCCAGGTGTCCTTGGTACCCCCGCCCTGGCTGCTGTTGACCACCAGCGAGCCCTCGGCCAGGGCCACCCGCGTGAGCCCTCCGGGGACCATGCGGACGCGGCTGCCTTGCAGCACGTAGGGGCGCAGATCGACATGACGCGGTGCGACACCCTCGTCGACGAGGGTCGGGCAGGTCGACAACGCGAGCGTCGGCTGTGCGATGTAGCGCCCGGGCTGGGCGCGAATGCGCGCGGCGAATTCGTCGATCTGGGCCTTCGACGCCTTCGGCCCGATCAGCATGCCGTAGCCGCCCGCGCCTTGCGCCTCCTTGATCACCAGTTCGTGCAGATGCGCCAGCACCCACTCGCATTGACGGGCATCGGACAACACATAGGTCGGCACATTCGGCAGGATGGCATCCTCGTCCAGGTAGTAGCGCACCATTTGCGGAACGTATGGATACACCGACTTGTCATCGGCCACGCCGGTGCCTACCGCATTGGCGAGCGTGACATTGCCGGCACGCACGACGTCGAACAGCCCCGGCACGCCGAGCATGGAGTCGGCACGAAACGCCAGGGGATCGAGAAAATCGTCGTCCATGCGCCGATAGATCACGTCCACGCGCTGCGGACCGCGAATCGTCTTCATGTACAGGAAGCCGTCGTCGACCAGCAGATCCTGCCCCTCCACCAACTCCGCACCGATGCCCTGGGCGAGGAACGCGTGCTCGAAATACGCGCTGTTGAACGGCCCGGGCGTAAGCACCACCACGGTCGGCTCATCGACGTGGCCGGGGGCCAGTTCGCGCAGGGTCTGGCCCAGCAGTTCCGGATAATGTCCGACCGGCTCGACGCGCACGCACTCGAACAACTCGGGTGCCAGCCATGACAGGATGCGCCGGTTCTCGAGCATGTAGCTCACTCCGGACGGTACGCGCAGGTTGTCTTCCAGCACGTGGAATTCCTGTTCGCCGGTACGCACCAGGTCGATGCCGCAGACCGCCGCGAACACGCCGCGCGGCACCGCCACCCCGCGCATGCAGGCGCGGTACTGCGAGTTCCCCAGGATCGCCTGCTGCGGCACGACCTTTTCGCGCAGGATGCGCTGCGCGCCGTACAGATCGGCGAGAAACAGGTTCAGCGCCTGCACCCGCTGCTCGAGCCCGCGCTGCAACCGGTCCCACTCCTGGCGCGTCAGGACCCGCGGCAGGATGTCGAACGGAATCGCCCGCTCCGCTCCCTCGGCATCTCCCTGCAACGCGAAGGTGATGCCTTCGCGGTAGAACGCCAGGCGCGCTTCCTCCTGCTTGCTCCGCAAAGCCTGGGCGCCCGCCTGTTCCCACCATTGCCGAAGCGGACGCCAGGCCTCGCGGCCGCGGCCGTCGGATTCGCCGGATTCGCTGTATGCCTGCATGTTCGTCCCGCTGGCTGTTCCTGCGGAACCATCAAGCAAGAGCCATGCCGGTCGCGGGCGCGATCGGCGCACCGCGACGGGGCGTCGTGCGGTGCACGCGTGCGCGTGCGTGCACCGCAAGCAGGCGCACGCCCCGCACTGAAGCGCGCACCGGCGCGCAGTGCGCGTGCGCAAAGTCCGCGTGCGCGGCGTCTCAGTGCGCGGCGTCCAGCAACGAACGCACGGCGTGCAGCAGCCGGAATTTGCCCACCGCGTCCGCCTGATCGTAGATCGCGCGCACGCGGCCCTGCGGGTCGACCAGCATCAGCGCATCCTCATGCGTGATGTCGTAGTGCACATGCGCCTGCGTGGCCAGCGGATTGGCGACGATCGGCTGCGGGTCGCTGCCGGCAACCGCCAGCGCCGGCAGCGACGCCGCGGCGTCGGGACCGGAATCGACAACCCGCTGGTAATCGACATGAAACCCGCCCGTGACCACGCGACGAATCTGCCGCGGCGTACCGGTCAGGTACTGCCAGCGCGGATCCGACGGGTTCCAGCCGTACTCCTGCAGGAAGGCTCGCATCTGCGCCGGGCCGGTGCCCGCCGGATCGACATTGAACGCCACCACCTCGACCTTGTCGGCCAGGGCCGAGCCGGCCAGCAGATTCTCGAAGCCCACGAGATGCGCGGCGATCACCGGGCAGAAGGTGTTGCAGTACGGAAACAGGAAGGCCACCACCTGCACCTTGCCCGCGAAGTCCCTCGATGACACGTTCTCGCCGTTCTGGTTCACCAGCCCCTGGTACGCAGGAGCGGCGAACAGCACGGGAAGCGCGGCGTGCGACCTGGCTCGATGCAGGCCGATCCACCACCCCAGCGCGAGGCCCGCGAGCAGGAACAGTGCGGCGAAGGCGCCCCTGCGCAGGGCGCGCGTGCGGGCGTTGGAGAAGGTTTCGCTGGGCATGGTGCGTCGCATGGTACGACCGCGCGCTGCGAGCCGGGCTCGGCTGCCGGCAGGACGCGTGCCGCCGATCGGGCCCGGGCGTGACCGTGCCCGAATGGCATGGGCACGCCCGCCACGCGGTCTTCGCGCACAGCCTACGCTTGTGGCGTGAATTCCCGGGCACGCGCTCCCGGGCGCAGACAAGGATGCCGCATGCGTACCCCCATCACGCGCAGTTCGCGCAGGCATGCACGCAGAAACTGTCGTCTGCTGCGCCACGGAGTCGCGACGGGTCTGCTGCTGGGAAGCCTGCAGGCCCAAGCCGGCATCCTGCTGGAGATCATCAACCACGACCCGGACGACGCCGCCACACCGCGGACGTGGTACTGGGCCAGTTTCCGGCCCGACTTCCTGTTCGCGCAGACCGTGTACAACGGCGAGTGGTGGTGGTTCCGCAGCCCATTGCCCTTCAGCGGCCCCGTCAGGTATGGGTCCGCCAACGGCGACGCGACCATCCTTGTCGACGCTTCGGCCACCGATCTGCGCGTCACCATCGACTGCCAGGCATCGACCGGCTGCATGGCCTCGGTACGCCCCCTGGAAGGCGCACAGGCGAGACCCGGCGCCATCGCCGCGCGATAGGTAGGGCCGGTAGGGCCGGTAGGGCCGGCGACAGGCATCCGGGCAAGCCTGCGGCGGCGTGCGTCGACGCGTCAACGACGACCCCGGGATGGGCTGGAGACATCCGGCGGGCTGCCGCGGGATGGTCGACGCCGGGGTGTCGGCAACGTCCGGGAGCGAGCCTCGACGATCGCCGCGGCGTTGTCGATCGGCGTGGAGCACGCGCCGTCGGCAGGCCCGCCAGTGTCGCTGGACATCGATGCCGAAGGACGCAACACGCCGCTCGACATCGACGGCTCCGGGCAACGCGGACGCGATGCGGCACCTGTCGGGCGCTGCGGCATGGAGGCGAACGCGATCCGCGGCGTGCAAGCGCGCGCTCCTGCCCCCAGGAAAGGTATGTTGAGCGCCCATGAGGCGGCGTATGCCAGCCTGTGCGAATAGGCTGCCTGCACGATCTGGTCAAACAGGGAGAAGCCGAAATGCGTCTGGTGCTGAAATGCTGCGTGGCAGCGTGCATGTTGGGGCTCTGGGGCCAGGCCTTCGCGACGCTGCGGGTTGCCATCTACAACGACGATCCTGTCGGCGCTCCGGAGACCACGTACACGGTGGAGTGGCGCTACGATACCCTGAACGTGGGCAACGGTCAGGAAAAGGCCGTCAACGATGCCCGGCCGTACGAGGGCATCCTGGAGTACGGGGCCTCCCGGGAAAACCTCGTGTCGCTCCATATCGATGGCGCGAAGGTCGAAACCTCCGTCGACATCCACTGCTCCGCGCAACGCGGATGCAGCGCGGCCATCCGCAGGCGTTGAGCCTGTGCGCAGAACTCGAGGTCACGGCCGCGCCGCGCCGCGCCCGGCGCGACGCGGCGTCGCCCGCCCGATTGCGCACCCCTGCGCAGCCCTGCGCGCGCCGCGAGGGGCCAGCGCGCGGAACCTTCCAGCCTGAGTCGAGAGTCCGTCATGCAGATCCCATGGAAGCGTCTCGTGGCCGCAGGCACGTTCCTGCTGGGTACGCCGGCCTTCGCGTCGGTGCGGGTCGCCATCTTCAACGACGACCCGCTCAGCTCGGCGCAGAGCATCTATGTCGTGCTCTGGGATCGCAATGTGCTGCGGGTCGCCAACTCGGAGGAGAGAGCCGTCGACACGGCCGAGGCCTTCTCGGGCGAGATGCGGTACGGACCCGCGGGCGGCCCTCTCGCGTCCCTGGAGATCGATGGCGTCAGCGGCAACCCGAGCGTCGACATTCACTGTTCCCGCGGGCACGGATGCAGCGCGTTCGTCTTCCGGCGTTGACGGCCCGGCACGGCGCTGCGACACATGCCGACCGCGCGCCGGGCCTGCCCGGGCACCACAGGCACGACATGGCAGCCGATCATGCGCCGGATCTTGAAGCGCCTGCTGCGCGTGCGGCGTCGCTCTGCCGGCGATGCGGCGCGGCAGGAGCCGCCCAGGGCCGCAAAACGAGGGGGTTGGGCTCGTCGCCTCCACGAAGGTTTCCGACGTTTGCGGGCAGCAGCCGGCACGCCTTGCGCCGCGTCGGGCGCGAGCCGCGGTTGCGACGCATGAATGCATAAATCAAAGCAATGATGCCCTATTGATCAATTATTTGTTAGCCATATGGCTTACATACATTCATTTTTTCCATTTATCGTGGACTTCTATGAATGTTTGCCTCATACTCATGCCGCAGGTGTGCCTTTGATCGCACGCCGGACTAGGCGCCCGGGAGCACCCGCATCGCGGCCTGCACATGACGCTGCATCCACCTTTCCGCCTTCGCAACCCACCGCGACGCAATGCCCGAGGCGAACCCCGTCATCGAGACTACCCGGCCAGGCCCGGGTCTGGAGCGTCGTGAACTCGACGCCTTGCTGAATACCGATCTGCTCGGAGTTGCCCGACTGCGTCTGCGCCGATTCCGCTGGATGAACGCCACGTTCGAACTGATGTTCGGCTACGAGCCGGGAGAACTCGTCGGACTGCCGGCTCGCGTTCTCTACCCGGACAGCGCCAGCGCGACCTGCATGGAGCGCGAGCCGCGCAGCATGCTGCAGCGCGATGGCAGCTTTCGCACCCAGTTGCGCCTGCAGAAAAAGGGCGGCGAGGGGGTCTGGGCCGATTTGCGTGCAACCCTGCTGTCACCCCAGGAGTCCCTGTGGGTGCTGGCCGACATCACCGGCCTGAAGGAGCAGGCCACGCGCCTCGAGACCCTGGCGTTCCATGACCCTCTCACGGGACTGCCGAATCGCGCCATGCTTCAGCAATTGCTGGAGCGCGAACTGGCGACCTGCAAACGATTCGGCGGCGCGCTGGCGGTGTGTTTCATGGATCTCGACGGATTCAAGCCCGTCAACGACCGCATGGGCCATGAGGCCGGCGACGTCGTGCTGCAGAAAATCGCCGAGCGCCTGCAGCAGGGCGTGCGCAGCCATGACATCGTGGGGCGGATTGGCGGCGACGAATTCGTGCTCGTGCTCACGCGTCTCGAATCGCGTGAGCAGATCGAGGTCACGGTGTCGCGGCTGCTTGCACGCCTGCGCGCACCGATCTTGCTGGAGCGCGGCGCGCAGGCCGGCGTGTCGGCGAGCATCGGGATCGCGCTGTGCCCGCAGGACGCGCAGACCGGCCGCGCCCTGCTGCGCTGCGCCGACGAGGCCATGTATCAGGCCAAGGCGGCTGGACCCGGCATCTGGCGTTTTCACGAATGGAGCGCCTGAGCCCTTACGGCGAGGCGGCACGGACCGCCATTGCTGCGCAAAGAAAACCCGCCGGGACGGGCGGGTGGAAGGTTCGCGCACACAGTCACCGGGTGGGGAACCCGGAGGCGTCCCGGCGCGCGCAGGCAACGCCGGGACAAGCACCAGCCTAGATCCGGTTTGTGAACACCGTGTGTCAGGGGGCGCGCTTTCGCCTGGACAACGTTTGGTTGCACCTGGAACGACATATCGTTCGTCGATCGCGCGACAATTGACTATCCTTTGCTGGGAATCCTGAACACACCAACAGGTTGATCGCATATGGACATCAAATCATCCAAAGGCATCAAGACAGACCCGATGTCGTCCAGGGTCACCCGCCTGTTCGACAGATACCCGCCGAGCCAGGACGATCTGCGGCTGGATCGCCGCGGCAGCTTCCAGGCCGAGACCGTGACGCTTTGGAGCGATCACGATGGCCTGGGGATCGGCAACGAGGCGACGCTGGTCGGCACCCGACCCGGCAATGTGCTGGTGGTCATGGCCGATTTCGCGCTGAACCAGGGGGAGCGCCTGGTACTGGACAAGCCCATCCGCCTCGAAGGCCGCACGTCGCGCGCCGCCTGCCACGTCGTGTCGTCGCGGCCCGCGATGCGCACCGGAGATCAAAGCCGCGCCAGCTACATCCTGGAGTTGCAGCGCCAACGCGCCTGAGGCATCCCGCGCAGGCCGAACCCCGATGGCGCGGCCTGCCCGGGGCAGCGCCGCCCTCGCCCCGGCGAATGTCGCGACGGTGCCGTCTACCGTCCGGCCCGCTCAGGCGCCGTAGCCGAGATCGGCGTGCACCTGCGGCAGTTCCTCGGCGCTGATCAGCGCCCATACCAGCTGGGCCACGTTTTCCGGTGCGATCACGGTACGGAAGTTGCCCGCACGCGCGAGGCCCTGGCGCAGCGTCTGGCGCACGATCGACTGCCCGCTGAGGTCGAACAGGACGTCGATTTCCGTTGCGCGGGCGAGCAGGTCGGGCAGGCCGAGCACCGGAATCCCGGCAGCCTGCGCCGCGGCCCGCCCCGGCGTCGACTCCGTCTCGGAAACCGCGACGATCTCGATACCGCGAGAGGCCCAGGGCAGCAGGCCCTGCAGAAAACGGGAGCCGACCCTGCCCAGGCCGACAATCGCGACTCGTTGCATCACGTCCCTCCTGTGTCTGCGAACCGTCTGCGAACCGGGACGCACGCGGCGGGAGTCGCGCATTCCCGCGCGGCCTCTCCGGCGGCCGCGAGCAGGCGGGCCGAGTGCCTGTCCGATTCCTTGCCGGGCATGGTACAGAAAGCTGCGGGGCGTGGCGATTGCGCCTTTCCCTGCCACGGCCGCGGCCGCGCGCTGCGTTGGCTGGCGCCCGCACAACCGCTCGGCGCTTGCTCGACGCACGGGGCACATACGCGCATGAACAGGCTGTTGAAATACCCCAGGGGGCCGCGCGCAGGCGCTGCGGGATGAGTTGCAAGGCGCCCAGGCCAAGGCCAGGCTGGGCGCCTGGCCTGCCTGGGCAACGCCGCAGATCGCCCGCAGCGCCTGCGCCCGAAGG